>NZ_BAIX01000038.1 GCF_000613405.1 Hoylesella enoeca JCM 12259 | reverse complement strand
CGCGTAAGGATCTCTATGTAGATCACAGTCCGCTGTTCAATGCGGATAAAATCCACACACCTTTGTTGTTTCTTCATGGCACAAGCGACACCAATGTGCCTATCGGAGAGAGCATTCAGATGTTTACCGCATTGAAATTGCTGGGGCGTCCCACTGCTTTCGTTGCCGTAGAAGGCGAAGATCACTGGATCATGGATTACAGAAAGCGTGTCAAGTGGCAAAACACCATCTTCGCATGGTTTGCCAAATGGCTTAAAAACGATCCCGCTTGGTGGAATGATATGTATCGTGAGAAGCCGCTCTGAGGCTTAGCCAACAGGGATCGTTGACAGTTATTGCTTTCCAATTAACTGTCAATCATTGTACGAAAGGCGTTAGTTACTCTACAACTAACGCCTTTTTGTTATTTAACAAGTACTATCGTGTTGAGCAACAAGTACTATCGTGTTGGGTAACAAGTACTATCGTGTTGGGTAACAAGTACTATCGTGCTGAGCAGATTCAATTTTACACGGGTGTAAATTCAATTTTACACGGGAGTAAATTTAATTTTACACGGGTGTAAATTTGGATTTACACCCGTGCACTTATCAACTCTGATATTTGAGTGGCGGTTAGTTGCGCTTTGCGAAGATACTTTGCGTGGGAATTTATTAGCTTTCCACGTGCTGATTCACACGTAGGTTTCAAGAAACTTGACAGTTCCCTCAACCTTTAAAGTCTTGGTCGTGGCAGGAACCAACACTGATTCGCCGGCCTGCAGCGTGAAGGTGTTTCCCTTATTGTCGGTAAATGTGCCGGCGCCTTTGATGCCGATAAAAATGACGAAACTGTCGAGTGCAGAATAATCGAGCGTCATCGGCTTGTCGAGATCATACACTGCGGTGCAGAAATAGGGACAACGCACGAGCGAAACACCTTGATTTCGCTGCGGCACATACGTCGTTCGATAATCTTTCTCAACGTTATAATTAATACATTCGGCCGCTTCTTTGGTGTGAAGTTGCCGATAATTGCCGTCCTTGTCTTTGCGTTTGAAATCGTAAATGCGGTAAGTCACATCGCTGGTTTGCTGGATTTCGGCCAGGAAACACCCTGCTCCGATACTGTGAATGCGGCCTGCGGGGAGGAAGAAACAATCCCCTTCTTTCACGGCATAGTCTGCAATGGCATCACAAATCGTATCGTTTGCCACCATTGCTTTATATTGGTCGGGGGTGATCTGTTGCTTCAAACCCGAGCGGAGATGTGCTTCGGGCTCCGATTCCATCACATACCACATCTCGGTTTTGCCACGGGGCTTACCCTGCTTGTGTGCCATTTCGTCGGTGGGATGCACTTGAATGGAAAGGTCTTGGCGTGCATCGATAAACTTGATCAGCAAAGGGAAGTCGTTACCGAACCGCTTGTAGTTTTCGGCTCCGATGAGTTGATCCTTCAACTCGGCTACTACATCGTTTAATTTACGTCCTTTGTACTGGCCGTCGGCAATGATCGACTCGTTGTCTTTCACTCCTGAGATCTCCCAACTCTCGCCAACATTCTCGATGTTATCCGTCAGATGTTTGAACGGTATGATCTTATCGCCACCCCAAATGGTTTGTTTGAGCAGCGGATTGAATTTAAAAGGTGTCATCGTCTTTTTTATTTTAGGAAATTATTTATTGTTATGTCAGTTCTTATTCCAAAACTCCGGGGTGAAGATCACCAATACGCTGAATATCTCCAAACGACCGACAAGCATCAGCAGTGAACACATCCATTTGGCAAAGTCGGGTAACATGCTCCATGACATAGTTGGTCCGATCTCGATACCCAGTGTCGGACCTACATTGCCGAGTGCACTCAGGGTAATGGTAATGGCATTGGTGTTGTCGATTCCGAAGGCTATCATCGTGAAAGAGCAGATCAGACAGAGGATGAGATAGACCGCGAGGAAAGCCAACAGCGTGACGCGCTTAGATTGTTCGATGTTTACGCCGTCTATCTTCAATGGCAGAACGGCGTTGGGATGCAGGATTCGGCGAAACTCATTCTTGATGATTTTGACCAGCATCACGCCTCGAATGCATTTCAATCCGCCACTCGTGCTTCCCGAGCAGGCACCGAAAAACATACAAAGAGCCAACACCACCCACGTGACGTGCGGCCACTGTCCGGCGTCGTCGTTGAATAATCCGGTTGTGGTGATGAATGATACCACCTGGAAAATACCGCAACGGAAAGCATGTTCGATGTCGTAACCGCGGCGGGTGATGAGTTCGATCATAATGAATGCTGTAAAACCGAGCACCAGCATCAGGTAAAACCTGAACTCGGCATTCTTGAATAGCGAACCGGGACGAAACTTAACGACGGCTGCATAAAGTAGTGTGAAGTTTACACCGGACAAGAAACAGAAAAGGGTATTGGCATATTCCAACGCGGGTGAACGGAAGAACTCTGTGCTGGTGTTGTGTGTAGAAAACCCACCGGTGGCTGTGGTGGTCATCGCATAGTTTAAACTGTCAAACCATCCCATTCCAAAGAGGAAGTAAGTGCCGATACAGGCGATGGTCAACACGAGATATATGGTCCATATCCATTTAGCACTGGTGCTCAACCGAGGATGTAACTTGCTTTTGATAGGTCCTGTGGCTTCGGCGGCAAACACCCTGACAGACCCTCCGACCAGCGAAGGCAACAGCGCAATGGTGAAAAACACGATTCCCAATCCACCGATCCACTGAGTCAGCGAACGCCAAAAGAGGAGTCCATGGGGCAACACTTCTACATTGTCTAAGATCGTTGCACCGGTGGTGGTGAAGCCCGACATCGTTTCGAAGTAGGCATCCGTAAAGTTCGTGATATACCCGCTAATGAGAAACGGTAGTGTACCGAAGAGACTGAATATCACCCAAGAGAGTGTCACCACAAGATAAGCATCGCGCCGACCCATCGCGTTGTCAGCTCCATAGCCCTTGTGTTTGAAGACAAAGCCAAACAATGTCGTGGTGATTGCAGAAATCAAGAAAGCGATGATATCGTCCTCGTTATAATAAAAAGACATCCCCAGACAGATCAACAGCAGCGCAGCCTCAATAAACAGCAACGAACCTAAGATCTTATAGACTATTTTCCCGTTGATCATGGCTATATGAAGAATTTCTCTATCTTGGTCATTCCGAGATTATTGCAGAACACCATCACTGTGTCGCCGGCCTCGATCTGGGTGTTACCCGACACGAGCTGTCCCTCGCCATTGCGCACCAAACCGCCGATGGTCATCCCCGCAGGGAGTCCCAAGTCTTTGACCGGCTTACGGGTTACTTTCGACCCCGGCACAGGAATAAACTCGGCTACGTCGGCATTGGTAGCCGTGAGAAATCTGACGTTGTGCACATTGGCATCGAGCATCATCTGATATATATGGCTTGCGGCAATAGCTTTCTTATTGATGATGGTTCCGATATCGAAGCTCTCGGCCATATCTATATAGTCGATGTTGTCGACCATCGCCACGGTCTTCCTCACCCCCATACGTTTAGCCGTCAGACAAGCCAGGATGTTGGTCTCGGCATTGCCGGTCATGGCCACGAAAGCCTGGGTGTTTCTGATTCCCTCATCCACGAGCAACGACACATCCCGGCCGTCGGCATTGATGACCAGCGTGTGGCTATCGTCAAGGATCTCGTTGAGCTGCTCACACCGGTGCTCATCTCTCTCGATGATCTTGACTTCCATATAGTCAGGAATACTTTGAATCGCGCGTACGGTAGTATTGCCGCCGCCCATAATCATCACATTCTTCACGTCTACATAATGTTCCTTACCCACTATTTTACGCACGTAAGGGATATAGTTGCGTGTGGTCATAAAGTAAGCAACATCATAGAGCTTCAGTTCATCGTTACCGCCAGGTATGATTGTGTCTTGACCGCGCTTGATGGCCACCACATGATAAGGATCGTCCGGGCCGCAGAGGTCTTTGAGCGGCTGATTAAGGATTTCGCAACTCTCACGCAGTTTGATGCCAAGCATCACGAGTACACCATTGTGCACATCCCATCGTTGCCGCACCCAACTCATCTTCAAGCCATTGG
The DNA here is from genome assembly GCF_000613405.1 of Hoylesella enoeca JCM 12259. Classification (GTDB taxonomy): domain Bacteria; phylum Bacteroidota; class Bacteroidia; order Bacteroidales; family Bacteroidaceae; genus Prevotella; species Prevotella enoeca. Next base: position 19,258 of record NZ_BAIX01000038.1, on the reverse strand, counting down.
CGATATCCTTAGCTGCCAGTTCTTCGGGATAGATCAGCGAACTGATCCCCATTTGCTTGAACACCTCCTCGTTTTCGGGGCGCAGGTATTCACAGTTATCTATGCGCGCCACGGTCTTCTTGGCGCCGAACGCGTGGGCCAAAGAGCAGGCCGTGATGTTCTGATATTCGTTGGGTGTCACTGCTATAAACAAGTCGGTGCTCGACACGCGAGCCTCTTTCAGCGTACGAATACAGGTGGGCGAAGCATGGATGGTGAGCAGATCAAAGTCGCTGCGGAGTCTTTCGAGATTCTCCTCGTTCTCGTCAATCAGCGTGATCTCCTGGTTATTACGTGATAAGAGTTTGGCCAAATGTGTCCCGATGGCATAAGCGCCAACGATGATAATCTTCATATCTAATCCTCATTCATAATGTTGTTCTTGATGCTTTCGACGTCGAGCCCGACAATCTCATACAGTTGCTCCACACTGCCGTGTTCAACAAAGTTGTCGTCGATCCCCATCCGCGTAATCTGCGGACGATAGTTGTGGTCGCTCATCCATTCCAATACGGCCGAACCGAAGCCGCCATTGCGCATGCCGTCTTCGATGGTGATGATGCGGCCGAATCGTGCACCGATCTCGGACAGCAGTGCCTCGTCCAACGGTTTGATATACCGCATATCATAATGAGCACACTGCGTGCACCGTTCAGAGACCGGATCGCCTCTTCCACACGATTGCCTATCGGTCCGACACTCAACACGGCCACATCGGTTCCGTCACGAAGCCGCCTGCCGGTGCCCACGGGTACTTCTTCTAACGGGCACTTCCAATCGATGAGTACACCTCGGCCGCGGGGATAACGAATCACGAAGGCGCCCTTATCGGGCAGTTGGGCCGTGTACATCAGGCGCCGAAGCTCGTGTTCATCCATCGGACTGGCGATCGTGAGGTGGGGGATGGAGCGCAGCGCGGCGATATCGAACACGCCGTGATGCGTCGGGCCATCTTCGCCCACGAGCCCGGCCCGATCCAAGCAGAGGACCACCGGCAGATTGAGTAACGCCACGTCGTGAATCACATTGTCGTAAGCGCGCTGTGAGAACGAGCTGTATATGTTGCAGAAAGGCACCAGCATCCTTAGCCATGCCGCCCGAGAACGTCACGGCATGTCCCTCGGCGATACCTACGTCGAATGTGCGGTCGGGCATTTCCTTCATCATGATGTTCATCGAACAGCCCGTTGGCATAGCCGGCGTCACTCCGACGATCTTCGGATTGCTCCGAGCCAGTTCCAAGAGCGTGTGACCGAAGACATCCTGAAAGCGTGGCGGTTCATGATCGTTGGTTTGGGTGAGTCGTTCGCCCGTGGCGGGATCAAACTTGCCGGGTGCATGCCAGATGGTCGCCTCTTTTTCGGCAGGCTCAAAGCCTTTACCCTTGGTGGTGTGTAGATGCAGCAACTTGGGGCCTTTCATCTCTTTCAGCTGGCGAAACACACGGACGATCTCTTTGATGTTATGCCCGTCAAACGGTCCGAAGTAACGGATGTTCATGCCCTCGAAGATGTTTTGCTGGTGACTGAGGGCCGACTTGATGGCGTTGTTTAGCCTGAGAATACCCTTCTTGCGACTCTCACTGAGATAACCCTTGCTGTGCAACCATTGCGACGCCTTGAAGCGCATCCGATTGTATGTTTCGTTGGTGTCCAAATAAAGGAGATATTTCTCCATGCCACCCACGGCTCTGTCGATGCTCATATCGTTGTCATTGAGCACGATCAGAAGGTCGTTCGGTGTCGACGACACATTGTTCAGCCCCTCAAAAGCGAGCCCACCACTCATGGCCCCATCGCCGATCACAGCCACAACGTGGCGCGCGGCCTGTCCCGTCTTTTTGGCAGCAACAGCCATTCCCAGCGCGGCCGAAATCGAGTTGGAAGCGTGCCCGCAGGTGAACGTGTCGTATTCGCTTTCCACTGGTGTGGGAAACGGACGCACCCCGTGCAGCTTGCGATTGGTGCAGAAGGCCTCACGTCGCCCCGTCAGCATTTTGTGCCCGTAAGCCTGGTGACCCACATCCCACACGATTCGGTCGTCGGGCGTATCAAAAACATAATGCAAGGCCACCGTGATCTCGATGGCTCCCAGGCTCGAAGCCAGGTGTCCCGGATTGACCGACACCTTATTAATAATATCTCGGCGCAGTTCGTCGCACAACTCCGGCAGTTGTTCGATGCTCAGCTTCCGCAAGTCGGTCGGAAGCTTAATATGATCAAGGAGTTCAAATTGTTCTTTTTCTTCCATCATCAGTAATGAATCGCCTTGCAAAGATACAAAGTTTTTCTTACCTGCTCATATAAAGCACCATAGATTTTGAAAGGGCTGCCTGAGAAGTATACGACTTGTGCCCCACAACTCCCATTGGGCTGCCCCACAAGTATACGACTTCTCAATAGGCATACCCCCATCACATCTCTTGTCAGAAGGTTGAGATGCGAATGCGTCATCATCAAAGAATCATATTATTTATATAAGAAATGTTTGCTGCTTTAATAGATTTTATTTACCTTTGCCCCCGGTTTCTTTTTCCTTAGCCCCCTAAGTTAGGGGGATAGGGGTCTGAACAATTAAAGAATTAAAGATATGACAATAAGAACAAATATAAACAGCAACAATAAGGGCATGCAAAAGAGCACCAATTCTCTTGCATCTTTTAACGCTTTATATTTGCATATCTCGGAAAAAGTCTTAACACACACATCGCACCTGGCGTAGACACCTTCGCGGCTTCACCTTACGCGCGCGCGAGGGAAGACGGCTAAACGTCTATCAACAAAGGGCTCACGAGAGTTCCCTTTGTTCGCCTTTTCATATCCTTTTGTCAACTCGGCAAGAGGGAAAACTTCACGAATTGTTCACTCAAAACATAGCGATTATGAAACAAAATCAATTAGAGAGATGGGCTTACGCGAAGCCCGCAATCAATGTCTGCGGGTTGCAGACAGAGAGCTTATTACAAACATTCAGCGGCCAACACAATCCCGGGCATCATGGCACAGGGCCGAGTTCGGCTAAACAAGGATGGTTTGATGAGGAAGAAGAGGAAAGCCTCATCCCCAGCTCATCTTCCGAGGGAGGAAACTCATTATGGAACGAATAAAAACCCAATTAAAAGAACAAGTAACAATGAACAAGAACAAAACAAAATGGATATTTGCAGCCACGCTGTTATTGGCAACAGCTTGCGCAAGCGATGATACCACACAGACTGGCGAACAAAAGAATGAGCCAAACACCAAAGGCTATACCACCTTTGTGGCAGGCAAAGAGTCCACACAGACTCGCACTTCACTTGACTACGATACGGGTAATTTCTTTTGGGAGAGCGGCGACAACATCTTTGTGAAAGACGATGCCGGTATATGGCAGACCGGCAGCAATGCCGTGAGTGGCACCGAAAAATCTTATTATAAGTTTCTGCTTTCGGGTGCCTTTGCCGGGACGAGCTACACCGTGTTCTACCCCGGTAAGAATGGCACCAATGACCAAGTAACGATTGCTACAGCACAGACACAAGCTACGCCTGCCGACACCAAACATCTCGGCGAAGCAGGAGACTGTGGCATCGGCACTGCCACAGGTTCGAGTGCCGGCTTCGGCTTTAAGCTCAATCACAAAGCCGCTATCCTCGTGTTCCAACCTTACACCAATGATGCGCTACTCAAAGACTGTTATCTCACAAAGATAGAAGTCATTTCAGACAACAACATCGCCGGAACCTACACCCTCGACCCGATAACCAAGAAGCTCACGGGCAGTGGTGCAAGCAACACGATCACCTTAAACACAATAGGCACAGGAGCATATTCCAATGGTTTCCCCATGACCAACACGTCAGCCAACCTCTCCACCAACGGTGCCTATATGGTGATTGCTCCGGGCCATCATAAACTTCGTATACGGTATTGGCTGATGAGTCCTACAGAACTTTACCTGGTAGGTTCTGGTCTCATGGCCCATCCTGGTCCGCTTGAGGGGACTATTACCAGAGATCTTCCGATATTCAACTATGAAGAGAATAACTATTACGACATGAGAGCCGACTTAAAGGTCGCTCATTATCCTATTTCTAATCAATATTACCTGTGGGATGCTCAACAAGAATTTTGGTATGGGCATGAGAGTGATCAACCAATGGAGAATATGATGGGTGATGCCCCTGAAAGTTTGTATCCTCAAAATAATAGTGATCCTCGATGGTACAATGAAGCTGTTTTTCCTGCTACTGCTTCTCACTCGGCTGCCACTTGCCCCAATGTGAATGAGTTATGCTGGTATGTACAAGATGGAGATCCGCATTGGGATAACAATACGCTTTGGGCCACGGGGGGACATCTTACCAAAGGTGGTATGTGGTTGAAGACGCAGACTAAAATCGCAGCAGCGAATGGTAAGAATGTAGCTGATCTGAAGATTGCAGCGCCCGATGGTATTGATCATACTACTTCAACAGCCCCTGCACAGGTGTCGAATAGCCTTATCGCCTCTGACATGCCGGATGCCAACAACATGAACAATTATTTCTATCTTCCGGCCCTTGGCCAATATGGTAAGAGTGGCGGTAATATAGTTTTCATGCAAAATGGATATCTGGGCTACTACTGGTCGAGTACACCTGCTCCCAGTCCCGTGAACTGCGCATATAGTATAGGGTTCACTAATTATACTATTTCTGTAGCAGGTTCAGGGACCGCTCAGAGTAACAATCGTAGCAGCGCTTTTCGCTTATGGAAGGCAGACGACAGCGATGGTAAGTATCGGCCGATAGGAATGTAGGAGAGGCAGCTAAGCTACCCAGCGAATGTGTCCTCGCGTACCCAGCGAATGGGTCGTGGTGTACCCAGCTGCTGGGTAGAGGAGGATACATTCGCTGGGTAGAAAACGAGAAAAGGAATGAGAATCATACATATAGTATTAACACATTAAATCACAAGTAATTATGTTAGAATTTGGCGTAAAGTCGCGCAAGGCGACTATGGGAAGTTTGAAAGGACAGACGGTGTTTATCGCTGTGCAAAAAGGACAGCAGAAGTTGACACCGGAATTGGTGCTCGAGCGCATCGTGAAAGAAACGTCGTTGAGCGAGGGCGATGCCCGCAACGTGATTATCACATTGCGCAACCTCATCATAGAGTGTGCACGGTTGGGCATCGGCATCGACCTGGGCGACATCTTCTCGATTCGCGTGGTGGTTCCCTCGAAGATGGTGGCAAAAGAGGAGGACGTGACGGCAGCGTGTCTGAAGCCTGCCAAGCTGGTGCTCACCTGGAAAGAACCTATCCGCCAGGCTTTGAAGAAGCTCGAGGTGGAAGTGGATAACCCCAAACGCAAGGAGAAAAACAAGAAGGCGAAACCGTAGAAACGGTGGAAAAGACGCAGAATGATTTAAAGATGAAAGGGTGAAAAGATGGGTGAAGGCTGTCTTTTCACCCTTTTGCTTTGCGAGAGGATGGGGAGGGCAAGATGAGGCAAACATTTTTTAACGACAAACACATGATCGGGATGTTATTTTTCACTAACTTTGTCATCACGATGAGAATAGATATTGTAACCGTATTGCCTGAAATGATTGAGGGATTCGTCAACGAATCTATTTTGGCCCGCGCACAGAAAAAGGGGTTGGCCGAGATCTGTCTGCACAATCTGCGCGATTATACACTGGACAAATGGCGGCGGGTGGATGATTATCCTTATGGCGGATTTGCCGGAATGGTGATGCAATGCGAACCTATCGACCGTTGTATTTCGGCGCTGAAAGCGGAGCGGACTTATGACGAAGTGATTTTTACGACGCCCGACGGCGAGCCTTTCAGTCAGCATGTGGCCAATGATTTGTCGCTGAAAGGGAATTTGATTATTCTTTGCGGACATTATAAGGGGATAGATCAGCGCGTGCGCGATCATTTGATCACACGCGAGATTTCTATCGGCGACTATGTTTTGACGGGTGGCGAACTGGCGGCGGCTGTCATGGCCGATGCCATTGTGCGACTGGTGCCGGGGGTGATCAGCGACGAGCAGAGTGCTTTTTCCGATTGTTTCCAGGATGATATGCTGTCGGCTCCGATTTACACACGTCCTGCCGACTATAAGGGTTGGAAAGTGCCGGATATCCTTTTGAGTGGGAACGAGGCCAAGATCAAGGATTGGGAGATCGAGCAGAGCTATGAACGCACGAAACGATTGCGCCCGGATTTGTTGAAATAGGTTGACTAATGGATAGACCTTTGTGATGTTTGTGAATACGAGAAAGGATAGAGAATGCCGCTGAAATTGCCTGATCGGTTGCCTGCGATCGAATTGTTGAAGCAGGAGAATATCTTTGTGGCGAGTCGTGTGCATGGCGGTTTGCAGCATATCCGACCTTTGAGAATCGCGATACTGAATTTGATGCCGCTGAAAGTGACGACGGAGACGGATCTGATTCGCTTGCTTTCGAACACGCCGTTGCAGATAGAAATCTGTCTGATGACGCTCAACAGTCATACGCCGAAGCATACGCCCGCGGAGCACATGAGGATGTTTTATACCGACTTTGAAGCACTTGCAGACAACGAGTTTGACGGTTTGATCGTCACGGGAGCGCCGGTCGAGATGCTGGCCTTTGAAGATGTGGATTATTGGGACGAACTAACGCGCATCTTCTCATGGTCTCGCACACACGTGAGGAGCACACTTTACATCTGTTGGGCGGCTCAAGCGGGATTGTATTATCATTATGGCATACCCAAATATCCGTTACCCAAGAAAATGTTTGGTATCTTTCGTCAGCATACGCTTCATGCGCAATTACCTATTTTTCGTGGATTTGATGACGTGTTTGACATGCCTCACAGCCGACATACGGAACTCCGGCGCGAGGACATACTTCGACGCGAAGAACTGACATTGATTGCCGAGTCGGCCGAGAGCGGTGTCAGTATGATCATGGCACGCGGAGGTCGCGAGTTTTTCATCACCGGTCATTTGGAGTATGCGCCCACGACGCTTGATGAGGAATATCGACGCGATCTCGGCAAGCGCACGGATGTGGAAATGCCACGGCATTATTACGTTGACGATAACGCTTCGAATCCTCCGTTGGTGACGTGGCGCGCGCATGCCAACTTGCTGTTTTCGAACTGGATCAATTATTATGTCTCGCATGCAAACGATTCAATCGCTTGAACTTCTGGCACCTGCAAGAATCTCGAATGCGGCATTGCTGCCATCGATCATGGTGCGGACGCCGTCTATATGGGCGCTCCCCGCTTCGGCGCGAGAGCTGCGGCAGGGAATTCCGTCGCTGACATACACCGTCTCTGCACGTATGCACACCGCTTTGCGGCACGAGTTTATGTGACGATCAACACCCTGATTTATGACGATGAATTAGCTGACACCGTGCGTTTGATTTCGGAACTCGAAACGGCCGGTGTCGATGCGTTGCTCATTCAGGATATGGGCATCCTGCGGGAGATAACCGGGAAGACGCGGTTGGCTCTTCATGCCTCGACGCAAACGGATAACCGAACGGCCGAAAAGGTGTCGTGGTTGCAGTCGTTGGGCTTTGAGCGCGCTGTTTTGGCCCGTGAATTGTCGGCCGAAGAGATTGCCGCCATCCACCATGCCGTGCCAGATATGGCGCTCGAAGTCTTCGTTCACGGTGCGCTCTGCGTGTGTTATTCAGGCGTGTGTTATGCTTCTCAACATTGTTTCAATCGTAGTGCGAATCGTGGCGAATGTGCACAGTTTTGCCGATTGAAGTTTGATCTCAAAGACGCCGACGGCCAAACGATCGAGCACCAGCGCCATTTGTTGTCGCTGAAAGATATGTGTAGGATCGAGCATATCGAACATTTGGCCGAAGCCGGTGCGTCGTCGTTCAAAATCGAGGGCCGACTGAAAGACGTGAATTACGTGAAAAACGTGGTGTCGGCATACAGTCAGCAACTTGATCAACTCGTTGCCGCGCATCCTGATCGCTATCGTCGCGCTTCTGTTGGCCGTGTTTCTTATTCCTTTACGCCCGATTTGAAGAAGACATTCAATCGCGGTTTCACCTCATATTTCATTTATGGACGTCGCGCCGACATTGCTTCTTTCGACACGCCGAAAGCCATTGGCGAACCTGTTGGACATGTCAAAGAGATTCGCAAAGACTCATTCAATGTGGCGGGCACGGCTGCTTTCACCAACGGAGACGGTCTTTGCTTCATCAATCAAGCGCGTGAATTAGAAGGATTTCGTGTCAATCGCGTTGAAGGCAATCGTTTGTTTCCGTTTAAAATGCCGCTTGATCTGCGTCCGGGAACAGCTCTTTACCGTAATAACGACCGTGCTTTTGAAGCAGCCTTGGCCCATCAGACGGCCGTCAGAAAGATTCCGGTGCGGATGATTCTTGCCCGAACGGCAGACGGATTTTCATTGCGAATCATTCCGCAAGTTGTCGGTTTCGATGTCAAAGCAGGTGAAGCCACGGTCTCTTTTGCTGCGGACACAGCGCAAAAGCCGCAATACGACAATATGGTCCGCCAGCTTTCCAAACTCGGCAATACGCCTTATGAATGCGCGGAAGTGGTGATTGAAAACGAAGCCGACCGCTTTTTCATTCCCAGTAGTCTGTTGGGTGAACTCCGACGCACAGCTATCGAGCATATTTCGATCGATTCTCCCAAGCCGAAGAAATCGCAACCACTCGATAAAGAGGTTGCAAAGGCGCGATATTGGCAGCCTGAATATCGTGCACATTCTTATCTGTTCAATGTCGCCAACACTGCTGCTCGCGATTTTTATGCAGCTCATGGCTTGGCCGACATCGATCGCGCGTTTGAGATTTCGACTGTCAAAGCTCTGTCGAAGACGGCCGAACCTCTGATCATGCAGTGTCGTTACTGTCTTAAATATTCATTAGGCGCCTGCGTGAAAAGAGGCGGAAAACGTCTCGTTTGGCGCGAACCTCTTTATTTGCAGCTGCCCGACGGCCGCCGCTTTCGCTTAGCATTCAACTGTTCCGAGTGTCAAATGAACATCTATGCAGTGCTTTAAATCCTATTTTTTTTGTCTCTTGGCGTTTTCCTTGCTGTTAATCGGCTTGTCATCATGTTATCATCAGCGATCCGAAAGCCATGATGCAACTGCCCATTACAGCGAACACCAACTCGACTCACTATCGTTCTCGGCCACGCATCATTACACCAACAATTATAACTTCGTGGTCAAAGCCGACTCATTGGTGCTCTTCCGCCAGCAACCCGAAGAGATTATCAACCATTTACCCACTGATTCGTTTGCCGTTTACAAGCATGATCATCTGGTTGTGGCCGACATTCGGATGCTGTCTGATGATCTCGCAGACTCTGTTTGGGTGCAAGTGGCCCGCGATCAATTCACGTTCGGATGGGTACACGAGTCGGATCTGCTGCCCAAAGTGGTGCCCGACGATCCTATTTCACAATTCATTTCCACCTTTTCAGATGTCCACACGCTGATCTTTTTGGTTATTATCACGCTCATCGGCATTGTCTACCTGCTCCGACAACTGCAAAGCCGATGCGCGCCTATCGTCCACTTCCGCGACATCGACTCGTTTTACCCCACGCTGTTGGCCCTCATCGTGGCATCGTCGGCCACGTTCTATGCCAGCATTCAACTCTTTGCGCCCGAGGTGTGGCAACATTTCTATTATCATCCCACGCTCAATCCTTTCTCGGTTCCACCACTTTTGGCCATTTTTTTAGCTTCGGTGTGGGCGATGTTGATTGTCGGCCTGGCTGCCGTTGACGATGTACGCCATCAGCTCCCATTCGGATTTGCGGTGATGTATCTATGCGGTTTGGCCGCTGTTTGCGCTGTCGACTATATCGTTTTCAGTCTCACCACCTTATATTATATAGGCTATCTCATCCTCATCGCCTATTGGATCTTTGCCCTCCGACGCTATTTCGCCCACAGCCGAGCCCATTACATCTGCGGCAATTGCGGTGCCAAGCTCCACCGCAAAGGTCGTTGCCCGCGTTGCGGAGCCGTGAACGGATAAGGCATCAGGGTTAATTCATCATTTTAATTGGTCTTCACGCCGACTATTGTTTCATCATCCGGCTGTGCCAATAACGTTTAGTTGGCGTGTAAATAACCGTTTATGGCACGCCGATTAACTATTAGTTAGCGTGCCAGTAGATGCTTTTCACGAGCAGATTTTTATCGATCTCGATCCTCCCTTGTCGTTTCTTGGCGAGCGATGCACCGTCGGATGTGTGTTGCTTTATATTAAATATCAATGTTAACTATTTGTAATTCAACATTTTTTCTGTACCTTTGCTGCCTAAAAGGGCGCATACCATTCACTTAATTCATGCGATGAACGTAACCGAATGTGCGCCGTTTAACGTCTAAGTGATATGGCAAGATTAAGCAAAAGTGTTTTCTTTGGACTCGTGTTGACCTTGATTGTCGGTCTGACGGGATGTGGAAACAGGCATAAGCAAGAACTGAATCATCTGTTATTGGAGCTGGCCGACGGCGACCAAATCATCGATCACAGCGACTGGATGACGATTGAGAGCTTCCTGGACGCACAGAAAAACCATTTCAAAGAGTTTTACGACGGTGACAGACTGAACGCAGAGGCTGTGAAGACGTATGTTGCCGACTTCTTTGAGCATCGTAGGCCAGCCCGCACGATCACGTTTATCGGTGTGGGAGAACAGGCGTTTTTGCGGGTTAACTTCTATTTGGAGCGATCGGGGAGTATGATCGCGTATGATGCTCCGCAGGGAGACGGTTCGTTCAAAGCTGCCATTGTGCAGATGCTGAACAATCTTCCAGGCGGCGACAACAGGATTTTTGTTGTCAACAGTACGGTGAGTGCTTATCCGCAAGGCGCGGGGAAGTTTCTTGAAGACAGCAATATTTTTGAGGCGACAAAGGGTATTGGCGATCCGGGGTACACAGACTTCGGCAAGATATTTGATACGATTCTCAACAAGACGGGCGATAACGAGCTGAGCATTTTGGTAACGGATATGATTTATTCTACGCGTTCGATGAGCGGCATCAATCCGCAGAAGGTGTTTGCCGAAGCACAGGGAATGACCAATGCCGTGTTTAAAGATGCCGTGAAGAAGAAGTCGATGCTTATTGTCAAGATGCGGGGCAGCTATAACGGAGCTTATTATCCTTATGATTCTCCGAGCAGGGGCGTGGCGTATAATGGGTATCGTCCTTACTATATCATTCTTGTGGGAAGCAATAAAAACATTGCGCGGCTGACGGTGGACAATAATTATGCCTCTTTCTCACAGTTTTCCGAGATGCGGGGGTATGAGAACGAATACCTTTTCGAGACGTCGAACATCTATCGTCCGTATTATTCTCTGCTCTTGAATAACCCTGATCTGCGGGGACGTTTCCAGCCGGAGCGTGGACAAGACACGCAGATCACGCGGATAGAAAATGTGGAGACGGATCACGATTCGGGTGATATTCGTTTGGCATTGGCCGTAGATTTGAGCAAGATGTTGATTGATCGCAACTATCTGACGGATGTTCGCAACTATCAGGTGGCATCTGATGACGTTGTGAAGATTAAAGAGATACGGCCTGTCTCGGGACGGGATATCACGCCGGCGGAGAAGAAATATATCGGTAGGGCGACGCATATCTTCATCTTGGAAATGAAAGACTGTAAGCATAATCAGAATGTTTCGATTAGGCTTCTGAATCGTTTGCCGGGCTGGGTAGCGGCTTCTTCAAGCGATGATGACACTCGTATCGGCAGCGGGACGTTTGCAACAACTACGTTCGGATTGAAGTATTTGTTGCAGGGCATTTATAATTCATATCATAAGAACGCCGCCGGTGAGCCCTATTATTTTGAATTGGAACTTAAATTAAGCAAGTAATCGTATAACGAAGACGTGTATAAAAAGGAAATGAAAAATTTTATTTTGTTGATTAGCGGACTGGTCATTACGCTGTTGTTCTTAGTTTTTCCCGCCTCGGTTTTCGAGGCTTTGTATTATGAACGTGAGTTCTCCAACGAGATGTACAACCAAAATCTCTATTTCAGCGCGGCCCTTGTTACGGCTCTTATGGCGTGGGGGGCAGCCGGAATATACTATTACATGATCGACTCTGTGCGTTTCAGCCGTTGGTATCATTGGCTGATCGCACTGGTATCGGTCGCTGTTCTTACGCCGATCATCAATTACACATATCCCAGTAATATCTTTTCGGGCGACGGATTAGACTTTGGCGGTCAGTTGTTCAGCTTCTGCATCGTCGATTTGGCAATAGAGATCGTATTGTTCGTCATCGCTTCTTTCTCTCTGCGTTGGTGGTCTGCGAATTGCCGACACACGCCGATACCGGAGTGATAGATTGATCATTGGGAATTAAGACGTGGTAATTCCTCGGTTGTAAGACGTAAACTGGTTCTTATTTCTCAATTTCTAATCTAACTAATTTCAATTTCCATTTATCAATTCTCAATTCAAACAGATGAGACTATTTCTCTTTCTTGTAGGCGGAACAGGTTCGCGCGTGATGCGTCCGTTGGTAATGCAGCTGGCAGCCGGCATCCATCCTGTAAACGAGTCGGGGTTGCCGATACCGCTCGAAATTGTTCCGATTATTGTCGATCCGCATAAAGCCAATGAAGACTTGAAGCGAACAGACAATCTGTTGCGCTGGTATAAGCAGCTCCGTAACGCCCTTTACGGTAACAATGCAGATGTACAGCGGGGCTTTTTCTCGGTGAAAATCTCGACATTGAGCGACATTCTGCCTAACGGATCGAATCTAACCGATACGTTCCTTTTCAATATGGGAGCCATCGAATCGAAGAAATTCCAAGACTTTATAGCCTATAACACCCTCGATACAAGTAATCAAGCGTTGTTCTCTATGCTGTTCTCCGACTATCAACTCGATACCAAAATGGACATCGGATTCGTGGGAAGTCCTAACATCGGGAGTGTTGCGCTTAATCAATTCAAGGATAGCGAGGAGTTCAGACAGTTCTCCAACGTGTTTCAAAAGAATGATCGTATCTTCGTGGTAAGCAGTATTTTCGGTGGAACCGGTGCTGCCGGCTACCCCATTATCGTGAAGAACATCCGCAATGCAGGTAATAATGCGATGATCAACAACCGCGGCGACTTGCGCGATGCACGCATTGGCGCACTCACGGTGTTACCTTATTTCAATGTGCAACAGGATGAAAACAGTCCGATCTCACGTGCAGATTTCATCTCAAAGACCAAGTCTGCGCTGTTCTATTACCACGATAATCTGACTGGTCTGCGGCAAAACGGCATCGATTTGCCGATGTCTAAACTCAATGCTTGTTATTATGTAGGCGACGAGGTGCCCAGTAATCCTTACTTCAATGACCCCGGCGGCAACGGTCAGCGCAATGATGCGCACGTCGTGGAGTATGTAGGTGCATTGTCGATACTCGATTTCCTGTCGCTTCCCGACGATCAATTGCAAACCGTCGGGGGAAATGCTCAGAACCCGATATATAAAGAATACGGATTAGCTAACGACAAACGAACGCTCAGTTTGAAAGACTTCGGTTTGTCGACCCGCACTTTGGTCAACCGCCAAATGGTGAAATTCCATCTCGCTTATATGTATATCACCCACCAGTTGAAAGCCGACATCGGTCGCGGTTACACCCAAGACAAACCCGAAATAACCAAGGGCTTTCTCTCGACAACGTTTTTCAACACGCTGACGGCCAACTTTTTTGTAGCTTATTTACAATGGTTGAAAGAACTGAAAGGCAATCAACGTAGTTTTGTTCCGTTCAATCTCGATGCCGTTAAACTGTCGGATGCACTGACAGACATCACACCCAAAAGCGGATTCTTTAAGTCGACGGTCGATTATAAGACCTTGTTAGCTACTTTGAACAAAGCATCTCAAAACGCAACTAAGAATTCTCGATACAGCACCGAGAAAGTTCCGCTCAAGCTGATGCAACTTCTTGACGAGACATTGGATAAGATTATCGACGAGAAATACAATTCGATTATATAAGCAAAAGGTTATGTCTAAGATATTATCATATAACAACAAGACTACGGGCGAGGGCTGGATTCCATTGAACAACCAATATAGCGCTGACGAAATCGAGATGATTTCCGACCCCAATGGCGGTCTCTCGCAGCGTCCCCGAACGGCAATCCCCTCGCCGTTTGCTCAAATGGACTTGGTGAAAAACGCTTTTAAGCGTCTCGCGATGCACGCAAATCTGCAAGGAGAAGCAATGGATGAGAAGTTGGTTGCCAATGCTTTGGACGTTGCACAACTGTTTTTCAATTATGAGGAATTGAACAATCAGGTGCGAATCGTGGAATGGAATCGTGCAACCGACCTGCAATCGCTGCAAAACGACATTCAACACCGGCTTTTGGGAGATACCGTTGCTATGTTTCTCGAACAAGACAAGGAGGCGTTTAACTTCGACAAGATGGATCGTCTCTATTTTCTTGTCTACGGAAATCAAGTTCTCGGTTGCACGTCGCCGGTCACATTGTTTATGGCTTCACCCAATGCCAAGGAGGGAATGTATCAGATTCCCGTTGAGCAAAACGTCAATTTGTTTGACCTTTGGCGGCCGCTCTATATGCGAAACGAGAAGTTCGTGAAGTACGTTTACGCTCTCTTCACGGCCTATCCCGAGTTGAAGAAGTATTGCGGGGAGGTCAATGCCTATCTGATTACCAATTTCCGACTGCTCGATCTGGCGTTGCAAAACGAGATTCTGACCAATATCGGTAATCCTGATGCTGTGGATATGGCCAACGTAGAACGTGCAAAAGATTTTCTGCGTGTGACTTATTCGCCGATGGACGAGGGCGTGCAGGCACTCGGTGTGCCGTTTTACAGAACGCGACCGGAAGACACTCGGCGAATGATTGCAGACAGTGACTTCGTTATTGTGCCCTCTCGCGATGTGCAAGAACGGCTCCCGCTGATCTTACAAAACCACTTGAATGCCCCTCAAACGGATGCTTTCAGATACATCACAGATACTTGGGACGATTCGATTGTCATCAAACCGGAAGACTATGAACTGCCTCCCGAGAAGCGAGTGCTGCCTGCCACCACCCATCAATATCCTTGGTTAACGGCCGACGACTTCTTTCAGCCATCGCTGATCAAGCTTGATTACACGGTCGATCGCGACTGTTTTTTCGACGGAAACCTGTCTGTGGGCAGTCGGGAGACTGACAATTGCGATTTCATTCTTCCCTTGAAACCGCTCTTCTTCAAGTATTTTAATGTTGAAGACCTATGGGGAACTATCGGCGGAAGACCCAAGTTCGAACTCATTCATACCGGAAGCGGGGCCGCTGAGACTGTACAGGCCATCCTGCGGATACCTGTTCAGAAGCAGGGCAGCTTCATTACGCTCGAACGAACGTATGTTGTGGCCCACAATGTCGATCTCACTTATGATGTGCGTAACGATCGCGGCTTCTTTATAACAGTTCCGTTTGCACTCTCGGTGTTCCCCTTTGTGCACACCGAAGGCTTGAAACAATACAATGTTCAGCTCGTAGATCGCGCTCTCGGGATGTTGGAGAACTATCAATTGAGTCTTGATTTCTATAAGAATGGCTTTCTTAATCGCGTTGCCGACAATGATGTCGTGATGCGAAACCGTTCTTTGAAGTCAGAGAAACGTGTGGGATCGGCTTACTATAAGCTTACAAGCGACTTCGATTATATCAATGTCACGCTGCAAGACGAACGTGGCAATCGGGTGGCCGAGGGCGCCGTGTGCCCCCGTTGGCACGATTATGTGCCCGGGCACGATGCTTTCACGTTTGCCGTCGACTTCGGAACGACTAACACGCACGTTGAATGTATGCGCTCAGACAATATGCCCGAGCCGCTGAAAGTCAGTTCTACGGCACGTGACCGGCTGCTGGCCACGCTCTACAATGGTGAAAGTATTCTCTACGATGTCATTATGAAGCAAGAGTTTTTGCCTAAAAACATCGGCGAAGACTATGGCTTTCCACAGCGCACCGTGCTCTCCGAGTGCGACCGTTTGGATGCAGAGAATGTCGATTATATCGTTGCTTTGGGCGATGCCGACATCCCGTTCATCTACGAAAAGGAAAGTGTGGGCTACGGGAATCGCATTGTTCCCAACCTGAAATGGTCTACCGAGATAGCCAATAGCAAGCGCGTGCGGGCCTATCTCACCGAATTGGCTCTGTTGATGCGTACAACTGTGCTGTTGGAGACGGGAGATCTTGCCAAGACTCGCCTCGTCTGGTTTTATCCTTTGAGTATGAAGGTGGGCAATGTACGCAAAATGGGCGAGATGTGGGCCAAGACTTTCAATGAGGTTTTTGGCGTTCCGGCCACGGAAAACAATCTGATTCAGATGCCCGAATCCGTCGCTCCCTATTACTTTTACAAGAGTTCGAGCACATTCCGAGGCTCTGCCTCGACGGTGGCAAGTATCGATATCGGCGGCGGATCGAGTGATGTAGTGGTCTTCGAGAGCAATGCACAGCAACCGACGATACTCACTTCGTTTCGCTTTGCAGCTAACGTGCTCTTTGGCGACGGCTTTTCGGAGGTGCCGCACGGCGATACCAACCCGATGCTTTGCCGATATGTGGACTACTTCAAACGACTCTTTGACGGCGATGATGATAAATACGGCGAACTGAATGGCATCCTCGACGACATCACTGCTAAGCGAAAGTCGGAAGACATCAATGCTTTCCTCTTCTCGGTCATCGCCAACAAGGTCGTGGCAGGCAACGATGTGTTCTCTTACAACCTGCGACTGAATGAAGATGGAACGCGCAAAATCATCTTCCTCTACTTCTATGTGACGCTCATTTACTATGTGGCCACGATGATGAAAGGCCGCAGATTGAGCAAGCCGCGCAGTGTAATGTTCAGCGGAACGGGCTCGAAAATACTTGACATTGTGGGCTCACAGCGCGACTTAGACCTCATTTCGCAGGCCGTTTTCGAGCGAGTCTACGGCGAAAAGTACGATACCGACGGCTTCTCTGTCGTGATGGAGAAGAACGAACCCAAGCAAATCACCTGTCGGGGAGCCCTGATGCAGGTGCGCGACAACACGGGGTGCGACAACGTGGCGGTGCTGAACCGACTGATGGACGACTTCGATAATCCGCTGAAATGCAACTATTCGATGATAGACAAAGAGCATCTTACTTACGACGATATGGACAACGCCGAGGTGAGAAGCGCAATTGTAACCCGCGTAAAGGCGTTCAACCATTTCTTCATTACGCTCTGCGAAGACATTCGTGTAGTAGATCGTTTCCTGGTCGACAACAAAGCGTTGCAGAAATTCAAGGAGTTGGTCGACAAAGACCTGGAACATCATCTCATCAATGGCTGGAATTTCATAAACAAGAATCAAGAAGATAAGAACGGAAGCGACCCGATTGAGGATACCGTTTTCTTCTATCCGATCATCGGAAGCATTCGAGACAATCTCATTGAGAACTTAAAAGAGGAATAGATGGCAAGTGTTTTTTCACGGATTTTAGGTCAACCGGCTTCCGAAGAATCGACTTCTGAGCAACAGAATGAACAGTCTGCGGTACACAAAAAACAGTTGGCAGAGATGGAAAAGCGTATTGCTGCGCTCGAAACTAAGGTGGGGCAGCTCGAGAAACAGCTCTTGGCGGCTCTGGCTTCTGCGCCTGAAAAGCAAGTCGTTGAGGTCGAATCGTCACGCCCGGCAGTACCTGTCGAGCAACCGAAGCAGCCCGTCGTCACGCAGCTTTATATGGCTGCACCCAGTGCTGACGGCACTTTCGCCGAATATTCCACAACCGAACAGGTAGGCAAAAGCATTTACCAACTTACTACTCGCAATGGCATCAGCGGCAGTTTCATTATGATCGACAGTCACGATGCTATCGCAACGGCAATGATTTCGGTGTCGCAGTTCGTCAAACCTGTGTGTAAAGTCACGGGTAACACAGCCGGTTTGCCGCGTCGCATCATCACCGAAGAAGAGGGTTTAGCCATTAGAGAGGGAACTGTTTGGCGCGTGACGAACAAAGCGCATGTGCGATTCGAGTAAGGATTAACCACAAAAGTAGTGCCGGAAAATGGAAATCAAGTGTCCAAAATGCAGATTCAAATACGATATGTATGCCGCTCCGGGCATCCGCGAGTTGGCTTGTGTGTGTCCCCGATGCGGCACACCGTTCACCTATACCATTCCTGATGACGCTGTTCGGCACGCCGGCGACAAAGTCTCTGAAAACTCCTTGGCAAACGGGGAAAGTCAAGATGCCGAACAATTAAACGTGAATCACCCTGCGATTAACGGCAAATCAGTCGACGAAAAACCGTTCAGCGCAACGCAAAAAGCTGTTAATCGCGAAAGCAATCGAGAACTCCCGTCGGCAGAGGCCCCGCAGATGGAACTCACACCCTTGGGCGAACAGTCCACAGTCGAGGGCGAATCACCGAGAAGCGGATGCTTCAAATGGGTGATTTTGCTGGTGATCGGTGTGCTCGCCGGCGTCTTTTTCGCTGCCAAAAGCTGCAGAAACGACAAGTCTTACACCGCCGAAGACATCTATACAAACACTGCCTCGGCCGAAGATTCGAATACTTCGACCATCGTCAAAGACTCCGCTTCCAAAGATCCTTTTACCGAAATCCATCCCGAGAAAGCCCCTGACTGGATCCAAGGAACATGGAGCGTGGACACGGAATTTGGCCATATCACCGTTGAAATTAAGGGCGACCGTATCTCAGAAACATCCGACGGCGAAACCGCTCACGGCCGATTCTATTACGAAGCCAGCCGTCTGAACTGCGATTATGGCGACGGCAGTATCATTATTTACAAACTTGACGAGACCCGCCGACTCATAGACGCCGGCGACGGAATGTTTATGCATCGCGTCGAGTGAAATCGTTCGACGAACATACTATCAACAACAAAAAGGGTGAAAAGACAGCGTCACCAGCCATCTTCTCACCCTTTCCGGTCTAATTAACCTTTTCACTTTTAAATCATTCTTTCACCTTTAGCTCGTCCTTCTCGCGTACAACCCACAGCGTACGCTTCGGATCGGTGCTGTAAGTCAATTCATAGGACTTCTTTTTGCCCGAACCTTGCGTCTTGCCGGTAAAGGTGAGGACGTTGGGGGCGATGCCGTTGGCTTCTTCAAATTTGCGGATCAGCGGCTCAAGC
>NZ_BAIX01000039.1 GCF_000613405.1 Hoylesella enoeca JCM 12259 | reverse complement strand
TCAGAATCTGATCACCGATCTGAACACGCCCGAAGCCAAATTAAGCGTCGGTCGCACGAATCTGCAAGGCGCCGTGGCCCGCCTCACAGCCGCCAACGCCGCCTTTGACAAATGCTTCCAGGCGCGATTTAAGAAAACGATCCCCACCGGCACGTTCGACAT
This sequence comes from Hoylesella enoeca JCM 12259, assembly GCF_000613405.1. Taxonomy (GTDB): domain Bacteria; phylum Bacteroidota; class Bacteroidia; order Bacteroidales; family Bacteroidaceae; genus Prevotella; species Prevotella enoeca. The sequence goes on along the minus strand of NZ_BAIX01000039.1, from coordinate 22,535 downwards.
CAAAGCCCTACGCTCGGCCACCGACGCTGCCCTCAACGCCGTGCTCCGCCGCATCGATTCGCTCGATGACCTCGAACCCAGCGCCACCATCACTGCCCTCATCAGCGAATACAACGCCGTGGTCGACAATCGTCACACGTTGTTGGCCAACCGCGCGGCCACCAACAAAGCGCGCGCCGAGCGCCAGCTCGAAGCGCTCCGCAAAGAACTCGCCCCGTTGATCCGCAAATTCGAGGAATCCAACGGCATCGCCCCCAACGTCCTCGTCTTCACCGGAAAAACACAAGGTTCGGGTAAACAGAAAGCCTATGAGTTGGCGTACAGCACCGATCCGAAACGCACGCTGTGGGTTGTGCGCGAGAAGGATGAGCTGAAAGAAGTGAAAGAGTGAAAAGGGGAATTAAACCGGAAAGGGTGAGAAGATGGCTGGGGTAGCTTCTTTTCACCCTTTTTGATTTGCGTGTAATCTGTATGCGACTTGTGGGGCACTACTCGTATCGTTGTGGGGCACAGGTCGCATACTTCTTGTGAGGAGGTGAGGGAGTGCGTCAGAAGGGGTAGCCGATGGCGAGATGGAGACTCTGACCGTCTTTGAATGTTGAGATGTTGTAGAAGCCCGACTTATAGGGCACGTGAAGGCCGACACCCCAATCGACTCGGATGACAAAGTAGTCGAGGTCGTAACGCAGGCCTACGCCCGTGCCGAGTGCCATTTCGCGGGGCAGATTCTTCAACCGGAAGCTGCCGGCAGGGCGCTCGGCATAGTCGTGCAATGTCCACACATTGCCCGCATCGAGAAAGACGGCGCCATAGAGATTGCCAAACAGGCGGGGGCGATATTCGAGATTGAGCAGCAGCTTGATGTCGCCCGTCTGGTCGAGGTAAGAGTTGGATGTGGATGTGGGACTGAAAGCTCCGGGTCCGATGCTGCGCACGTTGAAAGCCCGGATGCTGTTGCTCCGCCCACGTAAAACTGTTCGCTGTAAGGAGCGCCTGTGGAGTTGGCGTAAGACCAGATGATGCCGGCGGCCACATGAGCCACGAGCTGTGTGTGGTCGCTCATCCGCCAGGTTTTCCGGAACTCGGTTTCGATCTTGAAGAATTGGGCATAGGGATTTTTGAATATCTGTTTGTCGCGCTCGTTCCATCGGTTGCCTGCCGCCAGATAGCCCAGCGACAAGATGTTGGCAGCTTCGCTCACGGTGGTTTGCCACCAGATGGGATTTCGCCGGTGGGCGGTGCTGGTGTAGATATAGCTGTAACGCATTTTGGGAATCATGACGTCGCGCATGGCCACTTTGAGATATGGATTGTTGTCCATGATTTGCTGGAACTCATCGGTGTGGCTCGTCATGTGATTATACTGCAAGGATAGGGGGCTGAACTGGTGGAGCGAGGTGGGCGAGGTTTGGAAGTTATAGGTGAGTTCGCCCGAAACGATATGGCGCTTGAAGTAGCCGGCGCGGTTGATGATGTCGGTCGATGCTTTGAGCAAGGTGGAGGGTGTGCTGAAAAAGTGATGTTGTTGCCAGAAGGGCAGCAGCAGACGAGGGAACTCCAACGAGGCTGATCCGCCGTACTCGTAAGAATGGAGCCGCGAGGAGGTGCCCTCGTCCGCATGGCCGGTCTGCCATTCGTATGATCCGTTGAGGCTGATGTCGAGTTTTTCGCCGCCGCGCAATGCGTTTCGTTTGCCGAAGCCCACGGTGATGCCCGGTCCCATCTTGCCGTTGGTTTTTCCGGTGTAATTGGTTTCTACGTAGAAGTCATAGCGCTTGTCGAAGACGCAACTCAGGTTGAGATCGAGCGTGTCGCAGTTGGCCGAGCTGTCGCGCGGCGTGAAATTGAAGTCGACCATCGTGTAGAGGCCCGTTCCGGTGATGTTGTTATAGGATTGGAGATAGTCGTCGTAACGATAGAGTTGTCCGGGGCGCAGTTTCACGCGGTGGAGGATGGCGCCGGGACGAATGGGGGAGCGGCGCCCGTTGAAGTGTACGGTGAGGGAGCGGCGCGTGAGGGAGTCTTTGAGCGGCTCCATGAACAGCCGTCGCAGGTTGAGATCCACCTTTCCGATATACCATTTTCGACGAGCGCGGGCAGGAGCGTTGTCGGTCATCAGCATTCGCAGTTGCACGCGGCCGCGTCGTGCCAGTGTGTCGGCCAGATAAGAGGCGTAGTTGGTTGATAATAGAAGTAGCCGTTGTTGCGCAGGAGCGTGCTGATGCGGTTGCGTTCGGCATCCAATGTGCTCGCATCAAAAGGGTCGCCGGTGTGTAGCTTGGCTTGTTGGGCTGTGGCATCAAGCAGACTGTCGATGGCGGGCGGGAAGTTTTCTCGCGTGATGGAGTCGAGTGTGAAGAGGTGGTTCATCGTGACCGTGTAACCGATTTTGGCTTTCTTCGGGTTGCGTGTGGGGACCGTCTCATAACCGACGGTGCCGCGGAAGTAACCGTGAGACCGCATGACCGACTGCGCCACCGATGCCCGCAGCGCCGGATTGACCCAACTCATCAGCACGGGAGGTTTGCCAAACGTTTTCGAGATCCAATGCCCCACTCCCGAGTCGGCACCCGAAAAGGCATTCCAGATCCATAGCCGGATCGGGAAAGGAGTGCGCACGTAGCTGCTTCCAAATAATGAGCCGTTGGGGGCACAGGCGAGTGCGGCTTCGAGTTCGGTTTTGGTGTCGTCGAAATGCTTGTTTGTTTCGGCATTCTGATACTTGATCTTGGATAAGCCGGTGTAGAGTTGGTCGCCGTCGGGCACAGCCTTGGTGGTTGAACAAGACATGAGCACAGAGACGACAGCGGTTATCAGGCCGATATATATGAGTCTATTGATTTGTTGCATGATTCTTCACTTTTATGGTGTCGTCAGGAACCGGGATCACCATGTCGGCTCGGTCTTTGAACCGGAACAAGTCTTTGAAGTGGCTGAGCTTGCGACGCCAGATGAATCCGACGCCATACTTGCCGATATCGCCCTCCAACCAGTCGTAGCTATCGCGGTTATAGAAGACCTGTAAATAGCGTGTGGAACCTTGATTGAGCCGGTATTCGAGCGACACGTTATTGAGAAACGTGTTGTCTTGGGCCGTTACGTCGTTACCCGTCGACACCTTGCCGCCGATGATGATCCGCAGTCGGTTGTTCCAAAAACGTTTTGAGAATTTAAAAGAATAGTCGGTGTGCATGTTGCCGCTGGCGTCGGTGACGTTGTCGAGACCGAAACTCAGATCGAGCGTACGCAGCGCACTCCCCGTGATATTGTTGATTTGGCTCTGCAAAAAGGCGCTTAGGGCATTGTTCATAGAGAATCCTTGGGTGTTGCCGTCAGCTAAATACATGCCCGTTGTGAGCATCGTCACAGCCAGTTTGCCGCGTTCTTCCTTGCTCATCGTATTGAGTTGGTTGGCCATTGCCATGTCTTGCGGGGCGTTGATAATAAATTCCAACCCCATGTCTTTGAGTGTTTTGGTGATCACTACGCCGCATTCGAAATCCACCACACGACTGTCTTTCTCTCCCGACGACACCGATGCTTTGGTGGTTTCGGTGGCTGTGATGTTGAGCTTAGGGTTCATCGCGTCGCCGAGGAACTCCACATAGCTGCCGTCGCGGATGGTGAATGTCTTCAAAGGTATCACGGGGAGCGAATACTTCATCTCTCCGTTGTTGAGGGTGTAGCGACCAGTCATGCGGAGTTGGTCCACCGGATTGTATTGCATACGCAGGTTTCCGCCGCCGATCAGGTCCACATAATTAGACTTATCGGCATTCAAGGCACAAAGAATATGGGCGTTTTCGTCGATCCCGATAGTGAGATCCATGTCCAGACCTGTGAGGGGCGGACGCTCGATGGTTTCTTGCGTGCTGTCTTTGAAGTCTGTAAACTTTACCAGATCATCCATCTGATTGTCAGTCGTCAGTGGTGAATCACGCAAGACATAGGTCAGATCCGTAGCGTCGAGCACATCCAATTTGCCTCGCATCTTCAAATTATCGATGAGGCCTCCCATACGTCCGAAGAAGTTGACATAGGCTTTCCCGTAAGCCTCCGACCTGTAATTCTCCTTCGCATCGATCAGAAGGAAATTCTGCGCACGCATCTTCACGTCGAGACTCATCTTATTCAGGTCCGAGAAATCAAAGTAACCTGCCACTGTCAGAGGGCTGGAGTTATGGGCATACATTTCGAAGTTCTCGAAGAGCAGATGACTTCCGACGATCCGAACAGGGTCGTTGTCGAAACGCATCTCTACACCGTAAGGCTCGCTCATGACATAAGCGGAATCCAAATACACCTCACCGTCCACCTGCGGCTTGCTCAAGGCGCCTTTCACGGTGAGTTTTCCTTCGCCCACTCCTTTGAATCCGATGAGCTGACGGGGAATGAAGCCATTGATGTAAGACAGTGGAAAGCGATTCAAATTGAGGTCGGCATCGAGGTGTCCGGCACCTTTCGACTGGTAAGTTCCTTCCAGCGTGGCCACTTCCTGACCGCTGCTCATCAGCGTTCCGTTGACATAATGGGTGCCGTCAGACTTCGGCATATAAACGAATTCGGTGCTGACATCGCCCATTCGGGTACCTTCATAGACCAACTTTTCAACTGAAATATCTGACGAAACAGATAGCTTGTCTCTCGTCTGAATAAGGTGGAAGTCGCCGTCCATCGTTCCTGAGATGTTCGGTGTGTAAGGAAGCACCGACAGAAGTTTGTCCAACACAAATCGGTTTAGGCTGACAGTGATGTCTTGCAAAGCCTCACGGTTTTTGTCATCGGTATAGATTTGGATTCCCGTTCCATCCGAAGCCGAGAGTCGTAAATCAGCAGACACGCGTCGATCATCACCTAAGAACACATAGTTGCTATCATTGACGCTGAATCGTTTGTAGCCTAAGATGGGGTCATCACCCATCAGGTGCAGCGCAATACCGTTGGATTCCATCGAACCCGACACGCCGATGCTCAATCCGAGCTTGTTTTTCGCATCATAAATCTTTGTTGTGAGACGCGTGCCTCGCTCATAAATGCCGCCCGATACGAGTGCATTGAATGTGTAATGAGGGTTGTCGGCGTTGTTTCTCACTTGTGCCTGATAAGTCATTGCATTGTCATTGGACAACAAACGAAGTCTGACGGTGTCGAGTTGGATGCTATCCACGATGAGCGAATCGATTTCCATGCGTCCGTTCAGGCCTGCAACGGGCGACGAATGCATGTCCAGCGAGATGCCGTTCAGCGCATAACCATATTTTTTCAGTATCCGACAGAAGAAGTTATGCCGTCCGCTGACCAGATAAATACGTGCATGGGGTAACCGCTCTCGCAATCGAATCTGATCGATATATTTGTCTTTCAGTTGCCGCCCAAGTTCGGCCAACAAATTGTTTCCTTGTTTGATCAGTTGCGTATAGCCGCCACGCGCATCCATATTCAGATGAAAATCGCCGCAATCTACGATGGCATGAGTGGTGTCGCGACGCGTAAAGACGTCCATCGTTACGTCTTCCGGTCGATAAGTCCGCACGTTATCGTGAATCGTAATATCGCTCACCGATCCCTTGATCATGTGATTTTCGCGCCGATTCGATGCCACATCCACATGCCCGCATAGTCCGACGGTCAGCGGCTGGTGTAAAATTCCCAAACGATAGAGGTCGACCCGTTTGAGATCCATACCCACAGTGGCGCGCAGCCGCTTGCTGTCGGTTAGGGCATCCAGACTGATCAAGCCCTTTACCAGGGTGTTGTCACTGTGAATGTCGGCATGAATCACTCCGTTACTCACAGCGGCACTCCCCGTGATATGGTCCAGATCATAGGCTCCGTAGCGGAATTTCAGCACGCGAGCCTGTGCATGTAAGCGTGTGCGAGGCGAAAAAATATCGGTTCCCGAGCCGCTCAGCGAAACGTTGCCCGTAAACGGATGCAACCTCATTCGCGGTAGGAAATGTTGCAAAGGAAAGGCGTTGATCGAGAGTTTGGCGCGATAAGCCATTCGCCTTGTATCTATCTGAGCATCAGCTTTTAAGTTGCCCCCTCCCTCAAAAGCCGTTAATTGCGTTGCAACGAAGCGTTGATTGACGTGCAACTTACCGTTAATTGCAAGGCCATTAGGCACATGTAGCAATGTCGTTAGCTTCCGATTGAGAAATGCTTCGGTCAGAAACCTGAGATTGAACGTATTGAGTTTGATGTCGGCATCGGCTTTCATGCGTTGCGGATTCAGCGGATCGACGGCATATCCTGTGGCTTTCAGTCGAAAGGCTGTGGGTAAAACGACCGACAGACCCGTGAAATCCACGCGTCGCAGATTGCCTCTCACCACGCCGTTGACGGCCAACGGATAGTTGGGCCAGCGTCGACGGAATTGCAGAGGCATGTCACTGAGAAAGCGCATCAGATCTTGCTTGCCAAACGAACCGTGCAATGTGGCGTTGATCTTGCCCGGATGCTCGTCGGCAAAGGCATCAAGATCCATATCGAAAGCGGCTGTGAGACTCGATTCGGGCGTGCGGAATTGAAGATCGGGTAGATATAGTCGCGTGGAATCCAAGGCTATCGGACCAGTCAATCGGGTCACTTCGATGCCGCTTTTTTCCCTGAATGAGCAGGCACGAAGATGCACGCGGAGTTGCGGATCGCTGTAAAACAACGAGTCGGCAGCCACTGTCACGCCTGTGAGCGAAACATGATTGAAATCCAATCCTTGGCTGTGTGGCTTGAAATTGTTGTCATAGCGCAGCCTGCCTTCGGCCCAATCGAAGCGTCGCACACGGTAAATGCCTTTGTCAAGATCGAAAAAACCGCCACCGGCCGTGGTCTTTCCCAAGTAGGCTTGCACTTGAAGCGTGTCGCCGGGAAAGTGAACGGTGACATCAGCACGGCTCACTGCGAGGTCGTCCACATAGATTTTCCAATATGTCTGACTCTTAGTGGTATCGGGTGGAACGGTGTCGCTCAATTCCACATGCACCTTGGCGCCGGCGAGTTCGGCCCGGTTCACCCGCAGAATTTCCTTTCCCAGATCGATGCCATGGCTCTTCACGCTCAGTCGGTCGACCGTTCCGCGAACGCGAACTTCATGAATCAAGTGGGCGGTATTGAGTTTGAGGCGATGAAATTCGAGTGCATCCACTTCCACCTTTTTATGCAACAACGGCCACAACTGCACGTCGACAACAATGCGTCCGACGTCGGCCACCGTGTCTTTCACCTGCGGAAGTGAATCGTTAGGGCGTATGACGCGCAGTCCTTCGATGCTGAGATCGAGCGGAAAAAGCAAACGCACACGCTCGACAGTGATTTCCGAGCCTGTTTTTTGGGCTGCATAAGTCGCCGTTTGCTTCACAGCCCAACGCTGAAAAGGCGGGAAATAAAGCAGCAGTGTAAGTATGATAAAAAGCAAAATCGGTGTAGCAATCGCAATTCCGAGCCCTTTTAGGATTCTCCTCATCAATATATCATTTGTTGATATGCAGTGCAAAGTAAGTGCTTTTTTACGAAAAAACGTTATATTCAAGTCTATTTTATCTTTCAAGCAATACTTTTTCGTTACTTTTGCAGATGATAAACTATGAGCCGAATGCACCGAACGATTCTGTTATTTACTCTTTTGCTGATTGCCGTTGCAAGTCGTTCGCAAGGGCAAAATGGGTTATCTGCATCGTCATTCCGCACGGATTCCACGGTGATGATCGGCGAAGTGGTTATCACAGCACGCACACCCGACGTGTTGTTAAAGGGTGATACCACTGTGATCAACGCCATGAACTTCAAGACTCCGACTGGTTCTTATCTCGAAACCTTGGTGAGTCGCATTCCCGGTCTGATCTACGACCGACAGAACAAGACGCTGACTTATCACGGGAAAAGCATCGAAAGCATCTGCGTCAATGGTCAGTCGTTTTTCAACAACGATATAGAGATCGCCTTGAAAAACCTTTCCGTGGAATTGATCAGCAAGATTAAGATTTACGATAAACGTGACGAACGGGAACGAATCACCCGTGTTCGCGCAAGCGGCAAGCATTATGTGCTCGACATTCAGACCAAAAGCGAGTTCAACGGCATGCTGCTTTCGCAAGCCAAAGCGGGTTTGGGGACCGATGACAAACAGCAACAGCTACTCTCATCCAATTATTTCCGACAGAACGGAGACAATATTTCGCTCTATGCCCAACGATCGAATGCCGAACAAACCGAGCGTTACAAAGGAAACATGTCTACTTTTCTGGGATTCAATTTCAATAAAAAAATGTTTGAGAAACTATCCTTCAACTGCGGTTTCAGCTATAACCATGCCAAGAACGGAAGCCTTTCCTCCTCTTATCAAGAACAATATTTCACTGCGGGAAATCGCTATCTGTCGCAGGCGGAAGATCGTTCTTCAACATCGCGAATGATTAGCGGTAATGCAAGTCTGCGTTGGGACGTCAGCGAAAGAGCATTAATGAGCGTGCGATTTGCACTTAATCGCAACGCAACTAACAGTCTTTCGTCGGACAATCGAGCAACTTTTGACGAGCCACCGATGCTTGATGCGCGCCATCCTTTTACCGAGTCGAAAAACTATAAACCCGAAAGTCTAATCAATGAAGTGCATGGCGACAACAAAGGGGATAGTCGATCGACCGATTACAGCATGGCGGTCAGCTTTGCCCAACGGCTCAACGAGCGCGGCACCAGTGTCTCTGTGGAAACGGGATACAGTCATTCCACTTCTCGTTCGAACGATTTCAACCGTTCGATCACTACGTATCATCGGTTACGTTCTGACTTGGGCGGTGACTCATTGCATCTGCTCGATCGCTATGCACAATCGCCTGTAAGTCGGAATCAAACCAGTGGTGAACTCGCTTTTAGTCAACCATTCGGCACAGATCTCTCTTTGCAACTCGCTTACAAGTTTTCTGCGAGTCGGGAATCGAGCGATCGCAACACTTTCGATCTCTCGTCGTTTTCCGATCGTCATGCCCCCATCGGCACTTTGCCTGCTCTTTATCGCCGAGGATTCATCGATAGTCTCAGCAATCACAGTCGGAGCACGGTTATGACGAATCAGTTGAAACTCACATTCTCTTACAATCACGATCCATTTCAGATCGAAGCAAATGTCATAATGTCGCCCGAACGGCGCAGCATCAGCCAAAACGAGGGGGCAATCAAAGCCGACACAACACTCCGGATGACTGTGTTCTCACCCGCATTGAATGTCAGTTGGGAACGAAATCAAGTTCGTCTCTCTGCCTCTTACGACGGATCGACTTCGCTGCCATCTCTTTTCAGTCTGCTGACACTCACCGATGACCGCGATCCACTTAATAAAACGCAAGGCAATCCTCATCTGCGCAGCACTTATTTACAGAGTATTCGTCTTGATGCAGACCTTGCACGGATCGGTTTTTCGGCCTCTGCCGAATGGCGAAACGAACTGAACAGTGTCACGCAAGACATTATTTACGATACGAAGACAGGCTCACGCACGGTCAGACCGGTCAATATCAACGGCAATTGGAGCACCGAAGGAGCGCTCCGTTACCAGCATTCTTTCGGACAATTCAATGTCAATGCGATGACGCAAGGCAATTACGCACAAGACGTCGCACTGCTGAACGCCGAGCGAAGTTACACCCGTAACGTTTCCATGCAATGTGACTTGCGCGGTAACTACGCTCCCAAGTGGGGTGGAATGGCATTACAAGCCTCGTGGAATATCAACCGTTCGGCCAACACACTGAATGATTCGCATGATCTGTTGCGCCATTATGCGGTTTCGGTTGATGCCTATACCACGCTATTCGATTGTCTTTCGCTTCGTACCAACACGGCTTACACGTTGCGAAACGGTACGAATGTGCGATGCGAAGACCGCTCGCAGATTGTTTGGGACGCCTCTGTGGAATGGCGTTTCTTACGTAAAAGACAACTCACATTGGGTTTTTCATGGAACGATATACTCAGTCAGCGCCGGAGTTATTCACGCACTACCGACCTGACAGGCTCAATGAGATTTACACGCCACAAATAGGTAGTTATGCACTTATCACATTGAGCTATAATCTCAATCGTATTTTGTCTAACTGAAAACGAATGGTTTCCATATTGTCAACGATCGATCGCGAAGCATCAATGATCAATCGGATAAAGCGCTTGCCACAATTTGTCATCGGGCAAGGGCGCAGTGACAGACACAGGAATGTGAGATACGGGATGAACAAACTCCACCCGACGCGATAAAAGAGAGATGCTGCCATCGGGATTACTGCGTTTTGCCCCATATTTCAAGTCTCCTTTGATGGGGCATCCGACGTTAGCCAACTGACAACGGATCTGATGATGACGGCCCGTAAGTAGTTGAATCTCCCACAAATAATAATTGTCACTGTGTCCAATGATGCGGTATCGCAACACGGCATGCTTAGAGCGCGGCACCTCGTGATCGTAAGCGTAACTCTTGTTTTGCTTCTCATTGCGCACCAACCAGTGTGTCAGCTCTCCTTCTTGATGATCGGGCGCATTACGGGTGATGGCCCAATATGTTTTATGTATATCCCCATCGCAAAACATTTTATTGAGACGCGACAAGGCTTTTGAGGTTTTTGCAAAGACAACCAAGCCCCAAACGGGTCGGTCTAATCGATGAACGACGCCCAAGAAAACATTACCGGGTTTGGCATAAGCCTCTTTCAAATAAGCTTTTACAGTCTCTGCGAGCGGCGTATCACCCGTTTTGTCTCCCTGCACGATCTCTCCGCTGCATTTGGAAACAATGATCACATGATTGTCTTCGTATTCAACGGTCATGTTTCAACGTGTTGAAAAGTGGATGAGGAATGTGGAGTGACACATGAGAAATTCATCATTCCGCATCTGTCATTCATCATTGCCGCAGGCAATCATTCCCCCATTCCTCACGCCACAATCGTCATTCAAATTACATATTCATACCGCCATCGACCTGAATCACCTGTCCGCTGATGTAGCTCGACAGATCCGAAGCTAAAAATACAGCACAATTGGCAATATCGTCTACTGTTCCGCCGCGACGGAGAGGGATTTTGTTCACCCATTCTTCACGCACTTTGTCGGACAACTGCTGTGTCATCGCCGTGTCGATAAAACCCGGGGCGATGGCATTGGCACGTATTCCTTTGGGACCCATCTCCTGACCCACGCTCTTGGCAAGGGCTATTAGTCCGGCTTTTGATGCTGCATAATTGGCTTGACCGGCATTACCGTGTACACCGACAACTGATGCCATGTTGATGATCGAGCCTCCGCGCTGACGCATCATCACTGGGACACAAGCGTGAATGAAGTTGAATGCACTCTTCAAATTGACTGCAATCACAGCATCCCACTGTGATTCGCTCATCCGAAGCATCAATCCGTCTTTTGTGATACCGGCATTATTGACCAGAATATCTATCGAACCGAATTCCTCTTTGACTGCTTTCACCACATTTTCAGTCTCTGCAAAGTCGGCCGCATTGCTGGCATAACCTTTCGCCTTCACGCCGAGCGCAGCGATTTCTGCCTCTGTTGCCTTGCCGTTTTCATCGATAACGAGATCGGTGAATGCAATATTTGCACCTTCAGCGGCAAATTTCAAGGCGATCGCCTTACCTATACCGCGCGCAGCACCTGTGATAAGTGCTGTCTTTCCTTCCAATAATTTCATGTCGTTTTTATGTTTAAAAATTGATGAGTCATGATCGATTTATTTCATACCAGCCTTTCCCAATGCGCCATAAACCACTTTGGCAACGAGCGGTTTGCTACTCTCCTCAGTGAGTCCGTGTCCCAATCGCCCATAGATGAACGGCACTTCCAGACCTTTGATACAATAGTGCGTGATGTCGGCCACCAATTCCACGTTGTCGATATCGAATTCTCCACTGGCTTTTCCCTCTGCATAAACCTTGCGAAAAAGCTCAATCTCGTCTTCATCGAAATTCTTTCGCACTTTTTCCACCATCCAAATGTTGCGGAAAAACTCTGCGCGCAGGTTACCATTGCGTACCACCGTCTCTTTAATCATGCTGAGATGGGTGTAGATCAATTCGATAATCTTCTCTTGCGGAGCAATCTTTTTAGCCGCCACTTCATCTAATTTGTCGCTGAGTCGTTCCAATTCCGACTCGATCACGGCGTAATACATGTCTTCTTTGCGATTAAAATAGGTGTAAAGCGTGCGTCGCCCCTTGCCCGAAGCAATCGCAATGTCGTTCATCGTGGTATTGGCAACCCCGTTTTTGGCGAACAACAGTCTTGCAACGTCTACTAATTTTTGTCTTGTTTGGGATATGGACATATGCTGATCCTCCATCTTTTGATCAAAGTGCACAGAATTTTAGCTGTGTACAAAAGTATCGATTTTATTTCGTTTGTGCAAATTTTGCATGCGATTTTACACGGATAATGATCAAGAAATTCGATTCATTGAGGAAAGAAAACGATCAATCTGATCTAACGAAAATAGCTGATTCGTTTCTCAATAGATCTTCTGAATCTGCTGCCGACCGACTGTTGATTCATAGATTGATAAACAGTTGAAAAGCAACAATATTTTGTTCCATTTGCAGGTAACGGTTAACTGCATGCCAACTAACCGTTCGTTGTACGTCAAATGACGATGAGTTGGTGTGTGATAAACGGTTAGTTACTTGGCAATCGACAGGTGGTTTCAAGATTTGATGAAGTTGATTCGCAAATTTTCATGTATGAATCAACTTTGATTCAAACTTTTTTGATATTTTCTTGGATAATTCAAATAAATGTCGTAACTTTGCACCCGCAAACAACGAATATGTTGATAACATCGCGGAGTGGAGCAGTTGGTAGCTCGCCAGGCTCATAACCTGGAGGTCGCATGTTCGAGTCCTGCCTCCGCAACTAATAAAAGCGCAGATCGTTTCTGCGCTTTTTGCTTTTTAATTCGATAGATATTTCCGCAGTTCGAATGCCCAAACTTTGTATCCGAAAGGCGAAAGATGAAGGCCGTCAACGGTCATGTCACGTCGCAATTCATAAGTTCCGTGACGCACAAATTTATGAAACAAATCGATGAAAGAGATTCCCTGCTGCTGACAATAGCTTTGCAGCAGGCGATTTATCTTAGGAATATCGGCCGTTTTGCCCTCCAATGTTTTCCACTTACCGTAAGTCTCGTTGATAGGCAGCAGACTTTGCACATAAAGGTGTGTGTGCGGCGCGTGTCGATGGATTCTGTCGATCACCTGTTTACATAAATCGAAAACCTGTATGGGCGTGAGATCATGGCTCAGATCATTGATTCCCACCATCAGAAAAATGGTTTTCGGTTTGCCCGGCAATATCTGGTCGAGACGGTGGAGAATGCCCATCGCATCATCGCCGGCAATACCTCGGTTGCGCACTCGGCGCCAACGAAGGAGGCGATTCCAGTCACCGCCGAATTCTGTGAGACTGTTTCCCAACATTACTACGTCTGTGCTGTCGATCTTACGCATGTTATTGAAGTCGGCAACACGTTCCCGATAATGCGATGTTGGTTGTGTTTGCTGGGCCGAAACATAGTTGGTCCACATGACCAAAGCCATGAACAGACCGATTCTCAATGCCTTCATTTAAAACTGTTCCAATATTTCGATTCTACGTTCTGTATCTGGATGCGTACTGAAAAGCGAATCCATAAATCCCAACAAACCCGTAGACATTTCGTCGGGATGAATGATAAAAAGTTGCGCAACATCTTCGCGCCCCACCTGATCGAGGCCTGGATCGCGTGAAATCTTCCTTAATGCCGAAGCCAAAGCTAACGGATTGCCGCACAATTCGGCACCGCCCGCATCGGCCATATACTCTCGTCGGCGCGAGATAGCAAATCGAGTGAGCAACGTAAAGAAGTAAGCCACAGCGCAACAAACCAATCCGATGAGCATCACAACGATGATTCCGGCTCCGTTATTGCCCGATTTGCTGTTCGATCGACGGTTCCCGCCACCGAAAATAAACATGTTATACAAGATGCGAACAATCAAACTCATCACCGTGGAGACGATTCCCACGAAGATGATGCTTGTTATCAGCAGGCGCGTATCATGATTGCGGATATGTGTGAGTTCGTGACCGAGAACGCCGGCAAGTTCTTCATCCGTAAGCAAATCAAGCAAACCAGTGGTTACTGTGACTGTATAACTGTTCTTATCGATGCCGCTCGCGAAAGCGTTTAGCTGTGGATCGTCCACGACATTGATCTTAGGCATATCCATGTTACACGTCATACAGAGGTTTTCAATGATGTTATAAACACGCGGATTCTCTTTTCGCGAAAGCGGACGAGCACCGGTAGCCTGCCGAATCATTGCTGTATTGGTGAAGAAAGCAATGATGAACCACAGCAACACACCGCCAATCACCCAGGGAATAGCAGTGAGAAAATAGCTGTTTACGACTTGCACATCCAGTTTATGAACTGCTTCGCCATATTCATCATAATACGATACGCCCGCAAAATCAATCAAAGCGAGGAATGCCCAGACTGTTGCCAGTATGATTACAGGGAACAACAGCAGCAACAATAAGCTGAGCTGATTGTTGCGTTGTATCTGGGTTTGCATTCCGACGTATTTCATTCTGCTTAGAATTTCACCTCAGGAGCTTTGTCGAGAGCGGCCCGTTCTTCTTTGGGAACATCAAACATCGGTTCTGTGTGGAAGCCAAACATCCGTGCAAAGAGATTTGACGGGAATGTTTGCACGGCGTTGTTGAGTTCTCGTGTGGCTGAATTGAAGAAGCGACGAACGGCTGCCAGCTTGTTCTCTATATCTGAAATCTCGCCTTGCAATTGCAAAAAGTTCTGATTGGCTTTCAATTCCGGATAAGCTTCCAACGATACTCGAAGTCCTGCCAAAGCACTTGTCAAAGCGTTTTCGGTATTCACTTTATCGTTGATTGCAGTTGCATTCATTGCTGCTGCACGTGCTTCGGTCACGCGTTGAAACACTTCTTTCTCATGATCAGCATAACCTTTGACCGTAGCTACGAGTTGCGGAACGAGATCGTGGCGTTGTTTGAGCTGCACATCAATATTGGCAAAGGCATTCTCACGATTGTTTCTGAGCTTCACCAAATTATTATACATGCCGACCATCCATACGATTAGCAAGATGGCTACAATTAAAATGATGATCCAAGTATTCATATTCAATAATCTTTTAATGATTTATACGACAAAGATAATGTAAAAGTCAGAGTCCGACAACGTTTTTCTACATTTTTAATTCATCTTTGCCTCGTTACTCAATTTTCATGCAGCACCGAGCGCTTTCATTACTTTCTCGAAATATCTTTGCGTTCGTTTCACGCTGTAATTCAATCCGCCGTTCCAAGCTCGGATTGCTTTTTCAATGTCGTTCAGCGGATTATGCATTGACTGAATCAGTAAAAACATTTCCTTTGATTTTGCAATGCTGAATCGATCAGACAGATTAAACCGCTTCTTCGACTTCTTTTTTCTAAGAATCTGATTGCATTCTGCAACCAAAACCGGGGTGATTTGCATCGCTCCCACTGATTTTCCGTTGGTGGCACGACTATTTCCGTTGCTTTCCACCTTGATGATTGCGTCCATCACTGGGCTCCAATCCATCTTGTTTGAGTTTGTTTCGTTCGCTCCGTTGTTGTCGGCAAAAACCGAACTGGGATTGAACAATAAAATTGTAAAGATTAAAAATACAACTCTTGCTATTCTCTCCATAATTGATTGTTTATGGAACCTGAGTATCCTTAAATCATTATATACTCGCGACCACGGCCTTATGAGAATGAATTGGCACGATAGTCTCAGTCCCGTTAGATACAACGAGGACAACCTTTTCACAACAAAAGAAATGCGTTATCCTTTTACTTATCGGGTGCAAAGGTACGAAAAATAATCCGTTTGACCAAATCTTATCTTTTGAGCGAGCCTCCGACAAGGTTCGTTTTTTAACATTTCATCCGTTTTTCATTCGTATTTAGGCCCCTCAAAGTAGGTCATTTTTAACGAAAACGACCTTGCTTCGGCACAGTTCTATAGCCTCGTCGCTATCCGATTCGGTTTTCATCACCCGCACGCAAAATTCATTCGGGGCTGTTTGTTCACGATAGAAGCTCAACCGATCGCCACCGTGTCCCTCGGCGACATAGGCAATCTCAAACCGACCGATGCGATGGTTGCGGTGCCAATCGAGATCCCATAGATCGAGAACGTGCTCAATATATTTCACGCTATTAATGTGTCCGTTGACATCCACATCGCTATACCCTGTATCGATGGTGCATACAAACGTGGCGGCATCGGTCATTTTCACACGCGACGGTGGGTTGATAGGGCACGCTTTGTCAGTTTCCACATATTTCAGTATGTCTCCGTTGTGCACGCTCAACAGGTCGGCGGGCTGCCGCGTATCGGTGTCTATCATCGCCCAAATGCTACGTCCGTAACCCAATATGTGTCCGGTGGCAGAGTCTTCTATCTTGAAATTGCGGTGCGTGAAGTATCGCAACGCGTCCTTCACCCATGTTTCGACAGCCAACCGAGTATAAGCTACGGGCATTTCTTTCATTTCGATGACCAGCCTTGACAACACCCACGTGCGATGAATGGTGTTGAGAAAGTGCATTCCGAAGCCTCTTTCATTGGAATGGAAGTCGGCCGCGTTGAGCAAATGGTTGCCCAGATGACCCATAAAGAGGCGATCGGTGAAATCGCAGTGGAATGGTTCGGCTAAGAATTCATATCGCCCCACTTTGCTGTGGGCATTTTCCTGCGTGCCCTCTGTGGTTAACAGCTGTTTCATATTCGTTTCTCCCATCGTGATGCTATGTTTGTGCAAAGGATGCTCTACCAAAGAGCCACCCTGCCAATGCCTTTGACTTCAAGAGCGGCACTGATTCCCATGGCCTTAAATGCCCGTACAATGGTGGCAAAAGTCAGATTGCGGCCACCCTCGATCCTTGATACTTGCGCTTTTTTTACGCCCATGAGTTCACCCAACTGATCCTGAGTGAGATTACGAGACCGACGTGCTTTCCTGATAGTTTCACCCATTAGAAAGGAATGAATGTCTGCTTCGTATTGATCACGCGCTGTGGTTCCCTGCTTGCCGAGCACTTTGTCAAGCACTTCTTCGTGTGTATATAATTTTTCTTGTGCCATGGTTATCTATTTTTGTTTTTAAAATACTCTTCTCGTTTTACCTCTGCTTTGGCAATCTCTTTCTGTGGAGTCCGTCGTGTTTTCTTGCTAATGCCATGCGTGGCGATGACCAAAGTCTCTGCTTCTGTGTCCCAAAAGGCAAACAACCGATATGCCATGCCATTGTAAAGCGTGCGAAACTCCCAGATTTCAGTATCGCCAAGTTTTTTAAACAGATTATTGTCGAGTACATACATGCTCTTGCCAATCGTGTACATCACTTTGGCTTGAGCCTTTTGAGGCAGTTGATTTAAAAAATCAAGAGCTTCTTCCATGTACGCAACTTTAAATCTTGCTTCTTGATTCATATGATATTTATGTTGCAAAGATAAGAAAAAGTTTCCATATATGTAACCTTTTCCTCTGGTTTCTATTCTAAATTCTTGGTGGAGTGGAGTCTCTTTGAGATATTATACGGGTAAAATTTAAATGAATATCTTCAATTTAAAGCTTTTGAAAGCGGATATCATTATGACAAACAAAATCGTCATTTCAGTAATCGGACAGTGATAATTCCGGATCAACAAGCTGTTGCCTCACTTTCCCGTACGCACCTTGCGACGAATCGTCAACTTTCTTTTGTTGATTCATCAATGCTTCTCCTATTCCTTTTCCATACCCCTGCAAAGATAAACAGATTTTATCAAATGTGCGACAAGTTCTTAGCCTGATCGCATTTGACCGTTAATCAGCGTGTGATTAACGGTCAATTGCAAAACAATTAACGGTCACTTGCACTGCAAGTAACCGTTAATCATAAGGCGTAATCGACTTCATGTCGATTCCTGTTGTCTCATTCACAATCCATCATGATGGATTGTGCTGACAAGCATCATGGTGACTTGTGAGTGAGACAGGATGAATTACAATTCTATTTGTCGGTTTTCGAACCATCGTTGAATGTAGCAACGCGGTTGAATTCCACCTCTTCGAAGAGTTTGTCGGTGGCTCCCATGCCTCTGGTTGTCAATCGGCTGGCAGAAATCTTATACTTTTTCACGAGTGCATCCTTCACTGCTTCGGCGCGATCCTCAGACAGTTTTTGGTTGATTTCCTTGCTACCCTCGGGCGAAGCATAACCGCGAATCTCCACGTGTGCACCTCTGTGCTTGCGCATGTATTGAGCAATCATTTCGATGGAAGCATACTGTGCGGGATCGATCACGCTCTTGCCCTGACGGAAAATAACCGTAGGCTGCAAGTTGGTGGCCGTTGCCGGCTTCACATATTTGGGCTTGCGGTTGCATGCATCGAGTGCATCTTGCAAGTCGCCGATCTTCCGATCCTTAGCGGCCAACGCTGCATCTTTGTCGTTGAGACTGTTGCGCAGCTTGTTGATTTTAGCATTGAGACCGTCGATTTCGGCCTGATCACGGCCTGTTGCATAGGCAAAGTTATGGGTGCCGTTGCTGTTTCCGAACTTGTAAACAATGCCGGCATTGAGCTGTGCATAACCGTGATTGATATTGTAAGCCACCTTAGAATGGCCGAGTGCAACAACATCGTCGGCAACGGCATCGTTCAAACCCCAGATGAATGCAGGCTCGATGTAAATCTGCCAAGCCTTATCTTCGCCGAGATTAAAAACGAAATCCAATGCGATCTTGGATGTCAGGTTGTCGCCTTTCTTACCAATGGAAACGAGACGACCCATGTTGTCATACTCACGATAAGCGTAATTGAAACCGCGATTACCGAAAGCGTGTCCCCAACCGAAACCACCGAGGGCGATCACTTCAAACGCACGAGGCTCGCCTTGGTAGCCGCCGAACCAGTTGCTGAGGTTAACGGTTCCCAACAGAGACGTGTTTAGGAAGCGAACAGCCGTTCCTGTGGATTTGAAAGGTTTGTTGGAGAAATACGCATTGCTCTCAACAGCCAGACCGAAAACCGGTGTGAAATAACGACCGATGCGCAAACCTGCGTTGGGATTGAGGTCACCCATCCAGCTATGACCGGTTGCTTTGGTGGCTAAACCGCCATTCACGCCAATGTAGAAATTGTCGAATGTCTTGCTCTCTTTCACTGTTTGAGCAGAAATAGATGTTGCCAACCATGCGGCAAAACACATCAAAAATACTTTTTTCATTCTCTCTAAAAATTAAATATTATACAATCAAAAGTTCTTATTAATGCTTTTTTGATGGCGCAAAGTAATAAAATAATCCTTGAACAGCCAAACAAAATCCTTGAAAAGGCATGTTTTGCAACACATTTACAGACGTTTTTAACAATAAAATAGTCTTTTCTGACCGTGAAAAATAAAAAATAGAAAGCCTCGAAGCCTGCTTTATCAACTTTTTATTATCTTCGCAAAATGAAACAAATTATCCTCATCACAGGCGGGCAACGCTCAGGAAAGAGTGCGTTTGCAGAACGATTGGCGCTCAGATTATCGCCAACGCCTGTCTATTTGGCCACAGCCCGCATCTGGGATGATGAGTTTCGCGAACGTGTCAGGCATCACCAAGCACGGCGAGGAACCTGTTGGACAAACATCGAGGAGGATAAATGGTTGAGTCGGCACAACCTGCATCACCAGGTGGTGGTGATCGATTGCATCACGCTTTGGTGCACCAATTTCTTTTACGACAGGTTGGAAATCGGCGGAGAATTGCCAGATACGGATGCGGCACTGCATGAAATAGAGGCCGAATTTGACCGTTTTACAGCACAGGAAGCTACATTTATCTTTGTGACCAATGAGATCGGAAGCGGTGGGGTGAGCACAAACGCCGTGCAACGCCGATTCACCGACTTAGAGGGATGGATGAATCAATATGTCGCCCAGCGTGCCGATGAAGTGATACTCATGGTGTCGGGAATTCCCCTAACCATCAAAACGAATGAGCGGAAAGATGAGAGCATTTGATATTCAACGTCCCGACACATCGTTGCGAACGGCTATTCAGAATAAGATTGACAATCTCAACAAACCTCGCGGATCACTGGGCGTGCTCGAAGATGTAGCGATGCAAATCTGTTTGGTGCAACACACGTTGTCGCCCGAATTGCATCGGCCTTGCCATTTGTTATTGGCCGGTGATCACGGCATTGAAAACGAGGGCGTGAGTGTGTCTCCGCGGGTTGTCACTTGGCAGCAGATGGTAAACTTCACACATGGTGGTGGCGGCGTAAATATGTTTTGCCGACAACACGGATTCAAGCTGATACTTGTGGATATGGGTGTTGATTATGATCTCACGGCTTATCCTGCGATTCTGAATCGTAAAATTGCGAGGGGCACACAGAATTTCATTTACGGGCCGGCTATGTCGCACATGCAATTTGATCAAGCCATCGAAACGGGAGCATCGCTTGTGGATGACTGTCACAAAGAGGGCTGCAATCTCCTTTGTATCGGTGAAATGGGTATTGGGAATACGTCGCCTTCCAGCATTTGGATGAGTTTGTTGGGCGGCATCCCATTATCGGAATGTGTCGGAACGGGTGCCGGACTCAATGCCGAAGGGCTTCGCCACAAACACGATGTCCTACAACGTGCAATGGCATCGGCCCGTTGTGAAACGACAGAAGAGATCATCCGACACTTCGGCGGATTCGAGATGGTGGGCGCCATCGGGGCTATGCTGCGTGCGGCCGAACTCGGAATGCTTATTATAATCGACGGGTTCATCATGTCGGCCTGCGTTTTTGCTGCTTCCAAACTCTATCCGCAGGTGCTCGATTACGCCATCTTCGGGCACTGTGGGGACGAGAGCGGACATCGACGATTGCTGCAATTGATGAACGCACAACCATTACTTGAACTAAGACTCAGACTCGGCGAGGGAACGGGTGCACTCTGTGCTTATCCTATCATAAACAGCGCCGTGCGGATGATGAATGAAATGAACAACTTCAAAGATGCGAAAATCGATAAATACTTTTAAATGGTACGACCGTCCTTGGGCCGCACTGATTTTCTTCACACGCCTACCTTGGTGGCGAATTTATCAGCCGCCGAAAGACTGTTACAGGTCGGTGGTGGAATACTGGCCGCTTACGGGTTGGCTCACTGCCATCTGCACGGCCGTTACGCTATATTTCGGCACGATGCTCTTTCCTTATTCTGTCAGCGTGATTCTGGCCCTCGTGGTGCGTATTCTGCTCACGGGAGCGCTGCACGAAGACGGCCTGGCCGACTTCATCGACGGTTTCGGCGGAGGCGGAAACGATCGGCAGCGCATTCTCGACATGATGAAAGACTCGCGTATCGGCACTTACGGCGTTTTAGGATTGGTCGTCTATGAAGTGCTGTTGGCTGCTACACTCATTTCGATGCCGCCTTTTGTCGCCGCAATCGCTATCTTGGCAGCCGACCCATTCTCAAAAATGGTCGCCGGACAAATCGTGATGATGATGCCCTATGCACGTCACGAAGAAGAGGCAAAATCAAAAATCATCTACCGATCGATCAATGTCCGTGCAGGAATAGGCCTGGCCGTGCAAGGTCTGTTGCCGCTCGTACCGCTGTTTTATTTCATCGGCGACGCACTGAGATGGGAACTCGTAGTGTTCGTTCCGTGCATCGTGATGTATATTCTCTATCTGCTTATTTGGCGGCGGCTACGAGGATACACCGGTGATTGTTGCGGCGCCCTGTTTCTGTTGATCGAACTGAGCTTTTATCTCAACATCCTTGCACAGACAAACGGGAAAATTCTACCGAATCTTTTATTTTAAACGATATACACAATGGAAGTAGTTCTCATCAGACATACCAGTGTCGACGTTCCCAAAGGCACGTGTTACGGATGGTCGGACGTGCCCGTAGCTGAAACTTTTGAGCAGGAAGCCGCCGAAACCAAGGCACAACTCGCTGCCTATACACCTTTCGATGCCGTCTTCTCTTCGCCCTTGACGCGTGCCCGCAAATTGGCTGCATTCTGCGGATATGCCCACCCCGAAGTCGACGACAGACTCAAAGAGATGTATATGGGTGACTGGGAGATGCAGCGATACGATGAAATCGAGGATGGAGGCCTGCAACGATGGTATGATGACTATATGCATTTGGCAGCGACCAACGGTGAGAGTTTTCCGATCTTATACGCCCGTGTGGCTGCCTTTCTCAATGAACTGAAAAGCCGCCCGTATCGTCGAGTGGCCGTTTTTGCGCATGGCGGCGTACTGATTTGTGCCGGAATCTACGGCGGTTTGTTCTCTCCCGATCATGCCTTCGAGCATCTCGCGCCTTATGGCGGCATCGAAGTGATCCATTATTCTGATGATTAGCGCCATCAGATATGAATCTTTTGTCTCGTCGCCCGGTGTTTTTGCGTGAAAAACTAATTTTTTGCCT
>NZ_BAIX01000040.1 GCF_000613405.1 Hoylesella enoeca JCM 12259 | reverse complement strand
GAAAGGGTTGACAGGTAAGAACGTCACCACTCCCATCCCACAATCCACCTACTTCCATCTCACACTCCCACCACTCCCCATCGTCCTTGATCCTTCCCTCATCGCCCCTCCGAATGAGCTATTGAGAAGTCGTATAGATGTAGGCCAGCAGTATACAACTGCTGGGTGACAACCCGCATACCTCTCGAGCAGGAGTGGGAGAGTGGGGGAGGTGACGCGTGAGCGAGGCGATGACGGGGGAGGAAGAGCGATGAGAGTTGCCATGCTGCGGGATATAAACAAGAAAGAGGATGACGGCTGGTCCGGATCGGGCCGTTCGTCATCCTCTTTCTTGTTTGACGGCTTGTCTTCTGCTATGGCTCCTTGTGTTCGGGCACGATAGCGAAGTAGACGAGGTCTTCTTCTGTGTTGTTCTCCATATAGTGGTTGTGGCCTATCGGACAATAATGCACCTGTCCGGCCGAGGCCACCTCTATGTGATCATCATAATGGAAAGTGGCTGTGCCACTGAGAATGTAGATGATCTCTGAGTTAGACACATGAGTGTGCAAACCCGACGCGGCATCTGGTTTCAGGATGCTATGCATGATCTTGTTATGGGCATCCATGAAGTTACGGGTGAGAAGTTCGCCTCGTCCGCCTTTAAAGCCGTCGATGCGAACTTCTGCTATCCGACTGAAATCGATGATCATCGTTTTAGAAAGTGTATTTCAGACCAATCTGCCCGCGCCAACGCGAATAGAAGTCGCTGTAAGTGAATATGGAGGAATCACCGGCGCGGTCGAACTGAAAGGCTCCGTTGTTGTAGCTCACGGGTGAGTAATAGTTGCCGAATCCATTGCCGAAAGTGTGTCCCCAGCGTTTGTTGAGCAAGTTGCCTATGTTGAGGATGTCCATGCTGATTTCCAAGGCATGTGATGTTTTGCCGGCACCGATCTTGATCTTTTCGGCCAGATGGAGATCGAAATGATTTTCGAAGGGCAGATTGTCGGCGTTGCGTTTGTAATACTCGCCGCGGTGTTTGCTCATATAAGGATCGTTGGCAATCCATTGTTTGAAGTTGGCCCGACTCTGCTCGGCAGTGAAATGTTTGGTGGCCGAGAACTTCATCTTGTCGATCTGCTCGTCTGTGGGGATGAACATCAGGTCGTTACCGTTGGAACTGTCGCCATTGAGGTCACCATAGTAGTAGAGAGAGTAGGGCGATCCACTCTGTCCTTGATAGATGAGTCCGACGGTTGTGGTGAACATCTTGCGCGGACCGTAGCTGACGTTATAGAAAGCTGCGATTTTGATAATGTGCGGGATGTTGAATGCGCTGTTGGCCAATTCGGGGTCGTTGGAATTGCGATAAGTGTAGTTATAGTTCCAGTTGCTTTGTGCTACGGATGAGGAACCGTTGTTGATCGTCATGGATTTGGTCCAAGTGTAGCTGGCGCTCAGATCGAGTCCGAAGTTGAAATGTTTCTCGGCTTTGAGTGAGAGATTGACAGTATAGCCCTTGTTGGTGTTATAAAGTGCGTAGATGTAGCTGTAAGGTTGTCCCACAGTGACACGCTGAAACATCGGCCGATTGTCGAATGACAATGAGGGATCCACCTGGCCTAAGGTTTTCCCCGTGTTCATAAGCCAGATTCTTGTAATATATGTCGTTGAGTGTCTTGGAGAATATACCCTCGGCAGTCCAGTTGATATCGAGAAGATTGAAGTCGAAGCCGAGGTTGAATCTCAGGGTCTGTGAGAATTTGAAGTTCTTATCAAAGAGGTTCAAAGTCTGATTACCAGATGCTTTGAGTTTCTCGGCATTGGCATCCTGTCCGTTTGGATCGTAGATGAGATTGAGTTTAGACGTGCTGCGCGTGTCATAGGTGGAGAATTGAATACCGGTGCCGGTGAAGTTATTGCTCAGCCACACAAAGGGGATTCTGCCGGTGAAGAGTCCGATACCGCCACGAAGAATGAACTGGCGATTGTTGTTGATGTCCCAACGGAATCCCACGCGTGGCTCCACATTGGCGTACTCGACAGCCGCTGATCTGTGCGCAGATTCCATCCCTTCTTCTCGGCATAGGCGTTGAATGGCTCATTGGCGGTCGGCTTGTCGAAAAGCAGCGGGATGTCCATGCGCAAGCCGTAAGTGAGTTGGAAGTTATCGGTCATGTCCCATTTATCTTGCGCATAGAATCCTAACTGCCCGGCTCCGAATGACGGTGCCCAATTGCGGTCGTCTGTCACGTTGGTGTTGGCTACGCCATAGCGGTAACGATAGATTTTACCGTTGTATAAATCATTGGGCGAATCAAATTCGTAGGATCCGTATTTGTCCTGGATAAAGAGATTGGTGAAGTGATAGAATTCGTTGTGTGTGCCGAAAGTGAGTGTATGGTTACCGCGATACCATGTGAGGTTATCCTCTATGGTGTAAATATCCTGGTCCAATCGGTTGGCCATGGACGAGCGTTCGTTACCCAGGTTGACCGCGCCATCGTGAGTGCCCACGTGCTTTACGTAAATCAAGGGGAACGGTTGCCCTGGTTTGCGCTGATCCCGCACTCTCACATACGAGACGCGTGCTTCGTTGCTCATTTCGGGTGAAAGACGGCTCTGCAACTCGCTGATGAGTGTATGAGTTTTCGATTTGAAAGGATAACTGTAAGTGTCTGCGTTGATTGATTTCTGTCCGCCGGTGGCATTCAGCTTCTTAGCAGATACCAAGCTCCAGCGCACGGTAAGTTTGTTGAAATCATTGATGTTCCAATCCAGCTTCAAACCGGCTTTGTCTGATTTGGTGTAATTGGTGGGATTGGAATAAGCGCCGGTGTATTCGATGCCTTGTGCTTTGGCTTGTTGTTTCACATAGTCGAGAATCTTCTGTGCCTCTGCTGTGTCTACCAACGATTCTGCGGAGCCAATGCCGAAAATATTGGGATATTCCAGGTTAGCTTTCTCATAGTTGGCAAAGAAGAATAGCTTGTCTTTGATAATGGGACCACCGAGGGTGAAGCCCAGCTGGTATTCGGTTTGATCATTGTATGCGGTGCTATATCTGCCGTCCACCATTCGGTAATGTTTACCGATGAGATTCTCGTTATAGCCGTAGTAATAAGCACTTCCGTGCAGTTGATTGGTTCCCGATTTGGTGATGGCGTTGATAGCTCCGCCGGTGAATCCGCCCTGCCGGACATCAAATGGGGCCACATTGATCTGGATCTGGTCGATCGTCTCCATCGATACGGGTTGTGTGCCAGCTTGTCCACCGTTGGATCCGTTGGCTGTGAGTCCGAAGACGTCGTTGTTCATCGCACCGTCGATCTGGAAAGAGTTGTATCGGTTGTTCATTCCTGCAAACGACATGGCTCCGTTATTGGTGGTGCTGATCTGCGGATTGAGTCTTGCAATGTCGGCAATACTGTGGGTTGTGCTGGGCATTCTGTTAATGGTTGCAGCATCGATACTCTGTGCAGCACCTGTCTTCGTGGCATTCAGTCCTCGTCTGCCAGTCACTACAAACTCCTGCAATTCGTGTGCATCTTCTTCCATCTTGCATGACAGATTTTGGGTTTCTCCCAGTCGGAGCATCACCTCTTTGAAAACTTTGGTTTTATGCCCGATGTACGAGATCTCCACCGTGTAAGGTCCTCCTACGCGCATACCCTGGATGGTGTAACGTCCGTCTACATTCGTAATGGCCCGATAGACCGTTCCCGAGGGTTGATGCTTGGCAGTGACGGTAGCTCCGACAGCGGGTTCGCCACCCGATACGACTTTGCCGCTGATGCCGGCAGTCGTGATCTGTCCCATTGCCGATGTGATCAAGCACATCACCAATACTACCAAAGAAAACAATCGCTTCTTCATAATTTTTAGTATAAAATGATTTACATTATGGGCCTATTCAAGCCCTGTTAACGAATTATGGTTGCAAATTTAATTAAATATCTCCATATATTTGTTGCTGCATAGATAAAAGTTTACTTGATGATACTATATGAGAAACATGATCTTGTTGGTGCCATCAAATCATGAGTTGGCTTCATGACGTGTCTGAAAAAAGATCTATACATACAATATTTTCCATATAGAAATATTCGCGATGAGATAATTTTCGTAACTTTGCAGATATTAATTGAGTAACTTATCAGATCGTTTATGAAACATATCATTATAGGGGGCGTGGCGGGAGGAGCTACAGCTGCGGCGCGAATCCGTCGTGCCGACGAATGTGCCGAGATCGTATTGATCGAGAAAGGTAAGTATATTTCGTATGCCAATTGCGGGCTGCCGTATTATGTCGGGGGTGTTATCGAAGAGCGAAAAGCTCTCTTTGTGCAGACACCCGAATCGTTTGGGCGCAGGTTTAATATTGATGTGCGAATAGAGAATGAGGTTGTCGACATTGATACCGTTGGTAAAACCGTGTCTGTTTGTCGCGCCGACGGAACGGAATATGTGGAGCATTATGACAAACTGTTACTCTCGCCGGGTTCTGTCCCGATTCGTCCACCACTCGAAGGAATCGGGATGGAAGGTATATTTACCCTTCGTCATGTAGAAGATACCGATCGAATCAAGAATTATTTGGATACGCATAAAGTGCGGGAAGCTGTGGTTGTCGGCGGCGGTTTTATCGGTTTAGAAATGGCTGAGAATCTGTGCCATGCCGGAGCACATGTGTCTATCGTTGAGATGGCGGATCAAGTGATGGCTCCGATCGATTATTCAATGGCTTCGTATGTGCATCGTCATTTGTTGGATCAAGGTGTCAGTTTGTATTTACGACAGGGAGTCAAAAGGTTTGAACGTGTTGATGACCGCATTGGTGTTTGTCTTAGTAGTGGTGAGAGAGTGGTGGCGGATATGGTGCTGTTGTCTATCGGTGTGCGTCCTGTCACTGATTTGGCTGCTAAGGCAGGTCTTGAATTGAACGAACGAGGTATTCGAGTGAATGCATTCTTGGAGACATCGGCCCCCGATGTATATGCTGTGGGGGATGCCATAGCGTTTACGCATCCACTCACGGGTAAAGCATGGCTGAACTATCTGGCCGGTCCGGCTAATCGTCAGGGGCGTATTGTGGCTGATAATATGGTATTCGGCAATCGAACCGAATATGAAGGTGCCATCGGAACGGCTATCGCTAAGGTCTTCGATATAGTTGTTGGTACGACAGGACTACCTGCGAAGCAGCTCAAACGAATGGAGATGAATTATCGGAGCAGTACGACAGTGTCGGCATCTCATGCCAGCTATTATCCCGGTTCGTTTCCATTGACATTAAAACTCATATTCAGTCCGACCGACGGACGGCTCTTTGGGGCTCAATGTGTGGGATGTGAAGGAGTGGACAAGCGTATCGATCAGATCGCACAAGTTATTAAGCATGGAGGAACCGTCTATGATTTGGTCAAGACCGAGCAGTGTTATGCCCCGCCATTCTCGTCGGCCAAAGATCCTGTTGCTATTGCCGGATACGTGGCCAGCAATATTATCAGCGGAGCAATGCCGGTGATCTATTGGCGCGAATTGCGTGACATGGATCGTTCTCAGGTGTTTCTGCTCGACGTGCGTACGACTGCTGAGTTTGAACAGTACAATCGACGGCGCTGTCAACATTCCGCTCGACGATCTGAGAGAGCGTCTTTGTGAACTACCTCACGACAAGGAGATCATCATTTTCTGTGCAGTGGGCTTGCGTGGTTATGTTGCCCAGCGTATTCTAATGGGTCGAGGCTATACGCATGTGCGCAATTTGTCGGGTGGATACCAGATGTATTCATTGGCCACAATGTCTGTTTTGAACATGAAACGGTGTGAAATAAAGTAATTCTATAACTTCAAAATTCATATAGAATGGATAAGAATACGATTTGCAAAATACGTGATATTTATCGTGCTATATCCGTGTTTGAAGACACTTTTGAGGCACAATTCTCGCTGAGTATCAATGAAACGATGCTCCTTTGTGCATTAAGTGAGCAGGGCGAAATGACGTCGGGCGACATCGCCGGTGCACTTGGAGTAAAGCCTTCAGTTGCTTCTAAACTCATCCGAATGGTTGAAGACAAGCAATTGATTGATCGAGTGATGGGCCAACAAGACCGGAGACAGATGCGTTTCTCGCTTTCTGAAGAAGGACTCCATCAATTAGAGATCATCAAATGCAGTGAAATCGATATGCCCGAGATGCTGCAAGAGGTGCTGTAACAATTAAGAACGACGCATCATTTGTGCTCGGACATCGGACGAAAATTTCTCGATGGCATAGCGCAACATTGTTCGAGGCATCTGCTGTCGATATTGCATGATAAAATCATAGAGTCTCTGTTCGTCGCGTTTGCCGGCTTCGCGCAGCATCCACCCGATGGCTTTGTGCATCAAGTCGTGCTGATGCGACATCATCTTGACTGCCAAAGTAAAAGTGTCATCAAGTTGGTTGTGTCGAATCAAGGCATATGTGGACACGATGGCAATGCGATTATCCCACAACAAAGGGCTATCAGCAAGTTGATAGAGAATGTTGCGCGGCTTGTCTAAAAGATATTCGCCGATGATGGAAGGACACGAAAGGTCGACCAGGTCCCAGTTGTTGATCCGCGCGGTGAGAGATAAATAAAGGTCGAAAATGACTTTACGCGTTGCATCATCGGCCTTTTTGCAGCATTCAACCATGATGAGCAGCGCGCAGAGACGCACTTCGTGCCATTCTGATTCCATCAGTTCGCGCACATTATTGAGGTTGGTAGCTTTGTATTTCCGTGCTACCACCCTCACATTCGGCACCGTGACGCCCAGAAATTTATCGCCTTCTCCATACTCTCCTTTGCCTGTTTTGAAGAAACGCGGCAGTATTCGGCGTTTCTCTTCCTGTGAAAGTGCTTGCAATTCAGCCGTAATTGTATTCGTAAATGTTACCATCGTATGGTGATTGTTAGGGTTACAAAGATAACCTTTTTATTGCGTTTTACATCAAACCAGCGGTGAAATTCCGAAAAAATGCGTAAGTTTGCAGCTATGAAAGAGTGTTTATTGGATCAGCGAATAGCCGTTCTCTTGTCGGGCGGTGTGGATAGTTCGGTCGTAGTTTATGAGTTGGCGCGACGCGGATTGCATCCCGACTGCTTTTATATCAAAATCGGTCCCGAGGAAGATGAGGCTTGGGACTGTTCTTCGGAAGAAGATTTGGAGATGGCAACAGCCGTGGCTCGGCGATTCAGTTGCCGTTTGGAGGTGATCGATTGTCACCGGGAGTATTGGGATCAGGTGACTCGTTACACGATGGATAAGGTGCAGGCGGGTTTCACGCCTAATCCCGACGTGATGTGCAATAGGCTGATCAAGTTTGGTGCTTTTGATGAAAAGGTGGGTTATCAGTATGACTTGATAGCCACGGGACATTATGCACAGACCGAAGTGATTGATGGCAAGAAGTGGCTGACGACCAGTCCTGATCCTGTTAAGGATCAAACGGATTTTCTTGCACAGATTTATGATTGGCAATTGAGGAAGGCGCTCTTTCCCATCGGCCATTATATGAAGGATGAAGTACGCGAGATTGCCGAGCGCGAACATCTGATCAATGCCAAACGCAAGGATAGTCAGGGCATTTGTTTTTTAGGAAAGATCAATTATAACGACTATATCCGCCGTTATCTCGGTGAGAATCCGGGCGATGTTTTGGAGTTGGAGACGGGTCGAAAGATAGGTCAGCACAAGGGACTTTGGTTTCACACCATTGGGCAACGACATGGATTGGGCTTTGGCGGAGGCCCTTGGTATGCCGTGAAAAAAGATGTGGCGCAAAACATTCTGTATGTAAGCAAGGGTTACGAACCGCTTACAGCTTATAAGAAAGACTTCAGAATACAGGATTTTCATTTCTTGACCGAACCTGTGGAGATGACAAACGTGACGTTTAAGATCCGTCACACGCCCGAGTATCATCCTGCTCATGTGGAGCAGACGGCTTCCGGCGAATATCTTGTTCATGCTTCGGAATTGATCCAGGGCGTTGCTCCCGGCCAGTTTTGCGTGATGTATGATGAGCAGCATCACCGTTGTTTCGGAAGTGGAGAGATCGTTGAATGATCAATTTTCAAGTTGGTCTAAGGTTTCTAAGCCTTTCAGCGTGCAGTAACCGCGCAAAAAGAGCAGGACGATGTTGCGGAAGATACTCGCCATACCGTATTCTTTATAAAGTTGCTTTTCCATGACATAGGACATCGCCGCATTGTGAAAACGAATCATCAAATCGTAATCGAAATCGCTGCGAAACACGCCTTCCTCGATACCACGTGCGAAAATGGCTTTGGCACGCTCGTCGTTTCGCTCGTGATTTGTTTGTCAAAAGCGGATCACCTGCTCGTATTTGTGCAGGTCAGAGAAGAAAATGGGATTGATGACAGACAATCGTTGTATCTTGAAATGGAAGAGCTTGATAAATATTTTCAGCACTCTTTTGTGTTGCAATGTAATAGAAAATGTGGAATCCCACATTCGTAAAATCAACTTCCGATGCACATTGCGGCATCGGAAGTTTTGAAAGGCTTGCTTGAAACAGGTTGTGTTGTTTATCGGATTCTATCTGCTGCTCTGACAAGTCGTTCATCTTTCATGATTCCACGACGTGCCATTTCGTAAAAACTCATGGAAATCAGCGGAAGACAAATCGTAAACGATGGTTTGAATGTGCCCGAATCAGCCGGCAGATTCAACCAACAATAACCTGCATAGAGATACCATGCCGCATTGAAAACGATGGCCCATACGCACAACCGGGCTTGAAATAATCTGTTCTTATAGGAAAAGATGGCCGCAAGAGCCAACGGACACGACAGCAGCAACAATGCAAACAACGGCCAAATGCTGAAAGTGAAGACGCCATTGCTGTCTTTTATCCCCAGATTGTAAACGATCGAACTCACGCCCATGCCTTTCGGTTCGATGTTTCCTAATGAAAGACACAGGCAGATGATCGTGAGTATCAATGCGAGCAGCAGAAAAACGGTTTGCTTGCGCTGTATCATTGTGCTTGATTATCCTTAGATGGGTCGCGCCAGTAAACACTTCCTTCTATAAATTCCTGTGTTGCCAAAAGCGAGGGCTTGGGCAGTTTTTCGTAATAACGAGAGATTTCGATCTGCTCTCTGTTCTCGAATACCTCTTCCAAAGAGTCGTTATACGAGGCAAATTCTGCCAATTTTTTATTCAAATCCTGCTTGATTTCTGCGGCAATCTGGTTTGCACGCTTCGAGATGATAGCCACACTCTCATAGATGTTGCCCGTCTCGTCACACAGATCCATAATATTTCGAGTGGTTGTGTTGACGGGAGCTTTTGATTTTTTATAATCCATAAATACCTATATTGATTTTATTCTTTCTGTTGTCAGTTCTTGGTCACTTGCTTGCACTTGGCAATGTATCGCTCGGCCAAGCCTCGGTCTTTCGAGTCGGGGAACTCGTTCAGAAAACCATAACATTCGTCTTCGGCATCCTGATAGCGTTCGAGCCGTTTCTCTTCGACGCTCTGCTGAGCCAATTCAAATTTACTTTTCATGACGAGTAAGGAAAAATCTTCGCGCAAATTGCTGTAAGGATAATCTTTCAAAGCATTCTGCGCCGTGACGATACATGCCTCATAATTGTTTCCGCCACTGGTGCAGTTGCCGAAATAAGAACCTAAATTGTAATAGAGTTGTGCCGAATACAATTCCTTGCGAACTAATTTGTCTTGCAATTCGAAGAGTCGTTTCTGCGCCACCGACTTCAATTTGGCATCAGGAAACAAGTCGAGATATTCCTGAAAAGCCGAAATCGCCGACACTGTCAATGACTGATCCAATCGTGCCTCGGGCGTACTCATAAACAAACTTTGCCCAACATAAAACTGCGCATTCTCTGCATAGTAGCCTTTTGGGTAACTCTGAAAATATTTCTTGAATGTTTCTGCCGCGCCCTCATAGTCTTTGCTGCAATATTCGGCCATAGCCAACATGTAGAGACTCTCCTGCGCATTCTCCGTTCCTTTCTCGATCGTCACGAGTTCTTGCAGCAACGTGATGGCGCGAGTATATTTGCCGCTGACAAAACATTCCTTGGCATATTCATATTTATATGGGTAATTATCCGTCTTATATACCCGATTAAACTCATTCGCACAACTGGAAAAGAGCAATAAGCTAACGACGACAGAAACGATTGCTTTCTTCATATTCAATTTCAATGCTTTAAGGCGCAAAATTACACAATAATCCCCAATTGACAAACAGATCAATTACTTTTTTCCTGCGCATTCTGAAAAAATGACGGTGAGAGGGGAGAATTCAACATCGAGTTTATGACGTATTTTATGGATCGTTATAAAATTTCTTTGGAAAACGTTTGTCTGTTTAAGAATCTTTATCTACCTTTGCCCCCGGTTTTCACTTTCGCCCCTTCGCCCCCTAAGTTAGGGGGATGGGGGTCTGAACAAGCAAGAGACCGATCAAAAAGAGCAATCAAGAGATGATTAAACAAGCAAATATAACCAACAGCGCATCGATGCAAAAGAACTCCAATTCTCTTGCATCTTTTAACGCTTTATATTTGCATATCTCGGAAAAAGTCTTAACACACACACACACACACACACACACACACACATCTTACCTGGCATAGACGCCTTTCACGTCTCATCCTACGCGCGCGCGTAAAGCGTGGGCTAAACACCAATAAACAAAGGGCTTCTCGGAGTTCCCTTTGTTCTTCTTTTTATGCCCTTTTGCCAACCGAACAAGGGGAAAATAAGCACAATTTATTCATTCAAAACATAGCGAATATGAACAGAAAACAATTAGAGAGATGGGCTTATGCGAAGCCCGCAATTGAGGCCATCCGCTTGGAGCCTCACAATGAATTAATGGACACCTCGTTCCCCAACAGCGGCGGACATAACAAAGCTGGCGATGACGGCGAACTAAATGCCAAACAAGGTTGGTTTGACGAGGACGAAGAAGAAGACGCAGATTTTTAATTCAGCATTCTTCCGCACAAAATAATTAATCACAAAACAAACAAAGAAAATGACAAAAACAAAACTGATAATTGCAGCAGCATTAGCATTCTTCGTTAGCTGCGCAAATGACGACACAACGAATAAACAAACAGAGCAGGAGCCGGGAACTGAAGGCCTCACCTGCTTCGTAGAAGAAGACCAGGCGACACGCACCACGGGTGAATACGATGGCTCAGGTCTTAACTTCTATTGGACAGCCGGTGACCGCCTTTGGGTCAACAACGGTACGTTGATACAAGATTCAAAGAATAATATCGACAAAAAACTTATAACCAGCACTGTACCCGGCGGCGTCCAACGGGCAGCCAGAGCCAATTTCTGGTTCAGCGGCACCTACACCGCCAGTTCTTATCCTGTCCGTTATACAGGTAAGAACGGATCAGCAGATAAAGTGACGATCAAAGCAAACCAGACGCAAACCATCCCCAACGACGCGAGTCATATTGGCGAAGACGGCGACTTCGGTGTAGCTACGGCTACCAAACCCGCAGGCGGTGGTCAATACCATTTCACGCTCGACCACAAGGCCGCCTACATCACCTTTATGCCTTACACGACACAGGCATGGGGACCCAATGCCGTGATTCAAAAGATTCGCGTCTACACAAGTAGCACATCCGACGCTCTTGCCGGCACATTCGACCTGGCCGACAATGGTACATTAAGTAACCCGGCAACTACTTCAAACAGCGTGACGCTCACCGTTCCCAATTTCTCTATTCCCGGCACGTCCACTTACGCCACCAACGCTGCCACAATGGTCATCAATCCCGGCACGTATAATAACGTAAGTATTGAATACACACTCCACGATCCTGTAACCAATGCTACCGGTACCGTTACCAAGACTTACTCAAGCGTGACTTTTGCTGCCGGCCGAAACAAAAAGATAAAAACGGACTTACAAGTAACAGCTTATGGTCAAGACAGCTACTATATGTGGGATGCCGCCATAGGCCAGTATTATTGGTATGGTCATCTTGATTCCAATGGGAAACCTGATGACAATTATCCTCAAAATAACACTGATCCTCGCTGGTGTAGAGAAGACACTTCACTCCCAGCTCCTGCCGCTAACCGCAGCGCCAAGAATTGCCCTAACGTGAACGAGTGCCTTTGGTATGCCATGCAAGGCGATCCTCACTGGGACGACACCACTCTATGGACAACCTTAGAGCATCTCTACGCCGGCGGCATGTGGTTTAAAAAGAAAGCTAAAATCTCTGGCTTCACCGATTCCAATTACAATGGTACCGACTTTCGTATTGCCTATAACAGCGGTTTTAACAACAGCTTCATCACCCTGGGTAAGCCCAGCAACCTGAACGATTACTTCTACCTTCCTGCGCTTGGCCTCTACAACAAAAAGAAATTGGAATATATTGGTGATTTTTCCTACTACTGGTCAAGTACGCCTCATCCGTCGGATAAGGACGTCGTGTGCATCCTGCTCTTCAATATGGCTAACGTGATCGTGGGGAGTACTATTCGCAACACAGGCGCCCAACTGTGGACCGCGCAGTAATCCCGCGAGATAAAAGCGTGATTTTTTATGCAAATAAAATACGCGAAAAATTGCATACGGTTGCGGACAAATTTTTATACGTATCCCCGTAAATTTCTATACGTATGAAAATTTATTTCTATACGTATAGAAATTTATCGCTGACCGTATGTAAATTTTCGGGCTTCCAAGAGATTGATTATTAACAACTTACAAACACTAAAAAACGATGAAAGCAAAATTGATTGAGCGGAAGAATCCGCAGGACAGAACTAAGAAAAAACTGTATGCCAGCGCCGTGAATGCCGGCCGAAAGACGCTACGCGACATCTCGACGGATATCTCGGGTCGGTCGTCGCTTACGCGCGGCGATATCGAGAATGTGCTGTCCAACTTCGTCGATCGTCTGCCGCCGTATTTGATCGACGGTTTCAGCATCCAGTTGGGCGAGTTTGGCACGCTTCGCATTTCTCTTTCGAGCAAAGGCGCAGCCACGGCTAAGGATTTCAACACAGGCAATATCAAGGCCCGCATTATCTTTACACCGGGCGTGGCACTGAAACAGCGACTGCAAGGAATATCATTCGAAGTGGTGAAGAAATAATTTGAATGTTGAATGAGGAGTGCAGAATGAGGAATTGTTGCGCGTAAGCGCACAATGGAATCATGAATAATGATAAGTTAAGACTGGCGGATTGCTTGGGCGATCCGTCAGTCTTTTGCTTTATAATTTGTGAAGGGGACGAGCCATGGGGCATGCTCTGTGCATATATCCCCGCGGCTCGCTCACTTAGAAGGCAAGCGTGTCATGATCGGTCAATCGAAGATGATGGGTAAGTCTTCTGTTTTGTGCGACTTGTCGGCAGAGCGTTGGGGCTTCGATTGCTGTTTGAGCTGACCATTGTCGTCAAACATTCCGTATGTAGTGCGCAGTACGATAAACTCTGTCCGGCGATTGAGTTGATTGCAGATGTCCTGGTGCTCGCTATCTTGTGCCTTGATAAACGCCTCTGTCAACACGTCATCGACCTTTAACCACGGATAAGTTTCGGTCAGTTTCGGTCGCACCACCTTAGGTTTCTCCTTGCCATATCCCATGGGTGTGAGTCGATCGCGCGCTATGCCGTGCGCCACCAGATAGTCGACCACGGTCTCGGCACGACGTTGTGAGAGTCGTTTGTTGTATTCGGCGCTACCTTTGTAGTCGCAATGCGCACTGAGTTCGATGGTCACATGCGGATTCTCTTGCAGCAAACCGACCAACTCATCCAATGCTCGCGCCGATTCGGGACGTAGCGTTGCTTTGTCGAAATCATAGAAAATGTTGTCGATCAAGACCGGAGCCGTGATCGAAGCCAGCGGGAATTGCAGCGTGTATTCTTTGGATTCGGTAACCGAATCAGCCCGGAACGCCTCTTGATGATTCAAAAATCCCTTGCAGGTTGCCAGCAAAAGGTAGTCCACACCGGGCCGAATTGTCTGACAGAAAGAACCGTCGCCCTTGACGCGCAGCCGTTCGTTGGTGCCGTCGCTGCCCACGATATAAACCTGCGCAGCGGGCAGTTCGTAGCCGTCGCGCTCGTAAACCCATCCTTTCAACGTTTGAATCACTTCGGGATATTCGAATGAATAGAGATGATCCCAGCCGCGGTCGTCGTCTCGGTTGGATGAAAAGAACCCGCGATTGTGTGCTCCCTCGAATGTCATTCCGAAATCATCGCCCGGCGAATTGAGCGGCACACCGGGATGTTTGACCACGTATCGCCCGCCGCTGTCTGTTTGGGCGATGAAAATATCGAGTCCGCCGAACCCCGGATGGCCGTCGGACGAGAAATAAAGGTCGCCGTTCGGCCGAAAGGTGGGAAACTCTTCGTTGCCCGATGTGTTGATGGGCGCTCCGAGATTTTCGGCTCCTCCCAATCCCGTTGCCGTCAGCCGCACGCGCCAAAGATCCAATCCGCCGAGTCCGCCGGGCATATCCGACGTGAAATACAGCCACTCGCCGTCGGGCGAAACGGCCGGATGGGCATAGCTCGACAGTGTGTCGCGACTGATGACGAGCGCTTGGGGCTGTCCCCAGGCAGCGTCGGAGCGCGTTGATTTGACAATCATGCATAGCGGGGAGCAGTGGCGCTTGACGTGCATTGCGTGAGATACATCGTCCGTCCGTCTGCGGAGAACGTGCAAGCGCCCTCGTCTGCCGGCGTATTCAATGCGCCCTCGATGGGCCGCGGCTTGCTCCATGCGCCGCGATCGTCTTTTTCCGAGACAAAGATGTCGCCCTCTTTGGTGCCCGTGATGCCGCTCAGTTGCGATCCCGAAGCCTCATTGCGTGTAGAAGTGAAATACAACCGGTCATAGTTTTCTCCGGCAAGTGCAGGCGAATAATCGGCTCGCCGCGAATTGAGCGTATTCATACGCTTGACTAAATAACGGTCTTTTGCCTTGCGAAAAGCTGTTGCTTGCGTTGCAAATGACCGTTGGTTGCGCGCCAATTGACTGTTAGTTGCAGAGTCGCTCACCGTTCCGAACATGTCGGCAGCTTCCCGATAGGCTCCGATCTTCATCAGTTGCTGCGCAAAACACAGTTTGTCGCCGTCGGCCAAAAGTCCATTGCGCTGCGCATTACGATAGGCCGCCACCGCTTTGGGTGCCGCATTGATGCGCGCATAACAGCCGGCCAACTTCAAGGCAATGGCGCCCCGCTCGGTCTTTTGCTTGGCAGGCGTCTTCGCATAGGCCTGTTTGAACTGTTCGGCCGCATCAAAGTATTCGCCCAAAGCCAAATGCGCATCGCCGCGACGAATATTCCGCTCGGGTCCGCAAGCTGTGAGCGTAGCCAGAACAAGGGTGATCAAGGCAGTCACTCGGATGAAAGTCATTCTCGTTTGATTACACATAGTGTATATAGCAACGCTGTCGGCTCCGATTTATTTTATAACTTTGCAATCGACCAAGATGAAATTAACGATGCGAATCAGAAATGCCGAAATGGAGGATCGCGACACATTGCGCCGCATCTATGCTTATGCGCGGGAACAAATGGCAGCCAACGGGAATACGAATCAATGGATCGGGGGCTATCCTTCGGACGAGTTGATCGACTGGGACATCGCCCGTCGGCGCAGTTATGTATGTCTGGCAGACGACGGACACATCGCGGGTGTCTTTTATTGGTGGGTGGGTAAAGAACCGACTTATGCTAAGATCGAAGACGGCCAATGGCTCGATGACGCGCCCTACGGTGTGATTCACCGCATCGCATCAGATGGCTCTGTGCATGGAGTGCTGAATGGCTGTCTGCAATGGTGTGCGGAACGTCATCCGAATATCCGCATCGACACCCACTGCGACAACCACGTTATGCAGCATTTGTTACAAAAATTCGGGTTCACTTATTGCGGAATCATTCACACCGGCAATGGAACGCCGCGGTTGGCGTATCAGAAACGCGGGTGAGAGAGTGGTGAATGAGGTTTCGTCTCTTCCTTAGGTTCTTTACCAAAAGGGACGAGGAATGGTGTGATGGGGATATGATCGGAATCCCGTATGATGTGAATCGCCCTGCAACAAACTATGAGTTGCAGGGCGATTCAATGTTAATGGGAATACTGTTGATGATGTGTTGAGTTCTCGTTAAATATCAATCAACAGGCTCTCCTCTCTTTGCGAAATTGGAGTTGAGGATGAGGTGGCACGGGGTTTATTTATAGCCCGGATTCTGTCGGATGTTAGGATTGAGATCAATAACGGTGGCAGGAATTGGGAAAACGGTGGTGTAACCCGTCAACTCATTGTCTAACGGTGTGCGTTGGTCGTAAGCTGAGGCAAAGAGTCCGTATCGAATGAGGTCTTGACGACGCCAACCTTCCCACATTAATTCCATCAAGCGTTCGGCAAGTAGCGTGCTGAGCGTGGCTCGGCGAGGCTTCATCCCTACCCTGCTACGTACCCGATTGAGTTCGGCAGAGCCGTCTTCGCCGTTGCGCAGCTTGGCTTCGCTCTTCATCAACAGCA
This sequence comes from Hoylesella enoeca JCM 12259, assembly GCF_000613405.1. GTDB lineage: Bacteria > Bacteroidota > Bacteroidia > Bacteroidales > Bacteroidaceae > Prevotella > Prevotella enoeca. Next base: position 4,323 of record NZ_BAIX01000040.1, on the reverse strand, counting down.
CATCAGCATAGCGAAACAGCACGATATCGTTGTTCTGAAGCTGTCCGTCGCTGTATGCACTACGGTCGATGGCATACTTACTCATTCTTGCCCCCGCCGTGCGTTCATACTGAGAGCCCGTGAGATTGAGCTGAATGGCAAGCGGACGATAAACCAACGCATCGCCGTTGTCAAGCCGAACGATACGCCCGTCGACTCGAACGGTGTCGCTGTAACAGTTCATTGCATAGCGGGCGTCGGTAGAATCGGTATCGTAAGCATATGTACGAACAGCCGCGAGCGTAGCACTCGCACCGTTTTCGGCCCCGAAACCGAGGGCCGAGCCGTGATTGTAATGGCGCGAACGAAACAGATTCTTGAACAGATTGGCATAGAGTGTCTTGTCCATCGGTATGGTAAAGATGTTCTCTTGGGAGTTTTCGTTTACCACAGCAAAGTTTTTTCGGTAATCAGTTTCAAGCCGATAGCCTGCCGCAGTAATCTTATCGCAATAGGCAATGACGGTTTGCCAGGCGTTGAACTTGTGTCCGTCGACGGTGAACAGAATATTTCGGCCGTCGGGCAGACTGTTATCGGTCCAGTCATCATCGGTATAAATGGCAGCATTGAGTGCCAGTTTGGCCAGCAGAAAATGGACAACGGGACGAGTAATACGCCCGTAATAAGGTCCTTCGACATTGCTACGGGCACCGGCTAACAGTGGAGCGACGGTTTGCAATTCGCTTACAATGAAACGAAAGGCCGCACTCCTGCTGCTCTGTTGCAATTCTTTGATAGGCGTGTTGCAGTCGGTTACGATAGGAATACGCCCAAACATATCCATCAGATAATAGTAATACATCGCCCTGACGGCCCTTACCTCGGCCCGATAAGCCTCGTGTTGCGTGTGAGTAAGCAGATTGGCGTGCTTATCCAACTGTTGCAGAGACTGGTTGCAAAGCATAACGACCTTGTAAAGATACAGCCACGTGTTGTAAAGAGGCACATCTCGAGGTGTCCATTGATGTTTGTAAAGATTCTCCCAAAAGCCTCCGTCGTACCAATCGCCGCCTCGGATAGGGATCATTGCTTCGTCTGTGCAGAACGTATTGTAGTCGTACACACCCCGATAAGTACCTTGTAGACTCTGGCTGTCGGCTTTCCCGCCGATATGATTATAGAGTGTGGCCACAGCATTCACATAAAGATTCCGAGCAGAAGAGTAGGCCTCATCTTCCGTAAGCAGATTCTTGGGATGCTCGTCGAGACAGGAAGTAAGGGTCAGTACGACCCAAACGAAAGCGAAGAACTTGTTCATTGCCATGCGATTTTTAGAATTGAATGTTCAGTCCCACCGTATATGAACGGTAAACGGGATACGAACGTTTGTCGTCGATACCCAAAGTAGGACCGAAAATATAACTGTTTATCATCGGCGTTAAGCCGCTGTAAGCGCTTATTGTAGCAAGATTGTTGACGCTGCAAGACACGCGCAGCGAACTGATATACTTGGATTTGAGCGGCACATTCCAACCGATAGTGAGGTAATCGAAATTGAGATAGTCGCCACTTTCAAGCCAATAGTCGGTAGCTGTTTGGTCTTTGATATTTTTCCCGGGGGCCTCGCGCATCACGTTATAGGACGGAAAGCTGGTCATATTCATATACGAGAGAGCTGTTCCGTTATAAATTTTATGCCCGAAAGCACCGTTTATTTGCAACGAAACGTCGAAAGCCCGATAGCGAAAAGCAATGTTCGAGCCCAACGTAAACTTCGGAGTGGCTTGCCCGGCGATGTAACGGTCGCCCCCATCCTCGATATTGATACGCCCATTTCCGTCGAGATCGGCAATGGCATAACGGTAACTGCCGTCAGCATTGCGCACGAGTCCCGTGCAATGCGGCAAGTAAAAGACACCCAAGGGTTGGCCTACGATCTGGTAAACAATGTTGTTATTGCCGCCGTGAAAGCCCGCCCCAGTAAGCGTTCCGATGCCGGTGATAGCCGAAGCAGTCAGCTTCGTCCCGTTATGAGAGCCGCTCAGCGAGATGAGTCGGTTCTTTTGCCACGACAGATTGACGTTGATCGTCAGCTCCATATCTTTCTTCGACAGCGGTGTCAGCCCTATTCCTAACTCGAACCCACTGTTACGCATCGATCCGATATTGGCCAGCAGTTTGTCGTAAGTATACGGTGGCACCGGCACATCATACTGATAGATCATATCCCAGGTCTTAGATGTGTAGTATTCGGCCTTCATCACGATGCGGTTATTCATCAATCCAAAGTCGAGACCTATGTTGAAAGTTCCTCGGGTTTCCCATTTCAGGTCGGGATTGGCGTTACGCGTTATACCCATCGTTACTGTCGGCGCACCGTTCAAGGGTACAACGCCGTTAGGTAGTAATGCCCGCATCGAGTAATAGGCATCTATACCGCCGATGTTTCCTGATAAACCATAACCCGAACGCAGCTTCAACAGGCTGAGCCAACTGGCCTTTCGCAACCAAGGTTCGGCTTTTGCGTCCCACTCGAAAGATACAGATGGGAAAAGTCCCCACGTATGATGTTTACCCACCAACGAACTCCCGTCAGCTCGACCGGTAACCGTAAGTTTGTATCTACCGCATAAGGTGTAATCCAATGAGCCCATCACAGAGCCGAGCGACGGGTCTTCATAATCGCTCCCAGTGCCTCCGTAGGCCGAAGAGCCCCTGCCGCCAGATTGTTATACCCCAATTCGTTGGTGGTAAAACCTTTGACTAACGTCCAAAAGCCCGTTCGGCGCGCCTTCTGATACTCTCCGAGAAGTGTGGCTTCAAGTCTATGACTGCCCCAAATGCGGTTATAGGTAAGTGTGAGATTCGTAAGCCAATCCTCACTTTTATGTTCTCCACGGTAGGCTTCGCCCTGCGCAGCCACCCAAGTGGGGTGAAACAGCGCCCGTTCGGTCGAGTTGAACGAATAAGAAGCAAAGAGCAACGCTTTCAGATCAGGTAAAACGTCGAATGTAAGACGAAGATGTGTATTGAAATTAAGGTTCCGTGTGTCGTCCTTATCACGCAAAAGCGCCATCGGCGGAGCCGTTTGCGAGGCTTCGGTATTTCTATCCCATCCTCCTGATGCATTCATCGCAGTACTGAAAGTGGGATTTTGCGTGGCGGCAGAATAAAAGAGTTTCTGTATATCAAAGATGTCTTTATCTTGTCGGGAAGAGCCGAACACCCCGAGTTCTATCAGCAGTCGGTTGTCGAATGCCCGTTGTGTGAGGTCTAATTTGGCTACAAAATTGTTGTAACGGAATGTCTTGATAACCGTACGATGCCCCAAAAAGCCGAGCGAAGCACGATAACCCGAATTGTCAGAACCACCTCCGAACGCCACGTGATGAGTCTGAACCAGGCCCGTTTGCGTGACAGCGCGCAGGAAATCAGTATCGAAACCGCCGTCGTTATAGGCTAATCCTAAGGCTTTCGACGTAGAAACATATTCCGATGCACGCAACATCCGGATACGTTTATACACCGACTCGACCCCGATATTGCCGTCGTAAGCGATATGGAATTGCCCGACGCCTCCCTTTTTCGTCGTCACTACAATAACGCCCGACGCCCCGCGAGACCCGAATTGGGCTGTTTCGGCAGCATTTTTCAAAATAGTGAAACTCTCGATATCGGCCGGATAGATGGTGCTCAACGTGGAGAGGTCGGCCGAAACGCCATCAATGAGTACCAACGGATCATTACCGCCAGTAACGGAAGTGGTTCCCCTCACACGCACACTACTGAGAGCGGCCATTCGGTCGGCGCCATTGGCACTTATATTCACACCTGCCGCCTGTCCGTTCAGTGCATTCAGCGGGTTGATAATGAGGCCTTTATTCATCCTGATTTCAGTCACCTTGTCTACCGATCCCAAGCCAACGGTCCACGGGATAGAGTCCTTATGCAATTTAATCGGCTTTTTCTGGCCCCTCGCCTGAACACAAAAGGCAACAAAGAATAAGGCTGAAACCAATAACCATCTTTTCATTTCGTCGCAGTATTTGAGAATAACGAATATTATATTTGCTGACAAAGATAAACAAAAAAAATGATAAATAACAAGCCGTTTGCACGATTATTCGGCACGCCAAACAAACGATTACGGATCAAGATATATCCACCTGTTTTTCAACAATATAAAATTCACGCGAGGTCTAATCCAAATTTACACCCATGTAACACTGAATTTACTCCCGTGTAAAATTGAATTTACACCCGTGTAACTTATGCTTAGTTAGGCCTCCATTCGTTTGGGGCCCGAATGCGCGATGCTTGCCGTTGTATTAAATTAGGTGGACA
>NZ_BAIX01000041.1 GCF_000613405.1 Hoylesella enoeca JCM 12259 | reverse complement strand
CCAGAAGCCAATGCACCCGATGCAAAACCTGAAACGAAGTTGCCACCATCTATTGCCGTGAAGACGGCACTTGACAGGCCATGTGCACCGGCACGAAGCAACTCATTGCCGAAAGTCATAGCTGTCCCTTTGAAAGCCTCACCAATACCGTAGGTTGCGGCGGAAGACAAAAGGCTCAACGCACCGGCCTTCCATATGCTCTTACCCTCAAATGAGGCTTGCATCATACTGCTTGCCACATTAAATACCGCAAAGGCTATCACGGCGTCATCTATTCCGAAGAGTTCTCCACTTGGATCTGTATATTTCAGCGGATTGTTCAGGCAATACTATATGCCCATGAGGAGTTTCACCAGGGCAGTTTGGGAATAGTTGTTGCTATAGTTTATCCTTTTGTAAGCTCACATACACGATCGCTCTTAATATTTTATTTGAAATAAGGCCATACTCTATATCTCTATTTATATTATACGAGCAAAAATCATCCCAAGTAGTAAAAAAGGGATTTTCTACGGAAATGTCTTTTACGGTAAGACCATATACGGCAATCTGTTCTTTAATGTCGGATATAAAGTCTGAATGCTTAAGAATATGTATTAGATCTTCACCTTCTATATTATTCCCGTCTCCATACACCTTCTTATAATCCTTGGTAATGATAAGACACTCTCTTCCTAATTCTATAATTTCAAATTCTATAGAATGCAAGTTGCTAATATCATAATCTTTAGCCATCGTCTTCAAAACTAGGTCTAAGGACAGTATAAGATTTTCGTAACTTGTCGCAATAAAGTTTTGTGACCTGATATCCGAAAGTCCATGATTTAATCTTATCTTTAAATATATATCATTTTTATTCAAGCCTCCTTGTGAAGAAGAAAAAGAAAGGTTTATTCTTTTTCCATTGATTGCGATCATATATTCCTTACAGGTCAAACTTTGTTTTTTTATAAACGCTTGATAGTTATCACCCTGTTTATGATTGCACCCTATTAATAATATAAAGACAATCGTGTATAGGTATTGATTCTTTTTTAGTGCCATAATATTGTTTTTATCTTATCATAAAGGTGTCCAAAACTTTCTTCCCTGAATACTATATCAATATGTCCAGATACCATAGATGATGGAAAACCATATTGGAAAATAATTCCATTTTTTACTTTAAGACGGGGAACACTCAGACCGGTCCCCCATTTGGAATTGAAATATTCTGTGAATTTGGCCGAAGCAGCAGAACCACCGTTGTTAAAGTATATTGTTTGGGCATTTTGTTAGAACCATTTACGTCTGCAAATACATAAATAAAATTGGTTATAACAAAGAAAAATTATTTCTCTCTTTTGAGCTTGGATCATCTTCATTTAGGCTGTCTATCCCTATAAATATCTTGTATGGAGAGACAGCATACATGAAGAGAAGGGCCATGCTTTTCCTCCTGCATTCTTGCATTGGAGTCAGCTATATGCTTAGTTGACAGTCATTTGCAGGATGTAGTATGCTTGATTTATATATATACTTTCCACATTCATCAATCAGAGTATGCCAGGATGTGGTTTTTGTGAACATCCCATGGGCAACCGTGAAAGATTGACCGAATGATGTGGGGATGTTGTCAGATGCGCAGTTCTTTCAGGATGTCGGCCATCTTCTGCATCGTGGTGATGCGCGTGGGAACGAGCGGCAGACGCAACTCGTTTTCGATCATGCCCATCTCGTGAAGCAACGCTTTGACGCCAGCGGGATTACCGTCGACAAACAGCAGGCTGTAAAGTTCCGTGAAGCGGTGGTGTATTTTGCGGGCTGCTTCGTATTCGCCGTTAAACTCCAATCGGATCATCCGCGAAAACTCTTTGGGCAGTGCGTTTCCGATGACCGAGATCACGCCGGCCGCACCGCTGGCGATCATTGGAAAGGTCAGAGCATCGTCGCCGCTGATGACATCAAAGCGGTCAGGCTTGTTTTTGATGATCTCGTCTACCTGCTCCAGACTGCCGCCGGCTTCTTTGATCGCGATGATATTCTCGCAGTCCTCGGCCAGTCTGACGGTGGTTCCCGCCTTTAAGTTGATACCTGTCCGGCCCGGCACATTATATAGGACAACGGGCAGCGGACTGGCTTTGGCGATGGCTTTGAAATGCCGATAGAGTCCTTCCTGCGACGGTTTGTTGTAATAGGGGCACACGCTGAGCACGCCGCTGATACCTTTCCAGTCGGTCTCCTGAATTTCCTCGACGACTGCCTGCGTGTTATTGCCGCCGCAGCCCATCAGGATTGGTATTTTTCCTGCAACCTCGTCGACGACCAGTTCCTTGATGGCTGCTTTTTCGTTCTTGGTGAGACAGGGTGTCTCTCCCGTGGTGGCGAGAATGCAAAGGAAATCCGCACCGTTGTCGAGTTGATAGGCGATGATGCGTTTCAGCGCATCATAATCGATGGAGCCGTCGCTTGTAAAGGGCGTAATAAGGGCGATTCCCAGGCCTTTAAATATATTGTGTGCCATAAAACAAGTTTTCTATTTACGTGCAAAGATAGCGATTTTTTGCGGTGCAAAGATGCAATCTGCATGGATATTTTTAAGTTTCGGTGAAGTCTTATACCGATACTCTGCTAAGCGGATCCATAAAAAAAGCAGGGGAAACCAAGAAAAAGCCTGGCCCCCCTGACACACACATACAATTCGGTTTATATCTCTATGATGATATCTTCACTGTTTCTGCGTGCAAAGATAAAGAGGATTTTTGGAACCTGCAAGCTTTTTGGAGAAAAACTTCGAAAATAGTTCAAATATTTTTCTATCGGCGTGGTGAAGGCCTTTCAGTAGGGTGGGTGAGTGGTTGGATGAGGCTGGTCGTTGCCGAAGGTTTGACAAAGGCATGTCCATGTGATTTGTCGGTTGGCCGATTGATCACGCGTGGGAAGAAGCACGTGAAAATTGAAACAAAACGCAGACGGGATCTGTTGATCCGATCGATTAGGAGTGTGATAAATTCTAATCGGATAGAATAAGCGGGTTAATTGTATAAAATAAGAACTCGTATAGCTCACACTGAGTGCTATGGGAGTTGTGGGGCACAAGTCCTATACTTCTCAGTGTGAGCTATACGAGTTGGAATTGGGAATCAGGATCAGTCTTTGTCGCTGAACAACGAGGCTGCACGGACGCGCGACAAGGTTTCGGGCGTCATCTGCAAATAGCTTGCTATATAGACCAGCGGCGCGCGCAGCACCACTTGGGGCATGAGTTTGCACAACTTCTTGTAACGATCCTGTGCCGACTCGAATCTGACAAGGTCGGCATGCACTTGCGAAAGGATCAGGCTCTCTTCGAGAATCTTGCGATAAAGAATCTGAATGTTGACATTGTGCAGGGCCACTTGTTCCAGCTTCTGTTTGGGCAACGCATAGAGTATCGTCGACTCTAAGGTTTCCACCATCAGGTGGGTTGGCTCCTCTTGGAACAGACTCTCGATGCACATGACGATCGTGTTTTCCACGCCGAGGTGTTCGGTCAGCTCCTTGTCGTTCTTATAGTAGAACTGTCGCAGAAGCCCTTTGTCGATATAGTAGATGTTTTTGCACACCTCGCCTTCGTTAAGCACCATTGCTCCTTTGGCGAACTTCATTGGGACGAGAATGCTTTCCAATAGGTCGAGTTCGTCGTGTGTCATCGTACTGTATTTGCGCGCCAGCTCTCGGGCGATATCGCGCGGTGTGTTTACCAGTCCTTTCATACCTTTATACCTTTCATTTGATTAATCCAGCTTGAGTACGGCGAGGAAAGCCTTTTGCGGAACCTCTACGTTACCGATTTGCTTCATTCGTTTCTTACCTTTTTTCTGTTTCTCGAGCAATTTCCGTTTCCGGCTGACATCGCCTCCGTAGCATTTTGCCGTCACATCTTTGCGCACGCACTTGATGGTTTCCCGGGCGATGATCTTAGCGCCGATGGCAGCTTGTATGGCTATGTCAAACTGCTGGCGCGGGATCAGATCCTTGAGCTTCTCACACATCCGTCGGCCGAATGTCACGGCGTTGTCCTGGTGGGTCAATGTGGAAAGCGCATCCACCGGTTCGCCGTTGAGCAGAATGTCGAGTTTGGCCAACCGCGACGGTCGGAAGCTGTCGATATGATAATCGAAGGAGGCATATCCTTTGGAGATAGATTTCAGCTTGTCGTAGAAATCGATAACGATTTCACCTAAGGGGAGCATAAAATGCAGTTCGACACGATTACCGCTCACGTATTCTTGTTTGATCAGTTCGCCCCGCTTGTCGAGGCAGAGCTTCATGATCGGCCCTATGAACGATGATGCCGTGATGATCGACGCCCGAATATATGGCTCCTCGATATGGTCGATCATCGTTTGCTCGGGCAATCCGGAAGGATTATGCACTTCTTTCGCATGTCCTTGCTTGTCATATACCATATATGATACGTTGGGAACGGTGGTGATGACATCCATATTGAATTCGCGATCCAGGCGCTCTTGGACGATTTCCATATGAAGCAGACCGAGGAAGCCGCACCGGAAGCCGAAACCCAAAGCCACAGACGATTCGGGTGAGAACGTGAGAGAAGCATCGTTGAGTTGCAGTTTCTCTAAGGATGCCCGCAGGTTTTCATAATCAGCCGGATCGATGGGGTAGACGCCCGCAAAGACCATCGGCTTGACCTCCTGGAATCCGGCGATAGCCTCCGTGCAAGGTCGAGCCACATGGGTGATCGTGTCGCCCACTTTCACCTCCTTGGCATCTTTGATTCCACTGATGATATAGCCCACCTCGCCCGTTTGCATCTCGTTTTTGGGGATCATATCCATTTTCAGTACGCCCACTTCATCGGCATCGTATTCCATGCCTGTATTAAAGAATTTCACTTTGTCGCCTTTGCGAATGCTTCCGTTTTCGATCTTGAAATAAGCGATGATACCGCGGAAACTGTTAAACACAGAGTCGAAAATCAATGCCTGCAAAGGCGCCTCCGGATCTCCCACCGGATGCGGCACCCGCTTGATCACAGCTTCCAGTATGTCCTGGACGCCTTCGCCCGTCTTGCCCGATGCACGAATAATGTCGGTGCGATCACAGCCGAGCAGGTCGATGATCTCATCTTCCACCTCGTCGGGCATAGCGCTTGGCATATCGATCTTGTTGATCACCGGAATGATCTCCAAATTATGATCGATCGCCATATAAAGATTAGAGATAGTCTGTGCTTGCACGCCCTGCGTGGCATCCACTACGAGCAACGCGCCCTCGCAGGCTGCAATGCTTCGCGACACTTCATAGGAGAAATCCACGTGCCCCGGCGTGTCAATCAAGTTCAGAATATATTTCTCGCCATCCAGCGTGTGCTCCATTTGTATGGCGTGACTCTTGATGGTGATGCCGCGCTCGCGTTCCAAATCCATGTCGTCCAGCATCTGTCCTTCTGTCACCTGAATGGTCTGGGTGTATTCCAGCAGACGGTCGGCCAATGTAGATTTGCCATGATCGATATGGGCAATAATGCAAAAGTTTCGTATATGGTTCATCTGATTTCTCATTATATAAATGATGCTTTTTTATATTCAAAAGATGCTTTTTGAATGCGCAAAGATACGAAAAAAAACGATTGTTCTCGTCGGGACCGATGATTTTTATTCATTAAAGTAAACTTGTAATAGTGTGAGCAAAAAGTGAGCAGCGCGCCACGCGCTGCTCACTTTTTGTTTGAAAACAGCGCGGAGCGTCACGCTTCAGCAACTTTTTACACGATTTCATGCCAGCGCGTGACGCTCCAGCAACTTTTTGCACGATTTCATGCCGGCGCGTCACGCTCTACGTACTTTTCGAGCAAAACCATGCTTTCGGAAGTTTCCGCCGCTCAATTCCTGAGCGGAAATGCTCTGGCGGGAGTCCCGCTACTCATTTTTCGGGCAAAAAGTTGCTGGCGGGAGCTGTTTTTTGCCCTTTTGCTTTGTTGGGGGTTGGTCGGTGGACTTATGATTGTGCGATTGTGTCAATAATTTAAGATTCAACACTTGTAATTGCTCATTCAACATTCGTTCTCATATTTTTTTGTAACTTTGCCGCGAAATGGAACAGCCATATCCTTCAAAATTATTGGAAAAAGCGGTAACCGAGTTTGCCGGATTGCCCGGAGTCGGACGCAAAACGGCGCTGCGACTGGTGTTGCATCTGCTCAGGCAGTCGACAGAAGCTGTGAATGCGTTTGCTGAAACGGTGTCGAGGATGAAACGGGATATCAAATATTGCCGCGTGTGTCACAATATCAGCGACACTGATTTGTGTCCGATTTGTTCGAGCCTGCACCGCGATTCGTCGCTGATTTGCGTCGTGGAGAATATTCAGGACGTGATGGCTATCGAAAATACGCAGCAATATAATGGATTGTATCATGTTTTGGGCGGGATTATTTCGCCGATGGACGGTGTGGGACCTGCCGATATTGAGATCGATTCTCTTGTGGAACGGGTGCGCGGCGGGGGCATAAACGAGGTGATTTTGGCGCTGAGTTCGACGATGGAAGGCGACACAACTAATTTTTATATATCGCGAAAATTGGCCGAATGGGATGTGAAGCTGAGCGTGATTGCGCGCGGAATTTCGGTGGGAGATGAACTGGAATATACTGACGAGGTCACGCTGGGTCGCGCGATTGTGAACAGGACTGAAATGACGAACGAATCATAATGTTGTATGGAGCGGATCAGTAAGATTTTGATGACGGAGTTTTGCATGGCGTTGGGGCTTTCGCTGCTAATCGTGGTGCTGTTTGAAACCGATTTGTTACCGGCTGGTTGGCTTGCGGGTGAGAAGTCTTCGGAGTTTGTTTGGGCTATGGTGATGGAGCTTTTCACCATTTGCGCTATTCCGATAGCACTGCGCTTGTTCCGTTTCGGGCGTGTGTCGACACAGTTGAAAACAGCTCCCGAGCGCGCGTTGTTGCGTTGGGGAACGTTGCGGCTGTTGCTGCTTTGTGTGCCGATGTTTGTCAATGCTCTGCTCTATTATCTCTATATGGCCACTTCTTTCGGCTATATGGGCATCATTCTGGTGCTTTGTCTTTTCTTCATTTACCCTTCTCGACGGCGTTGCGAAACTGAAACGGAACGATGAAACTGTCTGTCGTCATTGTCAATTACAATGTCAAGCATTATTTGGGACAGTGTCTCGCATCGCTTACACGGGCTTTGGCGGATGTCGAAGCCGAAGTTTTCGTTGTCGATAATCATTCGAATGATCATTCGGTGGCCTATATCGAAGCGCATTTTCCTGATGTGAAGGTTATCAGTAGTGCGCATAACTTGGGTTTTGCACGCGCTAATAATCTCGCCATCCGGCGTTGTCGAGGTGAGTTTATTTTGTTGTTGAATCCCGATACCATTGTCGGCGAACAGACGATTTGCCGTGCGATTCGTTTCATGGAGTTGCATTCCGAAGCAGGCGCAACGGGTGTGAGAATGCTCAAAACGGATGGTTCGGATGCCATGGAGTCACGCCGCGGAAAGCCGACTGTGATGACAGCGTTTTACAAGATGAGCGGACTCTGTGCGGCATTCCCATTGAGTCGCCGTTTCGGTCGTTATTACATGAGTTTTCTTTCATGGAGTGAGGCGACGCAAATTGATGTAGTGAGCGGCGCTTTTTGTCTGTTGCGACAGGCGGCTTTGAAACAAGTCGGACTTTTGGATGAAGACTTTTTCATGTATGGAGAGGATATCGAGCTGTCTTGTCGACTGCTGAAAGCGGGTTGGCAAAACTGGTATTTGCCTGTGAAAATCCTGCATTACAAAGGTGAAAGCACGCAAAAGTCGTCCTTCCGGTATGTTCATGTCTTTTACGGAGCTATGTTGATCTTCTTCCAGAAACACTATCGCCACGCGAGTTTCCTGCTGACCGGACCCATCAAGATTGCTATTTGGATCAAAGCGTCTATGGCTTTGACAAGACTTTTTATCACAAAAACGCGTCAGAATTTAGGTTTTTTCGTGGATCGGAAGCCTGAATGCGACTATCTTTTTATTGGAAACGAACCGTCGATTGATGTCTGTCGTAATTTGGCCAACCGTAAAGGACTGCGTGCTCGATTCATTGTGGCCAACGAAATGTCGTTACCCACCGGGCATCAAGGTCTAACGGATGGCGATCGACGCATCTATGTGGTTTACGATACGGATGCTTACAGCTTCGATTCGATATTCGATATCTTTTCAAATCATCATCAATCCAACGTGCATTTGGGCACTTTCTGGCCTCAAACGCAAGTGATCATCACAGCCGAAGACATATTGCAATGAATTTACCCGAAGTAAAAATCCGGGCTATGGAACCCGAAGATTTAGACGCGTTGTATCGAATTGAAAACGATACGACGCTGTGGGACATCGGTCCGACCAATGTTCCGTATTCTCGTTACATGCTGCGCGATTACATTGCGCATTCGTCTGCCGACATTTATACGGATAAACAAGTGCGCCAACTCATTGAAAACGCTGCCGGAGAAGTTGTCGGACTTATCGATCTTTGCAATTTCGAGCCGCGCCATCTGCGTGCGGAAGTGGGTATTATCATTCAAAACAACTGTCGCAGAAAGGGCTATGCAACAGCTGCCATGCACTGGCTCATCGATTATTCGCGCCGCATTCTGCATCTGCATCAACTTTATGCCGTGATCGACAGCGGCAATGCACGGTGCCTGCAACTGTTTTTGCGCCTTGGATTTGTGCAAAATGCGATACTGAAAGACTGGCTTGCAGTCGACAACAGTTATCGTGATGCCATTTTGTTACAACTGTTATTATCAACAAAAGACCGTTGAAGATCTTGTCTTCAACGGTTTTGCGGTGCGTACGAAACTTGAACTTGTTTCTGTAACACCCTGTATCACAACTATTTTTATTGGTCTCATTCATCTATGTAGCCAAATTGTAGCCACTATAGAGTATTTTGAGAGTACTTAAATAATTCGCTCTACTGACATCACCTATGTCATTTCGGGTACAAAGGTACATAAAAAATGAACCACCGCCAAATATTTGATTGAAAATCTTTTAGAAAGATTCCGGCTACAATTTCAGTGCACGGTGCAAGCCCTTATATATAAAAGGGACTTGCACCGTGCACTGACGGTCTATCCGTGTGTGAAACAATAAAAAATGCAAATAGTATCATATTGCCAACATTGGCAATCCAATATTCTTAAAAAAGGTTTATTTCTTTGGAACTTTGCACCTATAAATCAAATAAACAAACAAATATGGATAAGAAGATGATACCTCAAAAGGGAGAGGGACGCTTGTTTATCGTGCTTCCCACTCTTGAAATCATGCTGTCTTCTTGCGATAACAGCAAGATGAGAGCCCAAGTTGCCGGCATGGAGAATTCCAATTTCAGGAAGCATTGCAAGATGCAGACAGATTTGAGAATTGACACCTATACCAAATGCGCCTCCGCATTCGACATGGATGTACTTCTTTTGCATCTTCCCAAAGGAATGATAGAATCTTTGGTACATACCACCGAAGACAAAGACCATCGTTTCTTCACAATTGAGAATGAAGACCTCATCTTTTTGTTGAACAGGCTCTGTCAGGTAGATCACAAAAGAATGATTCAACATATCATACTTCTTGCCAACCGTATAGTAAAAAAGCAAGACAACCTATCTACATTTCGTGATTTAATGGCAGCTATTGAGGAACTTATCCAAAAACTGATGCGTGATGACAGAGAATAACATGCTTCCTTCCGCCCTTTTGGAAGAAATACATTCCTTGAAAGAAAATATGGAACGGATTACAGGCTTCATCCTTGAACTGAAACAGGACTATGCCGTGTTGGAAGAAAAGATTGAGCTGAATTCTTCTGATGTCCTGCGACTTCTCGGCATATCCAGAGCTTCACTTGCGCGATGGAGAGACAGCAAGGTTGTCCCTTACCGTTATGTTTCCTGCAATCACGTGGTCTATCCCTTCAAAGGACTGTACATTGCAATCAAGACGGGACGTGCTTCCTTCAAAGGCTTTCGCAGGGTGGAAGCCTTGCAAAGGCTCAATGCCTACAAGGACGGTATATTGAAAGGATATATGGGAGACTCACAAATTCTGTTTGAGGAACTATGAACATTAAGGAAGAAATCTTGGAACACACAAACAGGGGACTTGAAGTCTTCAGTTTCTATATGCCGATTGACTTTGTTCCGAAACGGAATTTTCGGAATCCATTATATGAGGATAAAAGGGCATCCTGCAACATCTATCTTGATACAAAATCGCAATGCTACCGCATGAAAGATTTTGGGAACGAGGCATATTCGGGTGATTGTTTCTGGTTTGCAGCGACGATGCTTGGTCTCGATGTTCGATCGAATTTCAGAAAAGTGTTATTGACTATCATACAGGATCTAAACCTCAACATTACCGTGGATTTTAAGACTGATGAGAATAGAAAAACAAAATCTCCTGAGGACGTCCGTCTTGTTTCTCCAACACCAACCAATGCAAAAGAAAGGCTTTCCGAAAAGAAAAAGGTATTCAAACTATACGAACAACCATTTAATGCTGAGGAGTTGTCCTTTTGGCTGCGCTATGGGATAACAGACAGGATATTACAGCGGTATCACGTTAAGTCTCTGTTTCGTTATGAAACAATCTCTAATCAGGGAAAACCTTTTAGCTTGACTTCTACAAGGGAAGAACCAATGTTCTGTTATATGATGGGAGACTTTGTAAAGCTGTATCGTCCACAAAGTAAGTTACGCTTCCTTTACGGAGGGGATAAATTGAAAGATTATATCTTTGGTTTTGAGCAGTTACCAAGTAAAGGGGACGTTTTATTTATCACCGGTGGAGAGAAAGATGTATTGTCACTATCTTCACATCACTTTAATGCCATCTGCTTCAATAGCGAAACTGCCTCCATTCCTGAGCCTATTATCGAAAGCCTGCAACTACGATTTAGACACATCGTTCTGCTTTATGATACGGATGAAACCGGACTACGAGAAGCAGAGAGGCAAGCCAAGCTGTTGGAACCATACCATGTGTTTTATCTGAGACTATCTTTGCAAGGTACAAAAGCAGAAAAAGACATTTCTGATTTTTTTGCTTTGGGAAAGACAGAAAAGGATTTAACTTCTTTACTGACAGAAAAACTTTCAAGTATATATACCCATACAATTATGATGCTGCAATCATGTGAAATAGACTATGACAATCCTCCTGATGCTTCAAAGTCCGTTGTGGCAGTAAATGGTGTGCCACTGGGTACGCAGGATAATCTGTTTTGTATCACAGGTGGGGAGGGGACAGGCAAGAGCAATTATGTGGCAGCCATTCTTGCCGGGACATTAGGAACAGAACGGTTACCTGCCGAGAAAACATTGGGATTGGAAATTACGCCCAACCCTAACGGCTTGGCGGTATTACACTACGATACGGAACAGTCTGAGGCACAACTTCACAAGAATTTGGGTAAAACCTTACAACGTGCATCACTGAAAACTGTGCCGGAATTTTACCACTCCCTGTATCTTGCCTCGCTCTCCCGTAAGGACCGCCTTAAACTTATCCGTGAGAGTATGGACTTGTTTCATCACAAGCATGGTGGTATCCATCTCGTGGTGATTGACGGCATAGCCGACCTGATACGCTCCGCCAATGATGAAACGGAAAGTATTGCCATCGTTGACGAACTTTATCGTCTGGCAGGTATCTACAATACCTGTATCATCTGTGTCCTTCACTTTGTACCTAACGGCATTAAGTTGCGCGGGCATATCGGCTCTGAACTGCAACGCAAGGCTGCGGGCATTCTCTCCATAGAGAAAGACGATAATCCCGAATATTCCGTTGTGAAAGCATTGAAAGTCCGTGACGGAAGTCCGTTGGACGTACCGATGATGCTTTTCGGATGGGACAAGGCAGAGGATATGCACGTCTATCGCGGAGAAAAATCGAAAGAGGATAAGGAGAAACGAAAGACCGATGAGCTGATTGCCGTTATCAAAGAAGCTTTCCGAAATACCATCAAACTCACCTATCAGGAACTCTGCGAGGTGTTGATGCGTGAAATGGAAATCAAAGAAAGGACGGCGAAGAAATACATTGCCTATATGAAAGAGCAACATATCTTGGCGCAAGATGCAAGTGGAAATTATCAAAAAGGGGAACTATGCCATACTTAGACCACCAGCCTGAAGACACATGGCAGAAACGCCTGTTTGATAGCCTGAAGAACATGGAAGACAAACTCGACCGTTTGCTTGTCCTGCGGGAACAGGAAATAGATACAACAGTCCGCCCTCCATTGAAACCGGAATACTTGGACATCATAGATGTCTCCAAAATCTTGAAGGTGGAACAAAAGACTGTTTACAACTGGGTTTGGGCAGGAAAAATTCCTTATCTCAAAGCCAATGGACGATTGCTTTTTCTCCGGGAAGAAATTGACGAGATGCTGAGAAGGCGAGATAGTTGGTGATGCGTATTTGTCGGTTTTTATTGTTGTTTTGTTGTGTAAATGCAAGCAGTTACATTACAAAATAACGGTTGCAAAATTGATAATACTTACATTAACACTGGCATGGCTCGCCAATCTCGTTTTTTTTCTCTGTTTTTTGTGCTGATTATGAGATTTTATATGTACCTTTGTTGTCGTTAATAATGCATTATTTCGCGACAAAATACATTTACAATTATGATAGAAAGCATTGAAAGTAAAATACTTATAAAAACAAAGAAGTGCGGACGTGGTTCTGTGTTTTTTGTAGGGGATTTTATTTCGTATGGCAATCGAGATGCCGTTAATAAGGCTTTGGAACGTCTCGTAGAAAAAGGACAGATGCTTAGGGTTGCACGTGGCATCTATTGCTACCCTAAAATAGAAAAGGTATATGGGCTTGGAGTAGTTCCTCCGTCGCTTGAAGATATTGCCAAAGCAATGGCAAAAAGGGATGGTGCAAGGATTGTTCCAACGGGGCTTTATGCCCAATACCAATTAGGACTGACTCAACAGATACCGATGAACGTAGCTTACTTAACCGACGGTGTCTCACGTACTAAATCTTGGCGAGGGGAAAAACATAAAATTCAAGCGTGCCTCTCCCAGATATTTCTCCATCCGTAGCCGGTTGGCCCTTCTCTTAACAACAGCCCTTAAAAACTGGAAAGTAGAGAATCTGACTGATGAGCAGGTTGCTACCATTAAAATGAAGTTAAACGAAAATCCTCACCTTCAAGTTGCCGACCTCAAACTGATGCCTTCAAAGGTAAGGGAATTTATAGTTGGTCTATATGAATAAGCTTCTTGGGTTATCCGACTCACAACGGAAAAGCGTCTATGAATCAATTGCAGATAAAGTCGGGTTACCTGCACAAGTGATTGAGAAAGATTTTTGGGTAACTGCAATCTTGCAAACTATCTTTTCACTTCCTATAGCAGAGCATCTTGTTTTCAAAGGCGGCACAAGTCTGAGCAAAGGTTGGAAACTTATAGAGCGATTCTCGGAAGATATAGATGTTGCTGTCAATCCTGTTTTTCTTGGTGCTCCTGAAGGAGATCTTACAAAAAGACAAATCAAGAAATTGCGCAAGGCATCATCGCTTTTTGTTTTAGAGGAACTAACCCCTATGATTTGTGAAGAACTAAAAAGACAAGGCTTGCAGTCGTTTGTCACAGTTAATGCCCAGCCCAATGGCGAAGGTGACACCACCTATCCCGAGCCACGTCAGATTTATCTTCACTATAAATCAGTTTTTGACAAGGGGCTTACATATCTCCGCCCTGATATTGTGTTGGAAGTGAGTGCACGTTCATTGCTTGAGCCGACAGAATCAATACAAATTAAAAGTATTATTGGAGAGCATCTTCCGATTATACCGTTGGCTGACAGTGCCGTTCATACTGCTATTCCCGCAAAGACATTCCTTGAAAAGGCTTTCTTGCTCCACGAATTGTTCTCCATTCCCGGATACGGAATGATAGCAGAGCGCAAGAGCCGACATCTTTATGACCTTTACGTCATGATGGATAAAGATTTTGCAAAGAAAGCCATTGCAGATGATGCATTATGGGAATCTATTCGTCACCATAGAGAAATTTATACTTCAGTGAAAGATGTGGATTATACTCCCGATGTACGCAAACGTCTCCGGATTGTCCCCCGGAAAGATATTCTTGAAGAATGGAAATCAGACTATCAGGCAATGATGGAATCAATGATTTATGGGAAAAAACCTTCATTTGAAGAACTATTAGATGCACTATCCGAACTTCAAGAAAGGTTTAGGATAAGCAAATAGTAAACAAGACAAATAATCTATTAGATTTTGCAATAATACTCGTTTATTGCCAAAATCTAACCGGCTCGACAAATAATTACAAATATACATCCATTAGTGTCTCCACTTGGGTCTGAAACTCTGTAAACGGCTATCCTCTTCTTTATCTTGGACAGGATTATTCTCATTTTTCATTTCGACGGAATAATTATTGTTGGGTAAATTCTCTTCTTGCTCCTTTTCTTCCGTTTCATCTTTTTCCTCATCAGGTGGAGCAAGTGTAAGTGCAATTTTTCTGTCCAGCTCCGCAGCTTCACTTTTAAGTGAGCGAAGCTCGTCCTCTTTTTTCCACGAGCTGTTTGCAATAGTAATGTAAACATCCTTATTAGCTGCTACCTTTGCCATTTCCTTCTCGTGCGACTCTACCACTTTTGGAATACGTTCCAAAGCATTGATGAAGTTCTGACACGCGAGTTTCGGGTCTGTTGCCAACTTACCGTTATTATAGGTATAGTAGATGCTTTCCTGTCCCTTGACAAAGAAACGGTTCACCGAACAGTCAAACAAATCCTTGGAAGTACTCTCTGTCTTGACCATAATGGAGAAACCATAGATTTCGCCAATTTTGTTGTACTCCCCTTTGGTGCGAGCTTTTTCGTCTATCTCTTGTAAACGTGCAGCAATAGCCTTGATGTCGGTGCTGTCTTCCACACCTTTGATTGTCAGTTTATTTATAGGTGTACCTTCATCATCACGCTCCACACGCTTCTCAAAGAGAGCTAAGTCAGACTGTGCCTCCTTGACTTTGTCTGTATGGAAAGACACGGAACTTTCAATCTCTGCCAGCTTACCCGTTGCAGCATCACGCTCACGGAGAAAGTTCTTACGTTCTGATTCCAAGGTGGTAATCTTCTTATCCAATCTTGCTTTCTCCAAAAGGTCGGTATTACCTGAAAGCACTGCTACGTATTCTGAGAAGTTCATGCCGCTGTCCTCATCCATCGAACCCTCATCGATAGTGCGACTACCAAGCGTGTTTGTCTTGAGCTGATTAATGAAGAGCTGCTTGTTATGCAAAAGGTTGAACTTATAACTGTCCAACGAGCGTTCCACGGCATAGATAATCACATCGACCTTGTTGTCGGCAAACTCCTTGGCAACAAGATTTCCTTTACGGATGGCACGCCCGTTACGCTGTTCCAGATCCGATGGCCGCCACGGCGTGTCAAGTTGATGGACCGCTACTGCCCGCTGCTGTGCGTTCACGCCTGTACCCAACATGGATGTAGAACCGAAGATAATGCGAATATCACCACGGTTCATCGCATCCACCATCGCTTTCTTGGCTTTCTCATTCTTGCATTCCTGAATGAAACGTATTTCATAGGATGGAATATGATAATCCTCTACCAACTTTCTCTTGATTTCCGAATAGATGTTGAACTCTCCGCCAGGCTTGTAAGTACCTAAATCAGAGAACACGAACTGTGTTCCTTTCTGTGCGTCGAACTTCTTGTAATAGTCATTGAGTAGTTTCGCACAGTGGCTTGCCTTGTTGTCGATATGGTCTGAGTACCCATTTTCATCTATCATGCGTAAATCAAGGCTCATCTTGCGGCATAGTCAGTTGCGATAAGCATCTTTGCCTTTTCCTCGCTCTCGCTGAGCGGCGCACGTCCCAAGAGTGTGGCGTTACCCGTCTTGGCAAACTCCATCAGCTTGCCGATAAATTCCTCTTGTTCAGGTGTGGGCGGTATGTTGTGCAGTATCTCGTTCTTCTCGGGGCGGTCGATACCGATGTCCTTTGCCGTGCGGAAGTCGCAAATCTCCGCATAGAACGAGGCAAGCTCTGGTACCTTGATAAAGGTTCGGTAACGTTCCTTCTGGATAATCTCATTAGTGATGGAGAACTCGTAGTCAGTTGATTTCTTGGCAAAGACCGCCGCCCACGCATCAAAGCTGTTGATGCCCTGCCGCTCCAACGCCTGTGGGCGCAGGTATTTGAAAAGCAGGTACAATTCTGTCAGTGAGTTGCTGATGGTCGTTCCCGAAAGGAAAGTGGCTCCTAAGTCCTTGCCGGACCTCTCCTGTATGGTGCGAATGGCAAAGAGCATGTTTAAGGCACGCTGTGAGCCATCGGGATTGCCCAAGCCCGACACACGGTCATGGCGTGTGTTGAACATCAGGTTCTTGAATTGGTGGCTCTCATCCACGAACAAATGGTCGATACCCATCATCTTGAAGTCTACAGCATCGTCCTTTCTTTCGGCGATGCTGTCCTGTATGTTCTGCAACTTGGCTTCAAGCGTCTGCTTGCGTTTTTCCAGTCCTTTGAGCATGCCACGGGAGATGTCTCTTCCTTGTTGCCGCAACACCTCGAGGTTCTCTTCCACGGAGTCCAGTTCCTTCTGCATAATCGCTTCCTGTATCTCCAAGGCCTGCGGTATCATACCGAACTGTTCATGCGTGAGTATAATACAGTCCCAGTCGTTGTTCTTGATGTCGTTGAAGATGCGCTGGCGGTTCTGCTTATTAAAATCGTTCTTACCTGGATAGAGTACCTTAGCATTGGGATAAGCTTTCCTAAAGGTATCGGCAATATCGAAGACGTTTGCTTTCAGTCCGATAATCATTGGTTTGTTCGCCAACCCCAACCGTTTCATCTCGTAGGCTGCCGTACACATGATGAGTGTCTTTCCCGCTCCCACCTCGTGGTCGCAGATACCGCCGCCGTTGGTCTTGAGCATCCATACGGCATCCTTCTGGCTTTTGTAGAGGTCGGCAATGCCCAATCGTCTGAGGTCAAGGTCGGGAAACGTCTGGTGCGTGCCGTCAAAGTTGGGTCGCACAAAACAGTTGAAAAGACGATTATAACGGTCAGAGAGTTGTTGCTTGAACGTGTCAGGTGTACGTCCGAGCCAATCAACAAAGCCCTGCCTGATTTCCTCAATCTTGGCATTTGCCATCTGGATAGCATGTCCGTCCCTTACTTTGATAGTTTTCGTCTCTCCCGTAACCTTATCCGTCATCTCCTTGCTCTTGTTGATGTCGGGAATGGTGTTGTGCAGGGCATGCTTGAGGAGATTGATGCCATCATAGCGGCGGAACTCACCTTGTACGGCATACTTGTGCCAGATATTGGCATTCTTTCGGTCGCAGACAATGGAATACTCGTCCATGTTGGAATGGTAGGATACGCCAATATCCGTCTCGAAGAACTCCGAGGCGAACCTGCCATAGACTTTGGCAGGTATCCAGCGTTCACCGAGATTGAAGTCCAAATCAGCAAAGGGAATGGGTGTAGGTGTGGCTGCACGCAAAGCGGCAAGGCTCTGTTTGGCTTCCTCATGGTCTGGATGATCCAAGAGCCATGACTCAATACGCTCCGTCTTCTCTATTACATTGCCCGAAATGAACTTGTCCGCCACCTCGTAGGCGTTTTCTTCGGGATTGTAATAGATACGACCTTCCAAGGAAGAAATAATGTCGCTTTCCTCCATATCAGGTAAAAGCGAACTCATGTAGTCAAGTTCCACCGTGCCGTACTTGTTGAGCGATGCGCCCAGTGCCTCCATCGGGTCTGCGGCAACGGTCAGTTCCGTGGTGGAAAATGCCGTTGGATGGTCAAAGATGTCCGCCTTGATGTACCTGCCGTTTTCGGAGCGTTCCAAGAAGAGCATTTCCACGCCTGTAGCATCCATCTTGATGATGTCGGTGTTCGCCTTTTGGTTAAAGTATCCCCAGCGTGCAACATAGTCATCATACAGATGGTTGAGCCTGCTGCGGTCTTCCCTGTCTTCTGCATGGTTCTCTGCCTCGTAGTCATAGAGACGGTGATAGCACTCCCGTATTTCGATATAGGCTTTGAGACGGGAAAGCTGTGCATACGGCAAGTCCATCGGGTTAAAGGTTGGATGTCGCTTTAAGTCAGAAAGAAACCCCACCTGACCTTTCTGCACGACAATGGAGCCGTCTCTTAGGTGTGAGTCCGGCGAAGAGAGAAAAGGGCGTGGTGAAGCGTCAAACTCCTTTCTGACTTCCGCTATCGGCTGCGGCTTGCGCTCCTCGGCTTCGTTCATAAAGTCAAAGAGTGACGGCTCACGTGGAGAGGAAGAAGCTGCTTTCCTGCTGCCACGGGTACGCCGTTGAGGAGAGGTTACTGACTTTTGTATCTTGGACTCCGATGGTTTCTGGGGAGCAGTTTGTGTTATAGGACGGTGCGCCTGTGAAGTTCCTGAATTATCCTTGATTTCATTGTTCACACGGCTGACCTCTCTTGTCCAAAGGCTGTATTCTTCCGGGGCAAACAGTGACAGCTGCTCCGGTTGTCCGATGTCTTCCATGTTGTTGTCCACCACCGGATGATGATCGTCGTCAAAGAACACCGTCTGTCCGTTCATCTCTCTTGGGGCTTCAATATCCGTACGGATTTCCGACCTTTCCTGCTCGTATTGATGATGAAGTGTCAAGGCGGGTACGCCTTCGGGAGCAGGTTCTATAGTCATGGAAGGCTGTTCTGATACGAATTGTTGTGGGGCAGACTCTGATGATGACGGCTGTAATGGAATTGTCTCGCCGCTATGAACGGTATTTTCCATTATCTGCGTATCGTTCTCAGAAGCAATGGTTACAGTCTCCTTAACCTTAGTCTCTGTTTCTGCCTTTGTTATCACTTCTTCCTTGATTTTCTCTGCCACCACTTCTTCTTTGGTATATTGTCCCCTGACGATTTCTTCCAGTTCGGCTATCTCGTGTAATTTCTTAGGAGAGAAATACAGGTCGCGCTCTATGCCCAGTCCTCTTACTTTCACGCCTTCCATCTCATCAAGGGACATATTGCCAAGCTCCCAGCCGTAACCCATCGTGACAGCACCGAAACCAATGCGGCTCTTAGGATCATATTCCAGAAGGTAGGCTGTGTATGCTCCCATAGGGAAGAAATAGCGTGCATAGGCAACCTTATCGCCTATGAGTTCCTTTTCCGTGCTGTAAAGTTTTGGTAGTTGCTTCCTGATACTGTCGGGCATGAGGTTATAGGCTTCGTTTATACCCTTGTCTTCAGTCTTTGTCTTCTCTGTTTCTTCTTTCCGACTTATGGTAATACCCAACTTGCGAAGCTGTTTCTCTGCTTCCGCCTCCCGCTCTGCCTCTGTCATCGGTATACCGGTCTCATATAGTTTACGGTCGATACGTTGTCCCATTTCAAGGGAGAGTTGTGTTCGGAGACTTTCTGCCATTTCCTCAATCCCTCCCGTGAACCGATACTCCCATGCCGGTCTTCCATAAGGGTCTGTACCATTATGCGCTCTGTGGCAACGGTGCGATGAGAAATGTCCTTCCATTCTCCTGCAAAAAGTGAGTTGTGCTTGAAGACGACAGAAGAGCCTTCTTCCTTGGGAACGGAAACGGTTTCTACGAACTGCTGCTCAATACCATCGCTGATTTTCTTTCCTGTCAGCTTCTGCAGGACGATGAGGTCACTGCCCACGTCCGTTCCTGCATTGTCTGAAAACATGCCCGATGGCAGACGGAGGGCAGAGATAAGGCGGCTGTTCTGCATGAGGTAACGGCGTATGGCTTCATTACGAGGGCTATCTAATAAACCCTGTGAGGTAATAAATGCCAAAATTCCGCCTTCCTTGATGCAGTCCAGACCTTTCACGAAGAAGTAATTGTGAATGGCACGTGTGGACTCACGTTTAAGAGTGTCCTTGCCTTTGTTATACTCTCGGTCATAAACCATAAAATCACCAAAGGGAATGTTACTTGTAATAAGGTCGTATTTGTCTTTGTCTTCCAGTTCTCCAATAGCTTCAAAAGGCTCATTTCGGACGAAGATATTGCCTTTGCCATAGGGGTGCAGGGCTTGGCTGATATGGGCAGTGAGCAGATCCTTTTCCATTGCATCCACCACACCCACTTGCCTTGCAAAGGTTTCGGCAAAGGCACCCATACCCATAGAAGGGTCTAAGCATCGCCTTATCTGCAGGTTTGTGGAGGCAAGTGCATCAGAGATGGCAGAAACGATACGGGTATCGGTATAGAAGGAGGTCAGTACACTTGCCTTGATGCTCTCCCAATACCGCTTGGCGGTATTGGCATCTAAGGCTTCACGATAAATCATCTGTTTGAGCTGCTGTGTCGGCTCAAAGAGATTCTGTTCAGACTTGCTCCAATAGCGTATGTCATCGGGGTTATCTGTGCGGTTGAGTATACATTTCAAGCCACCGAAGCCTGATAGTTCCATAAGATACTTTTCTCAGCTTCGGTGGCTTCGCGGCGTTCTTTCTCCAGGCGCAAGACTACACGGATAGCCTCCGTGTTGGCTTGCAGGACTTCTTTTTTATTGTATGCCATAGTGTTTTCTTTTAATAAAGTGGAGGTAAAAAGGTCGGCAGGTAGTACTTGTATCTCCCGATC
>NZ_BAIX01000042.1 GCF_000613405.1 Hoylesella enoeca JCM 12259 | reverse complement strand
AAAGATACTCTACAAGGCTTCGGACTTGGAGAAGATGCTGGAGGAGAATTATCAGGGTAGTCAGACAGGATAAAGGCAATAAGCGTATATTGGTGAATGGATAACGGCACTTGAGCAGAGATATATCTGTTTCAAGTGCCGTTCGTTTATTGGTAAGTTCTTCGTTTAATCATTTTTCTATTCTGCGGTAAACTGTTGTCCTTTATATTCTTCTTTAAACTCCGTAACCGTCTGTCCTGTTTGTTTTTTGAAGAAACGCATTAAATGTCCCGGCTCCGAGAAATTGAATTCGTATGCCAATTCACTGGTAGTTTTGTCAGTGAATAGTATTTCATTCTTGATTTCTGCAAGCAGACGTTGTTTCAGCAGATGTACGGCCGTTTGCCCATATTGTGCCTGTACAGAAGCATTCAATGTAATGCGGCTGATGTTCAGCATGGCTGCATAGTCGGCCACTTGCTGGTATTGGCGAATATGTTTCTCTAAGAGTTGTTTGAACTCAAAGGCATGGTGGTTCTTGGGGGCATCAAAAGGCAGATGGTATTGAGCAGAATACCTACGATTAAGGGTCATGAGCAGATAATGAAGCAAGGATACGATGATGTGATAGCTGTCGGCAAGAGGATGGTTGAGTTCTTCTTTTATCCGCACAAGCAAACGCTCGTATTCTTGTTGTTCCATAGCTGTAGCCGACAGATAGGGTGGGAAATCTGTTTGGTAGCAATAAAGCAAACGATAAGTAAAGAAAGGATCGGCAAGATAGGTTGAAAGAAAATCATCACGGAAAATAAGGAAACGATAATCCGTTTGGCTTTCATCAATGTGCCACTCCTGATGGATGTGCGGCGAAAGTATCAGCACCGTATTGTCTTTCAACTCGATATATTGAAAGCCATAACGCAGCCACCCGGATGCTTTCCTAAAGAAAAACAACTCGAAGAAGTTGGTTTTGAAAGACGGATACTCCATCAATACGCCCCGCAAACGCTCGTGCGTATCGGTATTGATGTTGAAGTCTACACCACATTCCGTTTTGCAGAAAGGAATTTGTGTAAGTTCTTGGGGATGACTCTCTAATTTCATGCAACAAATGTACGAATAATTAATGGTTTATCAAAATGGTAGAGCATATATTATTAATGGTAGAATGTGTCTTTGTTTTATGCACTACCTTTGCACTCGTAATCAAAACAAATAGCATTATGAAAGAAATTAAAATTGTAGAAAAAGGTGAGAACTTCACCACGGTGAACGTAGGTAAGTTGAATGAAATTAAGGAATATGAGTTGGCTATGGGCAATTTCTCTATCCCGGGAAAGATGTTTGCCGGACATGCACTACAAGCAACAGGCGCAGAATTGTCTTTCCAAAGTCTTGCAGCTGGACAGGATTATGGCACACGCCATACCCATAAAACCCACGAAGAGCTTTATTTCATTCTTAAAGGTGAAGGCATTTTCGATGTAGACGGCAAACGATTTCCCGTTTCAGAAGGAAGCATCGTGAGAATTGCGCCCAATGGCAAACGTGCTTTCAAGAACACAGGCAGCAGCGAAATGCTCGTGCTTTGCGTACAATATAAGGCAAATTCGTTCTCTGATGATGATGAACCTCTGAAGGATGGTATTATGCTGGAAGCCAATGTTAAACTTTAATTTTAATAAACAATGAATATCCAACAAGTAAGAAACGCAACGATAATCGTTGAATATGGGGGAAAGAAAATTCTGATCGACCCCATGTTGGGAAAGAAAGGCTGCATGCCTCCTTTCCCCTTTAGTAGAAATCAACACCTGCGCAACCCACTTCATGAACTACCTTTTCCTGTAGAAGAGATATTAAAAGGTGTAGATGCAGTGTTGCTTACCCATCTACACGATGACCATATTGATGAGGCGGCCTATGAAATGATACCTAAAGATATGCGATTTTTTGTGCAAGACGAAAACAATCGGCAGGTGGTGATGTCGCATGGATTTAATCATGTGGAAGTTGTCGGCGACAATACAAGGATTGGGGAAGTGAGCATACAAAAGGCCGAAAGCCAGCATGGTAATTTCATCATGAAGTATCCTGCCGGACATACAGCGGGTTATGTATTCACTCATCCACAAGAAAAGACGCTCTATCACGCCGGAGATACCATCTGGTATGCTGGTGTGAAGCGCAATTTGAAGCGTTTTCGCCCCGAGGTTATCACCCTTAATGCAGGTGGCAATGGTTTTCGCTTGGGTGGACGCGTTATTATGAACGATGAAGATGTGGTAAAAGTTGCTGCAGCTGCACCTGATGCAAAGTTATTTGTGACGCATCTTGAAGGCGTGAACCATAATAGCGTGACGCGTGAAATGGTGAGAAAGCGTGCGGAAGTGGCAGGAATTTTAGACCGCGTCTTTATTCCTGAAGACGGTGAAACGGTAGAGGATTTATAAAGAATAAAGGAAGGAATATGGCAAAAACACTCATTGGAACGAAAGAGGTGCGTGGCATCATGACCAAGTCCAACCTCCCTGTTGGTGGCTATTCGGTGAATCCATACGTGGGGTGCACCCATGCTTGCAAGTATTGTTACGCCTCATTCATGAAGCGCTTCACAGGACATAAAGAAGAATGGGGCACTTTCTTAGACGTGAAGCATTGGCCTGCAATCAAGAATCCGAAGAAATATGCCGGACAACGGGTGGTTATTGGATCAGTGACCGATGGGTATAATCCCGAAGAAGCAACGTTCCGCAGGACACGTAAACTGCTTGAAGAGCTCAAAGACAGCGATGCGGAAATACTCATTTGTACAAAGAGCGACCTAGTGTTGCGCGACCTTGACCTGCTCCGGCAAATGAAGAAAGTCACCGTATCGTGGTCAGTCAACACGCTTGATGAGACATTTCGTGCCGACATGGACAAGGCCGTGAGCATAGAGCGGCGCATCGCAGCCATGCGAAAGGTCTACGAGGCGGGCATCCGAACCATTTGTTTTGTGTCGCCCATCTTCCCTGGCATCACCAATTTCAAAGCTATTTTTCATGAAGTGAAAGATATTTGCGACCTCTTTTGGCTTGAGAACCTCAATCTGCGGGGTGGTTTTAAGGCCAACATTATGGGTTATATCAAATCACACTATCCCCATTTGTTCCCACTTTATGAAGAAATCTATTTGCATAAAGACCGAACATATTGGAAGCAATTGGAGCAAGAGGCCGCGAAAATGGCACAGGAGGCTCAATGTAAGTATGTGGATAATGAATTGCCTTACGAACGAAGTCCCAAAGGACATCCCTCGATAGTGAATTATCTTTATCACGAAGAAATCAGAGGGTCAGGAAATACGGGTAAAAGGAATGTTATGCAATAAAACAGATGCGTATCTCTACTGTTGATAGACTACTTGGAGAATAACTACTTATAAGGCTTTCGGTATACTTGAAGGCCTCAAAAAACAGAGTAGCATGTAGTCAAACGGTAGTAATAGTAATTCCTACTTTCTGACTACAATACCAACCCTTTCCTTTCACCGTATTACCTTTCCTTGTAGTTATGTAGTAAGATAATATCGGTGAAAGAGAAAAGTGTATCAATTGATACTGCCACTGCAGTATAGGAATATCTGTTCTACCATAGGTGTTGGGTGTTGTAACTCTTGGCAGATGTGTTTTCTGAACAAGTGGGCTTCCATGCTGTCCAATTGATAAGACAAAGCGATGATGATAGTGAGCGGATAAAGTGGAGCATAGCCTTTTAACTGTCCATTTACGAACACTTCCACCTCCCCTACATTCCTTTCCTCGGGATGTAGGGAAAATATTTTGAGGAGTAGTTGCAATTGATAATTGAGCTTCTTCCATGTTACATTAAAGAAATCTACGAGTTCACTCTCTGTCATGGCTATATCACCTTTGCCTTTGCGAATGATTTGCATATTGTCGCCCCACTCGAAATAGCTGCGCTCTCTTTTTGTTTGATGATGATTGACATTCATACGGCTTCCTCCTTTATCTCTTCTTTTTGATGTTTCCTTATCAATCTGTCCATATCCTCCGAAATCTTATTATCGGTAACCTGTGCGTAGATTTGAGTACTGGATATAGAGGCATGGCCCATCATCTTGGCAATGCTTTCGATGGGTATTCCTGCACTTAAACTCATCGTTCCGAACGTGTGCCTCGCCATGTGGTAGGACAACCGTTCTCTGATGCCACACGCCTTGCCCACGATGCTCAGCTTTGCACTCATCACGCTACGGCTACAAGCACAGTGAAAAATAAAGTCGTCGTCTTTTCCTTTCACGGTCTGCATTTCTTTCATGCTCGGTTGTTCTTTCTTGCATTGATTGATGATAGCCTCCGCTATCGGGTGCAGGGGCACAATAAACTCCATCTTTGTTTTCTGCCGTTCCTTTCGGATATATTTCTGTCCGTCGGCTGCCGTTTGAATGTGTCCAAATTGCAAATGTTCCATATCAGCAATAGCCAAGCCCGTAAAGCATGAGAAGATAAACATCCGTCTTGCTTGTTCTGCTTCCTTATCTATTACTCTCAATGCCATGAGTTTGCCAACATCGCTCTTTTGCAGAAAGCGTATCTTCTGTTCCGTTTTCTCATACTTGGCATTCTCAAAAGGATTGCAACGAATGATTCTCTGGCTGACCGCACGGTACATCAGCCTACTCAGCCAACAAAGGTAACGATTCATGGTTGCTGTTGCCAAGCCTCGTTTTTTCAGATAGAAACCGTATTCCTCAAATAAGTCTTCCGTTATTGCAGAGATGGTTATATCCATCATTCCCTTATCCTTTACAAACTCTGTAAGTAACTTGTCTGAATAGAGAAGATTCTGATAAGTGCTTTTTGCTCTTGATTTACCCACGCACTCTTTAACGGATTGCAGTTCTGTCTTGCTCATGGCAAGAAGTGTTGTCGGTGTGGTGGCTATTCCCTGCAAACGGTTTTTAAGCAGTTCCACACTTACCACTCCGTCCTTTATCAGAATATCCTGATAGGTCTTCTCTACAAGTTCCTTAAACTCGCCGATTCTTTGATTGGTCTTCTTGTCGGTTGTCAGTCCTTGTTTGCTGTTCCACTCGGAGGATTTGCACTGCTCGCCTGTGGTAATGGCGGTGCTTTTTCCGTCTATGGTGATACGGCAGAGAATGGCGGTCTTGCCGTCTGCCTTTATTTTCTGTCTGTTGATGTAAAACAATATCTTGAATGTACTTCTCATAAAAAATCTTGGTTAAATGGTTAAACGCAAATCTTCAGTGAAAGAAAGGAAACGGTTAAACTCCTCAAAGAGTTTCTGCGGTGTTACCTTTGCATAACGTTCGGTCATACTTACGTTCGTATGTCCAAGCATCTTGCTGACTGTTTCAATAGGAACGCCCTGCTCCAAGGTGATAAGCGTGGCAAAGGTATGCCTTGCAGTATGCGATGTAAATGGAAAAGAAATACCTGCCCGTAATCGCAAGGCTTTGAGACAGGACTGATAGTTCTTGTATTTGATGCAGGGAAGTAGTATTTCCCTTTCATCGCTGTGCATTTTCTCTATTAACCGAACAGCTTCCGGCAACAACTTGATACGACAAAGTACGCCCGTCTTCTGTCGGTTGAACTTCAACCACAAACTACCTGCATCATCACGGACAAGGTGCTTCTTGCTTAGTTCCATCAAATCACAATAGGCTGCACCGGTATAACAGGCGAAGAGAAACACATCACGAGCAGTTTCCATTTCTTTTTCCAATTCATCAAAGCGGAGTGCCTTCAACTTGTCCAATGCTTCTTGGTCAAGTGCCTTGGGTACTTTCTTGTCTCCCCGTTCTATATGGACTTTGTCAAACAGAAGCGTATCAGCCAGTCCCTCACGATAAGCCAGCCTACAGACGGTCTTCAAATCTGCTGCAACTCTGAAAAATGTGCTTTGCTGATGCCCGAGTTCACTAAGACAGAATGCTTGCAATTCGTAGATGAAGTTTTCTGTCAACTGCGAGAATGTCAAATCCGAAACATGATACTTCTTCTGTATAAACTCCTGCAATCGTTTTCGAGTGGAATGATAGGCGGACATAGAGTCCCTCTTGATGTCTATACCGATATGGCTTTCTTTCTCCTTAATGAGCATATCCAATCTCTCGATGAGCCTGCATCGTACCTGCACACAGCCTTGAAACTGTTCCTTTACATCGGTTGCATCAAATGGCTGTCCTTTGGCAATCAACGACTGATAGGCAGATTGAATGGAAAGCAGAAGATTTTCCAACCAGCCGTTAACCTCCACCGCCTCATGGCTCTTGCCGTCCATCCTGCTTTCACGTGAATTCCACAAGTCGGGGTTGCAGGAAAGTTTACAACTAAACTGGGCAATGGAACGCCCAATGGTAATACGTCCCATAATCGGAGCTTTCCCCGATTTGTCAAGCCCGCTCTTTTTAAGGTAGAGCAACACCTTCATTTTCTCTGTTTTCATACGCTTTAATATTTGTGGGTAAAGTTACCCGAATTAAAGCGTTCCTTACTTACGCAGAAAACTGCCGACCAAAGCAACAGCCACACGAGCGAAAATAATTCAGTTACCGAATACTGCACCATTGTTACCTACATCAAAACAAGGTAACACTCTGGTAACTGAACTTCTGCCTAAATCTGCATATTTCTGCCCTTTACAAATAGAGCAGTATTATGCTGATTTATGTATTCCCTCCTCATTATCAGTTAGTTTACATCAATTTCGATATTTCTTCATTTTCATTGATTAGTTACACTGCGATAAACGGCAAATTGCGTTGCAACTCATCGTTAATTGCAGACCAACTAACGGTGAGTTGCAGGGCGATTAACGGTGAAAGATAAACGACTTTATGGGTGTTTGAAAATCGATTGAATCTTTTCGTTAAAAGACAAAGGAAGGGCGTGTGTTGTCATTTCTTCTCATTCTCTTCCTCCATCTCCACTTCTTTCACTTTGCGGAACAAGTCTGAGGCGAAGACCAAGGCATTGAGCCGCTCATTGGTGGAGTTGATCACAGAATCTTTATTACCCTGCCACTCTTTCTTACCTTTGTAAATGAAAATGATGTTTTCGCCGATTCCCATGACGGAATTCATATCATGGGTGTTGATAATCGTTGTCATGCCAAACTCTTTGGTGATACTCGACAAAAGTTCGTCGATCACCAGCGATGTCTTTGGATCCAGACCGGAATTGGGCTCGTCGCAAAACAGATACTTGGGATTGAGCACGATGGCGCGCGCAATAGCCACACGCTTCTGCATTCCGCCCGAAATTTCGCCGGGATATTTATCCTGTGCATCGATCAGTTTCACTCTGGCGAGACATTCCTGTGCCCGTTTGGTGCGTTCGCGGAGCGTCATCGTGGAGAACATATCCAGCGGAAACATCACGTTTTCGAGTACGGAAAGCGAATCAAAAAGGGCTGCACCCTGAAAGATCATCCCCATTTCGCGGCGCATCAGCACCTTTTCTTTCTTGTTCATTGCCACGAAATTGCGGCCGTCATAACTGATTTCACCTCTCGTCGGTTCTAAAAGTCCCACGATATTTTTCATCAACACGGTCTTTCCCGAGCCGCTTTGGCCGATGATCAGATTCGTTTTCCCGGTTTCAAACGTGGCATTGATTCCCTTCAACACCGTCTTGTCTTCGAATGATTTAGTGAGATTCTTTACTTCTATCATATTTTAGCCCCCTAAGTCTAAGATAATACTTGCGTCAAGAATACATCTGAAAACAAGATCAGGACAGAACTACTCACAACGGCATCGGTGCTGGCTTTGCCCACCTCTACGGATCCACCTTCAACTGTGTAACCGAAATATGATGACACACTGGCGATGATAAACGCAAAAAACAGGCTCTTGACAATGCTCATCCACATAAACCATGAATTGAAAGAGTGTTGTATTCCCAATGTCAAATCTTCCGGACTGAGAATGTGACCGATGTAAGCCGTTGCGTAAGCACCTAAAATTCCCAGGGCCGAACTGAATATGACGAGAAACGGCATGATGGTGACCAGTCCGAGAATCTTAGGCAATATCAAGTAAGAAGCAGAATTAACGCCCATGATATCGAGTGCATCAATCTGCTGAGTCACACGCATCGTGCCCAATTCCGACGCAATATTAGAACCCACTTTGCCGGCCAAAATCAAACACATGATGCTCGATGAAAATTCAAGCAACATGATTTCGCGCGTGGTATAACCCGAAACCCAACGCGGCATCCACGGACTTTGGATGTTGAGTTTCATCTGAATGCAAATCACTGCACCGATAAAGAACGAAATCAAGAGAACAATCCCGATGGAATCTACACCCAATTGCGACATTTCCTTGACGTATCGTTTCATGAACATACGCATTCGTTCGGGACGCGCAAACGATCTTCCCATCAATATCAGATACTTGCCGAAAGTGGTCAGAAACTTTAATAATACCATTGATAAAACGCGGTTTGTTGGCCGCAAAAGTAACCAAAATCCATTAAAAAACTGCAATAAACAAGACGACTTTTGGTTTTCTAAGTATTATTTAGGCGGAATTTTGCTAATTTTGCCACACATTTGACAGACGAATAAATATATGGATGAGCGTAATAACGTGTTCGGAACCGAGATGATCGGCTCTCAAACGCAAGACGGAAAGATGGTTTTGCGCACCGAAGGACTGGTCAAACGATACGGCAAACGCACGGTGGTGAATAACGTGTCGATCGATGTGAAACAAGGCGAAATCGTCGGACTGCTCGGTCCTAACGGTGCCGGAAAAACCACATCATTCTATATGACCACGGGATTGATCGTTCCCAACGACGGACATATTTATCTCAACGATCGCGATATCACCAAGTTTCCTGTTTACAAACGTGCGCGCGCCGGCATCGGTTACTTGCCGCAAGAGGCCAGTGTGTTTCGAAAAATGACGGTGGAAGACAACATCCTCGCAGTGCTTGAAATGACAGGAAAGCCTCGCAGCTATCAATTGGAGAAATTGGAAACACTCATCAAGGAATTCAGACTCACCAAAGTGCGTAAAAACAAAGGCGATCAACTCTCGGGAGGAGAGCGTCGCCGCACCGAGATTGCGCGCTGTCTGGCCATCGATCCTAAGTTTATCATGCTCGACGAACCGTTTGCCGGCGTCGATCCGATTGCAGTCGAGGATATCCAACACATCGTTTGGCAATTGAAATATCGCAATATCGGTATTCTGATTACTGACCACAACGTGCAGGAAACGCTCACAATCACCGATCGGGCTTATCTGTTGTTCGAAGGAAAGATTCTTTTTCAGGGCGAGCCCGAAGAATTGGCAGCCAACAAAATCGTGCGAGAGAAGTATCTGAGCAATAGCTTTGTGCTACGCAAAAAAGATTTCCAGATGCTCGATGAAGAGCGACGGGCGCGCGAAGAACAATAAATTTTCTTCCGAATCATTTGTAAGTTTAAAATTTATTATCTACTTTGCCCCCAGTTTCCGCCTTCGCCCCCTTCCGCCCCCTAAGTTAGGGGGATGGGGGTTTGAACAAGCGAGGGACCGATCAAAAGGATCAAACGAGAATATGATTAAACAAGCAAATATAAATAGCCGTAACGCGATGCAAAAGAACTTCGTTTCTCTTGCATCTTTTAACGCTTTATATTTGCATATCTCGGAAAAAGTCTTAACACACACACACACACACACATCTTACCTGGCATAGACGCCTTTCACGTCTCACCCTACGCGCGCGCGAGGGGAGACGACTAACCCCCTTTAAGCAAAGGGCTCACGAGAGTTCCCTTTGTTCCTTTTTCATGCCCTTTTGCCAACCGAGCAAGGGGGAATTTTCACGAATTATTCACTCAAAACATAGCGATTATGAACAGAAAACAATTAGAGAGATGGGCTTACGCGAAGCCCGCAGTTGAGACGATCCGCTTGGAGCCTCACAGTGAATTAATGGACACCTCGTTCCCCAGCCAGCACAATCCCGGCCATCACGCACAGGCCCGAGCAGTGCCAAACAAGGTTGGTTTGACGAGGAAGACGAGGACGAAAGCCTCACACCCTCCACGGACGAAGAGAGCCTTTGGGATTAGAGAGAGTTATTAATTAAGTAAAACAGAAATGAAAGATTACATGAAGACAATCAAGACATGGACGCTGTTGGTGGCAGGACTGCTGCTGACAGCCAGCTGCGCCAATGACGACGTAACGCAGAAAGACACAGAAACGGATAACGGCAATGACAAAAACTTGACCACTTTCGTAACCGGCGCAGAACCTACCTCGCGCACCTCGATGGACTACGCCAGTGGTAAATTCTATTGGGAGTCAGGCGACTATATCTACGTGCAGGACGATGACGGCGCATGGCAGAAGAGCAGCAATGCTCCGACGACCAAGACAGCCTATTTCACGTTTAAGGTACCAGGAAAGTTCAAGAATAGCACAACTTATAAGGTTTACTATCCAGGCAAGAACGGTAGCAATGACCAAGTAACGATTTCTGCCGCGCAGACGCAGGAAACGCCAAACACCACCGCTCATTTTGGCGCATCAGGCGATTGCGGTATAGCAGACGCAACAGGCACCAAAGGACGTGGACCATTCAACTTCACGCTCGATCATCAGGCGGCTTACCTCGTATTTCACCCTTATGTAAGTAACACATTGTTGCAGAAGTGCAATTTAACTAAGATAGAAGTAAGTTCAGACAATGATATTACCGATACTTATACGCTTACCTCAACAGGCGCATTGACAGACGGTAGCGGCACAGGCAAGCAAATCATCCTCACCACCGGGGGAAGCGGAACTTACGCCAATGGCTTCCCCTTGAATACCACATCAGCGAGCGTAACCACCAATGGTGCCTATATGGTTATTAAACCAGGCACTCATACCTTGAAGGTACGCTATTGGTTAAAGGATGTTGCAACAGGAATAGAAGGTACTGTTACAAAGGCTTTTAAAGCTTTTAACTATGACGTGAATAACTATTATGATATAGATGGCAACCTTAACATACGCGATTACGATGGCGACCATTATTACATGTGGGACGCTCAGGAACAATATTGGAAGGGGCACGAATGGTGGTCAGCCAATAAAGACCAGCCAGTGTTGAACGGTGACATTAACGGCAACTTTGCCCAGAGCAACTCTGACCCTCGTTACTACAACACAAGTTTCCCAGGTTATGGCATAAGCTACGCCGCTACTCACGCATCATGTAAAGATCTTCCAAACGCTAACGAGCTGTCTTGGTATTGCATGTACGGCGATCCCCGTTGGGATACAGATGAATTATGGACAACTATGGGTCATTTATATAAAGGTGGTATGTGGTTTAAGAAGAAGTCTGTATTACAGGCAAAGGGTCATTACGACACCGAGAAATCTGCCGACGGTACAACCGACGCGCGTACAACAAGGAAGTACTACGAGAACCGCAGCAGTAGTATCACCAGCTCTGGCCTCCCTTCCGCCGCCGATGCAGGTAATTACTTCTACCTTCCCGCCTTGGGTCACTACGTCTCTGGTCAGCTGTACTACCTTGGCATGGACGGCTACTATTGGTCGTCAAGTGCTGACCCAGGGTACAGCAGCAGCGCGTACTTCCTGCTCTTCAGCTCTAGCTACATCTGCTCATACTACTTCGACCGCTACTACGGGTACAGGGTCGGCGGTTTCGAGTAGTCCTAAAAGCCCCACCCCGACCCTCCCCAAAAGGGCCAGCGTAGGCCTACGATAAGCGGAAAATTAGAAAAAATGGTGCTTCCGCCGCGGCGGAAAGCTCCCCTAACGGAAAAATGACGCTTCCGCCCGGGCGGAAGAGCTGAAAATGAAAAAAACAACGTTTCCGCCCGGGCGGAAACGATAAAAATGAAAAAAATGAACTTTCCGCCCGGGGAAATTTATCCAAATGGCTCTCGGCAACATTTCCGCCCGGGCGGAAGCTCATTTTTAGAATCATCCAAAACATTCCTATCATGAAAATCAAAGAATTTAAAAGAAGTAATCTCCAAAACATGGAGCATTATCAGTTTGCGTCGCGCGTGTTGCAACTCTGCAACGAGGCCAAAGTGGGGAAACTCACGGCGGTGCTGGGTCCGCTCGCGGCCTGCGTGGCCGACGAAGATCGGGTGTTGAACCAGCCGCGCACCGGGGCCGATACCAAAGCGTTGGAAGAGGCCGACCGCAAGCGCGACAAATCCTATCAATCGCTTCGGTTGCTCGTGGCGTTGCACCTCAACAGCGCCGACAAGGCCGTGTTGGCCGCCGCCGAAGCCGTGGACCGCGTGATGAAAGCCTACCCCGACGTGGCCGCGAGTAACTACGACAAAGAGACGGGACTGATCAAAAACCTCGTGGCCGACCTGCGCACGGCCGATCTCTTGCGGCACGTGGCACGGATTCAAGCGCAGGTGTATGTCAACCTGCTCGATGCCGACAACAAAGCGTTTGATCAGTTGTTCCACGCCCGGGTGAAGTCGGGTGCTCCCGCCGGTTCGTTCGACATCAAACCGCTGCGCGCCGCCACCGACAAAGCTCTCAATGCCGTGCTCCGCCGCATCGACGCCCTCGACGAGCTGGAGCCGTCGGCGCAGATCACAGCCTTGATCACGCAATACAACAACTTGGTGGATAACCGCCGGACACTGTTGGCTGGTCGGGCCGCAACGAACAAAGCGCACGCCGACAAGCAAACCGAGGCGCTCCGCAAGGAACTCGACCCGCTTATCCGCCAGTTTGAAGAAGAAAACGGCATCGCTCCCAACGTCCTCACCTTTACCGGCAAGACCAAAGGGACTGGCAAGAACAAGGCCTATGAATTGGCGTACAGCACTGACCCGAAACGGACGCTGTGGGTTGTGAAAAACAAAGAAGGCGCGCTGGAAAAGGAAAAGGCGATTTAAAGGGTGAAAAGTGAAAAGGCGATTTAAAAGTGAAAAGGTGAAAAAGGTGAAAGGGTGAAAAGGTGATTTAAAAGTGAAAGGTGAAAGGGTGAAAAGATGGCTGTTGAGCCTGTCTTTTCACCCTTTTGCTATGGTTGGGGGTGGTGCGGCAGGTTGGTTGGAGCATCTGTCAATCTACGCTTTCTCGTGAGTTAAAACGCAACAGTAGTCCAACGTAAGTATATCTGGTTCAAGGCTCATGACAAGACTATGGAGCGCGAAAGCTCAAAATATAGGCACGGGCCAAAGCGCAAGGCGTTTCCCGTCGCCGATAGGACCAGCATCCATCAACACCCCGAAGAGGCAAACGGGAAACGCTTCGGGGACTTCGAGATGGACTTGATTGTAGACCGTTATAACCACGCCATCCTCACTCTCGTGGAGCGTTTCACCAACATGCAAGCTCATTAGGCAGTATATCCAAAAGCAAGCAAACTTCGATGATTTCACAGACAAAAAGATAGCAATGATACAGAAGAAAACCTATCGACATCAACTGAGGAATAAACCTGCCATCATTCTCTGCTTCACCGCATATACCAAACACCCTCTTGCTCTACCATCGGGACGACAATCTGCTCGGTAGTACTATCTCCATAGGCGAAGACTAAGAACACATCGGCCACGTGGCGAGCCGTATCGGCTTTAGCATTAACGATGCGTACCTCACGAATTCCGCGATGTTCATCTTGCTGCTGACCGACAAACATCTTGGCATTGACAATCAGCTGCTCGCGATAAGAATCCGGAAGCGAGTCAGGACAGTAGAAACCATCGACGTACTGATCATACTTACCGGCCAAAAGCTGGTCATAATAAACCTTGGCAGCCTGTGCCGCCACCTCATCCGGCGGAGGTCCTGACGCACACGAAGCTGCAACGAACAGGGCTGCGACATATAACAGCTTTCTCATTTCGGGTTATTTCTGACGTATGAACACGTTGATCGGACAGCCGTGCATCGCCCAATTCTCACGGATTTTATTCTCCAAGAATCGGCGATAAGGCTCTTTGACGTACTGCGGAAGATTGGCATAGAACACAAACGACGGTATCTGTGTATTCGGAAGCTGTGTACAATACTTGATTTTAATGTACTTCCCCTTAATCGATGGCGGTGGATAAGCTCTATTAAAGGCAACATCACCTCATTGAGTTTGGCTGTACCGACGTGCGCTTTACGGTTTAGGTAAACCTGTTTAGCCGTTTCCAAAACCTTAAAAATGCGCTGTTTAGTAAGTGCCGAAGCAAATATAATAGGAAAATCGACGAATGGTGCCATTCTGTTTCGGATAGCATTCTCGAACGTCTCGATTACTTTCTGCGTCTTATCTTCTACCAAATCCCATTTATTTACCACCACAACGAGACTCTTGTTGTTCTTTTGAATCAGCTGAAAAATATTCATATCCTGTGCTTCTACGCCTCGCGTGGCATCCAACATCAAGATACAGACATCACTGTTTTCAATCGATCGGATAGAGCGCATCACGCTATAAAACTCCAAATCCTCCGTAACCTTGTTCTTGCGCCGTATTCCGGCGGTATCGACCAAGTAGAAATCAAATCCGAACTTGTCGAATCTCGTGTAGATACTATCACGTGTTGTGCCTGCGATCTCAGTCACAATATTGCGGTCTTCACCCATAAATGCGTTGATGATGCTACTCTTCCCCGAATTAGGTCGCCCAACAACAGCAAAGCGTGGAATGCCATCCTCGATGAGTTCGGTATCATCTCCTACCAACTTAGACGTCACCAGATCGAGCAAATCGCCCGTACCGCCCCCCGTGGCAGCACTGATACACTGCGGATCTCCAAGTCCGAGAGAATAAAATTCAGCAGCTTCGTAATACTGCCCGCTA
Source organism: Hoylesella enoeca JCM 12259 (assembly GCF_000613405.1). Taxonomy (GTDB): domain Bacteria; phylum Bacteroidota; class Bacteroidia; order Bacteroidales; family Bacteroidaceae; genus Prevotella; species Prevotella enoeca. The sequence continues at coordinate 5,827 of NZ_BAIX01000042.1, read as the reverse complement.
TTGTCTGCCTTGTTAGCAACCAGTATAACCGGGAGTTTCGAACGGCGAAGTATCTGCGCAACATCTTGATCCCAGTCGGTGACTCCAGTCATAATATCGACCAAAAACAGCACAAGGTCAGCCTCTTCCGTGGCTACCAGCACTTGTTTTCGTATTGCATCTTCAAATATATCATCTGAGTTGACTACCCAACCGCCGGTATCTACCACTGAAAATTCACGCCCATTCCAGTCGCACTTACCGTATTGCCGATCGCGTGTAGTGCCCGCCGTGTCGCTCACGATCGCACTCCGCGTCTTAGTTAATCTGTTGAATAACGTGGATTTACCCACATTGGGGCGCCCCACAATTGCTACTAAGTTTGCCATTTTATTCTAAATTATACCCGAATTGATTGAGTTCCCGCTGCGACGAACGCCAATCTTTATCCACTTTCACGAATGTTTCAAGGTAAATTCGCTTGTCGAAGAATCGCTCCAAAGCCTTGCGAGCCTCCGAACTCACTTTCTTCAACGCCACACCTTGATGTCCGATGATGATTCCTTTTTGACTATCGCGCTCCACGAAGATGATCACCCGGATATGGATATGCGCGTCGTCTTCTTTGAAGCTCTCCACTTTCACCTCCACAGAATAAGGTATTTCCTTGTCGTAATACAGCAAAATTTTCTCGCGGACAATCTCACTGACAAAGAATTTAGCAGGTTTATCGGTCAGCTGATCTTTCTCGAAGTAAGGCGGCGAAGCGGGTAACAGCTCCTTGATGCGCTTTAAAAGGATGTCGATTCCGAAGTTGTTCTGTGCCGAAATAGGCAATATCTCGGCCTCGGGAAGCAGCGTATGCCATCGCTCCACCATCGTTCCGAGTTGCTTCTGGTTGCTCTGGTCAATCTTGTTGATAAGCAACAGCACCGGAATGGTCATTTTTCGCACCTTATTTAAGAACTCTTCGTTCTTCTCCGGATTCTCAACCACATCCGTAACATACAGCAACACATCCGCATCAGCCAATGCCGACTCGGAAAAAGCAAGCATCGACTCCTGTAATTTGTAGTTGGGTTTCAGTACACCGGGCGTATCCGAAAATACGATTTGCATATCCTCGGTATTCACAATACCCATAATACGGTGGCGAGTGGTCTGTGCTTTGAACGTTGCAATGGATATTCGCTCGCCCACCAAACGGTTCATCAGCGTAGATTTACCTACATTCGGATTGCCGACAATATTTACAAAACCTGCTTTATGCATCTATAAATTGTTTAAAAGACCGTTAATCGTACGATGTTAAACCGTTAGTTATACGACATTTAATTGTTAATTGCACAGCATTCAACCGTTAGTTGTGCAGCATTTAATGGTTAATCATTTCGCAATGAGAATAAAAAAACGCATTCTTTTCATACGAAGGATGCGTTTCTTGATGTGTTATTGCGTTCTGAATCACTTCTTTCCGGCCGCCTCTGCTCCGTCATACGCCCATCGATAAAAGGCTGCTCCGTTGACGAAACCGGCTCCGAACGCCGTAAAGAAGATGTTATCGCCTTTTTTCAACTGCGACTCGAAGTCCCACAAAACAAGTGGCATACAAGCTGCACTGGTGTTACCGTAACGCTGAATGTTGACCAACACTTTGTCCATCGATACACCGACACGCTTGGCAACGGCCTCGATGATTCGCAAATTGGCTTGATGACTGATCACGTAATTAACATCATTCTCTGTCAAATGGTTGCGTTCCATCAGTTTAACACAATCATCTCCCATTGCCGTTACGGCATAACGGAACACCGTACGACCCTCTTGATAGGTGTAATGAAGGCGGTGATCCACCGTAAAACGCGATGAGGGGCACACTGATCCGCCCGCTTTCACGTGCAGGAAAGGCAGTCCCTTACCGTCCGTGCGATGATAAGAGTCTATCAATCCGATATTTTCTTCGGTAGTGCCTTCAACCAAAACGGCTCCCGCTCCGTCGCCGAACAGCGGACAGGTAGCGCGATCCTGATAGTCGGTTATAGCCGACATCTTGTCTGCACCGATGACGATGATACGCCGATGACGCCCACTTTGAATCATATTGCACGCCACATCGAAGGCGTACATAAAGCCACAGCACGCCGCAGAGAAATCAAACGCGAACGCATTTTTCAGTCCCAGCTTACCCAAAACGATGGAAGCCGTAGAAGGATGAATATAATCCGGCGTTGTCGTTGCAACGATAAGAGCGTCTATACTATCAGGATCTGCACCCGTTTTCTTCAACAGCAGCTTGGCCGCTTTACGCGCCATATAAGACGTTCCGAGGCCTTCTTCTGTGAGAATACGCCGCTCTTTGATACCCATTCGCGTGGTAATCCACTCGTCGTTGGTATCGACCATACGCGATAATTCCTCGTTATTGAGGATGTAATCGGGTACATAGCCAGCAACGCCAGTAATAATCGCGTTGATCGTAGCCATTATTCAGCAGCTTCCTTAACGATAGCCACCTTACCTCTGTACTGTCCGCAGGTGGGACAAACGGTGTGATAGATGTAGTAAGAGCCGCAGTTAGGGCATAAAGCAACGTGGGCGCAACGGCTTTGTCGTGCGTTCTTCTTTTCAGTGTACGTGTCTTCGACTGTCTTCTTTTAGGATGTGCCATTTTGTTTTATTCTTTTAATATTGTTTTTAATTGTTCCAAACCGCTCCATCGCGGGTCTGTCGATTCTTCATCAAGCCCATTGCTACTTCGGGTAGCCGTATGCTCAGCGAGCATTTCAATCATAGCAGGATTACATTTGCCAGGTATATGCACGTGTTGATAGGGATTGACAATGCAACAAACTCGTAAATGATCCACGAAAGGTCGAGTATTCCTTTGTCCTCGGGCACAATCAGGAGATCATTTTCCTCTGAATGAGTCTCACCCAACTTGACAACGAGCCGGTTATCAGTATTGATCGGCTGCTCCATATCATCGAGACAGCGATCGCAGGGGATGTGTATGCTGCCTACTATGTGCGAATCGAGTTCGAAAAGAGCACCGGTCTTGCGTATAGACAGCACTACACACAATTCGCCTCGCCGCACTTCGGGCGCGTTTATCACCTCAAAGTAGTTGTCGTCAAGCTGAAACTCACAGCTATTAAGCCCTTCTTTCAGCTCTTTCAAATCTATTTTTAAAGCTTCTAAACTACACATTTGGGTTGCAAAGTTACGAATATTTTCCGATAAAAGGTAATAAATGAATGAAAAAATCTAATTTCTTAATTCTATTCTGAACGTGGTTCCGTGTCCCGGTTCAGATTCTTTCACTCGAATCTTACCGTGGTGATAGTCTTCGACTATCCGTTTAGCCAGCGGCAATCCCAATCCCCAACCACGTTGTTTGGTCGTGAATCCGGGACGAAAAACGTGCCGGACGTCTTTCTTGCGGATTCCCTTACCCGTATCGGTAACATCTATCAACACTCTGTTTCCGACCTGTATTATACCTATTATAATAGTACCCGTACCATCCAAAGCATCAACAGCATTCTTGCAAAGGTTCTCAATCACCCATTCAAACAGTTGCACATTGAGGTTCACAGTCACCTCTTCGGACGGCAGACGCAACTCAAAACACACCTTGTCGGACGTGCGACGCGACATATAATCAACCACATGAGCTATCAATTCATTCAGATTTGCAGGCACAGACTCGGGCGTTGATCCGATCTTCGAGAACCGATCGGCAATCAGTTGCAGCCGTTTCACATCACTGTCTATCTCCGGAATGAGTTCATCCTGCGGATAACGCTCACGCAAGATCTCCGTCCACGCCATCAGACTGCTTATCGGTGTGCCTAACTGATGAGCCGTTTCTTTGGACAATCCGGCCCAAACTCTATTTTGTTCGGCCCGTTTCGACGTAAGCAAAGCAACGACAGCTGCCACAATCAGAATGATAACCGCACCGAGTTGAACGAACGGATAGACTGCCGAGAGCTTCAACATTCGCGAATTATCATAGCAAACATCGATATAATCCTTATTCGCTGCGTCGGCAATCGTAATTCGGATGCACTGTCCCATAGTTCGAAGTCGCGCACCGATAACTGCTGCACGCCGCAGACTGTCGCTGGGCGATCCTTGCGGCAGCGATAGATTGCGAAAAGTCTGTACGTTTCCCGCCTGATCCATCACGATAACCGGAATGGTGGTATTACCGTTAAGCACTTTCAACACCAAGTTCAGATCTGTTCGTTCATCCGCATTATTCAGCGTATTCATTGCTTCTGCCCACACCTCCATCTTCTTACGCTCTTCCTGTTCTAAGTCACTGATCAGGAAATGCGACATCAACAACGAGGCCACCGCAATAAGAACGGTGCCCAAAACGAGCAAAACTTTGATTTGATGTATGTGATCTGTCCACGGCATAACGGTCAATCAACGCATAAACTCGGCGAATATTGTGCCATCAACAATCTTTTTGCAAAGCACGACGCACGAAAAAGTTGATTTCCAATCATGCTTCATAAGCTTGCATCTAATGCTTTTTCGCCATGCAATGAAGCATGAATCGCAACGCGATGAACCGTTAGTTGCACGACAATTAACGGTTAATGGAAACATGATCGCATTTTTTACCAAAGGGTATAGACTTTTTTTGTTTTTTATTGCATGACATGTGGCTATGTGATAAATGTTTTCCTCGCCGCTTGAAAGAAGAATTGGAAGTGAGGCTATGGATCTGAGATTCGGCTATAAACCAATAATGAACTGTAAAATAATATTCGATGTTAAGTCAATTATCAATTGATTTCATATCAAGAATTTATCGAAATGACTTGTAAATATCATTTCTTTTCCCGACATTTGCAATCAATAAGATATTTAAAATCACAAAATCATGAGTAAAACAAAAATGATCGCCATCGGATTTGCCGGCGTCGTAACCGTTATCAGCGCTTGGCTTCTATCCAACGGATTCACTAATTTCAAGAAAGATGCCCCGACGATTAACGTCACCGGCATGGCCGAAAAGCAGATTACGAGTGATCTGATCGTGTGGAATATCACAGTTGACGCCGAAGATGACACACGGAGCGATGCTTTCTCTGCGTATAAAAAAACGGCAAGGGTACTGAGACGCTATCTCAACGATCACGGGATTCCTGACAAAGAAATCTCGACCAATAGCGTGGACATCTCTAAACTGACAAAACAATATTATGATTCGGATGCAAAACAATATTACTCTGTGGACAAGGGATACTCTGCCTCACAGACTTTCACTGTCAGTTCACACGACGTGAGCAATGTAGAACGTGTTTACCAGAACATTTCCGAGCTGTACAATCAGGGTATTTCCTTCTCAAGCAGCACACCGTCATATTATTACACCAAACTCAACGAACTCAAAATGGAGATGCTTGGCAAAGCAAGTGCCAACGCTTATGAGCGCGCACAAGTAATAGCCAAAGGTAGCGAAGCCTCTGTCGGCCCTCTCATTTCGTCCTCGATGGGCGTCTTTCAAATTGTAGGACTTAACAGCGACGAGGAATATAGTTGGGGCGGAACGTTCAACACGACAAGCAAAGAGAAAGTTGCCAGCATCACGGTGCGTACCACTTACAAGGTGAAATAAAATTAAGACACACCGCACGAATCCGTGCAACCCTTTCACTTTTTCACAACCAAAGAGTCCTTTCTGAGATGGTTCTCTGAAAGGACTCTGTGATGAAAAAAGGCGGATACCTACTCTCCCGCATTGCATTGCAGTACCATCGGCGCAATTGGGCTTAACTTCTCTGTTCGGAATGGGAAGAGGTGGAACCCCAACGCTATAACCACCTGA
>NZ_BAIX01000043.1 GCF_000613405.1 Hoylesella enoeca JCM 12259 | reverse complement strand
CATTCACGCGAAAATGCTGGTCGTAAAATCGCTTAAATGCTTCTTTGGCACATAGCGATAGATTCTTTGTGATGAGTACCCACCTTTCGTTCTTGACCTTGATGAGGTTGGAAACCTGCCCATAGAACTTTCCTGTCTGCTGGAGAATGGCAATGGCTTCCCTTTCATTGTCGGTCATCTTGGGAACGGCTGTTACTTCTCCGTTAAGGAGTGTCTCACGGCAGTAATCTGAGAACTTTCGCCCTGCACTTTCCGCTTTTGACTTGATACGCTGCTTCTCTTCTAAGGTGCATCTTACCTTGATGAACTCCGTCTTGTTCATCCGCTGTTCTTCCTTATCCTGTTGCTGCCATCGGGCAGCTTTTCCCTTGTATCTGCTCATATAAGTTTCCTTGAAAGTTTATCATTGTAGATGATTTGTTGTTTCTTAATTCCTGAACTCTGACCGATGAGAACGGAGTGATTACGGTCTTATCTCCCCGACAATCGAACGAGGGGAGCAAGAGCTGTTTGTGGGTACAAACTGACGTCTTGCAATGCCAGATAACGAAACGTTGACGTACAAGGCGTTTTGCTGCCGAAAAGTGAATGCCGTGTATTCCATGTATAACTGCGTTCGTGGTGTTCCCATCATTCAGTATGTTTGACCAATTTCTGTTGCTATGTTCTCTAAAAAAGGGTTGAGGGTTTTGAGTGGAAAGGTTGTCCCATTTCAAGAAAACCCTCACCCTTTTCCTGTGGCTCACAACCTTCTCCATTTCTCTATGTCCTCACCATACTCTTCCAGATGGAGGCGCACGATGTTCTCCACGAAACTTGAAAGGTTGCTGCCCCTTTCGCCCAACCTGCGAACGATGAAGTCGGCACGCTCCTGTGTCTCCCTGCTCAGATAAACCGCCTTTCGGTTGCTCAACTTAGCTGGTACAAGATAGGCTTGCTTGTAGGCTTCGAGTGTCTTCTTCCTCATCTTGGACTGATACGTCTTTGAACAGCCATATTCTCAGTATGCCGTGTATGCTCGGATTGCCCAGAAGTGATATCCGCTTCTCCTTGAGTAACACTGTCCTCATTCATTTCTACGTCCGTTGTTGTTTCCTCCACAGGAACGGGTTGTGCTTCCGTCTGTGGGATTACCTCATTGTCCATTTCATCTTCTTGGTTGTTCAAGAACCACGAAAGGTCTTTGTCATTCATCATTGTTTTCTTTTTCATTTCTCTATCTGATTTTATGTTTGACTTGTTTTGATTCCTTGTTTTGATTTTGGTCTGTAACCGACATGTGTGCTTGTATCTGCCCTTTATGCTTCTGTCGCTCGCGGACACGACTGACATGAAACTCGTTGAGGTCTTTGAAATCCTTGTAGTGTATGCTCATGTCCTCAACATGAAAGCCTGCCCCTGCAAACTCCTGTACAGCTCTCCGCCCTGCATCGTCATTATCAAGAAAGGTACGAATGAAAGATATTCCCTGCGCATTCATATACCGAATTGCTTTGGCGGTATTGCTCACGGAGTTTAGCACAATACAGGCATTTGTTACTTCTTCTTTCATTGAAAGGAAAGAGAGGAAGTCCATAAATCCCTCGAACACGCAAGTTGGCTGTATTTGGTTTATTATCTTGTCGGTGAATATAGGAGTAATGTCCTTCGGAGCTATCGTTCCCTTGAACGAGTGATTGTCTCGGAGCTCATATCCTCCCAACAGGTTGGCAAAGCCAATGGCTTGGTAGCGCCTGCCCCTTACCTCGTAACTGATATATTTAAGAAATGGCGTTGCCTTTTCCATGTCAATGCAGCGTTCCCTCGCAAGATACTCCTGCAAATGTGGCGGCAAGGTTTCTGATACTTCTATCATTTTCCTTGCCCCATTTGCAGCCATTACAGGTTGTAAATTATTTGACACTAAGTCTTTACGAAAACTATATGTTATATTATCGGAAGCGTTTTGTCCCAAACGGCAAATGGCTTCCGACAGCGTGCAGTCCTCCAAGCGCATACAGAGGTCGATGATGCTTCCGCCCCTACCTTCGGCATAATCTATCCAGAGGTTCTTCTCTGTGTCCACCTTAAAACTCGGATGCATCTCCTCCCTGAACGGTGAGCGGTACATGGCATAGGAAGGTGTTCTGCGCATAGGTTTGATGCCTTTCCTTTCAAGATACTCCACGATGGGGTATCGCTTGATACGTGATAAATCTTCTTTTTTCATTGTTTTGATACATTAATGGGTTGAATGATAATTATTTATGTTTGTCTGTTTTTGTGGTTTTACATTTTCCAAAGTTTTTCCCCTCCAAACTTTTTCATCTTTCTTCTTACTACATACTATTTTGTAATAAGTGATTGATAATCAGTATTACTTTGTAGTATAAGACAATACTACACATTCTACTACATTTGGCTACTACAAGTTTTAAGGAGCGGGCAGGGCAAGATTTTTCTAATCTTGTAGACATAAATAGGGCTACTACCGTTTCTTCGTTTGCTCACCTTTATGTATCCTGCTTTCTTCAAGGCTTCGCCCATACGCTTGGCAACAAGTGGTTGGTGAGTATAAATACCCAAATAAGTGAGTATCTCCGTAGTGGTCATTAACGAATAACTTTCATCCTCCGTTGGCTTTTCAAAACAACGCAACAAAAGCTCCATCTCTGCAGTCTGTACTTGAAAGTCCTCACTCTCTCTGTATAGTTCGGCAATCTCATCATCATCAAACCAATAGCGGAAGCCCATGTTCAACAAGGCTTTAGCTTCCGTATAGACATTGTCCATCGAGATAGCCTTTGCTCTCTCAATATCTATGGAAAGCACTTCAAAGGGCAGGAACCGTCTGCTTCCCGTGGGGTCTGTCAGAAAGTCGTTGCCGTTCACCGATGCCACGAAGCTTGCCAAGTGGGGATGTTCCTCCACATACTTGTCGTAGGGCATACGGTATTTGACCATCGGGCAGGTTATGAGGTTCTTCAGCTCGTTCTCATCCCGTTTGTTGAGGGCTTTGAGCTGGTCGTCAATGTTTACGATGAGATTTTGCCCTATATAGGTAAGCGTGTCCTTCTCCTGCGGATATATCTTGCCCGTGTAGCTGTAACCATGCAGGGCAGGTGGGCAGAGTAAGTCAAGGAATGTTGTCTTGAACTTGCCTTGCTCACCTGTCAGTACAAGACAGGTATGGTTACGGCATTCACGGTTGTCCATGGCGTTGGCAACCACTGCCACGAGCCATTTGGTAAGGTATGGCAGCCACTTGTCAGAGTTGCGCACAACTACGCAACTTGCCAGTTCGGGAATGGCTTTCAGTGAAAAGGAAGAAATATCACAATGGTTATTGTGTTCATTATTACCATTACCACTACTGCCATGACTACAACTATCGCTATTGCCACTATAATTACCTCTGCTATTACCAATATCCACCAAGGGCAATCCATTGAAATACTCCTGTATGGGATTGACACGTGGAGAGAAGCTGCTCTCTATAATGGAATAGAGGTTGTCGGAAGATGTGATAATCCCCACATCGTTGTCAAGTTCCCTGCGGAGCGTGTTGATTTCATAGCGACCCACTTTTGAGAAGTGAGCATCTTCCTTGCTTCGGTATTCGGTTCGCCCCAACACCGTGTTGTACCTAAACTCATAATAAGAGGAGAGATAGGTTTCTATCTCACCATTTTTGGAGGAAGTCTTCCTTTGCTTGGGCGTATTATTTTCGTCCACTGAATTGCCTTTATCTGCGTTCCTGTTCATTATATGCTTGGTTTGGTTTCCGAGAGTGAAGTTATGAAGAGAACTGGAAAGTTCCAAGCATTCGGAGAGTGCTTGCATAATGTTGCGTTCATTCGCAATAAAGTTCGCACGGATTTTTGAGGAGACAGGAAAAGAAATAACTGATTTAAGCCCGAATTAAATCAAAACAGGGGATAAAATAGCAAGGAAAGATAGAGGTAGAAGTGTACCCCTTTGCACACGTTTGCAGTATTCTGCACCGATATTGCAAACAATAAGAATCAGCACAGAAATAGGGTAGCTTTTGTCCACACCAAGAGTGCTACAAGGTGCCACTTAAAAGAAGTATGATAGAATAGGACATGCACCGCCCTATCTTTGCGCCAAACAGACGGTGAAAGAAGAAAACAGGGAAAGAATGCGCAAACGGCTGCCGATAAAATGCGTTAGCTTTTCCTTGAAGTTCCCGATGTTTCCCTGCTGCTTTGAAGTATGACAAACTCATCATATTTTTGCAGGCATAAACGTGCGATGAAACGCAGAACAGACAAAGGTGTTGTCAATACCAATAAGACAGAATTACAAACAAAATAACAATAAAACTATGGGATATTTTATCATTACGGATTCAAATTGGGCGAGGCTGAGGAATGAGATACTCTGTCTTGCCGAGACCTGCCACAAGGCATTTGGGGAACAGAGCAAGCATACCGATTGGCTGCACAACGGCGATGTGTGCAAGTTGCTTAATATCAGCAAACGCACCTTGCAACACTATCGGGATACAGGTGTGTTGCCCTTTGCTCAAATAGGGCATAAGTGCTATTACCAGCGTGAGGACGTGGAGTGGCTGTTGCAGACTAAATCGGAGAAGCCTAAAACAGATAAATCTAAGAATAACAAATAAAACAAGATGACAATGGAGTCAATAAAGGAATTGAATATGGAAGCGGATGATTTGCAGGTGGTGCTGTCCGCACTTGAAGGAGTGAACAGACGGATAAAGGAAGTGGCACAGACACACAAACCGCTATTTGGCGGTGAGCATTTCCTAACGAGCAAGGAAGTATGTGAGCGGCTGTATATCAGCCTCGTACCTTGCAGGACTATCGGGACAGGAAGATTATTCCATATACGCAATTCGCAGGGAAGATACTTTATAAGGCTTCAGACTTGGAAAAGATGCTGAATAAAACTATGAACCTGAGTTCGGGATAAACTCACCTTGTGTTTAGTTTTTGAAGTAAGGGTACAAGCCCTTTATCCCTGTCAATTGGCAGGGAAGGCGTTTTTGCCCATACAATTCAGTTTCGATTATCTCAAAATATGGCCAAGTGTCCGCCTTTGTCTTCAATGCAGAAGTCTATATTTATAGATGGCTTCTTGTTGAAGAAACTATAGGCTGCAATTGCTGCGAGTGCGTTCATTGCGAAATTGAGTACGCTACGGTGTCTGGAATGTACCAGTTGAGCGACGTTCTTGAGTTCGTCATTGGTGGTTTCTATGACCGACCTCTTCCTTAGCAGGATTTTGTCATACAAGGGTATGAGCTTGTTTTGCATGTTGCATCTCAGACCAGTAACCAATTGTACGCCATCGTTGAAAAGCCTGTCGAACAGCCCCTGTGATATGTACCCTTTGTCTGCAAAGAGTTTCCCAAAAACATTGTCGCTCAGTCTGTTGAATACGTTTTTATCCCTGTCGTCCACATTGGCCTTGGTCAGCATGAAATTTAGAACTTCCCCTCTTTCGTTGACGATGGGGTGCAACTTGAAACCGAAATACCATCCCATGGCACTCTTCCCGACAATATCATAGTCCTTGAACACCCTGTTGCGCTTTATACGCTTGTTATGACAGACGGGGATACATATGCTATCCACAAAACTTATTCCTGTACAACGGCCGAAGCAGCACACTTGTAGGAAGAGCATCATTTCCATAGAAAGTCGCGCCTATAGTTCAACGAAGCGGTTATATGAGAGTTGCTCAGGGAACAAGTCTACAAGGTGTTCCTTCACATAGGTGTTATACAATTTTGCCCGCTTTGTATCTATCTTTTGCAACAAAATATAAAGATGATAGATGAGAATTGTATAGTGAGAAAAGTAATCAAATTAATCGCCTTAGCCATTCTCAAAACAACATGTCATGAACGCTCACAAAATGCAAACATTTAGCATCCTTTATAATCTTACATTACATCCAACATATATCAACCTTTTATTATAGAATTTGACGAATTGTTGTTCATAGTTCTGACTATAATAGTTATATTGTTGATTACTGTGATTTGTAATGTTGGTGATTGTGATAAAGGGAACTACTCCTATTTTTCCAATTTGAAAGTATCTGTTTATTGATAAGTCCAGTGTAAAATAGTCATTATACTTTTCACTGTTGAGATTACCATACACGACGTTGCCGTTTCTCGATATGATTGGAGTATAAGGCAGTCCACCTCTATATAAGCAAGATACTGAGATATTTATTATTTTTGGATCCAAGTATGACAGCATAAATTTACCCATGTGTCCAAAACTGTTGTCAGAATCAAAAGTCAAGTTGTCATATTTCATCTTTGCTTTAATGAAAGAACAGCTTCCAGACCATTCAAGGCAAGACCACGAATATTTACCATACAATTCTAAACCCATAATATTATTATCTACCCCATGAACTCCCTTTCTACTAATAAGATGTTGCGGTAAACTTTCTTCTTTCCAATAAACAGCTACTTTGCATTCACTGTTTTTTGTTAGATTGCAATTCCAATCCAATGACATTTGTCGTGACTTGGCATTATCAAACTTTCGGACAACATAACTTGGTGAGCAAAGTGTATTGTATCGACCAAGCGATACTATCAGAGAGCATTTCCTGTTTAGAACATATTTTACGTTTGCTTGATATGACCATCTTGTTTTTTCGCCAAGTTGAAATATGTTGCGGACACTTGCTCCTAATATGAAACTACCTATTATCCATTTCCCATAAGCATAAGCCTCGTATTTTGTAGTATGAAGATTGTCTTTACCATATCGTGTTGAAGCAATGTTTACTAAATCATAAATATAAATAGGGTAATTACCATGATAATGATACGAGTTATATTCATAATCTGCTCCTACGCTTATGGTTATTTGCTTTGGGAAAAAATGTTTATAGGAAGCAGAAATAAACACGCTTTTTTGTGAGGTTGTGTCAGAGATGTTGCCATAATTGTAGTTACTGTCAGACATGTCTAATGCTGCATTAACTCCCAATACTCCTTCTTTGGCATGCAGGCGATAATTTAGAATATTAAAATTTCTAATATTTTTGGCATCCTGTATTCCAAGATAATTATACATTCCGCGCTCAGCCAGATAGGATTCATTAATGATATAAGCGTATCCGTTTATGTATGATTTAGTAGATACCGTTGTCCGAAAATTTACGCCTCCGTCTGTGGATGCAAAGCGTTGGAGATAGTCTAGGCTCTTACTGTTAAGAATTTTATACAGTTCTGATTTTTGTTTGTTTCCGTACACTTGAAAGAAGGTTTTGTCGTTTATCTGTGTGGCATGAAACACACCAACATTGGCCAATGATAAAGACAGATTTGTCTCATGTTTTTGAGTTAAATTATCCGTAGTGTTTAAAGTAACAACACCACCAATAGAATTGCCAAATTCTAAAGGTGGATTGCTGGGATAAACAAACTGCTTACTAACTATGTCTGCACTGAATAAGCTGAAATTACCTATGCCGTTAAGTTGCTGGTTACGCACTGGATTTTTTACGGGTACCCCATTGATAAAAACTCTGCTATAATTACCAGAACTACCTCTTAACTGTGGATTAGCACTTTCCTCAGTAGATGTACTATATGATTGTAGTGCAACAGCTCGTAGAGGATCTGCACCTGCTGATGGTGTCATATAAATAGATATTTTGTCTAGTTGACTTGCAGCAAACTCCTTACTGGCAACAGGGTCAGCTCGTACTACTACCTCGGAAAGTGTTGTTGTACTTTGATTTGGAACCAAAGAAATGATACAAGGCTCTTTCCAATTGGTCAATAGAATTTTATAGTCTTTATATCCCAAATAGCTGACCATTAGTGTGTCTGTATAAAGACTGTCTGGTATATCAATACTAAAGTAGCCATTATCATCAGTAATTGTATTCACACAACGGTGTGGGATAAGGAAAACGCTTGCTGCAAAAACAGGATTCTTACCCTCAAATACGCGTCCCGTTATGGTGGTCTGACTATGAATATCTAATCTGATAAATAGTGCTAGCCACATTAGAACAACCATCTTAATAGTTTTCATATTTCTTAAAAGCTTGTTCTTTTGGAAATTCCTTTATTGCCTTTTTGTAATATTGCCTAACCTTGTCTTTTTTGTTATTTTCATAGTAATAAGCCAAGAGCAATGAATACGCTTCTATCTTGCCCCAAGATGGTCGATATTGATTCTCAATATTTTGAGAAGGTAAACTGACTGCTTTAAGCAAATAATTTTCGCATTTTTCTTTTCCACCATATAGCTTTGGTGTGTAAAAGTCAATTATGCCCAACACAGCCCATCCACGTATATTTTTAGAATCTAACTCTACAGCTTTAGATGCATTACGCTTACTTTTTGCTGACAATATTCCACTTTCCATTCCTTTTGAATAACGGATAAATTGACTTTGCATGTATCCAAGTAGTGCATAGTCTTCTGTGGTCTTATTTTGTTCCTTGTCCAGCAAGTTTATACCGCACTCCAAATTGTTTTTTGCTTCACCGACTTGTTTTACTGATGCATAATATACAGACTTGCACATCTGTAGATATGCTTTCCAATAAACCCATATATTTCCTTTTTTTGAGGAAAGTGTTTTTCCTACATTAGTAAGAGGCTCTACTGTTCTTTTCTTCAAAGCCAACTCCAAAGAATCATCAATATGGGCTTGCAAAGATTCTTTGCCTTGATATTGATGTGCTCCCAATGATACAATATTGCATGATGCAAATAAAAGTATCGAAATTAAAAATTGCTTAACCATAATAAATGTCATTAATATGTTGTTATATAAATTTTTAGTAAGACTACTAATAGAGCTGCCCACACAAGAAAATGAAATATCCATGCAGGACTAAGGAAATATGACTCTTGAAGTTCTTTTAAATATTCCTGAATTTCTTTCTCTTGTTCATCATTACATATATACGTAGGAATTTTCTCCAAATCTCTTTTGTTTGCTATCCAAAAAACAATTGACGAATAATCCGAAAGAAACGGATTCGTTTCAAAAATGATTTGTATAGAAATAACCAATAATATTATCTGCACACCTTCAAATGCAACAAGGTTAAAAAACACAAACAAACATATTGTCATTAGATTTCCACTAAGCAAATATACGATACGCTTGAGATGTGTAATACCCTTTTCTAAAACCGCGATATATACTCTAGGGAAAGGACGCCAAGAAAAAGAGATTTTGTCTATTTGCAAACCTAACAATTTAGCCGCACAATAGTGACCTCCTTCATGCATGAAGAGGACTATAGTCGAAATTATGATGACAAGTATAAAACGCATAAATTACCTTTTTTGCTTTTTTTTCTTACTTATTATGTATGTGGTCAATTGCAACAAAATGATTTCAATAATTAGCACATAAAACCAATTCCCCTCGCCTCGCATAATGTGTAGTATTGGTGTCATTGGATTAATTGACACAATCATTGCAAAGGCAGGATTCATATCAGTTATTGGATAAAAACAATCACTTAAGAATATTATTACATAAAATATCCCATTTAAGATACTGCCTTCTGAATGTTTATCTTCAAGAAACTCTGCAATTATCTGTCCTAATAATGTAAAAACATAAACACCTATACATATTCCTATTTCTAACAAGAGTAAATCTTTAAAACTGAAAATTGTATGTGAAATAACGAACGAGATGACTATGAGAACAATTGTTGCACAAGTAATTAGAAAGATTCTGCTTAGAACTAACGAGGCTATATGGGTAATGTATCCTCTTGGTATCGTTTTCAGTATTCTAACCATACCATTCCTATTGTATTGTACGATTATCCGACCGATTGCCATCATAGCATTACTTGCAACTGTAATTGCGACAATTCCTGTGCATATAAATTTTGTATATGTAACAGAATCATTGCCCCAAACAAATACGAATACAACGTACAAAAATATCGGAAATATGAACGAAAAGAACAAGGCTTTCCTTACTCTTAAGAAGTTCAAAATTTGATAGTACGTTCCGATGAGTATTGCTTTCATTTTCACTTCTTTGTTAGATAATTGTAAATATCAGTTAAATCAGTCTCGACAATTGAATAATTAGAAGTTATATTTCTAATAGATGCAATGATTTCCTCATTCAAATTTTTGAGTAAAATTGTTGTTTTCTCATTGAGTCTATAATATTCAATATCTTTTTTTTGTTCATTGGGAATCTCTTTTCCAATCACTATCTTATAGTGGAATGGATAGTTCTCTAGAATCTCCTTGCGTGTCATTGGTGGCAATACTATCTTACCATTGTTTAAAAACATAAATTTTGTAGCATATTTTTCTGCCTCCTCCCATTTGTGAGTAGAGAAGATAATAGTCTTGCCAAACTTAAGGTAATTTTCCCAAATCGAATCAATAGTCTGTTCATCTAAGTCAGAACTAAACTCATCCAATAGGACATAATGAGGATTATGCATCAATGCTACGGTTATTGCTACTTTTTTCTTTTCTCCTCTAGATAACGTTTTCATTAAACGCTCCATAATACTATGCAAACCAAGGAAATTGCAAATGTCCAATTCAAAACTTTGCAGTTTTCTCATTACTGCAAAATATCGTATAACCTCTTTAACTTTTAACCAAGGAAAGATTTCAACTTGATCCCAAACAACACCATAGTTAGATCTTAAAGAGGAAAAATTCTGTTCTATAGAAATCGAACCTCTTGTAGGTTTTGCAATCCCTAAAAGTAGTTCAAGTAAGGTAGTCTTACCAGAACCGTTAGATCCCAATAGTGCAATTCTTTCGCCCTTGTTGATGGTAAAAGAAATATCGTCTAAGATAACATTGCCTTTATCTGTCACATATGACAA
This sequence comes from Hoylesella enoeca JCM 12259, assembly GCF_000613405.1. Classification (GTDB taxonomy): domain Bacteria; phylum Bacteroidota; class Bacteroidia; order Bacteroidales; family Bacteroidaceae; genus Prevotella; species Prevotella enoeca. The sequence goes on along the minus strand of NZ_BAIX01000043.1, from coordinate 8,892 downwards.
CTTACTAACATTTATCTCATTCATTTTATTGCCCTTTTCCTATAACTATTACACCTTGAATGGTCTCCATCGGAGGAGTGATGTTTAGCAATGCATTAAGAGAATCATCAATATATCCTCCCAAAATGCAAGATGAAAGATTCATTGACTCACATATTAATGAAATATTTTGACTTACTTCGCCTACCTCTTGCAGTATGAACCTGTACCCTCTTTCTGCGTATTTAATCATATTTCGCTGAAACACAGATGTTATTAGAATTATGCAGGAACATGATTCGATGTTAATATTTCCACTTGCAGTTATATCGCTGATTTGTTTTATATTCACATCTTCTAAAATCAACTCTAATTTATCGCTGTCTGGACGATAATGATATAGACCTTTTCTTATGGAAGAATTATGAATAAAAACATACAACTCTAGAGGATATAAAGCACCACCAGAAGGAACTGCTCTATAATGCCAAATGCCTTCTCCATTGTGGATCTTGGAACCTCCTGTAATACCGTAACTATAGTGAAAGATATTGTATAACTCATTTGTTGATATTTCATAATCCTCATACTTACGTGTACTTCTTCTTCGTTCTATCAGTTGTAGCAACATGTTGCTTTCTGTCGTCGCACCAATACCTAATTTAATTTGTGGCTTGGACGTATACACCTTATATGGGTTTATTGCTCGCCGAATTACACTTGGGTTTGTATAAGACATAATCCTGCTCCTTTCCTGAAGAAAGCTGAATTTATCATATTTTGATGCTTCTTGAAATCTTAGAGCAAGTGAATTCTCAAACGGCTTCAAATTTGTCATTGAAACGTCAAGATTGTTGATTATATTATTGACTTTCATATTCTATCTATGGGAATGGATGAGGGTATTTGTTTAAGTTTTCATAGTTGTGCGATTCGTATCCTAATTTTCTAGGAACTTCATATAATCGATCACCGCCAAGTGGATAATACAAGTAGGCTCCAGTCATCTGTAGAAGTTGAGGTACTATTACTCTTGTACAGTACATTCCACATTCAAACGCATCAGGGGTTGTTAAATCTTTGAGAAGGACATTATAGTCTAATTTCTTCAGTCGATTAACAATCTCCAATACCTTATCTTCAGAATGTAATGAACTCGTCTCATTAATATCAATATTCATAGATGGTTGCGCCTCTATCCAAGGTGCAAATACAGTTCTGTATTCTGGATGCTTCAAGTAGAATACTGAATGGCGTTCAAAATCTTTCAACTCCGCAAAATCATCGCTTGATATTGTCCTATTATTCAAAATCGTATACCTAAAGTAAGGAATCGTCTGCGCTATCTCCTGTATAACTTTTTTTTAATGCCTCTCCCTTTGTACTCCGTGTTGCAGTTCCAACAGCAATAAAATTGCCGAAGTCTGCCGTTCCGACACATATACCGAAAACTGAAGGAACACCAAGGTCGTATGTTATATCGAATAAATGCCATTTATAATCTACAGGAAAGAGCTTAGAAATATATTTACCAATATCATTCGATATATAGATTTTAGGAGGTACAATTTTCTGAAACCATGTAAGTACGAAAGAATCTCGCTCAATTACTTCATATAAAGAAGTCAAGACAGATTTTATATAGTTGCTATGAGCTGCTAAGCCTGTTGAAACACCATAAAATATCGGTCGTGGGTCATTTTGCCATGGAAGGTATATAAAAGTACAAGGACAATATAATGTTTTACCTGTTGTCAAATCCACACAATTATCCCAATATACTTCAGTATTGGCATCGAACTCTTGGATTAATTCATTACGCTCCTTAAATAAAGCGATTTGCTCGCGGCTAAACAACGCAAATTTAGAAGGTTCAACTGCAGGAACTTTCAAATCGTTGTATGAAGCCTTTTTCATTTGGTTTATTCTGAATAAAGAAGGACAATATCTTTCTATCGTTTCGCCTATAGTTGAAATATATGCATCATACATATCAACTCCACAACCACTACTTCGCCCACCATATCTAGCACCTCCTAATAGCTTTGTGTTACATGCTGTTATTCCAAAGCTAGTTATCATAGGATCCTCATTGTGTCTACTAGCTTTGCTAATAGAGCGCATAATACCATTTTGAAATGATATCATTTTTTGGCTTCGAAAAACCATATTATTAATAACTCCCATTTTATTTCTCTTTAAGAATAATTGTTTCCAACCAAGGAGAGGTTGAGTATGATAATTCAGGATTGCAATGCTCGCATAACGGGTTCTTTAGAAAATAATGCTTTGTTATTGAATAATTTGATGTATTCAGCAGCAAAGTATTCTTCCAACTTTCAGGTACCCCAAGTCCTAAGATGTATTTGTTAATATCAAGAATTACAATGCTTGCAATTATGTCTTCGATAGGTAGAGAGCTAATCTTATTTTTTGAAAAAGTTTTCTTTTCAGTAAGATAGATTCTGTATGCTTCAGTATATGAGCTGTTGAAATCATTACTTGCCATCCTACTTGCAAGACATTCATAACATCCTGTCTCTTTCCCATGGAAAATAGGACCGACACTGTAATTTACATTATCTATCATTCCATCAATGTATAGCCATGGCTTATTTTTATCAAACATTGCGGAATTAAAGCAAGATAATAAGTATGGATTCCAAAATGTTGCATCCATTATGACGAAATCATATGTGTTTGCAATTTCTTCAATTTTTATTTCAGTTAAGTTACTGTTGGGCGTATATATTACACTAACAGTTTGATAACCTTGAAATTTTGCTTTTTCAATAAGGCGTTCACCTAATTGTTTGTGTCCAATAAAACACAACTTGCATTTACATGGAATTACAGAAATCCCTTTCCATAGGTTGTATGAATCCGCTGCTTGTGTATCTTCTTGTTCATAGTCGGAATAATTTCCACTATTTAATAATTCGCATTTCTGAAGTTCTTGAACAACATCCAACACCTTACTATGACAAAAATGACATAGTTCTTTCTTTATAATAGCAAAACTAATGATGCTGTACTTCTCGTATAGCTTTAGAATGTTCGAAAAGATTTTCTCTTCTTCAGGATCAGGAAACTCAAAAATTAGCGTATCACTTTTTGTACGAACCTGATACACTTTGTTTTGTGAGTCGAAAAATATGTCAAATTGGTTCATGATGGTTTAAATTAAAGATTAAAGCGAGGTGATAAAGTAAAACGGACGTTCCTAACTTCTTCACCTCACCGTGATTACATACTTACTCTGATGCACAGCAGCAGCTGCAGCTGCAGCAACAACAAGAAACGGTTAAGGATGCCTCGTCTGTAATAGCAGATGTTTGAATTGCAGAGTTAGCAATTAAGCGTCTTACCTTCATAGCTTTTAGTTTTACTGGTTTAGTCTACTTTCACGTATTCCTATCAATGAGACTTTTAACTGATAGGATTTAAACTTGAGATTTGTTTATTCCAAGTGTTTCCGTGTTAATTTTGATATAAATATAGTCTTTTCTATTTTGTAGATTATTGCAAATTAAGCTTTAAATATTGCAAATTTTCATTATTAATGAAGATTTGCAATATTTCATTTGTAATTTACAATACAATTTGGTAAATTTGCGAAAAACAATCCATGACCCAATCTATATTTACATACAAAACCATCAAGTTAAGTCATGAAACGATTGGCAAATATTCATTTTCAAACCATCAAATACATATCACAAATGCCTTTGATGGTCACTATAATAATATCAACCTTTCCGACCAAAATTTACATACTCATGACTTTTATATGCTAACATGGGTTGAATGCGGAAATTTTGAATATACTTTTGATATAGAAAAATATCATATAGATAGTAGTACTTTGCTGTTAATTGCCCCAGGTGACATACATTCTTATTATTCGGATTGCGTAATTGAAGGTTTCTCTATTTTCTTTACTGAGAACTTTTTTAGTTCATTACCAGAAAACTGCTCCCATTATTTAAAGCATAATATTCTGCGGAATTTACCTTTCTTGAAATACAAAAGCGAAGAAAGTAGATTGGCATTTAAGACCTCTGTAGAAACCCTAAAGTATAACTTACGATTATTCTCCAATCATCGTAGAAATTATTTAGGAGTATATGCTGCACTAACTTTACTTTTATATGGAATCTCTGAAACAGAAGAGTTTAAAAGTATTGCTTCCAAAATAGAGAAAACACAAAAACAGAGCCTTGAATTGTATTTTGCTTTTTTAGACAAATTGGAGGTTCAATATAAACAATTCCATTCGGTGCAACATTATGCCGATGAATTAAGAATTTCCGTCAACAAATTAAATATGTATTGCAAAGAATGTTCGGGAGAGACTCCTGTAACAATAATTAACAACCGTATTATTCTGGAAGCAAAGCGTTTGTTAATTTATACTTTAAATAGAAGTGGAGAAATATCCAATTTGCTGGGTTTTGCCGAACATGCCCATTTTGTAAATTATTTTAAAAAGAACGTAAATATGACGCCAACTGAATTTAGATGCAAATATGGAAGAAGACCTTGATTGTTATAATGAAATCGTAGCATAAAAAAGTTAGTCAGCTGACACTGGAATGTGATTTTTGCTATATCCAGTTCGTATCGTTTAAACGGTTTGCAGGGACATAATGCTTGATAAGTAAAGCTTTCTTCTACAAAATCAAAAAAATCATTTGCCAACTTTGAACAACCTATTTGAAAAATACTAGTTTTGAAATTAATTGTGTTTCACAATCCATTTTTGACTGCATTACTTTGTATAAAAGTGTAGAAAGTACCCACTTGGTAGTAATAGCTATCCCATCTTTCAACTACGGAATAGTCCATTTTCCTTCACCGCTTTATCCTTTATTGTAGTTATGTAGTAAGATATAATCAGTGAAAGAAAAAGGAAAGATAAGAAATAATCAATTAGTTATTCGTGCTACCGAGCAGAAATATCGGTGTTATCACGGATGCAGGTTTCTGCAATCTCTCACAGATATACTTTCTGAACAAATGCGCTTCCATGCCGTCCAATAGAAAGGACAGGGAAATGATAATTGAAAGAGGATAGAGCGGTGCATAACCTTTAGTTTGTCCGTTGATGAAAACAGGTCCTTGACCTGCATCCCTTTCATCGGGATGCAGGTCGGAAGATGTCATTATTGTTTGAAACCTATGGTTGACTTTCCTCCATGTTACACCGAAGAATCTTGCAAGTTGGCTCTCCGTCATGGCTATCTCTCCGTTTTCCTTACGAATGACCTGCATATTGCAGCCCCAATCAAAGAAACTGCGATGATTGGCAGTGTTTGTTCTTATTTTTAGGTTGTTGTTTGTCTTCATGCCGTTTCCTCCATTTTACAGGTTATAATATCCGAAGGTTCACAAGCCTCTCTCTCCGCTAATAGGCTTCAAAAGGGCTTCACAAGGGTTGTCAATTTAGCCTTCAAAAATTAGCTAATCGTTGTAAAATCAAGGTTTTACAACGATTTTTCTTTGTATATACCTCCATTGCCTGACGGCATAACCCTATATTTTGACAGTCATCTTTCGGTCAAATTCTGCTACACTTACTGCTACACAAAAATTGCAGTAGCAAAAAATGTAGCAGTGACGGGATTTTGAATACCATATTGACGGCGTCAACTCTTTCTTTTTCAATGTATTAAGTATTAACTTTGCAGCCGAGTGCTACACAAAAGAATGATGCATTATGAGAACAAATTTCAAGGTGTCCTTCTACCTACGCTCAAACTATGAGAACAAAGAAGGAAAGTCGCCTGTAATGCTCCGAGTATTCCTTAACGGAGAGATGGCTAATTTCGGATCTACGAAAATATTCGTGGACAAGTCGCTGTGGAATAACACTACCAGCAGGCTCAAAGGTCGGACGGCAGAAGCCTTATCCGCTAATGCCGCATTGGACTCCATTTCCACAATGCTGAATAACATTTACCACAAATTCGAGGATGATGAATCCTTGTCATTGGATAAAATCCGCTCATTCTTTGTCGGGAAAGACAGGGAGTACACGACCTTTCTCCCTATATTCGACAAGTTCAACGAAGATGTCAGACAGCGTGTCGGACATACCATCAGCAAGGACAGCCTGCAAAAGTACAGCGTTTTAAGAAGGCATTTCGCAGAATTCCTTATCTATAAGTATGGGAAGAAAGATATTGGACTGGCAGAGTTCACGCCATCCGTAGTACAGGACTTTGAGCTGTACCTGAGTACGGCGGCTGGGTGTGCCTATAACACATCAGTCAAGAAATTGAAGGCACTGAAAACCGTGACCATCTATGCGCAAAAGCGTGGCTATCTTCTTCACGACCCATTCCTCAATCATCGTTTCCACTTGGAGCCGGTAAATCGTGGTTTTCTCACGGATGAGGAAATTATGAAGATAGCCAACAAGGATTTTGCTATTCAACGCTTGGAGTTAGTAAGGGATGTTTTCATCTTTTCATGTTTCACAGGTCTGGCATATATTGATGTTTCCAATCTCACACCGGACAATATCGTAACACTTGATGACAAGCAGTGGATTATGACCAAGAGACAGAAAACAAGTGTGGAGACAAATGTTTTATTGCTTGACATTCCCAAGAGTATCATCGCCAAGTACAGTCATAGGACCTATCGGGACGGTAAACTATTTCCCATCCTAACGAATCAGAAAACCAACGCATATTTAAAAGAAATTGCCGACCTTTGCGGTGTCAAGAAGAATCTGACCTTCCATCTTGCCCGGCATACATTTGCGACCATGTCGCTCAGCAAGGGCGTTCCTATGGAAAGCGTGTCGAAGATGCTGGGACATACCAACATTAAAACTACACAAATTTATGCCCGTATAACCAACAAGAAGATAGAACACGATATGGAACAGCTGGCTGGCAAGTTAGACAAGTTCAATGTTGCTATGGGCATCAACTCAAAATAATGTACAACCCTAAACTAAGAAGATTATGACAACAACAAAGAAAGAACTTTCCTACTTCCGTTTGAAGTTGGAAGCGTATCTCGGAGAGCATTATCCAGAGAGAGTGAATGAAAATACGTTTGTAACTGCTCGCGCAGACGAAGCATTGACAGCTTACTGCGATGCTGTAGCACAAGGTTTTTCTCACCCGGAGGCGGAGACGATGGCAAGCGAAGTATTATACCAAGATTTGCATTTTTCCAAGTATGACACGCTTGTATCTGTCTTAGAGAATGAGTTCGAGAAAGAACTCCCTTCTCCTCTTCCAGAAAGACTAACACCAATGCTTCTGAAGAATAAGGCTGTGCAAAGCATTTTCGATAAGTATGAACTGACTGACGATTTTGGTGCAAGTCCAGAGTATGAGAAACTCTACACCGAACTGACAGGAACAATCGTTCTGCTCATTGAGGTCAATGGTCTGCCAACAGTCGATAGTGAGAACATGACTTGATATAACACCACCAGTAGCTTTTGTAGTGTCAAGAGCCAAGATAAACGCTCCGCTCCACATGCCAAGAGTTTATACTAACACTTGTCTTTGTGTAGCCTGCGCATCTTGTTATTGCTCTTGAACTATTAAAAGCTCCGATATGAATACAATCATCATGAATCAAGACGTCCACACACCTGCCTTCATCAAGGCAGACGCATCGAACAAAACCGATAATATCAAGCAGCAGCCGACTTCTCCCAAGCAAGTCCGCCGCTTCGGTTGGACACGCTTCATCGAACTCGCTATCCTGCTTTCCGTCGTTATCGGTGTCATTTGGCTTATCTCGAAGATTGTAACGCCGCAAATCGTTACCGCCGTGTCAGTCATTGCAGGTTTTCTGATACTGCGCTTTATAGTCAGGGTAATTCTAAAAGTAACATTTGCGCTGCTGAGCATTCTATTTTGGTTGGCTATTCTCTGTGCCATCCTGCTATGCGTGCTTTGAGAAGCACAGCTCTGTAAAACCTTTCATGTTATTTCATCAGGTGGTTATCTCGCATTTTGAGATAGCCACCTTTTCTATTTCCCACTACGAGCGTTGCACTTTTGCTTCCTTTCCAATGCTCCACAATATGCGAAATGAAGAAGACGGATGCTGTTCCCTTTTTATCCGCAAAGGTAGTACGGGGCATGTGGCTTTCAAAAGGTCTGTGCCGCTTGGTTTGTCTGGAAAATCTCCACACCTACGGGTTGTATTTTCCGACAAAACCTTGTGTAAGCCTGCCCCGCTACCTCTATTTTGCTACAAAAAGGAATCAGCATACTCCGATCTTTGGACGCATAAAAAAAATGTCGCTATGGATAAGCAAAAAGTAAATACAACATCTTCGATGAACAGAAAAGGATATAGCTCCTCCTCTCATTACCGCATTAACCCTACGGCTGAAAAAAGTGAGCAAGTGTTGGCAATTAAGTTTGTACAATGGGACGTTCCCCCGTTGGAGAGCCTTTGTAACAGCAAAGTATATCTCCTGCGTATGAAACTCAATCGTGGCGAAATGATGAGCGTGAGGAAAAGAATTGGCTATGTGAAGCGGTGAACTCAAACACCTATTTTCGCACAGCCGTTCCCCTACAAGGCTATCGCTTTGACTTCTTTGATGTACTGAAGAAATACCTTGTCAATCAGTACGGACAATGGACAGAGTATTACGCACCCGACAGAACAAGCCTAAGAGCCTACCTATATGGGCGTATCAATCAAATAGTAGAAATCCCAAAATACTAAGCAATATGAAAGGAACAGAACATTTCACACGGACAATAGCCGAGTATCTCAATCAGCGTGCTATGACAGACCCCTTGTTTGCCCCTAACTTGATGAAACCGAACAAGAATATCGAGGAGTGCATCACCTACATTCTTAATGAAGTGCAGAAAAGCGGTTGCAACGGCTTTGATGATGATGAAATCTTCTCTATGGCTG
>NZ_BAIX01000044.1 GCF_000613405.1 Hoylesella enoeca JCM 12259 | reverse complement strand
TGGCCTCATCGGAGATTCTTTTTGCTTCATGCAGCAGGTGCATGGTCTCATCGGAGATTCTTTTTGCTCCATGCAGCAGGTGCGTGGGCCCATCGGAGATTCTTTTGAGATGAAACATCAGATGAATGGAGTGAGAAAGCATTGGTTTTGACAAAATCAAAGAGTAAGTAAGACATAAATCAGAATAATTAAAACAAAAGACTACAAATCATCATAACTAAAACAATCAATACAATGGCTAAATTTATGGAAGGACTCTATTACAGTGAGTCACACGAGTATGTACGCGTAGAGGGCAATCAAGCTTACATCGGTATTACGGATTTCGCTCAGAATGCCTTGGGCAACATTGTTTATGTGGATATGCCCGATGTCGATGACGAGCTGGAAGCAGGCGATGATTTCGGCGCTGTGGAGAGTGTGAAGGCTGCCAGCGATCTGAAATCGCCCGTAAGCGGGACTGTCATTGAAGTCAATGACGCCTTGGACGATCAGCCGGAACTGATCAATCAAGATGCTTTTGCAAACTGGATCATCAAAGTTGAACTCTCAAACAAAACAGAACTCGACGAACTAATGGATGCCAAAGCTTACGAGGCTTTCTGCAATAAATAGTCAATGAGGAGATGAGTAAGCATGTTTTGCACTGCGGGTAAGGCTTATTGGCGCTGCAAGTAATGCGTGCTTACACATCACCTCCCTATATTTCTCTAAACGATGCAATACAAATTCTTTCCCCATACGCAAGAAGAGATCACACAAATGCTCGATCGCATCGGCGCCAAATCATTGGAAGATCTATACGCCGAAGTGCCCAACAGCATTCATTTTGATCGAGACTATCATCTTCCCGAAGCTAAAAGTGAGATCGAAATCCGACAACTCTTTGAGAAACTCGGCCAAGAAAATCAACAACTAACTGTCTTTGCCGGTGCCGGCGTGTATGATCATTACACGCCCTCGATTGTTCCCAACTTGGTGGAACGCTCGGAATTTCTGACAAGTTACACGCCCTATCAAGCTGAAATATCACAAGGCACACTGCATTATATCTTCGAATATCAGAGCATGATGGCCGAACTCACCGGCATGGATATCTCCAACGCGTCGATGTATGATGGCAGTACGGCCACGGCCGAAGCTGCTTTGATGGCTGCCGCAGCTGCCAAGAAAGCGAATACAATATTGGTTTCTGACACCGTAGACAAGCGAATCCTCCATGTGATCAAGACTTACGCCTATTTTCATGGTGTTTCCGTCAAAATGATTGAGGCAAAATCAGGCATCACTTCACGCGAGGCGCTTGATGCAAAATTAACCGAAGGTGGCGTGGCCGGCGTCATCGTGCAGCAACCTAATCGCTTCGGTATTATCGAGGATTATACGGGATATGCCGACGCATGCCACAGCCAGAAAGCTCTTTTCATTATGAACAGCAATCCGGCAGATCTGGCACTGCTGAAAACTCCGGGTGAATGGGGTGCCGACATTGCTGTGGGCGAAGGTCAGTCACTCGGTATTCCGATGGCATTCGGCGGTCCTTATATCGGATATATGTGCTGCACAGAGAAAATGATGCGCAAAATGCCGGGCCGAATCGTTGGTAAGACACTTGACAAAGAGGGTAGACGCGTCTTCGTGTTGACACTCCAAGCACGCGAACAACATATCCGCCGCGAGAAAGCAACATCCAATATTTGTTCTAACGAGAGTCTGATGGCTTTATTCATCACCATCTATATGAGTGTGATGGGTAAGCAAGGACTGAAAGATGCAGCACAACTCTCTTACGACGGAGCACACTATTTGTGCGACGAGTTGATCAAGTCAGGACGTTTCTCAATGGCTTATGATCAGCCTTTCTTTAATGAATTTTGCGTCAAATTCAACGGTAATGTCGATGCTCTCCAACATAAATACTTGGAAAACGGCATTCTCGGCGGCGTGAAAATGGCAGAAGACACCATTATGTTTGCTGTTACCGAGAAACGAACCAAGGCCGAGATCGACCGGCTTATAACATTGTCTGACCTTTAATCCGCTGTCAAATGAACAATAAATTATACGGAAATCTGATTTTCGAATTATCTCATCCGGGGCGAAGAGGCTATACCTTACCCAACAATCAATTCGATCATTATGAACTCCCGGCATCTATGCGCAGAGCAAAAGATGCCGAACTCCCCGAGTGTGATGAAATGACTGTCGTGCGTCATTATACAAATCACAGTGAAAACAACTTCGGCGTGAACAACGGATTTTATCCTTTGGGCAGTTGCACGATGAAATATAACCCTATCATCAACGAAGAAGTAGCTGCTTTGCCACAGTTCCAAAACCTCCATCCGTTGCAACCTGCCGAGACTTGTCAAGGCGCTTTGGAGGTGTATTATAATTTGCAACAGGCTCTTTCCGAATTATCGGGATTGAGTGAATTCACTTTAAACCCGTTTGCCGGTGCTCAAGGAGAGTTGACCGGACTGATGATAATCCGCTCTTACCATCAAAGTCGCCATGACAATAAGCGCATCAAAGTGATCATTCCAGACTCTGCTCACGGCACAAATCCCGCTTCGGCCGCAGTATGCGGGCTCGAAGTGGTCGAAGTTAAGAGCACTCCGGAAGGCATTGTCGACGTAGACGATTTGAAACGATTGCTCGATGACAGTGTGGCTGCAATGATGATGACCAATCCTAACACGTTAGGACTCTTCGAACAGAAGATCCCTGAGATCACTCGTTTGGTGCACGACTGCGGCGGTTTGATGTACTATGACGGTGCAAATCTCAATCCGTTGCTCGGAACATGTCGTCCTGGCGATATGGGATTCGACGTCATGCACATCAATCTTCATAAGACTTTCTCAACGCCTCATGGTGGCGGAGGACCCGGTGCAGGTCCGGTCGGTGTGAGAGAGGGGCTCGAACAATTCCTGCCTTCACCCAGAGTGATCAAGGAAAACGGACGTTTCGTCATTCAAGAGAATCATTACACGCTCCCGGGTGATACAACTCCGCTCGCTGTGGGTGCCTTTTTGGGAAACTTTTTAGTTCTTTTACGCGCTTATACATACATCTTGACCCTCGGAAAAGAGAATATTAAGATGGTGGGGCCGCTTGCGACACTCAACGCTAACTATATAAAGGAGATGTTGAAAGATGTTTATGAACTACCCATTGAAGGTTTGTGCAAACACGAATTCGTCTTTGACGGTTTGAAAGATAAGAGCACCGGCGTCACCACAATGGATATTGCCAAACGTCTTTTAGATTATGGCTATCACGCTCCGACGATTTATTTCCCGCTTTTATTTCATGAAGCGATGATGATCGAACCCACAGAGAATGAAAGCAAAGACACGATTGATGGTTTCATCGACGTGCTTCGGAAAATCGCTCAGGAAGCAATCGAAGAACCGGAAACCGTGAAATCAGCGCCACATCACACACCCATCGGTAGGGTTGATGATGTGTTGGCTGCTAAACATCCGATCATGACCTACTAAACAACTGATCAATGACAAGGACTGACTTACTTATCATCGGTAGCGGACCAGGTGGATACCGTGCTGCCGAATATGCTGCGAGAAACGGTTTACAAGTGGTGATTGTCGAAGAAGCCGAAGCCGGCGGAACATGTTTGAATTGCGGGTGTATTCCGACGAAGACTCTTTGTCGCAATGCAGAGGTTTTCAACGAACTGAAAGACGGTGATGTTTATGGCATTTCACTGTCATCGCCGCTGCCGAAAATCAACTTCCAACGAGTGATCGAGCGCAAACAGCAGATTGTCGAACAATTACGCAAAGGTGTGGAAACACTCATGGCTTCGCCCGGCATCACTTTCCTACGCGGAAAAGCACAGTTGAAAGACGGAAAAACCGTCATTGTCAACGGCGAAGAAATCACTGCCGACAATATCATCATTGCCACCGGATCACGTGCCAAAATTCCTCCTATCGAAGGAATCGACCTATCCCATGTAATCACTTCAACAGAATTGCTCGACATTGATCATGTTCCGCAACGGTTGTGCATCATCGGCGCCGGCGTTATCGGGATGGAATTTGCCAGCATTTTCAGTAGTTTCTGTAGTAAAGTCACAGTGATCGAATTTTTGAAAGAGTGTCTTCCGACACTCGACAGCGACATTGCCAAACGCTTGCGCAAGACATTGGAACGCAACGAAATCGATTTCCACCTGCAATCGGGTGTGAAAAAGATTGAAGAAACAGGCCATGCACTCACCGTTACGTTTGAAAAGAAAGGCAAAGAAGCTGCCGTCGAAGCCGACATTGTGTTGGTGGCAACCGGTCGTGAACCTCGCATAGAGGGATTAGGACTGGCCGAAGCCGGCATTGCTTACGATCGAAAAGGCATCACCGTGAATGAAAACATGCAGACAAACGTATCGAGTGTTTATGCGATCGGCGATGTCAACGGTCGGCAAATGCTGGCTCATGCAGCCACATTCCAAGGTTTCCGCGCCGTGAATCACATCCTCGGCAAGGCGGATCACATTCGTTTCGATATCATGCCATCTGCTATCTTTACGCATCCGGAAGCCGGAAGCGTGGGGATGACCGAAGATAGTTGCAAGGCAAACGACATTGAGTGCAAGTGTTACAAAGGGCATTACCGATCAAATGGTAAGGCTTTGGCGATGAACGAATTTGAAGGACTCATCAAGTTGGTTATCGATGCACACGGCTTGATCATAGGCTGCCACGCGTTCGGCGCTCATGCCTCTGATATTGTGCAAGAAGTAACCGCACTAATCAACCGTAACACGACGATCACAGACCTACGCGACATCATCCATACACATCCCACTCTAAGCGAAATCTTGCAAGATATTGCTTTGACAGCTTCATAATCGGATGCGCATAGAAAGCGGAGTAACACGGCTGAAACAGTCGGATGTTACTCCGTTTCCTGTTTCAATCATTTCATCAGACACACTTCCCGAATATTCTTCAATAGCATTTCACCGAAATTTGTATCTCATCAAAGTCCAATCAAATGCAAACGCTTTGGCTCTCTCATCATGCACAGACAACTTTCTTAAAGAATGCTCGCAAGGCACCCAGCCGGGTCCGACCCAGACGGAAGAAATGCACGTAGGCATTTCTTTCCCTACTTTACATGGCAGCAAGACCAGTATCTGAACATGGAAGGCAAAGTTACATTGGAAACACAGGAAGTTAATCCATGGAATTTGGCCTATAACAAGATCAACAGTATTCCACATCTCGTGCAGATTGCCCCTAATGGCGGTATTATGATCGCCACACATGATGTTCCACTAATCAACAATCAACAAAATAGACAATGAAAACAAGTCAAACACTCGCCGCCGCATTGCTGATAGCTTTACCGGCAGGCGCACAGCACTATACTGTTACTGGCAAATTCCCCGGTTTGAAGAATGGAGCCGAAGTGGCGTTGGAAGTCAAACAAGACGGTAAAAGAATCGATATCTCCACCACAAAGGTCGTAAACGGTGCTTTCCGCCTCACAGGCCATGTGGCGAAGCCACGCTCGTGCAATTAAAGATCAATGACAAAGCCATCTATGGAGACGGCGAGTATGCCCAAGATCGAGGCATACCCATCTTGATCGAGAATACGCCTATCGTGGTGATGGCTGCACATTTCGATAGCATTCCGCGTAACTATGAATATCAGAGCACCCCTCTTTTCAAGGAAAAGAATGTCACCGTGAAAGGAGGCCGCGCACAAGCGCAGTATGACGAGTGGCGCAAAGCCGTCTACGACGCCGAATTGCAGGCCTGGAAAAGCGAGCATGCCCTGCAAAAATATCAGTTCGACACGCCGCGGGCGCAAAAGGATGCCGAGCAAGAACAACGTCTAAAAAATGCCGCCAAGAAAGATGCAGGCACCGTGGCAGTCCTCAACCGTACCTTTATCGAGCAGCATCCCACCTATGTCATCTCTTTGAAACTCCAGCGAGATCAACTCGAAAACCTCTTTACCTATACCGATGCCGATTACGACCGCATGTTGGCCTTGCTCAAAGACAATGACGACCAGATGGGGTATGCCAACTTTCGGAAAACAATCGAAGGACTGCGTAAGTTCACCAAAGGCACGCTCTACACAGATTTCGGTGTGGTGACGCCCAAGGGACAGAAACACAAACTGTCCTCTTTTCTCGCCAAGGAGAAATATACCTTTATCGATTTCTGGGCATCATGGTGCGGTCCGTGTCGTGCAGCCATTCCCAAGATCAAAGCGCTACATGCCCAATTCGGCACTCGACTTCGCATAATCAGTATATCGGTGGATGCCAAAACCGAAGATTGGAAACGCGCTATGGATGAAGAAAAGATGCCCTGGATACAGCTGCAAGCACCCAAGTCGTCGATACAGACCTTGCGTGATGCCTACCGTCTCACGGCCATTCCCAACTTGCTCATTCTCGATCCCGAAGGACATGTCATCCTGCCACATCCGATCCGGACGAAGCCCACAGCATGATCGAAAGTCTGTTGTCAGATCAGGCCGGAAAGTAAGCCACAACCGAGATTCCTTCCCCTCATAAGAGAGAGAATACCAATCTCTTAAAGAGTCGTCGAGAAGTATAGGACTTCTGCCCCACAAGTCCTATACTTCTCGGCGACTCATCGTATACTTCTCATTTTGCATCTACACCGGGGGACATACGCCGTTTCTATTCGACCTTTTTCCACCGAGTTCGGGAATTCAGTGGAAAATAAAAGCGAAAGCATGGTCAAAGGTAAAATAATATTAAATAATATGAGAAAGATGAGGGATTTTGTGGAAAAATGAGTTATTTTACTGTACGAAACGATGAAGTGCGGATCGGTAAGTACCGATTCCGCACCTATTTTTGGAATATGGGATTTAACGAAATAGTGGTAAAAGCCCTGTGGCGGGCATTGGTTGAAGAGTCGGGCAGAAATGCTTTCTGCATCGACGGAACATTTTTCACTTATCGGGATTTAGCGGTGGGCGTCTCGAAAATCAGGAAGGCCTTGAGGAGTGTTTCCTCCAAACACATCGGACTCGTGGCCAACGACGATCTTGAAACCTATGCTTCGATTCTCGCCTTGTGGTTTGAAGGCAAGTGTTACATTCCGCTCCATCCTGGACAGCCTATCGAGCGATGCACTGATATCATCGAGCAGGTGGGTATCACTACCCTACTCGATTCTGGCAAGGAAACGCGTTACGAGAATATAAAAGTCGTGATGACTCAACGCTTGTCACTGGATGAAGTCTCGATGGACATCCCACGCTCTTTCAATGACGACGAGTTGGCCTATATTCTATTCACATCGGGCAGCACAGGCAGGCCCAAAGGCGTGCCTATCACACGCGGAAACGTGGCTGCTTTCATCGAGGGATTCCGCGCCTTGGGTTTCCGATTAACAGCCGATGATCGTTGCTTGCAGATGTTTGATCTCACGTTCGATCTCTCGGTGCAGTCTTACCTCCTCCCGCTGTTAAGCGGAGCCTGCACCTATACTGTGACGTATGACCGAATCAAGTATCAAGCCGTCTTTGAACTTTTAGACGATCATCATCTCACTTTCACCATGATGGTGCCGTCGGTGATTCATTACCTGCGCCCCTACTTGGATGAGTTGCGCATCGAAGAGTTGCGCTACTCTCTCTTTGCCGGCGAGGGACTCAATCTGGGCGATGTCGACTGCTGGGCCGAATGTGTTCCCAATGCAGAAATTTGGAATGTCTACGGTCCCACGGAATGTACCATCTATTGCACGGGGGCAGAATATGTTCGCGGCGGAGGCAACCGTAATGTCAACGGTATTATGGGCATCGGAAAGGCGATGAAAGATGTGGGTACAATCGTGATCGACGACAACGGTCGCATCTGCAAACCCGATGAGAAAGGCGAGCTGTGCCTGTCAGGACCACAACTCACCCCAGGCTACTGGGGCGATGAGACGAAGACGCGTGCTGCGTTTTTCCAACATGCCGGACGAAGGTATTACAAAACTGGTGATGTTTGTGCCATGAACGCCTCCGGCGACATTCTTTATTACGGTCGTAAGGACTCGCAGATCAAGATACAGGGTTATCGCATCGAGTTGAGTGAGATTGAGCATGTAGCCCGAAAATTCTATAATGAACGCAATGCAGTGGTTGCCCTGCCTATTTATGACCATCATCACAACTGCCAAATACACTTGGCCGTCGAGCATGGAAAAGCCAACTCTGAGCCAGAACTGATTGAATATCTCCACCGTTATTTGCCGAGTTATATGATTCCGGTAGCTGTTCACGAGATGAAGCATTTTCCGCAGAACGCTAATAACAAGATAGACAGACGAAAGATTGCAGAATATATACAAAAGAATAACAAATAGGTATGGAAAAGAAAGAAGTATTGGCCACCCTGAATGCCATTTTTTCAGAAGCGCTGAAAGACCCGAACTTAACCTTGGAAGAGAACATGTCGGCCAAGGATGTGGATGGATGGGACTCTATCACAAATATGATCATCATCAGTGAGATCGAAAAGCACTACAATATTCGATTTAAATTTCGCGATATTATGCGTATCAAGGATGTCGGCGGATTGTGTGATGCGATCATCGACAAGGCCAAATGAGTCGTTGACCTTAGTTATCTGACACAATGGAATTTATATCAATACCGTTCACCATCTTGCTGACGGTGACTTTTATATTGTATTATCTCAAAACCAATAGGTGTTGGCAGCATGGATTATTGCTGTTGGCAAGTCTGGTGTTTGCTGGATACTATCACCTCATTTATATTGCGTATGCCCTCGGCATCAACGTGTTCACATTCTATGCAGGTAAATACCTCGCATCCATTCGCGGTCAACGATCGGCTTCCTACGTGTTTGTGGGAAGCATCGCAGTGCTTGTCTGTACGTGGCTTGCCGCCCGCTACTGGGCGCCTCTGTTTCCGCTTGGCATTTCTTTTTACACATTCCAAGCCTTGTCTTATCTCATCGAGATCTATTGGGACGAAGACCCCGAGGACAGTTTGATGGATTTCACACTCTACATGCTGCTCTTCATGAAGTTTCTTTCGGGACCGATCGAGCGCGGATACGACCTGTTGCCTCAACTCAAACAGGCCCAACGTTTTGATTATGACAAGGTGGTATATGGAATGAAGCTCATAATCTGGGGAGGCTTTATGAAGCTGGTCATTGCCGATCGCATTGCACCATCTCTCGACACCGTGTTTAGCAATGTTTACGAGGCCACAGGCAGTCAGTTGCTGACAGTCACCCTGATCTATCCCATACAACTTTATGCCGACTTTGCCGGTTATACGCTAATGGCTATCGGCCTCGGACGAATGTTTGGCTTCACACTCTCGCCTAACTTCGATAGGCCTTTCATTTCTCTAACCACGGGTGAGTTGTGGCGTCGCTGGCATATTTCGCTCTCGTCATGGGTGCGTGATTATGTCTTCATGCCGATGTCGGCGGCAACGCGCACATGGAAACGCTGGGGCATCTATGGGTCACTCATTGTTACATTCGTGGTGATCGGCATTTGGCATGGTGCCGGATGGGCTTTCGCATTCTATGGACTCTTCCAAGGTGTGATCGTCGTTTATGAGACGGCTGCATCAGGATTCCGTGACCGTGTGCACAGCCTATTGCCTGATTCGATTTATCGACCGCTGCAAATGATACGCACCTATGTGCTATTCGCACTCTCGCTGCTTTTCTTCCGATTACCCAAGATCGATGACGCCATGTACACCTACCGTCACCTTTTTGATGGATTCGAGACCAATATTAAGGAACTGCGCCTCGGCATGACCGATTCTCAATGGATCTATTTTGGGGTCGCGGTATTGCTTATGTTCCTTTTGGACTACGCGCATTCGCGTGTCGACATTCTGAAATGGACAGCCCGTCGACCTGCTTGGCAACGTTGGCCCATCTACTTTGCTACAATCCTGCTGATCTTCTTATTCGGAGCCTTCGGTGTCGAGAACTTTATCTATGTGCAATTCTGATGGCGTGCTTCTGCATTCATAAATTTATCGGATTTTAATTTATGCATTTTATTTGAAATACTGCTATGATGAAGTTTTTACGAAATAAGAAGTCGCTCGCACGATTCTATATAAATACGATTCTCTTGGCTATACCATTCCTCGGATTGATCATTTGGTATGTTGTGAAAGATCCGTTTATGGTGATTCGCACTTACGACGACTACGATAGTCCCGAGATCTGTCAAAGCGAGGGAGCTGTGGGATGGTACAAATACAAAATGTTCCGGCACAAAATGCACTACGACTCATTTATCATGGGTTCGTCATCTACACTCGCTTTCAATACATCCGACTGGAACCGCTATATCAAGGCACACCCTTTCCGGCTGTTCAGTAATGGTGAGGGGCTCATGGACTTGCGCCTGAAACTCGACGCACTCGACCGCCAGCCTGGGCAAAAGATCAAAAATCTACTCATTGTCTGCGAACCCGGCTTCTTTTCTCCCACCGATTTGCAGAAAGGAATTATGCACGTCATGCCTCCCGAAGTCAGCGGGAAAAGTGAAATGAGCTACCAAGTCATTTTTCTGCAAGGTTTCTTTAATCCTAAGTTCTTAGGTCCTTACCTTCGGTATTATATCACGCACAAGTATGATCGGAGTATGATCGGCATCATGAATTCGCGCGGACGTATCCGCACTCGTTATACAAACGATGATACGTTAGAAACCGAACGGGAAATTCGAGAGAAAGGCGAACGTTATTGGGATCCTTATGCCAAATATAGATGCGCTCCCGGAGACACCTCTATCACTTTCGGGCAGCCTGTCATCCACAAAGTACAGATTACCCATCTCGAAGCCATCCGAGATATTTGCCAGCGTCATCACACCAATATCAAGATCGTCATCGGCCCAACACAGGGTGCCACAGCCATGAATCCTGAGGATGACGCCATCCTCAGGCAGATCTTCGGGGCCGATCATGTGGCTGATTATTCCGGTCGTGCAGGCTTGAAATATCGCAACTATCACAATTTTTACGACGATATTCATTATCGCGTAGGAGTAGGTAGAGCCATTCTTCGCGATTTATATGCGCATTAATGGATGCTCATTAAAATAAATATTGTAATTTTGCAGTACATTAATTATCATTTTATACATCTCATGAAGAAAATCCTTTCCTCAGTATTGCTGTCCTTATTTGCGGCAGTTGGTTTCTCACAAAATGTTCAGTTGCATTACGATCTCGGTCATTCACTTTATAAAGATCTCAGCAATCGAATGAGCATCACTACCACCGTGGAGATGTTCAAGGCAGATAAATGGGGTAGTAATTACTTCTTTGTCGATATCGATTATCTAAAAGACGGCGTCATGGGAGCCTACTGGGAGATTTCACGAGAGATGAATCTCACGCCCAACAAGCAATGGGCAGCCCATATTGAGTATGATGGTGGTCTGACATCCGATAAAGAAACATTTATCTCCACTCGTTTCCAACATGCTGCACTACTTGGTGGTGCATGGAATTGGGCCAATGCCGATTTTTCAAAGACATTTTCGGTGCAACTCCTTTACAAATATAATTTCAAAGGTAAGAATCCATGGAATCGTCCGTTCAACAGTGCCCAGCTCACCGAAGTATGGAGCACCACTTTCGCACATAACCTTTGTACATTCAGCGGATTCTGCGATCTGTGGTATGACCGTAGTGTTCGAGGCAATTGGATTGTCGTCTCCGAACCCCAGTTTTGGCTAAACCTCAACGCCCTTAAAGGTTGGGAAGGAATCAATCTGAGTTTAGGAAGCGAAGTCGAGATCAGCAATAACTTCGTTTTCAATGAACGCGGTGAGAATAATCGCTTCTATGCTATCCCGACAGTAGCAGCCAAATGGACTTTCTAAGTCTCTCCCTATCATATCCAATAGCGGCCTATCGAAAGATGGCCGCTTTTCTTTTACAATCTCTATAATGATCATAAATAGAGAAAATCAAGAAGGCGATATAAAAATCATTGAAAAAGTTTGTCGGTTTAAGAAAAATACGTACCTTTGTGCCGAAGTTCAGAAAGGAACAAGCAGACAAGACATTTCATTGGGATATGGTGTAATGGTAACACTACAGATTCTGGTCCTGTCATTCCAGGTTCGAATCCTGGTATCCCAACATAAAAAAGGCAAGTAGTTGGTAAATAAACTACTGCTTTCCATTTAGGAGAGATGGTAGAGTGGTCGATTACAACGGTCTTGAAAACCGTCGTGCTGAGAGGCACCGGGGGTTCGAATCCCTCTCTCTCCGCAGGAAGTACTCTGGAGAAGACTTCAGAAAATACTTCACAAAATCAGTAAGTATCGTAGCTTCAATAAGTTACGATACTTTTGTTTTATACTTACATGTTTTTTCAGAGTACGTAAGGAGGGTGCCGAAACGCCCAAAATACTCTCCTACGGTTACAATCTGGTTACAAAAAGATGAGCCGAATAAAAATTGTAACCAAGAGTACGTACAGAGATTGTTTAGAGTACTTATATATTGCTGTTATTCAAATGATTATGTAGAACTTTGCAGTGGGATATATGGAAGTTCATTCCATCCATTTAGGCGATAAAATTCCTTTCGATGTGGAACAATTTCCCATGAATCCAGCTACAATTAAAAACAGTCAATGTATGAAATCAATTTTCAGAACAGTCTTCTATCTCAGAAGCAACTATGTAAACAAGGAGGGCAAGACCCCTGTGATGTTGAGGATTTACCTTAACAACGAACGGTTGTGCATAGGCTCAGCCGGGATCGCCGTTGAACAGAACCAATGGGACAGTACGCGAGAACGGGTGAAAGGACGCAATACCGAAGCCCTAAGCATGAACTTGCAGTTGGACAGCATCCAAAACGACCTGCAAACCATCTATCGCAAGTTGGAAATGACGGACGACCTGTGCTTGGAACGCATCAAGTCTGAGTATCTCGGCAGGCAGGACAATGTCTGCACACTCATGCAGCTTTTCGAGAAGCATAATACGGACATACAGGAACAGGTTGGTGTCTCGGTGAGTGTGGCAACGTTGCAGAAATACAACGTGTGTAAGAAACACTTTGCGGCCTTCTTGAACGAAAAGTACAAGCGTTGTGACATTCGCCTGTCTGAACTGACATTCACCGTCATTCATGACTTTGACATTTATCTGCGTACAACCGCTGGGCAGAATCCCAATACGGCCACGAAAACGATGAAGACTTTCAAGACCATCACCATACTGGGAAGGAAGATGGGCGCGTTGAACCACGACCCGTTCATAAATCATCATTTCCACTTGGAACCGGTAAACCGTGGCTTCCTCACTGACGAGGAAATCATGAAGATTGCCAACAAGGATTTCGGTATCAACCGCCTGGAACTGGTAAGAGATGTTTTCATCTTCTCTTGCTTTACAGGTCTGGCATATATAGACGTGTCCAACCTTACGCCGGACAACATCGTTACGCTTGACGACAAGCAATGGATTATGACCAAACGTCAGAAGACAAGCGTGGAAACCAATGTGCTGCTTCTTGACATTCCTAAGCGTATCATCACCAAATATGGGCATAAGACCTATCGGGACGGTAAACTCCTTCCGGTACTTACAAACCAGAAGATTAACGCTTATCTCAAGGAAATTGCCGACCTTTGCGGTATCAAGAAGAGGCTGACCTTCCACCTTGCACGCCACACATTTGCCACAATGTCGCTGAGTAAGGGCGTTCCGATGGAAAGTGTGTCAAAGATGCTGGGGCACACCAACATAAAGACTACACAAATCTATGCTCGCATCACCAACAAGAAGATAGAGCATGATATGGAAGAATTGGCTGGAAAACTCAGTAAGTTCAATACAGCTATGGGCATATAATATATTAATGTATAACCCTAAAATAATAGACGATTATGGAAACAAAGAAAGAACTATCTTACTTCCGATTGAAATTAGAGACTTATCTCAGTGAGCATTTCCCCGAAATGCTGGGTGATAAACCATTCATAACGGCAAGAGCCGATGAAGCCCTTACTACCTACTGTGATGCAATGGCACAAGGATTCTCTCACCCAGAGGCAGAGGTAATGGCAAGCGAAGTGTTATACCAAGGTTTGCATTTTTCCAAGTACGACACCCTTGTTTCAGTTTTAGAGAATGAGTTTGAGAAAGAACTCCCTTCTCCTCTTCCTGAAAGACTAACACCAATGCTTCTGAAGAATAAGGCTGTGCAAAGCGTTTTCGATAAGTATGAACTGACGGACGACTTTGGTGCAAGTCCAGAGTATGAGAAACTCTACACCGAACTGACAGGGACAATCGTTCTGATCATTGAGGTCAATGGTCTGCCAACCGTCAATAGTGAGAACATGACTTGATGTAACACCATCGGGAACTTTTGTAGTGTCAAGAGCCAAGATAACCATTCTTCCCCACACACCAAGAGTTTGAGCAAACACTTGGCTTTGTGTGGAAGAGTATCTTGTTATTGCTCTTGAAACTATAAAAAGCTCCGATATGAATACAATCATCATGAATCAAGATGTCCACACACCTGCCTTCATCAAGGCAGACGCATCGAACAAAACCGATAAAAGCAAGCAGCAGCCGACTTCTCCCAAGCAAGTCCATCGCTTCTCTTGGACACGCTTCATCGAACTCGTTATCCTGCTTTCCATCGTTATCGGTGCCATTTGGCTTATCTCGAAGATGGTAACGCCGCAAGTCGTAACTGCCGTCTCTGTCATTGCAGGTTTTCTGATTCTACGCTTTATAGTCAGGGTAATTCTAAAAGTGACATTTACGCTGCTGAGCATTCTCTTCTGGCTGGCAATTCTCTGTGCCATCCTGCTATGCGTGCTTTGAGAAGCACAGTCCTGTAAGACCTTTTATCTTATTTCATCAGGTGGTTATCTCGCATATTGAGATAGCCACCTTTTCTATTTTCCACTACGAGCGTTGCACTTTTGCTTCTTTTCCTATGCTCCACGATATGCGATGACAAGGAGACGGATGCTGTTCCCTTTTTATTCGCAAAGGTAGTACGGGGTTTGTGGCTTTCAAAAGGTCTGTGCCGCTTGGTTTGTCTGGAAAATCTCCACGCCTACGGGTTGTATTTTCCGCCAAAACCTTGTGTAAGCCCGCCCCGCTACCTCTATTTTGCTACAAAAAGGAATCAGCATACTCCGATCTTTGGACGCATAAAAAAAATGTCGCTATGGATAAGCAAAAAGTAAATACAACATCTTCAATGAACAGAAAAGGATATAGCTCCTCCTCTCATTACCGCATTAACCCTACGGCTGAAAAAAGTGAGCAAGTGTTGGCAATTAAGTTTGTACAATGGGACGTTCCCCCTTTGGAGAGCCTTTGTAACAGCAAAGTATATCTCCTACGTGTGAAACTCAATCGTGGCGAGTGTATGAGCGTGAAGAAAAGAATTGGCTATGTGAAGCAGTAAACTCTAACACCTATTTCCGTACAGCTGTTCCCCTGCAAGGTTATCGCTTTGACTTCTTTGACGTACTGAAGAAATACCTTGTTAATCAGTATGGAAGGTGGACAGAGTATTACGCACCCGACAGAACAAGCCTAAGAGGCTACCTATATGGGCGCATCAATCAGATAGTAGAAATTCCCAAGTATTAATAACATCAAAGCATATACGACAATGAAAGGAACAGAACATTTCACACGGACAATAGCCGAGTATCTTAATCAGCGTGCTATGGCAGACCCCTTATTTGCCCCTAACTTGATGAAACCTAATAAGAATATCGAGGAGTGCATCACCTACATTCTTAATGAAGTGCAGAAAAGCGGTTGTAACGGCTTTGATGATGATGACGAGTTGTTGAGAGCTTAGCTCGAAAAAATTTTCTCTATGGCTGTTCACTACTACGATGAGGACGATATAGAAGTCGACAAGGCTGTTTCTTGCCAAGTTGCCGTTAATCACGTTGTGGAACTAACGGAGGAAGAAAAAGCCAAAGCAAGACAGGAAGCCATTAAGCAATATCAGCGTGAGGAACTTGCCAAGTTACAGAGCCGTAACGCACGAGTGAAAAAGACCGAGAACATAGCAACCCAAGTACAACCATCACTATTCGATTTTTAAGCCTATGAAACCAAGAAATAAATTTGAGAAGGCGGTTTTGGAACAAAGCAAACATCTTCGCCCAATAACCAAGACACAAAGTAAGTGGGCATTCCGTGAGTGTATAGACCACTTTGCCTACCGCTTGCCAAAAGGTCGCACCACTTGTATGGATTGTGGGCATAGTTGGATAATGGACAAACATAGAGAAACTTGCCCTTGCCCTCATTGCAGGGCAAAGTTGCAGGTCAAGGAAACATTCCAAAGGAAATTACAGCAAAAGCGGTATTTTACCACGCTTACCGCTTGTGAAGGGTATCAAGTTTTGCGTATGTTCCTCCTCGTGGCTGAAATGGAGAAAGGCTGCAAGGCTGAACACTATGTGCTTGAAATCGGGCAGTATTGGTGGAATGCACAAGGGCGGAAAGCCATTGTTGCCATTCCACGCACATTGGGCAGATATGTTGATACCTTTTCTTACTATACCCCTATGGCTATCCGTAACGACAACGAAGCCTACCAATATGCAGCCTATTCTCAGACATATCCGAAGTTCAAGGTTACGGACACACTCCGCAGGAATGGTTTCAAGGATGATTTTCACGATATA
>NZ_BAIX01000045.1 GCF_000613405.1 Hoylesella enoeca JCM 12259 | reverse complement strand
CCGGAGGGAAAACGAAAAAACTGCGAAAGCAGCGTTTCCCCCCAGGAGGGAAAACGAAAAAACTGCGAAAACAGCATTTCCCTCCGGAGGGAAAATCAAAAAAACGCGAAAGCAGCGTTTCCCTCCGGAGGGAAAATCAAAAAAACGCGAAAACAGCGTTTCCCCCCGGAGGGATGGCTTATTTTATAATCTAATCAATTTAAAACTATGGAAATTAAACAACTTCACAAACAGCTGCTCCAAAACATGGAGCATTATCAGTTTGCATTGCGCGTGTTGCAACTCTGCAACGAGGCGAAAGTGGAGAAACTCACGGCGGTGCTGGGGCATGTTTTTCACCCTTTTGCTTTGTTGGTGGTTGTAGGTATGGGTGGTTTTGTAGATGGATTTATATTTGTGTTTTTGCTCAATTAATTTTTCGTTCCACAGTCCTCATTCCCTATTCCTAACTCAACATTGAGCATTGCGCATTACTGGTCGGGATTCTCTTTAAAACCTTGATACTCGGGGACGAGGGCTGACATGATGGCGGCGTAACTGAGGGTTTCGGCATGACAAATGTTGTCGAGACCGTGACCGATAGGGACGATCGGGCGATGGATGGTGAGTCTGAGCGGATGCCAGATGGCCCATCGCAGGTCGCGTGTGCGGGGCATGACGTTGAAGGAGCCGTTGATGGTGATGGGGACGACGGGCAGTTGCAGCTCGTCGGCCAACATGAAGGCGCCGCGACGGAAGCTGCCCATGTGACCCGTAAAAGTGCGTGCTCCCTCGGGGAAGACAACCAGCGACATTCCGTTTTTTAATGTTTTGCGAGCCTGCTCGTAAGTCTGTCGGATCTTGCTCGGGCCGCGTTTGTCTACGAAGATGTGGTGGGCGGCCTGGCAGGCTATGCCGACAAAGGGCACCTGGCGCAACTGGCGTTTCATCATCCACTTGAAGTTGCGTCCCAAGAATCCATAGATCAGGAAGATATCGAAGGCTCCTTGGTGGTTGCTCACAAAGACATACGATTGCCCTCGGACCAAGTTTTCGCGTCCCTCGACCTTGACTGGCAAGAGCAAGATGCGCACGACAAACCATGCCCACCATTTGCCGGGATAATAGCCCCAGAAGTGTCCGCTACCGATCGTGCATCCGATGACCACGGTCAAAGCCGTGAGGATGGTGGCGATGAGGATGAGTGGGAAAGCGAGGAGGAGTTGATACAGGCGGTAGAGATATTTCATTGTCGGTGGATGTTGGGATAGATCAAGGGAGTTTGTGCAACGTGATGACTGCGATTTCGCCGGGGATGCCGAAGCGGAAAGGGATTAGTGCGCCGACCCCCGCCGACACGTAGAGTGCCCGATGGCCGTCGAGATAGAGTCCGTAATCTTCTTTGCAGGACAGCATCGTGGGGCGGAGGCCGAACAATTGGATTTGGCCGCCGTGGGTGTGGCCGCTCAATGTGAGTTGTGCGTGTGATCGGGGAAGTATTGATCGGCGCCAGGCTGAGGGATCGTGTTGCAGCATGACAACATAGGCCGAGGGCGCAATGCCTGCCAATGTCTTGTTGATGTTGCCCCGATGTGGAAACGGCGGTCGACCGTCGTTTTCTTCTCCGGCGATCACCAGCGAATCTTTTCCGCGGCGGATGATGCGGTGCTCGTTGAGCAGGAGCGTCCATCCGAACTGTCGTTCGCGTGAGATGGTCTCCCGTTCATGCGCCATCTTCGTGGCCGGATCGGTCTGAATGTATTGACTGTAATCATGATTGCCGAGCACGGAGAACACGCCGTCTTTGGCGTGCAGCGATTTCAGGAGATCGTGCACGGGCTCAAGCTCGGCCGGTTGCATATTCTGCAAATCGCCGGTGAAGACGATGGCATCGGCCTTTTGAGCATTAAGGCTATCGACAAACCGCGTGATGATTCTGCGTCGGCTGCCTGTCAGCGTACCCACATGGGCATCACTGAATTGCGCGATGCGATAGCCGTCGAAGGCTTTGGGCAATTCTCGCGAATAGATGTCGATATGACGGATTTCCAGTTTCCGGAAGCCGAGGGTGGACCCATATACCAATAGATATAGCAAAAAGGCACAGAGCGGGAGGGCGATCAGGTTGCCCCAATTGTGACGCGTGTGTGTGAGTCGACTGTAAAGCAGTCCGGCGCCGGAGCACAGTGCGAAGATGGCTTTGGGCGCGACGATCGATCCGATGAGGAACAGATAAATATTGAGCCACGACAGATCGTCGGGTGCAAAGTTGCGGATGGACGCCAGCGCCACGGTGTAGCCCAGAAGGATGACTGAAGGCAACCACCACAGCATTCGTTTCCACCATGTGCGCCATGAGGATCGACGCAGATAGTGCTGATCGAAATACAAGTCGGGCAACACGATGGCCAAGATAATTGGTATGAATATGCGGGCAATCATCTGAACGTAATCTCCTCTCCGCGGCTGGCAGTGTCAAAGGTTCCGTCGTCGTAGATGAGCCGACCGTTGCAGAACGTTTGTCGGATTTGCCATTGATAGCGATGGCCGAGCATCGGACTCCATTTGCACTTGCTCTGAATCACGTCTTCGGTCACTGTCCAAGGACTATTGGGGCGCACGATCGCTATGTCGGCTTTGTAGCCCGAGCGCAGATAGCCGCGCCTGCATACTCCAAATAGTTGGGCGGGATGATGACACATCAGCTCGACCAATCGCTCGATGGAGAGCACGCCGCCGTCAACCAGTTCCAACATCGTGACCAGCGAGAATTGAATCATCGGCATGCCCGAAGCTGCCTGACAACAACCGCCCTGCTTGTCGTGTATCAGGTGCGGTGCATGGTCGGTCCCTACGACGCTGATCCTGCCGTCGGCAAGGGCATGCCGCAGTGCATCGCGGTCGGCAGCCGACTTCACCGCAGGGTTGCATTTGATCCAAGCACCTTTCGACAGATAGTCTTCGTCGGTGAAAATGAGGTGGGCAATCACGGCTTCGGCAGTGATCCGAGGATCTGTCCCGAAAAGTTCCAGTTCTTTGGCCGTGGTGAGATGGGCCACGTGTAATTGTGTGCCATAGATTTTGGCGAGTTTGACGGCCCACGAAGACGACAGATAGCAGGCTTCTGCCGAGCGTATCTGCGGGTGCAGCGAGACGGCCGGATCATCGCCATACGTGGCTTTCATGGCCGCCATGTTGCGATTGATGAGTGCCGTGTCTTCGCAGTGTGTCATCACGGGAAGATCCATCCGGGCAGCTGTCTCGAAAACCCGTTCCAGTGATTCGCGCCGATCCACGAGCATGTTGCCCGTACTGGCTCCCATGAAGAGCTTGATGCCCGGCACACGGTGACGATCCAGTTGCTCAAACAGTGGCGCATTGCTGTTGGTCGCGCCGAAAAAGAAACTGTAATTCACGTGGCTCCTATCCTTAGCCAAAGTCGTCTTCTCTTCCCAACGCTCGATCGTTGTGGTCTGTGGCACAGTGTTAGGCATCTCAAAATAGGAGGTCACACCGCCATAAGCTGCTGCTCTGCTCTCGCTCTCAATGTCGGCCTTAGCTGTGAGTCCAGGCTCCCGGAAGTGCACGTGATCATCTATGATACCCGGCAATACGAAACACCCCGTGGCATCTACGCGTTGATCGTAGTGGCCACGGGGGAGTGATATGCCTTCTGTAACGGATGCTATGCGGTCACGGTCTATCTCAACCGAACCGATGAAAGTTCTGCCCTCATTGACAATCGTACCGCCATGAATGAGTGTCGACATCTTTCTGGGCATTAAGTCATTGGGCTTCGTCGGCAGGTTGGGCCAACTCATTGGGTGTCGGTGCAGCCTGTGCCGGCGCAGTTCCGTCAGGATAGCTCCGGGTGCGGGCTGCTCGGAAGGAACCGAGGGGGGTTCCTTCATCCCGTTCATAATCTGTTGGTTTTCTTGCGCTTTTTTGTAATAGTCTTTCACGTATGGATCATTCTTGAACCGGTCGGTTGCTTTGCTCATGATATCTTCGATCCACGGTGTCAGTTCGGGGTAACGATAAGCGATGGTGACCATCATAAACACGCCTGGCCCCAACACGTTATCAAAGTTTTCGGTAACAAATCCGGTGATCAGGCTGTCTTCCTGCTGCGAGATGGCCATGCTCTCAGCGGCCAACCGAGCATTGACCACATCCATGTTGAGACCGTTCATGATCGCTTGATCGTGCTTGTGGACGAGTTCTGCCTCTTGACTTTTCAATTGATTGTATTTGTTCAAGAAGCGAAACAGCTTGTCGTTTAGCGGCGTTCCGCTCACGATCTGCTGTGTGTTGTCGATTTTGATACTAATGTCTCCACGCTCCAAAACCACAGGAAGCACACTCTCTTCATCCATGAAGATGCTGGCAATGCGCACGGAGTCGACCGAACCGGTGAAGTTGAATATGCCGTGAACCACATCGCATGAGTCTATTTTCTTGAAGTCGTTGTCTTTGAGTACTTTCAGATACAATTTCTGTCCGTCTAATGTGGCAACATTCGACGAGCCTTGTATGTTGTAAGAGCTCGCGCATGAGGTGAAAGTCAGCAAAGAGATAAAAGCGTAAAAGACTTTGTTCATAAACCGTTTTCTTCTTCTGTTACACAAAGGTAGTGCGTAAAATCCATGTCAGAAAAGATTTTCATGCTATTTAATTGATTGTAGCTTGCATTTAAGTATTTTTTTGATGGGGCAGGCGATGAGTTTGCCACGGTTTTTGCCGCAGGGAGACGACCGAAATTTGCGGAGAGGATGGCCGAGAAGTCGTATATCTGTGGGGCAGCACTATACGAGTGGTCGCCCACAGGTCGTATACTTGTCATCTTGCCCTTGGGAATCGGCTGGCTTGATCAAAGATGGAGACATGGGATCGTTGCCTTTGACTGTCGGTCAGTCTGCACGATCGACCGTAAAAAATAAAAAGATGCAGAGAGAGCGCGCTCTTTCTGCATCTTTGGGGCTATGGTCGGATCAGATATAAACGCCGATGCCGATTTTTAAGCCGATGGTGGAATAATCCTTATGACTCTTGAAAGACTGGTCATAATAGATCGCCGGTTCGATGGTTACGGTGCGGCTAACAAAGAATGCGTAACCCAGTTCCACACCGGGCATCAAATCATTGTAACTGTGGTAAGCATGCACCAGTTTGCAGTTGGCCCCCAGATAGAGACCGTTTTGCACGATGTAATAACGTGCGCCCACACCGACCGACACGTTATCGGCCACGGTCTTGTTGCCACTGTGCTGTAAGGCAGCTTGGGCCAGTACCATCCAGTTGTCTTCGATAAAGTAGCCGGCTTGTGCCTGCACACCGAGATTGAGTTTGTCCATCCCATTGTAGTTGAGGTTGAGCCGGTGAGCGATCCTCCAACATACGTTTTCTCTTCCTCAAACTGCGCATGGGCAGTGAGCGTGAGCAACAAGGTTGCCATGAGTAATACAATCTTCTTCTTCATAATCCTATTTATTTTTGATTGATTTGTCGTTGATACCAAGCAAAGAACCATACCAAAGCCCCTATTAACACCACTGCGCTTCCGGTGTAAGAAATCTGTTGGCTCAGGCCGAATGCCTGCGGAGAAACAAGCAGGAACGTGGCGCAGACCGTTGTCATGAAAAGAGCTGGGATGAGGGTGATATAGAATGGTTTATGCTGCTGTACGAGATACACCGTGACCGTCCAAAGTGTGAAGACGGCCAACGTCTGGTTGGCCCAACCGAAATACTGCCAAATGATATTGAATCCGTTGGGGTTTTCCATCTGCCAAACCAGTAGGGCGATGGCTGCCAGAAACATCGGCAGACAGATATAGAGCCGCTTGGCAATGGCTCGCTGATCAAGGTGGATGAACTCTGCTATAATGAGTCGGGCACTGCGAAAAGCTGTGTCGCCACTGGTGATTGGTGCAGCAACCACACCGAGCAAGGCCAGGATTCCGCCGAAGATGCCGAGCCATCCCTCACACACCTGCTTGACAACGGCCGGCGCACTGAAAAACTCGATCAGGCTGTGTCCGTCCCGAACCTGCGCGATAAATTGATTGACCACCTCGGGGGCTACGACTTCACGCCAACCACCATCATAGAAGAAATACATCGACACCGAGGCCCATACCAACGCCACGACACCCTCAGTGATCATAGCTCCATAAAAGATGGGGCGCCCATGGCGTTCGGATGTCAGGCAGCGTGCCATCAATGGGCTTTGAGTGGCATGAAACCCACTGATTGCACCGCAAGCAATGGTTATGAACAGACAGGGGAATAGCGGATTGATTTCCATGAACTTGCTTTCTCCCAACCAGGCGGGATTCTCATTCATATTGCTCTGACTGAGATTACTCCACCACTCGGGCAGTTCGGGCATCTTGACAAACAGACCAACCAATAGTGCCAATGCCATAAATAACAGAGAGAAAGCAAAAAGCGGATAGACTTTACCAATAATCTTGTCTATCGGCATCATCGTTGCAACAATATAATAGATAAAGATCACGATGATCCATGTCAGCTTCGATCCCCAAATATCACCCAAAATGATGGCCGGACTGTAAACGAACACCACGCCAACCATCAATAACAGCATTACGGAGAAAACCAGCATCACGCGTCGTGTTCTCTTACCGAGATAGAGGCCCACCAGTTCGGGCAGCCCCTCTCCATGATGTCGGACAGACAGCATACCGCTGAAATAATCATGAACAGCACCTGCGAAGATGCAACCGAACACAATCCATAAATAAGCCGCAGGGCCATACCATGCCCCCATGATCGCCCCAAAGATCGGACCGGTGCCCGCGATGTTTAGGAATTGGATCATAAAGATCTTCCAGGTGGGCATTGCGATATAGTCAACACCATCTGCCTGCGCTATGGCGGGTGTCGGTCGGTCGTCTGGCTTGAACACATGCTCGACACATTTACCGTAAATCAGGTAGCCTATGACCAGTGCTAAGAGTGATAATGTGAATGAAATCATATTCTGACAGATCGTGTAAATAGTCGTTGCAAAAGTAAACAAATAATTTGAATAATGCGCAAAAAGGTATAACTTTGCAGGCGATTGGCAAGTTAAAACATATTTAGACCAAATAGTTACCATATCCTTGATCCAATGAAAAGAATCTTTCCGTTACTTCTTTCCATCCTGTTTGTTGGGGTGATATATGCAAGGGCTGATGTGCTGTCTGCTGCTCCTAAATACGAAGTGCGCGCCGTGTGGCTCACCACGATAGGTGGCCTCGACTGGCCTCATAGTTATGCACGCAGCCAACAGTCGGCCGCGAAACAGCAACAAGAACTTTGTCACATGCTCGATCGACTGCAACAGGCCGGCATCAACACTGTTTTGATGCAGACACGCATACGTGGCACGATGATTTATCCATCCCAATACGAACCATGGGATGGTTGTCTGTCTGGCATACCGGGGCAGTCGCCGGGGTATGATGCACTGAAATTCGCCGTAGACCAGTGTCACAAGCGGGGCATGGAGATACAGGCGTGGGTGGTGACGATGCCTGTCGGCAAATGGGATGGAGTGGGGTGCCGCCGCCTCAGACAGCGACTCCCGGGCTTGATACGTCGCATCGGAGCCGAGGGCTATATGAATCCGGAAGGCACGCGGACGGCTTCGTGGCTTGCCGATATATGCGATGAACTCACGAGCAATTATGATATCGACGGAATCCACCTCGACTATATTCGCTATCCCGAGACTTGGCCCATTAAGATATCTCGTGATCGGGCACGCGCTCACATCACCAACATCGTGCGAACTGTCTATACGCGGATCAAGGCGCGTAAGCCTTGGGTAAAATTGAGCTGCTCGCCCGTTGGGAAGCATGACGATCTGAGTCGTTTTTGGAGTCATGGTTGGAATGCATATACCAAAGTCTGCCAAGACGCTCAAAGTTGGTTGCGTGCAGGAATCATGGACGAACTCTTCCCCATGATGTATTTTCAAGGCAACCAATTCTATCCCTTCGCCATTGATTGGGCCGAACAGAGCAACGGGCGAATCATAGCTCCCGGCCTCGGCACTTATTTCCTGTCGCCTCGCGAAGCCGACTGGCCCTTAGAGACGATCACGCGTGAAATGGAACTCCTGCGCCGATGGCGTCTTGGGTTTGCCCATTTCCGCTCCCGCTTCTTCACAGAAAACGTCAAAGGAATCTATGATTTCACGGCCGATGAATTTGATCGTAGCCCGGCACTGATCCCTGCCATGACATGGATTCATGCCACCCGCCCGATGCCTCCAACATCTATCGGCATGGCTGTGTCGCCGGGAAGCACCTCGACTATACTTTCGTGGCAGGGTGCCCGAGATCGCAGCGACGGTCCCTATTTATTATATAATGTATATAGCAGTCGTGTCTATCCTGTCGATATCACGGAGGCAGACAATTTGATTGCCGTGCGTCTGCAATCCACCTCGATCGAGTTGCCAGCCGTTAAAGGCCAAAGATATTATGCCGTGACGGCAGTCGACCGATACGGCAACGAGAGCGAATCTATACAGATGCCACAACCGCAAGCCGAAACAGCTGCTGGCGATCTCCTGCCGTGTGATGGACAAACACTTCGACTGCCGCAAAAGAGTCCGACCATGGATGCCGATCTCATTGCGATAGAGACGCTTCAAGGCGCTATTATTGCCACGCGTTCTTATCGAGGCGTGTCGATCGACATTCGAGATCTTCCGGCCGGGATATACGTGATTCGTTCGCTCAACGCCCAAGGCGTGTCACATCGCTTAGGATTGTGCCTTCTGACTCGGCCATGACAGCCGTATTGATTCATCCTTTATCATGTCCGTTCAAGTAACCCGTCGGGGGTTCCCGACGGGCAAAAAATCAGAAAAACAACGTTTCGCCCGCGGGCGACAGCCTCAAAATTGGAAAAACAGCGTTTCGCCCGCGGGCGACAGCCTCAAAATTAGAAAAACAGCGTTTCGCCTGCGGGCGACAGCCTCAAAATTGGAAAAACAGCGTTTCGCCTGCGGGCGACAGCCTCAAAATTGGAAAAACAGCGTTTCGGCCGCGGCCGACGACCCAAAAATTGGAAAAATGAGGTTTCAGCCGCGGCCGAAACCTCAAAATCTATTCTCTTTTCAATTGACGAACCTCAAAAGGTCACTCGTAAATCTCGTCGATTCCAAATTCGTTGATACCGTTGTCTTCCTTTTGGCATGGGTTGAAGCCTTGGGGAATGCCGAATGTTTGACTTGACTCATAATGCAGACGCCGGTCGGCATACACTTGGGTCATGTAATAGGCCCAGATGGGAAGCGCCATCGTGGCTCCTTGTCCCATCCGCATCGAATCGAAATGGATGTCGCGATCTTCGCCGCCAACCCAGCAGCCGCTCACTAACTGGGGCGTAACCCCCACGAACCACGCATCGGCATTGCGGTTGGTGGTGCCGGTTTTCCCGCCGATTTCGCCCTCGATGTGATATTTGAAGCGGAGTCGTTTAGCTGTGCCTTCATCCACGACGGCCATGAGTTCGATGAGCATCTTATTGGCACTCTCTTCGCTGATCACCTCGTTCATGCGGGGCTGGAATGTGGCGATGACATTGCCTTCATTATCTTCGATGCGCGAAACGAACATCGGTGCGCAACGGATGCCGTGATTGGCAAATGCGGTGTAAGCACTGACCATCTCGGCCACGGACACTTCG
Source organism: Hoylesella enoeca JCM 12259 (assembly GCF_000613405.1). Taxonomy (GTDB): domain Bacteria; phylum Bacteroidota; class Bacteroidia; order Bacteroidales; family Bacteroidaceae; genus Prevotella; species Prevotella enoeca. Next base: position 6,748 of record NZ_BAIX01000045.1, on the reverse strand, counting down.
CAGGGGCCGAGGCATAATGACATCGAGGGATGAATCTCGGGATTGCTGATGCCGAAGTCGTGGAGTAATTGCACGAACTGTCGGGGATTCAATTTGCTCATCAGATAGGCCGAGATCCAGTTGTTAGACTGTGCCAGTCCCCACTTCAATGTTACCATCTGTCCGTATCGACTTCGGCTGGTGTTGCGAGGCGTCCAACTGCGGCCCGCCACCAAATAGGATCGTTGCACGTTAGGAGCTTTGTCGCAGGGCGAGAAGCCGTTTTCCATTGCCAGCGAATAGAGGAAGGGTTTGATGGTCGAACCGATCTGTCTCCGCCCTTCCATCACCATATCGTATTGGAAGTGGGCGAAATCGATACCGCCGACATAGGCTTTGACCTGCCCGGTCATGGGTTCCATACTCATAAATCCGGTGCGCAGGAAGGATTTGTAATAGCGGATGCTGTCTATCGGTGTCATAACGGTGTCGATGTCTCCATGATAGGTGAAGACCGACATCTCTGTGGGTGTGCGGAAAGAGCGACGAATCTCCGCCTCAGAAGCACCAGCCTCTTTCAGCACTCTGTAACGCTCGCTTTGGCGCATCGACCGGATCATGATGGCTTTTATTTGTTGGCGGGTCAGCTGATCGTGAAGGGTGCATTGGGCTTGTTTCGATTTTCCTTGGTGAACTCCGGTTGCAAGAATTTTGCCACGTGCCGGTAAACAGCTTCTTCGGCATAGCGTTGCATACGCGAATCGATGGTTGTGTACACTTTCAAGCCATCGGTGTAGAGGTTATAGGGGTCGCCATTCTTCTTGACATTCTTGTTGCACCAGCCGCATAACGGATCGGTGGCCCACGCAATGGAATCAATCACATATTGCCGTTTGTTCCAGGAGGGATAATCTTTCCGTTCGGGTAGTTTGGCCATCATATAGCGGCGAAGAAATTCGCGGAAGAAGGTGGCGATGCCGTCTTTATGATCTGTGCGGTGGAAATCCAATGTCAGCGGTTGTGCACAGTATTGGCGATATTTTGCTCGGTGAGAAACCCCGCTTTGGTCATTTGCGACAAGACCACATTCCGCCGCTCGACACACCGCGCAGGATAACGCACAGGATTGAACAGCGAGGGATTCTTGCACAGACCGATCAATGTGGCAGCCTCGGTGACAGACAGATCTTTCGGTTCCTTATTAAAGTAAGTGTTGGCCGCCGTTTTGATTCCGACGGCATTGTGTAGAAAATCAAAATAGTTGAGATAGAGTGCGATGATCTCTTCTTTCGTGTAATTTCGTTCCAGCTTTACGGCAATCACCCATTCGATAGGCTTCTGCAAGAGTCGCTCGGTCGTGGAGTGCACCGTGGCCGAATAGAGTTGTTTGGCCAATTGCTGAGTGATCGTGCTGCCTCCGCCGGCACTTGTCTGCCCCATCAAGCCGCGTTTGACCACAGCTCGACCGATGGCGATGAAGTCTACTCCCGAATGATCATAGAAGCGGGCATCTTCGGTAGCCACCAAGGCATGGACAAGATGCGGTGAGAGATGAGAGTAAGGAATACAGATGCGGTTTTCGCGATTGAAGTTCCATGTGCCCATCACGGCGCCGTCGGCCGAGTAAACCTGTGTGGCAAAACGATCGATCGGGTTTTGCAAATCTTCGACCGGTGGCATGTAACCGATCCAGCCGAACCAAATGGCCGTGAAAGCCGCAATGGTCAATAGGACAACAGTGCTAAGTGTCCACCATAGAAAGTGTATGAATACCTTTCTCATTTCTGTTATCTAATAATAAATTTGCGTGCAAAAGTACAACTTTTCTATCTAAATAGCTATCGCATTCAAAATTTATATGTATCTTAGCGGCCGAAATCAACTAATTCACCGACCCTAAAAACGCATCAGGCGATGGAAAACCATAACTTTGTGACGATTGCTGATTTATCCCGTGATAAGATCCTTTATCTTATTCGTATGGCTCAGGCTTTCGAGCAACATCCCAATCGCGACATCCTTAAAGGCAAGATCGTAGCCACTCTGTTTTTCGAGCCATCGACACGGACGAGGCTGAGCTTTGAGACAGCCGCCAATCGGTTGGGAGCAAAAGTGATCGGCTTCACCGATGCGAGGGCTTCGAGTGTGAGCAAAGGCGAGACGCTGAAAGACACGATCTTGATGGTGGCCAATTATGCCGATGTGATCGTGATGCGCCATTACATCGAGGGAGCTGCACAATATGCCAGTGAAGTGTCGCCGGTGCCTATCATCAATGCCGGTGATGGTGCCCATATGCATCCATCACAGTGTCTGCTCGATCTGTATTCGATCTATAAGACGCAGGGCACTTTGGACAATCTTAATATATATCTGGTCGGCGACTTAAAGTATGGGCGCACGGTTCACTCGCTTATCACGCGATGCGCCACTTCAACCCCACATTCCATTTCATAGCGCCGAAAGAGTTGGCAATGCCTAATGAATATAAACTCTATTGCAAGAAAAACGATATCCGCTTTCAGGAGCACACAGCCTTTACCGATAAAGTCATTGCCGAAGCCGACATTATCTATATGACACGCGTGCAGAAAGAGCGATTCTCGGATCTGATGGAATATGAACGCGTCAAAAACACCTATATATTAAGGCGAGAGATGCTGCACTTGGCCAAACCGAATATGAAGATACTCCATCCACTTCCGCGCGTGAACGAAATATCTTATGACGTGGACGATGACCCGCATGCTTACTATATCCAACAAGCCCAAAACGGACTCTATGCGCGCGAAGCCATATTCAGTCATGTGTTGAGACTTGGTTTAGACGATATTTTGAATGATCCAACCATCATCGCTTAGCTATCCTAAAAACTAATTTCAGATGAACAAGAAAGAAAGATTGGTAGCAGCCATTGAAAACGGTACGGTGATCGACCATATTCCCGCCGAAAAAACCTATCAGGTGGCAGCACTCCTCGAATTGCAAAACCTCATCACTCCCGTGACGATCGGCAATAATTACCCGTCAAAAAAAGTGGGTAAGAAAGGTATCATCAAAGTGTCGGACAAGTTCTTCACCGATGAAGAAATATCTCGCTTGTCTGTGGTTGCTCCCAAGATCGTCCTCAATATCATACGAGACTATGAAGTGGTGGAGAAGAAAACTGTCGATACGCCCGATGAGTTGCGCGGCATCGTCAAGTGCAACAATCCGAAGTGTATCACGAACAACGAACCCGTCTCAACTATCTTCAACGTCGTAGACAAGGAACAAGGCATCCTAAAATGTCATTATTGCGACAAGGAACAAGATATCGACAAAGTGGAACTTTGCTAAATTCATACATAACAAAACCTAAACTAACAACAATCTTAAATTATGAAGAGAGATCAAGAGATTTTCGATCTAATCGAAAAAGAACATCAGCGTCAGCTGAAAGGAATTGAACTGATCGCATCCGAGAACTTTGTCAGCGATGAAGTAATGGAAGCAATGGGATCTTATCTCACCAACAAGTATGCAGAAGGTCTGCCCGGCAAACGTTACTATGGCGGTTGTGAGGTGGTCGACGTCGTTGAAGACTTAGCTCGCGAGCGTATCAAGAAACTCTTCGGCGCAGAGTTTGCCAACGTCCAGCCCCACTCCGGAGCACAAGCCAATGCAGCCGTGTTGCTCGCTTGTCTCAAACCCGGTGACACATTCATGGGATTGAACCTCGCACACGGAGGCCACCTGTCCCATGGAAGTTTGGTAAACACTTCGGGAATCCTCTACAATCCCATTGGCTACAACGTCAAGAAAGAAACCGGCCGCGTTGATTACGATGAGATGGAACAGCTTGCCCTCGAACATAAACCTAAGCTGATCATCGGCGGTGGATCTGCTTACAGTCGTGAATGGGATTATAAGCGAATGCGCGAAATTGCCGATAAAGTGGGTGCCTTACTAATGGTAGATATGGCACATCCTGCCGGATTGATTGCAGCCGGACTGCTCGAAAATCCCGTTAAATATGCACACATTGTGACATCCACCACGCACAAGACACTTCGTGGTCCGCGTGGCGGTATCATCCTAATGGGAAAAGACTTTGAAAATCCATGGGGTCTCAAAACACCAAAAGGCGAAGTCAAGATGATGAGTCAGCTGATCAACAGCGCCGTGTTCCCAGGTCAGCAGGGTGGGCCGCTCGAACACGTCATCGCCGCTAAAGCCGTGGCATTCCAAGAGGCATTGCAACCCGAGTTTAAAGATTGGGCCAAACAAGTGCAGAAGAATGCCAAAGTGCTGGCAGAAGAACTCGTGAAACGCGGATTCGGCATCGTGAGTGGCGGCACGGACAATCATTCCATGCTCGTAGACCTGCGTACCAAATATCCCGAACTCACGGGTAAGGTGGCAGAGAAAGCTTTGGTTGCAGCCGACATCACTGTCAACAAGAATATGGTTCCGTTCGATACGCGTAGTGCATTCCAGACAAGCGGTATCCGTCTCGGTACGGCAGCCATCACCACGCGCGGTGCTAAGGAAGACCTGATGGTATTAATTGCCGAGCTCATCGAAGAAGTACTCAACCACCCCGAAGACGAAACAGTCATCACAAAGGTTCGTACCAAGGTTAATGAGACGATGAGAGATTATCCGCTCTTCGCTTATTAAGCAAAGAATTAGTGAATCAATAAGATCGGGTATTGGGTGAATCAACATCACTCAATACCCGATTTTCTTTGAATATTCAAGAAAACAGAACCTCCTTCTCCGCCATTTATACGATATATTCATTCCGATTACTAACCCGTTGGCGGAATTAATCAATAGATAAAATATCAGAAATATGAATGTAAAAAGTTGCACATGTCGCTAAAAATCAGTAACTTTATGATGATTAACAATACTGTTATCTACTTTATCTCCATGCACAACTTATATGCGAATTTCGTCAAAATCCTTGAGATATGCAAGAAATTTTCCTACGGATTGGTTAATGACCTTGGAAATATTCCTCGTCGTGGTGTTGTCCCTCGCTTCTCTGACCTTGATGTCATAGCCCTCAGTCTGACAGCTGAGCATCTCGGCATTGACAGTGAGAATAACCTCTTTGACCGGCTGAAAGAATACCAAAAGGACTTTTGTCATCTCATCAGTCGTCGCCAGTTCAATGACCGTCGCAAGAACACATATCAGCTGTGTGAAATGATTCGTAAGCGTATAGCAAAGGCAATGGATGGTGTAGAGGAATATTTCTGTGTAGATTCCAAACCGATAGAGGTTTGCAGACTCTCAAGAGGCAAACGCTGCAAGATGGGCAAGGACGAGCCTGATAAATATCCAGCTTTTGGTTACTGCGCCACGCAAGGAGTATATTATTATGGTTATAAGTTGCACGCTGTATGCGGTATACATTCATTTGACCTGACCGCTGCTAATGTTCATGATATACATTATATGAAAGATGTGAAGTTTGAATTTTCAGATTGCTGTTTTCTTGCTGATAGAGCTTATCTGAGTGCAGAACTGCAACAAGATTTGTTTGCATCTGCGCACATCAAACTTGAGGTTCCGTATAGATTAAACATGAAGACATGGAAGCCTACTTTTAAATCTTATGCGAAGGCTAGAAAAAGAATTTAGACTTGTTTCTCTCAACTATGTGACCATCTCATGCTCATCAGGAACTATGCCAAACAGACCACAGGACTATTCGCAAGAATTACTGCCAAAATTAGTACGTTTACAGTACTACAATACATTAACTACATAAACGACAGACCACTAGGACATGTCAAATATGCATTAAATTAATTCCGACAACAAGTTGAAGGAAAGAAAAAACTACGACCTAACGAAGCTTTTCTTAAGACTAAAGAACTATTATCAATAGGCCAAACTTATTCGGCACAGCGATTGGTGACATTGATCAATCAAGTTTATAGCAAAAAGCAGGTATCCACCAAGGCTGAAAACAATGCAGAAGAACTAAAGAAATCTTTTATGGACAATTGGCTCATTAATCCGGAAGCACGGTCACAAGAAGATGACTCTGGAACAGGCTTTTGGCAAGCTCGAGATATTATGCCGCAAATGCCTATTTATATAGCGGTTCCTCCTCGTTTCTTTCCCAATCATTCGGAATTCAGAAGATGGGAAAGTGATCATTGTGTATCCATACCAGTTTATGTTTATCGTAAATATGAAAAAATGAATCCTCACCTTTTACATCTTACAGAGGTTTCAATCGGTCGTGAAAAACTAAAACTTGTGTGGGTTGATAAAGAAGTCTATGATGAGACAAGAGGGCTATATTTCCCAAAAATCAAAATAGAAGAGCCGACTTTTGAAGTAATATGAACATAACGGGCACTCTTTTTTATTACTATCGCGTTTACAAGCGAAAGCTGCGACTCTTTGCGGCAGATATTACGATGATGCATATTTCAGAAAGCAAGATCATACACGAAATAAAAAAATTAAACAATATATCAACAGCACATTGTTTACAGTTGCTCTATCCTGTATGCATCACAACGGACTAACGCATAAAAGAAATAAGTATTGAGTTATTGCACATAATAGAATGATGAATTTTTCAATAAAACATTTGCACGTTTAAGATTAATTACCTACCTTTGCCGCCGGCTTCGCCCCCTTAGCCCCCTAAGTTAGGGGGATGGGGGTCTGAACAAGAGAGGGACCGATCAAAAAGAACAAATAAAGAGATGATTAAACAAGCAAATATAACCAGCAGCGCGATGCAAAAGAACTCCGA
>NZ_BAIX01000046.1 GCF_000613405.1 Hoylesella enoeca JCM 12259 | reverse complement strand
CTAATGCATACTACCTTAAGGAAGACTCCCTTATCCTTTCGGCTACCATTGAAGGCAAGCGAATAGAAACCATTGAAGTATCATTACGAACTTTGGAAGTGGTGCAAAGTCGTGGGGTATGCAACAAGAATACGGAATATCACGAGCAAATTGTAAACCTTGTCAATGCCAATCGAGGTCTTATAAGCCGAAGAATGAAAGCAACAGCATAAAGTATGAACCATTAAATTATCAGAGATATGAAGACAGAGATTGAGGACATCATCTACAACTATGCGGATGAATTGAAAATTGGCGGACAAGGTGAAAGCCAAATACTGCATATTCTCATTAGGGTTATTAATTAACCATATCCAAATCTACAGAAGAGGTTTGTCAGTTTCTTCAAAAAGGGTCTACCTTTTCGGCAAAAAAGGTAGACCTTTTTAATAGAAAAGGTAGACCCTTTTGACGGAAAAGGTAGACCCTTTTCTGATAATAGGTAGATGGTTTTACTCATTCAGGTGAACCCTTTTGCGAAAAAGGGTTGATAAGTGTCAAAAAAAAAGTATGTGCTTTTCTTGGAGATAGTCAAGAAATTTCTTACCTTTGTGATATAAATCTACGAACAAGCCAGAGGAGGATAAAGCCCCAGCCTCCAAAGGCTTAACAATCGGGGGCAATACTAATGACTATGGCGAACAGACCCATTGCTTATACGCTAAAGGAGCGTAAAGGAACAGTTGGAACTTTGAAAGGGAAAATCGTTGTGCAGGCTCATCCTACAGGACGAAAGAGAGTTGATCATCGTAGTTTCTGTGATGAAGTGGCACACGCTACAACGTTCACAGGTGCAGAAGTCGAGGCTGTTCTCAGACTTGCAGCTGAGATAGCAAAGAAGCACGTTGAGAACGGAGACATTGTAGACTTCGGAGACATCGGGACACTTACACCTTCTTTCCAGAGTAAATTGGTTGAGAAGGGAAAAACGGAGTTCAACCCAAAGGTTCATATTACGAAACCTGTGGTACATCTCACCCCTTCAAAGAAGTATTTTACACTTACTGGCGTGAGCTACGAACGTGTTTCAGCACCTGACAAGAAGTCTGGTGAGGAACATCCCAATCCAGGACCTCAGCCAGAACCGCATCCATAAAATAAGATGTATGTGTGATTGCTAACTATAAAATTGATGCGTGGAGACGATGTACTCCACGCATCAATTTTATTTAGTAGTATGACTACTATTTTACAAATCCATTCTTATAAAAGTCATACCAAGCTGCAATCTTTTCCGAGGTATTGGCTTTCAGAAGTAAGAGCATTTCACGAGTGAACTCCAAGTGACCAGTAATATTTGCTGTAACGATGTTTTTATCACTTACAGCCTGTGCGTTCACATATCCTGTTTCGTTCGTGTATCTTTCACCACCCCATTGTTTAAGTTGGTCGAGACCATTACCCGTATGTTTTACGTTGTTCAAGAAGCCATGAGCACACAGAAACGATGCTCCGTTGCATATCGCTCCTACTATTTTACCCTTATCCAATGCTTCTTGTACCAATGGCGCAACAAGTTCTGCTTCAGGTGAATCCCATCGATTGCCACCGATAAGGACTAAGGCTGCATAGTCTTTGGGCATATTCTCAAAAGAATAATCAGGTAACGTTTTGAATCCACCAATGGAACAGACTGCATCTAATGTCGGAGCAACTGTATGCACTCTGTACTTGATTTCACTACCTGGTATTACGCCAACATGAAGGGCTGTAGAGAGAAAAGCACCTTCCCAATCTGTGTACTCATTCAATAAGACGAAGAGTACCTTTTTTGTTTCTTTATTCATTGCTTATCCTATTTAATAGTAATACAAAGTTACAATTTTTCAGCAAAATAGAAACAACATCATAGGAATAATTCTTGGTTTAATATAGTCAGATGATAAAGAACAACGCAAACTCAACCTTTCGGCGTTTGACTAACCCATTCAAAACCTTTCCCTTGTAGCGACAGAACGAAACATACTCCCTATAAAAGTTCCTATCTCCCGACTCTATCTTTCGTAGCAGCCTACTCTTGGGGTGCTTGCCATAACCAAGCAATCGCCCTACACCCACATTATAGGCAAGCATGGTCAGCAGCAGGGCATCCTTGCCATATCCCTTGAAGTGTTCAAAGCATTTCCAAAGGTCGGCACGGAGCAGGGAGTCTGCCTGCCGTTCCGTCATATCTGCCGTAAAATGCTCTCCTGGTTGCAGCTGATGCCCATATCCAACATACGGATAATTCTTCCAGCCGTGCATACCCTCAAAGTATTTTACTACGACTACCGCACGCTCAAAAGGTGGCAAGTCTGCCAGCCGCACCCTGCGCTGAGCAAGGGTCGGCTGACAGAACAGGCAGAATACACAAAGTAAAATGAAAGCATTTATCGTTCGCATCAATTACGTTCTTAGTGGCGAGAAGATGCAGGCTTATCCTTATCCTTGCCCTCTTCCCGCTCGTTGTTGAAACTAAAGGTCAGCTGCTGAACCTTACCAAAACTATCCTCCACATATACATCAATCGTCTGGCGGTCGGCTGAGAGCGAAGTGTAGTATAAGCGGAACACATCCTTCGTAAGCGGATAGCGGTCATTCGGCTTAAAGACCGTGCCGTTATCATTTCTTAGCAAGCCCTTGCCATCAGACTGGAAATAACGTATCGTATAGCGAGTGTCAGCAAACTCACCGCCTCGCTTTAGCGTGCAGCGTATCTCAGCTGTCTGTCCTCTTATAATGTCCTTTTGAACCGGCATTGTTTCCACCGTAAACGGATAAGACTGCTGAACATCCAAATCCCTATCACAAGCAGATAGGCAAAACACGGCAAGGGTCAGCACACCCATTACCCAAATCGTATTCAATATCTTCTTCATCTTTTCTTCTACTTAAAAGTTAAACCTTAGTCCTGCAGAAACAGCTGGACGAAAACTATGCACGTCTGTTCCAAAGAGTAAACGTCCCTGCATCTTTACAAGAAAGAGAACTCTGTCCGTGAGGAACACTTCCACCGAGCTATGCACAGCACCGCCATAGACAAAGCGGGAGCGGTCGAGCAGTGTCGCCCCATCGGGTAGCAGCCTTTTATCCTCGTTCAGTTGCTCATAGCCACCCAAAGCGGATATGCCGCCATAAAGAAACACGTTCTTACCTCTGTCGGAGAAAACAGGGTGCATATAGCCCACCTGCAAGAGTGCATCCTTAAGTTTTACGTTATAACTTCTGTACGGCATATTCTGCTGTTCATACTCTGCCATAACAAAGGTATAGTTCTCATGCCCCAGATAGCGGGTGAGTGATGCTCCCATGCCGAAATTGTCAGCTGCAAGGAATTTTTCACCCTTGATAAGCGGAACACTCCCCACGACCTCTATTCCCCTTTGCTTGGATATCAGTCGCTGTGCCTGCGATGGCAAGCTAAAAGCCATTGCCACCGCTGCACAAACCGATAAAATGATTTTCTTCTTCATAATGTCTACCATTTCAGTTTGAGGTTATCAATCTTCTTTGCCAGCTGCAGGTCTTCTGCCGTTACATAAAAAGTCAGCATACGACCGCCATTTCTCTCATAGAGTGTCACCTCAAGCTGCTTGTCTTCTGCAAGAGAGAACTGCTCGAGCGCAAACACAGCGTGTTCACTGCCCATACCCCGCACCTGCATCACCTGATGATAGGCGCGAAGTGGCTGCAATACCTGTTCTTGTATGGCGGTGCGCTTTGCCATCTTCTTATCTACAACCTTAAAGGTGATGAAATCTACCGAGTACGGCATATTCGTACCGTTTTCCATACGAGTGTGGAAATACAGCAAGCCATTATGGGCATACAAGCCACGAAGCAGGAACTTCATGCCGAACTGCTGTGCACCGATGTGCTTAATGCTGCGTCTGTCATTCTGATAGATAGTCTGCATCATCAGTTTTACTAATACGGGCGACTCGTTACCAAGTTCCTTGAAGTAAATATCAGAGCGGTTGCTTGGCAGCCTGCCTTCCGTCGTGGAAAGAAAGTCCTTCATCTCTATGCTGAGCTTCTCCGGCTCATCGGCATACTTCACGTTGAAAGCATAGAAAGAGCCGTCCTCACAGATGACACTCATATTGGTTTCCGTTTCAAAGTCCTTCACCGAAGCCTTTACACGTAGTACGTTCTCTGCATCCTCCACTTTTCCTGCGATGATGTTCTGCGAACCTAAGTCTACATAACGAATGGCAGAAGGGAAGATAAGATGCACGGTCTTGTCAAAGGTTACGTCCAAGCCGTATGGCAGTACGACACGCCCTGTTGGTATGGCACGGCTCATACCTTGAAAGAGCTCTCCCGAAGTAAGCGGACGGCTTGGTGTCAGACCATCATTGTTTTCCTGTGCTGTGGCTGTGGCTCCCACCATGCAAGCATAGCCATTGATAAAATAATTTTCTTCATTGTTACTATTGATTTGATGTTATTTTTACTTATCATTTTCGATTGTTTTATTTAGACTGAACCAAGAAAAGGCGGTAACCACCCTTGAGCGTTACTTTGACGGTGCGCAGTTTCTTCTGAAGCAGCTGACTTGCACCCTGCATCACCCCACGGGCAGCCTCGGAGATAATCTGGTCTTTGGCAGAGGAAGCGAAGGTAAAGGAGGTTCCCATTGAACCGCCGATGTTCGCCCCGACTTCCTTAAGCGCATTGATGTCCTCCGAACCTGGTATATACACACCCTCCTGTCCGTCTGTGTCGTATGCCGAGAGCTTGACGGCTATGATATGTCCGTCCACCTCAATGCTCTTGATGAGCAGGTGCATACGGTTGCCCTCAATCTTGGCAGCGGCTATCAGTCGGCTCTGTCGTGGAATACGCAAGCCCTGCACTTTGGCACTTTCAAGCAGACGGAGTACGACATTGTCACCCTCCTTAAGAACAGTAGTCCTGTCCACAACTACTTTCAGTGTGTTGCGCATCGTGGGTGCAGCCGCGCTTGCGAGCGAATGGAAGCCCAAGTTGCGTGCTTTCGTGCCATACTCCTTGATGAAATCCGCATCGCTCATCGGTTGCCCCAGTGAGGACACTACCTGTTTGCGTTCCGCCAAGATTTCCATTGCAGGCAAGTCGGCCGAACCTCCGCTTGTATTATTGCTCATGCGCAGCCCTTTGTCCGTAGCCGTTTGTCCCTTACTCTCGGTAAAGTCATTACCCAAAGATGGTGCAGCGGCAGAAGCCTTGGGGAGATACTTCGCTGCCATCTGATAGCTCTTTTCCATCAAGGCAAGCTGTCGTTTCTCTTCATTGTCCTCCCTGCTGTCTTTGGCAGAGAGTTCCTTTTTAAGGTTATCTATTTCCGAGCGCAAGGCTTCACGCTCCTGCTCGTTTGGATCGGGAGCGTAAAAGGAGTTCAAGAGGCGATTATTCTCCTCATAGCGATGCATGGAGCTTTCTATCTTTGCCGTAGAAGCAGCCGTTTCTGCACGCTGCTCCTCCATAGAAGCAATGTTTTCAGAAAATATTTTTCAAGAAATGTTAGAAAATATTATTTTGTCTTTTGTAGATTATAAAGAAAAATCATTACCTTTGTGCTCATTACTAACCTCCTTAAATTTATAGGATATGATAAAATATGTAATTCAAGCGAAGAAAAATCCGCTGAAGAAAAACGAGATTAAGTATTATCCGCAAATGGCACCAACCACACCGATGTCGCTTGCGCAGATAGTAAAGCGTGTGGAAAAACGTTCAACTGTTTCAAGTGCTGACGTTAAAGCCGTTTTAGATGCTTTGCAATACGAGGTTATGGAGGCATTAGAAAATGGTAATACAGTCCGCCTTGGTGATTTAGGTTCGTTCCGCCTCACAATGAAATCGCAAGGTGCTCCGACTGCAGCCGAAGCAAAGAAGAAAGGCGCACAACTTATCAAGCAGGTTAATGTGCAATTTACGAAGAGTACAACCATGCGCGATACCCTTGATGCCCGTCTTCTTGATTTTACGCCACAGGAGGATATCGTGAATGCTACAGATGGAAAGAAGCCTAAACCTGAAGAACATTCTGGTCCAGATATAGACGAAAATTTTCATCCTTAAGTAGCTAAAATCGTCGGATTAGTAACCCATTTAGATGTGCAGAATATTTTACTTCTGCACATCTTTTTTATGGCATTTCATAGTCAAAAATTCGCCTCTGTAACTACCTGATTATCAATAGTTATTAGATAACAAAAATTGTCCTATAAGAGAATTAAAATTGTCTTATAAGAGAATTTGAATTGTCCTATAAGACAATTTTAAGAGTCTTAGCACGGAATTAAATTTCAGTCAGCTCAGTTTATAATCTTTTTTGCACGTTTTTAGTAAAACTCCTATTTATTTTGGATTTGATCTTGATTAAATAAATCTAACTGTTGCTCGTTTGCCTTAATTTTCTTATATCGTTTGGTACTATTCTTAAAGGTATAGTCATCTTCCCACTGGAGGACATCTTTCACTGCATATTCAGGTTTTAAGTTTGTGTATTCTCCATTCTCTACCTTCTTCTTTGTAATAGTAATAAGAGTACAAGTTATCACAGTATTTGCCCCAAATTTAATTTCATTATTGTAAACCTGTTCCAAGAACTCCTTATCTAAAACTTTGAATTCAATTGTCTTTCCTGAATAGTAGCCTTTCCAAACTTTCCCATGTCCTTGCCGCAAAACAGGTGAAAGAATTCGAATAGTCGTTCCTGCTGTCTCTGTTTTATCTTCGGTGGTAGTATCTGAAAGTATTTTTTTTGTAAAATCAGCTTTTATGATTTTAGATGAACTAAAAGGCTTTTGTTCTCCATCTTTTTTAACAGACGCTTCTACAGAAGTTACTGTATCTGCTTTTTCGAGCGATTTAAAGTAATTACTAACGCACTTCCTAACCTTCTTTTCATCTATAAGTTCTTCTGCTTCTTCTTTTGTTAAAGTCCCGTTCTTAACTTTCTCATACAACTCTATTCTAGCATTACTATTAGCAAGCTTAGTCTGTGTAGAAGAAAAGAATTTTTGGATAAGAGCATTGATAAGATTCTTAAATGTATCAGATTTACCAATTATGATAGCAACTATAACAAAAGATTCTATTAGTCCACCTTCCTTCTTCGGTGTTACTTCAATTTTAAAATCTCCTGTACAAGCCTTAATGAAATCAAAAGCATCAAGCAATTGACGCTCACACTCATTCAAGATTTTGGCATCCATTTGATGGAGGCCTTCTTGGTTTAGATAGTAGTGTATCTGAAAATCAAATATATTCTCTTCTGCCATATTATTTATATGAAATTATAGATTCTTACCCTAGCCAATCCATCGCCTTTTCTTGCATGCTTCTATACCACAATACTTCATTATTAGTTTTCTCTGCAAGAGTTTCAGAAGTTTCAAAAAAGGCTTTAATGTTGCTTGGTTTAGGAAAATAACTCGCCTTGTAGGAATCTTCTACCATCTTCTGAAAGAGTGATAGCGGAACTGGTACTACCGTAGATTTCCCTCCATACACTGCTAAATTTGTTTTGTGTAGCATATAAAAAAACGAAATAGTAGCATCATTGATTGTCGGTGCAATGAATAAGCAATAACATGGTTTACCCGATAACTTCTTTAATTTACCAAGATGTCTGCTAACGGGTTCTCCTTCCATTTCAAATTGTTTCTGTCCTGAAGCCATTGTTACTTCTACAGTAACAAGGAAGTCTCCATAATCGCAGACAATATCAGCATATTCCTGCTGCCGTTGAAAGAGGTTTTCCAAAATCGTCAAAATTTAGATTAGCCTTAATGTTACCTCCGTCAAGCATAGTCATAGCCCGCCATGTGTTCCATTCTAGCATAATAGGGTTATCGTAATACTTTTTGGCTGTAATGTTGCCGAACACAGATTGAATATCATCGTAAAGTTTATATTCTTTTATGCACTTGACTTCGTCTTTGATATTTTCTTCCCGCTGTTTGTCTCTCAACTCACCTAACAAGTCTTTAAGTTCCTCCGTAGAAGCAGCCGTAGGGATAGTATGTTTTGCAAACTCTGTCTTCAGTTTTTCTATCAGATTATCTCTGTTGTCAGTAAGTAAAACGGGAGTACTTGCATTACCAAGATAGGTGCAATACTCTGCTTCATTTTCAAATGATAGTGGATTACGTTCTATACTTTCCAAAAGGTAATCAACATCATTTATGCGTTCAGGTATTATAGAAAGAGACTTACTTACTTGTGACACATTGACAAGACCTGTTGCCCTTAAATATCTAAAACATGAGTCGGCATAATCTCTCATATTGCTTGACTGTGTACATAGGAATTTCTCAAGCGAAGTATCTGCACTTTCTCGTGTCTTTATCATTCCTTGCTTGATACGGTCTTTATAGATTTGTTTTAGTTCAGTGTTCAGGTATTCTGCCTTAAACACTCTGTAGCTGCCTTTATGCTTTGTTTTTTTGATGCGAAAGGTCTCAATCTTATGTACGATATTCTCAAAGTCATGCCAGTCAGTAAGCTGCATTCCAAAAATTTGTAGCTCATCGAATTTTAAAGTTCCCATTGTTCTTACTAAACGTAGCATTTCCAAGTATGGCTTTATACAGAACTTCGCTGCTTTATTTGAAGGTTTGTGATAAGGAGAAGGTACTTGAAACTTTAACATTTGGCGTAAGAAAACTTCATCCTTTCGTTTGGAAGTAATGAGTTTCTCACCAGCAGGTGTCAGTTCTATCGTTGGGGAAAGTCTAACGAAGCCTAAAGATTTAGGAGCACGGTTTATTCTATCTCTTGCACTGAAAGAAGGGTCTTTCTCACCTTTGCCATTGAAGAAGTTCTCTTCCCTCAAAACTTCCATAAAAGCACATTGGCTTTCCTTATTCCACTTTTCACCTGTAAAGTGTTCTATCAAAAGGCTGATTTCAGGTATCATCTTGTTAGGTGTTCTTGGCGATGTTGTCAAGAACAGCGTTCTACTATCAATTCTTGCCATGATATTTCTTTTTAGATTCAAACAACATTATTTGCGTAGTTTCAGGAACAGTGTATTCTTTGTTTACGTTGTCCGTAATTATCTGTACATTATCCCAATCTTTTTTATAATTTGCTACTACAATATGTTTGGCTTCCGACTTAAATCTATTCCTTATATTTACTGCATAGGTCTTTTTATACTCATCGATTATAAACTCTTTATACAGTTCTTCTGTTAGGGGAGTCTTTCCAATAACCATTAATGACTTACATGAGAGATTTTTAAAATCTTCTGCTAACTTCCTATGATTGTCTTCATTGAAGCCCTCTTTATATTCTACATTTCCATAATCTGAAAATACACAGTCATACGGAGGATCTAAGAAAATAAAATCATCGACATTACACATATCAAAGATTTTGCTATAATCTACATTGTGTATCTCAGCTCGTTTTAACAGCTGGCTATGAGAAAAAGATACTTGTTGGGTACTTAAATGCTTATAACGACCATAAGGCACATTAAATTCTCCGTCAGAGTTGTATCTTATCATACCCGAGTACGCTGTTTTGTTAATGAAATAATAGAGTAATGCATCACTATACTCTTTACGGATCTTGTTGTTAAACATATCCCGTAGTAAATAATATAAAGCTTCATTATTATCTACCACTCTTTCGTTAGGCGTACTTGCCTTCAATATATCATAATCACGCCTATTAATTTCATATAAAGCCTCTATTTCATCCAATTCTTTTCGAAGTTTTGGGAAATAGTTTCTCACACCTTTATAAAAATTAATTAGTTGCTTGTTTATGTCATTGATGATAGCGTCTCTAGGCTCCAAATAAAAAAAGAGAGCACCACCACCAAAGAAAGGCTCGACATATCTACCAGAAAATCTAGGAACATGCCACATTATGTGAGGGATTTCTTTTGTTTTTCCCCCTCTATATTTTATCATTGGTTTCATAAGGAGCTGATTTTATATGCAAAGGTAACCTATTTTTATTAGAATTGAAACTTTATGACTTGATATTTAGCTTAATCTTATGAAATATGGTGGAGATACGGACGTTCGTTGAAGTGCCGTTCAGAGGAACGGGCAAGGAAACTCAATCCACCATCGGAGAGCTTTCCTTGATAGTCCTCCTTAATGAACCAGTCCTGCTTGTGTACGATGCTGTAATCGGGCAGCACTTTTATTGCCTTGTGCCAAGCCGAGTGCATCGCCTCATATTCGGCAGAGGTGACGGTGAAGAGTTCGGGCAATTCCACACGGAAAGCCACCGTGATATCAGCGTCCTTGCTCACCATACAGCCCTGCTCTACGGAGAGCAGCGGGAACTTCGATTCCAAAGTTGTTATCTTGCTTCTGTTTCTCATTTCTTCGCATTCTTTGGTTGAAGGTTACGGATAAGGTGGCAGACCGTACGGCGGTTCACAAGGTAGCGTGGTGCATACGCACTGCTCCCTTTTTCATCAGCCCATATTGCCCATACTTTCTGTTCATGGTGAACGTTTGCCATACCACAAGGCTGGCACCCACGACACCTATGACAAGACAGGCTACTTGGCTGACTCCGCAGAGATAGAGAATGACCGCGAGAATGAAGACGGCAAGCAGCCCTCCTGCAAAGAGGAAGAGGTACTGTGCCTTCAAGCCCTTGAACTCTACCGTCCGACCTACACCCTTGTTGATTTCAAATGCAGCCATCGCCTTACAAGAAGAAACTTCTCAAGATAGTGGCAGCCACGATGAGGAAGATACACGCACCGAACCAAGAGGCTGCGGTCTTGCTCGTATCGGGGTCACCACTTGAGAACTTGTTGTACACTTTAATGCCTCCAATCAACCCCACTACCGCCCCTACGGCATAAATGAGTTTCGTGCCGGGATCGAAATAGGAGGTTACCATTTTTGTAGCTTCATTGATACCGGCAATACCATTGCCTTGTGCGTATGCTCCTATGGTGGCAGTCATCAGCAGGAGCATCATCAGTGTAATTTTTTTGTTCATTTGTATGTTATAATTTTAAGTGTGATAAAATTGCTTGTTCTTAAAAGGAAGGGGAAAGAGAGGCACATTTTCATGTGGAAACCTTGTAGCTGTTAATGAGCCATTTTCTTTTCCCGCTTCCATCGTTGATTGTTTACAGATAATATGAAAGAGGCTTGTCGTCGTCATTATCGGATGAAGTGTCAGAAGCGCTTGAATCTGCCGGTATTGAGTTTTGAGAAAACAACATTGCTTGTTGCTCGCTTTGTTCTTCCGTTTTACGGATTTTCTCCAATAGCGAAGTTTGCTCACCCTGCATCTTGGCGATGTTCTCCTTGTACTTATCCAATAGATCTGAGTCTTGAAGCTGCCGAATGGTCTCTTTGACTTCTTTCTCATCAGCCTCCTCACAGTTCTTTACCCATTTTTGCAGGCGGACTAAGTCACGTGCGAGGACGGACTGCCCTGACATCTCGGTTTCGTCCGATGTGGGCTCAATGGGCAGAATTAATTCCTCACGGGCGACCTCATCCTCATCAACTCGCTCCATCTCGAAATCAACGTCCATCTCGTTGTCCTCTTCCTTCATGTCCTCTTTCTTTTCGGAGTTCTGAGGTGCAAAATTATTACTATTCTGCTCTGAATTTTCAGATGAAGAAGCAGAGGGAACTTGTGGGATAATAGGGGAAATGGAACGGCTTTTGCCAATCAGTACAAACTCGGTTTGATCTTCTTTTCCTTCTCCTTTTTGTCCGTCTTTTTCCTTCGTCGCTTCATTCTCCTTGGTCTGCTCATTGCACTTTTTATTTTTCTTGATAAGGATGCCATACGGAGAAACATGCCGCATATAGAAGTACAGGATACCCAGCATTATCCAAATGATGATGAGTATCAGTATAAAACTGAAAAGTATTGTTTCCATCATAGTGTTATGTTGTCTTGCGTCTTTGTTTTGCTGCCGCACTGTTGAGCAATTCCAAATGTTCACGCAGGTGTTCCCTAAGAATGTTGTCTATATATGCGGCTATGGAAACACGCTCCCCCAAGTCCTGCAACACGTTGCGCGGGTTCTGCAGCGTTTCCAGATTAATGGAGAAGGCTGTCCGCATTTGGGAGCGGACGGGATGAAAGTACAGGGAACGGTAGTCCTCTATGGAAAGGGAGGACACGCCGGGCTTTTCCATTCTCGGTTTCCTTTCCCGTTTCTGTTCCGTGTTCCCCGTTTCCTCTCTTTCTATTTCATCTACCGGTTTTTCTTTTGCTGTTTTCGTTTCTTTCGTCTCTTCTAAATTATTGTCTTCCTCCCCTGATGTTGCAGGGGAGGACTCAGTATCCTCGGAAGGTCGAAGGAGTTTGGTATCGTGACAGGTTTTACCACGACATTGTCCTCTGCCATTTTCTTCAGCTTGTTTTCCAGCTGTTGCTTTCTTTCCTCAATCGTTGCCATTTACTGTTTTCGTTTTTAGTTTGAGACGTTGAATTATCTCATTGACGAGTTCGTTCAGCCCTGTACCCATTCGTAATCCCCTTGCAGGAGGCTGATAGGTAGAGCGGAACACTCCGCGCAGTCCGTATGTGGAAAGTTCGTGAGAGAAGCGGTGCGTGGCATATACATAGCCGGGCAGGAGCGTGAGTTCGTATTCATGGATGAGCTTTGTATATTCGTCGATGATGATGTTCCTTACTCTTCTGTCCACCTTGTTCCAGAACAGGATAATGTCCTTTATCCGGGAGTCGGACATCGAAACTCCAATCTCCGTGATAGTCTTGGCGTATGCCAGACATGAAACCAGCGACTGAATATCGGCTTCAATCGGAGAAAGGATATAGTCCATCTGAAGGGACAGTTCCATCAGTTCGGTTGTTCCGGCATGTCCCGGGAAATCAAATATAACCAACTGGTACTTCTCGTTGCTGATACCGTCGATTTTACTTCGTGCAGTCCTGACGGCTTCCTTGGGTGCAGACTTGTAAATTCTGTATGCTTTTTTGCCAAGGTGATGAAAGTACTCCTGCATGGATTTGGAAAGCTCTTCGCTCTCCTGAACGATACTTTTCTCACGTTCCCTCAGTTTGTAGAAAGAGTCTTGCGACAGGTCGCAGTCCATCACGAAGAGGTTGATGCCTTGTTCGTAGTACAATATGCTGCTTACGATTTCGGCAAGAGTACTTTTTCCCACTCCTCCCTTTTGGGAAGAGAAGCCCAGAAAAAGGGGGCGTTGTTCTTTGTTCTCCATAATGATAATTTCTTAGTTCATATTATTTGTCTATTTGATGTTTGGATATTCTCTCATTATTAAGAGTCATCAGCAGACAGTTTGCTCTGACTGCGTATGGTTCGGGCGATAGTCCAAAAGGACGATTTCAAGTTCTTACAATTTGTTGTATTGACAATAGTTTGTCATGACAATAAATTGTTATGAATATGTATTGTTCCTTCTTGTCATCTTTGGTGCAAGCCAACGGTAATATGATATATTTTTTGCTTGTGTTATCATACCATTGTTCGCTCGTTCTGATTGCAAAATAAATGATATTTCTGCTGATTTTATTACAGCGATGAAGTGCAGGGAAATACGAGGAAAAAGAGTGAATATCTCTGATAATGAGATATTTGAAAATCTGACGTAACTTTGCAGGCGAGAATAATACATGGAGGTAACGTCCCGAAGCAGACACCCCAAAAGTGGATACTTCAATCGTATCAACTCTTGATATTGGCAAGGTGTGTCTTTGTCCGACAAACTCCGTTTCTGCCGACAAAGACCCTTGCCCCGAGGGGGGAGAGAATTACTCCAAAGTCGTAATTACAAAAAGGAAAGACAATGAATGATAAGATTGAACGATGGGACAGATGGGACACCCGTCTTCCCAATCCCAAAGACCAGCAGCGAGCGATTGATTTGTTTCAGCGTTCAGGGGCGCAGACCAAGTCGGATTTCGTGCGTGGTCGTATTCTTGGAGAGAGTTTCAAGGTGATAACGGTGGATAAATCCGCCGTGGAATATTACCGAAAACTCTCTGAACTGACGGCACAAATTCATAAGATTGGTGTGTTGTATAACCAGACCGTGCGTGCCATCAACAGCTATCACAGCGTAAAAACCGCACAGATTATGCTTGAAAAATTAGAAAATTTGTCGGCTCAAATTATCACCTTACAGGAGCAGGCTGTCAGTCTGACCATAGACTACCGCAAGAAATGATTGCCAAGATTTCTGCAACGGAGAACCTTGGAGGGGCACTCGGCTATAACTTCAAAAAGGTGGAGAAAGGGGAAGCAAGCATTCTCCTTGCCGCTGAGTTGTATCAGGACAAGGAGGGATATTATACGATGGAGGAGGTGTTTGCAGATATGGAAGCATTGATACCCAAGAAATGCCGTACCAAGAAAACGGTGTTCCATTGCTCCCTCAATCCTCACCCGGACGAGAAACTCTCCAATGAAACACTTATGCAGATTGCCAAGGAGTATATGGAAGAACTTGGCTATGGCAAGCAACCCTATATTGTGTTCAAACACAACGACATCGCCCGTGAGCATATACACATCGTGTCGCTTCGAGTGGACGGAGAGGGACGAAAGATTAACGACAAGTTTGAGAAACGGCGGAGCAAGAAGATTACCGATGCCTTGGAAAAGAGGTTTGGTCTCATTCCAAGTTCAAAGGTCGCTGACAAAGCGGTGGAAGAAACGCCCCAAATTGATACCACCCAAGGAAATATCAAGGAGCAGGTGGCAAGCGTTGTCCGCATGGTGCTGAAACATTATAAGTTTTGTTCATTAGGAGAACTGAACGCCATTCTGAGCAAATATAACCTTGCCGTAGAAGAAGTAAAGACGGAGTTTCGGGGAAAGAAATACGATGGACTGGTCTATGTTTCGACTGATGATAAGGGAGGCAAAATAAGTACACCCATCAACGCATCGGACATCGGTCGTGGTGTGGGCTATACTGCCGTACAGAACAGAATACAGAAGTCGAAACAAAACGTCAAACCACTGATACCAACCGTCAGGAACAAAGTGTTACAAACTATGCGTACCTCTCCCAATACGGAGAAAGAACTTCGGCAAAGATTGGAGGAACAAGGCTTGCGTGTGGTAATCCGAAAGAATGATAATGGAAGAATTTACGGTATTACCTTTATTGATGACGAGCAGGGTGTTGCACTCAATGGTTCCAGATTGGGCAAGGGATATGCCGCCAATGTATTCAATGGTTATTTCTCCAATCCTGCCCATAACTCATTCTTGGACGAAACGCTGTATGGCAGTCCGTTTGCTCGTTTGGAACAATCGGCAACTGGCCAACCTTTACAATCCAATGCTGAGGAAGGTGACAACCTTATCGATGAACTTATCGAGGATATGGTGGGGGACTCTTTTACATCTACGGGCAACGATGATTGGAAAGAAGCGACTTGGCAACGTAAGCTCCGCAGACAAAATAAGGTAAATCTTAAACGCAGGAAGCGCTAAGTACACTGTTCAAATTATATTCAAAAACTTTTCAAATAGTATTCAAACGATATTCTAAATAAAACTGCAATGGCACAAGAAGATGATTTAAGAGCATTGGGTAAAGTTATGGACTTTATGCGGGGCATATCGGTGATATTCCTCCTCGTTAACTGTTATTGGTTCTGTTACGAGGCATTTCAAGAGTGGCACTTTACGCTCGGTATCATCAACAAGATATTGATGAACTTCCAGCGTACAACGGGATTATTCTCGTCTATCCTCTGGACAAAACTCTTTTGTGTGGTGTTCCTTGCTTTGTCCTGCCTTGGGACAAAGGGCGTGAAAGAGGAGGAAATTACGTGGCCGAAGATTTGGACGGTGCTTTTCTCTGGCTTTGTATTCTTCTTTCTCAACTGGTGGCTACTGGTATTACCCATCGGCAAGATTGGGGTAGCTTCCCTCTATATATTTACGCTGTCCGTTGGCTATATCTGTCTGCTGATGGGTGGCGTATGGATGAGCGACTACTCAAAAACAACCTGATGGACGATGTTTTCAATACAGAGAACGAGAGTTTTATGCAGGAAACTCGGTTGATGGAGAATGAATACTCTGTCAATCTTCCTACACGCTTCTACTATAAGAAGAAGTGGAACAATGGTTGGATTAACGTAGTCAATCCGTTCCGTGCCTCAATGGTGCTCGGTACACCGGGTTCTGGTAAGTCCTACGCTATCGTGAACAACTACATCAAGCAGCAGATAGAGAAAGGCTTTGCCATGTACATCTACGACTACAAGTTCCCAGACCTTTCCGAGATTGCCTATAATCACCTGCTCCAGCATTTGGACGCTTACAAGGTAAAACCACAGTTCTATGTGATAAACTTTGACGACCCACGCAGAA
>NZ_BAIX01000047.1 GCF_000613405.1 Hoylesella enoeca JCM 12259 | reverse complement strand
GGTCGTCGTTCAAACTTTCTGCGCAGAAAGTTTAAACTTGGTGCGCAGAAAGTTTGAACGAGATGCGCACCTATTTTTCACGTCTCTGTAAGGTGTTTATTATCAAGTGGTTAGGAAGGCCTCATTTCCCGCCTTTTTTGCCCTTTTTTTTAACAGTTCTCGATGGAGGCGAAAGGAGACTCTGTTGGCTTTTGGGGGCGAAAGGGATGCCTGCTAACCCAGGATCTTGATGATCAGAACATTTTTTGTGGCACTTGTGACACGGTAGGGCTCGGCGGGACGAAGTCTCACGAGCCATAAAATTTGGTCGGAAGAATCGGTGATGACCAGTTGGCGGCGCTTTTCAAAGAGAGAGAGTTTGCTGTCGGTCAGAAAATCGCTGACCAACTTCGATCCGCGCATACCGAACGGGATCAGGCGATCGCCTGGCTTCACGCGTCGGATGATGAGCGGGAAGCGGATGTGCGACGCGTCGAGAGTCACTTCGTCGGGCGATCGGCTCGGGCGGAAATCGGTGCTGATCGCCATCGACGAGCATCGGAACCGGATTTCATCGGCATAGCAGTAGGTGCCGTCTTCGGGGATTGTCATGGGGCGAGCTGGGGCTGGCGCGATGGGTTCCAGCAGTAAAAAGCCGCGATCAATCAACGCTGCATGCGTTTCGGAATGCCATTCCTTGCCCGTTTCGGCATCGAGATTGTTGGCTATTTGTTCGATTTGTGCGGGACGAAAGCCGTGGTTGTTGAGTAGGTGATACAGCGTGTATTCAGGTGAAACCGTGTTTTGTAATTTCGCGATGGAAACGGCAAATCCTCGTTCTCGTGGTTCGCAGATGTGCTGCGCCACTTCGGTCAGGGAGTGGTCTATGATTTTTTCAGCTTCGCGCATGCGCTCGGCAGTTTTGGCTATGCTCTCACTGACCGACGGATTGATTTCGGCCAACAGCGGAATGATGTTGAGCCGGATTTTATTACGCACGGCATTATCGACGAGATTAGTGCTGTCGGTCACGAAATCTTGTCTGATGGCTGCGAGATAAGCGCGTATTTCAGTGCGGCTCACGTTCAAAAGCGGACGAATGATGTGGTCTCGTCGGGGCGCGATGCCTGCAAGTCCGCTAATGCCAGTTCCCCGGATGAGATTGAGCAACACGGTTTCGGCATTGTCGTCACGATGATGGGCCACGCAAACGGCAGCGGCCCCGATGTCTTGACGCAACTGTTCGAAATAGCGATAACGAAGCTCACGCGCAGCCATTTCAATGCTGATCTTGTGCAGTTGGGCATAAGTGAGCGTATCGAAAAGGGCGATGTGGAACGGCACATTCAGTTTTTTGCACAGTGCTTGACAGAAGCGTTCGTCGCGGTCGGACTCTTCTCCACGGAGATGAAAGTTGCAATGCACAGCCTCCACCCGATACCCCAACGAATGTAGCCCGCAAAGCAAAGCTACGCTGTCGGCTCCACCGGATAAGGCCACCAAATATTTGAATGATTCACGATTCATACTTCACAATTCATCCTTGCTGTCTGCTATTCAAGTGAAATGATGAATACTCTTTGATCTGTTTATTCCACATAAAGCACGAGCCCCTTTAAATATTCGCCTTCGGGGTGATAAATATTGATGATGATCTGCCGGCTGGTGCAATTGGTGCAGGATGCGCACCTTGCGACCGGCTTGCGCCGCGGCTGTGAACACGGCATTGCGGAAATGATCTTTGCTCACCACCTGACTGCAACTGAATGTGAACAAAAGACCTCCGGATTTGATGCGTTCCAATCCTTTTGCATTCAGGCGTGTGTAGCCCTTCAATGCATTACGCAATGCCGTCAGTCGCTTGGCAAAAGCAGGCGGATCGAGGATCAATAGATCGTATTTCCCGTTGGCGGCATTCAAAAATTTGAATGCATCTTCACAAAAAGCCTCGTGCCGCTGATCACCGGGGAAATTCATCTCCACATTTTTATTCGTCAGTTCGATGGCTTTTGCACTGCTGTCCACAGAATGAACCAGCTTTGCCCCACCTCGCATGGCATAGACAGAGAACCCTCCGGTATAACAGAACACGTTTAGGACTTGTCGTCCGCGGCATATCTCTCCAAGAGTGCACGGTTTTCGCGCTGATCGATAAAGAATCCTGTCTTTTGCCCTTTGAGCCAATCGATATGGAATTTCAGACCGTTTTCCACGGCCGTATTCTCTTGACTACCTCCCACGAGAAAACCATTCTCTTGACCGAGTTCGGCTTTGAAAGGAAGCGTCGTATCACTTTTATAATAAACATGATCGATTCGCTTGCCCATCACCACCAGCAGCGCCTCGCAGATTTCTTGCCGACAAAGATGCATCCCCACACTATGGGCCTGCATCACAGCCGTGCGACCATAACAGTCGATGACCAATCCGGGCAGCAGATCGCCCTCGCCATGCACCAATCGAAAGGTATCGTTTCCACCGTCAGCACCAACAACGCCGATGGTCATGCGCATTTGGAAGGCGGATAAGAGTCTATTCTGCCAGAAATCAGCATCGATCGTCACATCGCGAAAAGAAAGGACGCGTATCGCAATAGAGCCGATTTGGTAATGCCCCACGGCAATAAAGTCGCCATCCGACGTGCACACGCGCACTGTTTCTCCCTCGGTCATGCCGTCGTCCATCCGCTCTATGGCACCCGAAAACACCCAAGGATGAAACCGTTTGAGACTCTCGTCCTTGCCGCGCTTTAAAAAGACATTCTTATAATTCATCATGTGAGATTCTTTCTTGTATTTCATTCATCGATCGATCACAAACCACGCCATCACGCATGATGAATGATCTCATAGTCTCCCGTGGCTTTCAGCCGACCGATCTCTTCGTAAAGATTGATGCAAGTCCATGCATCCGTAGCCGCATAAGCCTTTTGTTTGTCGGTCAGCACAGGCGCGTCCCAATTCGTCAGGCGCTGGCGTTTGCTGATCTTACGGCTGAAAAGATTGGCATAAAGCTTCTGCAAACTCAGATCTTGGATGCCTAATTCGCCCACAACATTCTGCAAATCGATGAAAAGTCCCGGTTTGAAGTCTGCGCTCTTGTGCAGCGACAGAATATCATCGTGTAAGGAAAGCCCGATCATCGGCACTTTCTCATTTTCAAGGAGCCGCAAGATGGCAGGCGTCATACCCGTGTGATTCAGTCGGAAAAGAAAACATGTATCCCGTGTAGACACTTGCAGTAAAGCAACCTTATGTTGTTCGCCTTTCTTAAAAGCCGGTCGCGTCTCGGTGTCCACACCGAGGATGTCGCTCTCCAGCAAATAGTCCACAGCTCGCTCGGTCTCTTCCGGACTGATGATCGTGATGATCCGTCCCGGGAAAGTGATCTTCGGCAAAGCCGTTATGGCGTTTTTATCAAATTTATCATAGATGATTTTCTTCATTTTCGATATGATGATGTCATGTAATTTGAGGTGCAAAAATAAGTATTTATATCGAGAAAACAAAGAAAAAAGAAATTGGGAGGGCTTTAAATCCATCTTTAAATCCATCTGAAAGTCATGGGTGTAGCGCCCAACAGCATTGTTCGTGCAACCTTGCAATGGAGTAAGATCCAAAATCCATTTTATTCTGCCTGTTCGAGATAAGAACGTGGCGTCTGCAATACAAAGTTAATTCATTTTAGGTTACGCCTCTTTTACACCAATCATTATTGAGGAAAAAGCATTACTTTTGCAAATCAAGAGCGAGATGAATGGGCTTTGGACACAACGATGACACAACTTTATAACGATTTCGGGACATGGATCAGGGGGCAATTCCCCTTTCGGGTGCAGAAGATTGCTATTGATGCGGGCTTCACTTGTCCTAATCGAGACGGACGAATAGGCACTGGCGGTTGCACATTTTGCGACAATCGAACTTTCAATCCGGCGTATACCGATCGGCGGAAGACCGTTGGCGAACAACTGCAAGAGGGCAAAGCATTTTTTGCACACAAATATCCCGAGATGCGCTATTTGGCATATTTCCAGGCTTACACCAATACTTATGCGCCTGTTTCGGTACTTGCGGCGATGTATGAAGAGGCGCTCCGCACGGAAGGTGTCGTGGGACTCGTCATCGGAACGCGTCCCGACTGCATCAGCACTCCTCTTCTTGACTATTTAGAAACGCTCAGTCGACGCACATTCGTGCTGATCGAATACGGCATTGAAACTGCCAACAATGTCACTTTACGCCGAATCAATCGCGGACACACGTTCGAATGCGCGCAAAAAGCCATCGAAATGACTCATCAAAGGGGTATTCTCACGGGCGGACACGTCATTTTGGGACTTCCGGGAGAGGATGCCGAAGAGAGCATCCGACAAGCTCCCATCATTTCATCATTGCCTCTCGACATCCTGAAAATCCATCAAATGCAGATCATTCGAGGCACAACTTTGGCACGAGAATATGCTCACAAACCTTTCCATGTGTATGATGTAAACGAATATATCGAGCTGATCATCGGCTATATCACCCGACTCCGTAAGGATCTTGTGCTCGAACGGTTTGTCAGTCAGTCGCCTGCCGAGCTGCTGATTGCCCCTCGTTGGGGACTGAAAAATTATGAGTTTACCAACCGATTGGTTAATCGGATGAAAGAAATCGGCGCTTATCAGGGAATGAATCATCATTCACAGCCATAAGCGTCTCACTTTGCCATCGCAGAATAATCATCCAATTGCAACAGCGCTTCGATGTTGCAATTTTTTTGTTTATTCATATACGCCTCGACCATTGCGACATAACGAGTTTCAAAAAACGATTTTCCCAATGTTTTATTAGCCACCCACATCACCTTAGCCATGTGTAAATCCTTTTCGATTTGCGTTCGCGCATCATAATTGGGCATCGGATACAGACTCAGCAAATAAAAAATCAGACAATCGGGCACGATAAACTGCCGGTCCATCGACAAACGTTGACCACGCGAATAATACTTTTTATAAATCGGATAATTCACACCCAAATACTTATCCAAACATATCCCGATCACGCCGTTACCCACGATGACACTCTGATCCAGCGCCCCGATCTGCGCATAAAAGGTTGGCATATTTATCTTCGGAAGCCATTTTTTCAACCGACCGAATGACTCGGCAAGTTCGCTATTCACATCCTCCATCTTTGCAAACTCCATTTGCACATCTGCAACGATGGTCTGTAAGGTGGAATCTTGATAATATCTGAGAAATCGACCGTTGATTTCGGGATCATCCACACTGCCCAACTGCAAGACTTTCTCTATCAATGTGCGGGTTTCGATGGGATATTCCATATTCATTTCCTGCAACGCCGAATAGTCGCCCGTGGTAAGATAACGAATCTCCAAACGATCATATCGGCGCACTTCGATGCGCGCATCACGATCGCTCCACTCGTTGGGCTTGAGCCTAAATTCACAAGCTGCACAGAGAATCATCGTTGCTATCAATATGTAATAAATCTTCTTCAACCCTACTTGAATCCTTTTTTCAGCCGCAAAAATACTAAAAAACACTTCCAAATGCAAGCTTTAAGCTAAAAAAGATAAATAAAAATCGTAATTTTAAGTATTAAACGCCGTCTTGTTAAGTATAATTAAGTATTAACATCCGCTTGCTTGGAATCTGCGCATATTTGCGTTTGCGCGCAAGCGCAAATAAATCAACATTCCAACATTCGTCATTCACTCTGCCTTTTAAAAGGAGTAAGCGAAGCCGATTGATGCATATTCCTTCAACTGCCAATAGCCGTGATGATGGTCTGGAGTCGTTCCGTCGTCGAACCGCGGATAGATGAAGAGATTGGTGCTGAAGTATTTGTTGAACTGAAAGGCTATGGTGTTTTCCCATTCCAGTTCGGCGCGGCGATAGGTGGTGTAGCCATAGATGCGCATTCGCCATTTAATCATCTCTGAAAGTTTCCAGTTCAGGTCTACGGTGAATTCGGAACCGTAATCCACCAGTGTGTGTTTGCCTTCGTCGAGGCCGTAACGCTGCGACAGGTCGAGCAGCCGCACATAGCGGAAATTGCCTGCCAAGGGAGCGATATGCATGGTTCCTTTGAGCCGACTCTTAAACCAATCTACATTGTAATCCATACCGAGCGACATATTCAGATTAAACGGCGACATGAATCCTGAGTAAATCCGCGGGTCGTTGTTTTTGAATCCGTGGGTGAACTGCGTGTTTGCGATCAGCTGCAAGGTGTAATACCATCGTTTGGTGGCTTGCAGTCCGAGTTTGCCGGTGTATCTGATCAGGTCTTCTGAGGATTTATACCGATGGATGGTGTCACCTCTCGTAGTTTGGTAGCCCAACTTCAATTCCAGTTTGTTATCCCATTTCACTTTTTGCTTATTGTTATAGTTGGCTTGGATGGTGACGCTCCCCACCATCGAATAATTGCTTTCGCCGCCTTTATACCAGTTGCTGGAAATATAGTTTTGCAGGAATTGCAGGTAATAATCACCTCCAAAGGTCCAGAAATTGGGTTTCTTAACTACGACATCCACCGGCGAGATCAAAGGTTCGGCCGGTGTCGGCGCCACTTTGTCGATAATGTCGGTTGCGGGTTTGAGTGTAGTTTTCTCGGGCGTAATGGCCGGACCGATCTGGGTCAGCGTTCTCTCATCGATCGTGATCAGATCAGGGCGATTGAGATACATATTCATCAAAGCTCTGTCGATCTCTTCGTCGTAAGCATTTTGTGGTTCATTCGAATAGCGTAGGAGTCGAGCCGCAGGAGAATGATAAAACGTTGCGGGCATAAACAGCAAGGCCATCCGATCAGATGGACAGCTTTTGAACGACTGACTGTCTAACTGATGTTTGGACATAGCAAGCGAATCGACATAACGTTTGACGAAATCCGATGAAAGGGGCTTGGATATTCGCAATTGTGCAGTTGCAGAAAGGGTCGCGAGAGCGAAAGAAAAGACCAATAAATATTTAATCCTCATTATATTCATACGTTTTCAGCGATGCAAAGGTATGGATATTTTTTGGAAATGATTACCTTTGCAGCCAAATTTAAAAGCATTATGACAAGAAAGAAGAAGCCCTTACCTCTCCTCGAAAATATTATGATTATGGATGTGGCGGCCGAAGGAAAGGCCCTCGCTCGTGTCGACGACATGGTGATCTTTGTGCCGTTTGCAGCGCCGGGAGACATTGTCGACCTGCAAGTGCGTCGTAAGAAGCATCATTATTGCGAGGCCGAAGTGGTGCGCTTTATCAAGCAGAGCAACATCCGTCAGGCTCCGATGTGCGAGCATTTCGGCGTTTGCGGCGGATGCAAATGGCAGCATCTGCCCTACGAAGCACAATTGAAGGCCAAACAAAAACAAGTGTACGACCAACTGACACGTATCGGAAAGGTGGAGCTTCCCGAGTTTCGACCCATTATTGGATCGGTTAAGATCCGAGAATATCGCAACAAATTGGAATTCGGATGCTCCAATAGGCGTTGGCTAACGCGTGAGCAAGTGGCTTCGGGCACAACTTTCGACAATATGAATGCCATCGGTTTCCATATCACGGGGGCTTTTGATAAGATTCTGCCCATAGATAAATGTTGGCTGATGGACGATCTGCACAATCAGATTCGCAATCATATCCGCGACTTTGCGCAGGAGAGTGGTATGTCGTTCTTCGATTTGCGCGAACAGAAAGGTCTGCTCCGCGACATCGTGATACGCAACAGCAACACGGGCGAGTGGATGGTTCTCATTCAGTTTCATTATGAACAGTCGGGCGATGAGGAACGTTCCCGACAACTTTTGCAGTCGGTGGCCGATGCTTTTCCGCAAATATCGTCGTTGCTCTATGTGAATAATCAGAAATGCAACGACACATTTAACGATCTGCCTGTGCATGTCTTTCGCGGTAATGATCATATCTTCGAAACCATGGAAGGCCTTCGTTTTAAGGTGAGTCCTAAGAGTTTCTATCAGACCAACACCGAACAAGCCTTTCATCTCTACTCCGTGGCTCGCGAATTTGCTCAGCTCACAGGGCATGAAACAGTCTATGATCTCTACACCGGCACTGGCACCATCGCCAATTTCATTGCCCGCAATGCCCGTCGAGTGATCGGCATCGAATATGTTCCAGAAGCTATTCGTGACGCCGAAGTGAATAGCGAGATCAACAGTATCTCCAACACGTGTTTTTATGCAGGCGATATGAAGGATATTCTTACGGCCGATTTTGTCGCTTCCAATGGTCATCCCGACGTCATTATCACCGATCCACCGCGTGCCGGAATGCATCCCGATGTTGTCAAAACTATCCTTGCTGCAGCTCCAGACCGTATCGTCTATGTGAGTTGTAATCCAGCCACACAGGCTCGCGACCTCTCGCTTCTCGATTCTGCTTATCGCGTGACCGCCGTACAACCTGTTGATATGTTTCCTCACACTCCTCATGTAGAAAACGTGGTGCTTTTGGAGAAGCGTCGTTCATAAAATTCCGCACCCAGAGAAAGTAATAGATATAAGCAAGGCGAGTTACGCGATATAAACGTAACTCGCCTTTTCATGATTCAATTCATAAAATACAAATAATCAGCAATATTCAAATCGCATGTCAACAGAGCCTCTTTTGAGAGCTAACAAAGGCCTAATTGAGAACCAATGGAGCCTCCGTTGGTATGCGAAGACAACTCTTTCGCAAGATGAGCCCGATCAAACGGGCGTTCCGAATATTAACCTATAAAGCATAAGAGAATGGAGGTCTCTCATCGCGCATGGTGTAATAATTCCTCATTCTATTTCAGTTGTTCAATGAAGAAATTGGAGATTTGACGAGACAAATGGTTACGGGTGTTGCCGCCACTGATGCCGTGGTTTCTATTTGTGTAATAAATCTCCTTGAAGTCCTTGTCGGCTTGCACCAGTGCTTCGGCATACTCAAAGGTGTTTTGCGGGTGAACATTGTCGTCGGCGGTGCCATGACAGATGAGCAGCGCCGCATTCATTTTAGCAGCCCGCGTAATGGGATTATCGCCATAACCGTCGGGATTCTCTTTGGGCGTGCGCATATAGCGTTCGGTGTAGATGGTGTCGTAATAGCGCCAATCTGTGGGTGGAGCCACAGCAACACCGGCTTTGAAAATGCCTCGTCCTTCGCTGATGCTCATCAATGTGTTGAAACCGCCGAAACTCCATCCCCAAATACCGATACGCGACTTGTCTACATAGGGCAGAGAAGCCATGTATTGAGCGGTTTCCACTTGGTCTCGCGACTC
The DNA here is from genome assembly GCF_000613405.1 of Hoylesella enoeca JCM 12259. GTDB lineage: Bacteria > Bacteroidota > Bacteroidia > Bacteroidales > Bacteroidaceae > Prevotella > Prevotella enoeca. The sequence continues at coordinate 5,767 of NZ_BAIX01000047.1, read as the reverse complement.
TAATACTCCCAATTTTAGATAAGTGCATTTCTCGAAATCGGCACCCCGACCACCTGTCCCGCGACCATCTACGCACACGACGATGAATCCCTGCTGTGCTAAGTAATGGTCGAAGCTACCGCCGCCGCCCATCGAACCCGAACTCCAAGCATTCAACACTTGCTGACTGCCGGGGCCACTATATTGATAGAGAATCACGGGATATTTCTTAGCAGTGTTGAAGTCTGTGGGTTTCACCATCCATCCGTCCAGTTTCACGCCTTCGGACGTGGTGAACGAGAATGGTTCACGTTGGCCCAAATCATACGCAGCCAATTTATTCCGCAATTCTTTGTTATCGATCAATGTTTCGAGTGTCTTCCCCTTGTTGTTGCAAATGGTAAAAACATAAGGCGTGTTATAGTCACTCCAAATATTGATAAAATATTGATAGTCGGTAGAGAAAATGGCATTGTTCACACCTTCACGACTGGTCAGCCGCTCAATCTTTCCGTTTCGATGCGCCACCAACACTTGACGATCGTGCGGATTGATCGCAGCTGCCTGATAATAAACATCACCCGATTTCTCATCCATGCCATAAACACGCGTAATGTCATAGTTCCCACCGCCGATCTTACGTATCATCTGCCCATTCATGTTATATATATAAAGGTGCATGTAACCATCACGGTCGCTTGGCAGCACAATATTGTTCTTACCGATGATTGCCCCTTCAACAACCTCCTCTTTGACATATCGGGGCACACTCTCCTTGATCAGCAGTTGTGCCACCGTGCTCCGTGGATTGACTGCATAGAGATGAAGGGCGTCTTGGTGGCGATTCATCGCATAGACAATCACACGTTTGGGATCATCCGTGGCCTTGATACGCATGATATAGCCGTCGGCATCTACGGGAATCTGCAATTGTCGTGTTTGATGCGACTTGATATCATAACTCCAGACCGAAGGTTTCGAATTATCTTCACCGGCCTTTGGGTATTTGTAAGCATAAGTACCGGGGTAAGTGGAGTATGGTTTGTGAGCGGGATTCAAACCTTTGAACATTTCCAAAGCATAGGTTTTGACTTTCGATTCATCGTAACGAATCCAACAAATCATCTCGCCATCGGCTGTGAACGTGAGAGCGCTATTGAATCCGAATTCCTCTTCATAGACCCAATCAGGGATTCCGTTGATCACAGCATTGAATTTCCCGTCTTTCGTCACCTGACTTTCAGCATTGTCATACAGCAGTTTGACAAGATAAATATTATTGTCGCGCACAAAAGCAATTTGCTGTCCGTCGGGCGACCAAGTGGGAATCTGTTGCGGTCCACCGTCCGAAAGTCTTTCCAGCTTACGGCTGGCAATTGTATAAATATAAAAAACAGCCTTGAAAGAACGCCGATATATGTGTTGTGTCTGCGTCTGAATGAGAATGCGCTTGCTGTCGGGCGACATACGATAACCGTCAAACCCCTTGATCTTTTCGCCCATCGTGCTATTCACATCGAATAAAACACCGGTCTGTTTACCCGTTTTAAAGGAGTATTGCACAATCTGTTTACCGTCCGAGCTGATGCGGGCATACTGATCGTCGCCATCCAACGGATTGATACCACTGATGTAATCGGCCGAAAACAAGCCGCCGGTTATCGCCTTCAATTTGAGTTTTTCACCTGCCATAGCATTGGAATAAGCCAGCAACAAAGCTGCACATACTGTGATAATTTTCTTCATTCGTAGATTGAGTTACAATTTTGCTCGCAAAGTTAAGTAAAATCGTGCGAATAATCAAAGGAAGTTTTAAAGATTAATATTCGGGATATTAATAAAAATGAGCTTTCGCCCGGGCGGAAAAGTTGCCGAGAGCCATTTTGCTAAATTTCCCCGGGCGGAAAAGCTATTTTTTCGTCGGGGAAGGTTTCCGCCGCGGCGGAAACGCTGTTTTTTCAATTTTCTGCTCTTCCGCCCAGGCGGAAAAGTTGTTTTTTCGTCGGGGAAAGTTTCCGCCCGGGCGGAAACACTGTTCCAGCCTTTTGATGAGCATGCACCGTGTCTGTATGTTGTCATACGAATCGTTTTGTTTTCTTCTCATTATCAATCAATTTGCGTCAACTTCGATATTTCTGCGTTTTTCAAGGATTAGTTGCTTTGCCATTAACGCTTTTTCGTCGTGCCATTAAGCGTTAATGGCTATGCTGTTTACATCTGCTTGATTGTGAAAGAGCACACAATGATATGTCGGTTTATAAACGAACAAAAAAATATTGCCAAGCTGATTGAGCTTGACAATATTTCATTTCGGAATCAATAAAAGCCACGTTGATTTAGCTTTCTCTTATTTCCGACCGCACGGGAATATCTGCGATAGGCAGCTGGCGATTGATCATTGTGTTGAACGAAATGATGGTTTCGCTACCCGAAAGGCCCAAAGGTTGCAGCTTGTCATGAATGATGTCTGCCAAATGATGGTTGTTGAAAGCGTAAATCTTGATGAACAGATCGTAGTCTCCTGTCGTACAATAACACTCAACGACCTCAGGAATCTTGCGTAATTCATCGGCTACGTAGTCAAATTCATTCGGATCTTTTAGGTGAAGACCCACAAACGCACATGTTTCATAGCCCACTTTCTCTGGATTGAGAATAAACTGCGATCCTTTTAAGATGCCGGAATTGAAGAGTTTTTGAATACGCTGATGAATGGCTGCGCCACTTACGTTACATGCACGAGCCACTTCCAAAAACGGAGTACGTGCATCTTCTCCGATAAGTGTAAGGATTTTTTTGTCCAATAAGTCTAAATTGTGATGTCCCATTTGATGTTAATTTGCTTGCAAAGGTAAAACAAAGCGATGATATTTGCAACAAATTAGCCGAAATTTGTGACACAATGAGCAAGGAATAGCCCATCTTTTTATTTTCGTGAAACGGCCGAATAACTTACACGTAAGGCCTTAGCTTGTCTCAATGCTTGTTTGACATCGGTCATAACACCCATTTTTGTATGTTTGTCGGCTTTGATCGAGACTGTCATTTGCTGTCGATCTTCGGGTGACATACGGTTTTGTTCAGCCTCGATATAATCAATGATATCAGCGGGCGACGCAAATTTGTCGTTCAATTGAATGCGAGTGCTCGTGCCGGCAATGGTTTGCATGTCTTGCGAAGGTGTTCCGATGTAGATGTAAGAGACTGCTGATTTCTTGGTTAAACGGGTTAATTCGGTGCCCTGTGGCACTTGAATATGAACCTTTAAGACCGTTTTTCGCATGTGGGTAACGATCATAAAGAAGAAGAGAACGGTGAAAATGAGATCCGGAAGCGACGATGTGTTGAGTCCGGGTACGCTGTGTGTACGACGACGAAACATACTCATTGGTCTCCTCCTTCCTTTCCCGTATCATAATTTTCGGCTATTCGCTGTGGGCAAAGCGCTTTGATTGTTTCGCGTTGTTGGTGGGAACAAAGGCTGTAACGGCGTCCGAACCGACGCAAAGCATATTCGTTGCGTGCCATGTGATATGCAGCAGCCAATTCGTTTTGCATCTGAAAGTAAATGTCATACCCAGAGTTGGGATCGGCTGAGATCGAAAAAAGATGCTTTCGACCCTGACTTTGAATGAAATGCAGTGCCATTTGCCGGATTTCTGTTATCTGAGCGGGATGTCGGTTAATGAGCAATCGATTGTTGGCTGTGATTTCCAGCGTCATCAAATGGCGTTTGTCGACATTTGTTTCTTCTGTTTGTGGGCGTTGGTTGGGTGGTGGAAGCCTGCGCGATAACCCTTTATCTACATCCATTGAAGTGGTAACGAGAAAGAAAATCAGCAACATGAACGAGATATCTGCTGTTGATGTGGTGTTGAGCCGGGCACTTGGCGCAATTGATGACGAAACATTAGCTATCGTTTCTCCTTTCTGTAATAGCGTGTTGCACCGTAAACAACGGCCCCGATGGCTGCAATCAGCAGCAATAAAGCCGTGTAAATAAACATATCGGCAGCTTTCAACCACAGCGTGTCGGCATATTTCCGACCATTGATCATCATTTCCGACGAAGAACCAAAGCCGAAAGTGAGCAGCGATAACACCACAGTGCCGATAGCGATAGCATAAGAGATCTGTTTAACAGGGATATTATTGTCAAGTCGCCCTGTCTTTCCCCGCTTGCGAAGTCCGGTCCAAACTGTCCAAAAAGTTAGTCCGATAGCTCCTAAAACGAGCACTGTCATCAGTCCGATCACAGCATTTGTGAACAGTGGTGCATTGAAGTTAGGATTGATTGTGTATGGACGGTCATAGCCCCACAAGTAAAACAGCGCGAAAATCACTGTCACCAGTCCGATCAACACATAGAGCACGCGCTGTGACAGACGTTCGGCAGGCCATTGACGGATGCTGTTCGGTTTCATTTCTTTAATTGATATTTCATCACAGAGTCGAGTAATGCGATGGCAGACTCTTCCATCTGTGCCGTGAGATGCTCGATTTTAGAGAGGATATAGTTATAGAATAACTGTAAAATCAGGCTACGATGATACCGAAAATGGTCGTAATTAGCGCCACTTTCATACCCGATGCCACGATCGTTGGGCTGATGTCGCCGGCCGATTGGATCTGATCAAAAGCCATTACCATACCGATCACGGTGCCGAGGAATCCCAATGAAGGAGCCATTGCAATGAAAAGCGTGATCCATGAGCATCCTTTCTCCAAGTTGGCAGCCTGCACCGAGCCATAAGACGCCACCGAACGCTCGATGTTATCTATCGACTCATCGATACGCACAAGTCCTTGGTAACAGATGGAAGCCACTGGACACGCGTTTCTCGGCATTGATCTTTGGCTGCCTCGATGTCGCCGGTGCTGATTTTAGCTTCGAGATCGCGCATAAACTGCTTGGCATTGATTTCCGACAGACTGAGATAGATGATTCGCTCGATGCAAAACGCCAATCCAATTACCAAAGCCAAGGCCACAAGTGACATAAATCCGGCATTTCCTTCAATGAATTTAGTTTTTAAAGCCTGATGAAATCCGGCGCTCTCAGCTGGTTCTATATCCATGTCTGGTGCTGACACAGCCATGTCTTCCAGCAAACTATCAGCCTGTTGGGTTGCATGGGTCGAGTCGGTAACGACTTTTGGTCTTGCATGCTGCGTTTGCTGTTGTGTCGATGGTGTCCCATCGCCCTGTTTTTGGGCCGTAATCGTCGTTGAAAAACAGAGTAAGAGAAAGGATGATATGGCAAATCTCGTAATCAGATTCTTCATTTTCTTCATGTCGTTTTGATCTATTCTTTTAGGGCGTTTGCCCCTCTTGATAAAGTGCGCCAAAGTTACATATTTTAGTAAAAACAGCCAAGTAAACGTGCTATAAATATCTTTAAAAGGAGGAGTGAGGCAAAAGTGATTGTCCGGAAAGAATTTTTCAACACTTGATCACAATATTCTTGATTTGCAGTGAGAAATGATCGATATTTTAATTTGTATTGGTCAGATTTCTAACAATATACAAATATCTTGACAACTAATCGTTAATTGTCGTGCAACTAATGGTTAGTTGCACGCCAAAAAGCCGTTAAACACCATGCGAAAAAACATAAACAAGGAAATGGGAAAGAAATATTCGTCAGACCAACTCGCTGAATCGATGACGTCCCCGAACGTAATATTGCCAGAGAATGCTATACGGACGCCGCTCGACTACACGTCCGATGATACGCCGACGTTGGATTTCCGCCCGATCTTCCTTAAACTCCGGCAACCACTTTTTG
>NZ_BAIX01000048.1 GCF_000613405.1 Hoylesella enoeca JCM 12259 | reverse complement strand
TATAAACAAAGGGCTTTTCGAAGTTCCCTTTGTTCCTTTTCTTATGCCCTTTTGCCAACCCGGCAAGAGGAAAATAAGCACGATTTATTCATTCTAAACATAGTAAATATGAACAGAAAACAGTTAGAGAGAATGGGCTACGTGAAGCCCGAGTGTGAAATCATTGAAGCAGATGCCGAGCAGTTTATCTGCACGTCGGTTCATCCGCATACGGGATCCTACGAGGAGGATTGGGATCCTGATACCGAAGTAGACGGCGGAGAAGTAGAATTAGAGTAAGAAACTAGTAAAACAACAAACAATGAAAGCAAAAACAATAACATTGGCATTATGTCTGCTCGCAGGCTTTGCTTCGTGCAGCAACAACGAAGATAATAACAACGAGCAAGAAAAGACCACGCAAGGCCTGCAATTCAGTTTTACCGAAGAAGATTTCGGTGCAGACGAAGAGCAAACTCGTACAACAGTAAACCACAAACCCGAAATCGTGGATCTGGGCGACTGCGAGGCCGAAGTAACCGTTGAGAACGAGCCGGCACAGCCCCAAGCGCATACACGCACCATCGCAGGTCCTACCCATTACACCATCCGCGCTTATCAAGGCGGCGCGTTGAAAGGTCAGATCAGCGGAACATTCAATGGCACAGTCTTCACGCCCGACGCCAGTTCGAGCGACAGAATGCTTCTTCCCCACGGCACATACGATTTCGTGGCTTATAACGACGATGTAACTGCTTCGGGGAATGATCTCACCGTGACACGAGACAAAGTAGGTACTGCTCGTATCGGAACCACAACAGAAAACATCAATCAAGATCCCAAGCAGTACGTGTCGTTCTCGATGAAGCACGTCGGCGCTCGCCTGCGTACACAGTTCGTTTGCCAGAAAGACCTACCTGCTATTTCAGCTACTCTCGAACCAACGGCAACTAACATTATACCTGTCAGCGTAACTTATAACCCGATGACAAAGACTTATACTGGCACGAATGGTGCATGGACAGCTGAAACCAGCAACTCACCCGCAAGCGTAGAAACCAAATACAACGAATCTGATTATGGAAAGAACTATTCGTACACTTCCACGAGCAATTACCATTACTTCCTGCCCGCTACAGAAGGCTCTAAATTAAAACTTAGTTTCATCACAGGCAAAGTGTTTTGGAAAGCCACTCAATCTGGTACACTCTCACAATTAAACGGAACATTGATGATGCAAGCCAATAAGTCGTACTTGGTCAAGATTAAACTCAAACCTAATTATCTTTATCTGATGAGCGACGGAACCACTGGTCACTTCAAAGACACTACTTTTGGTGGCGGAAGTAAAACCCCAATTGCCGTAGTAGTAGACGAAGCTAAACGTACAGCCATGGCATTATACACAGTTAATGTGGGGAGTAATTATCAATGGACTTCTCCTGCCTACTACACTACTCAAGTAAACAAGGATATGAAGACTACTTTGGCGGATTTACTTACATTAGAGAACGGATACGATGAGACTTGGGATGCTAGCGCCAGCATGGATAATATAACAGTGAAAGGGAACAGCGCAGATTTTCCTGCGTTTAAAGCCTGTGATAATTATACGCCCTATGTAAGCATGAGTGGTACGATGGTAGGCAAGAAATGGTATCTACCTGCATATGGTGAATGGAAATACGTATTCAGCAACCTTGGTTTCGGCGATATTTCCACTATTACGAAATGGGATACCTACCAGTGGTACGGTAGATTAGCCAGTGGAGCTTTTACTCAGGTAAGTGGTTCTGGCTTTATTGGTGGCTCATACTATTGGTCGAGTTCTGAGTACAACAGTAGTAACGCCTGCTTCGTGTACCCGACCGAGAGGTACATGAATTGGGGTTACTACGGCAGCCGTAAGGATTATGTAGCACGGGTCCGTCCGTTCATCCATTATTAATTTAAGAGATAATCGTATTCTAAGTTAGAAGGCAAGACCTTTCCAAGTTGGAAGACGATTGTGTTCTAAGTTAGAATCCTCTTGTCTTCTAACTTAGAATGCAAGAGGACTTTAAGTATCAATCCTCAAAGGTGTAAAATATAAACAGAAAATCAAGGCGAGATTTGTTACAGACTCGCTGTAATTATTTAAACGTAAAAGAGATGTTTTCATTTAAAGTCATTGAAACAATCCTTCGGGTTGGTCCGAAGAAGGGGCAAAAGGCTTTCACGGCCGTGCCCAAAGCACAAGCAAAGTTTGGAGTGGATTGGCTGATCCAGCGCATCGTGCGCGAAACGTCGTTGAGCGAGGGCGATGTGCGCAACGTATTGATTACGCTCCGCAACATCATCATAGAGGTGGTGACGCTGGGCGGCTCCTTGGATCTCGGCGACATCTTCTCATTGCGCGTGAGTATTCCCGGCAAGATGATCGAAAAGGAAATCGATGTCACTGCCGACACGTTGAAGCGTCCGCGCATATTGGTGCGTTGGAAAGAGCCCATCAGCAAGGCATTGAAGCTGATTCAGGTGGACGTGGATAATCCGAAGCGCAAGAAGATGAAACAGCCGAAGCCATAACATGCCTCTCGATCTCCACAAATCGAGCATAATTGAGATTGCCGCAAACGATTAAGGTTTGCGGCAATCTTTTTTATCCCGAATGTTAAGCAACGTCTGTGAAAAGATCTTCGTCTTTTCGACAGGTTCCGATGTTCCCTTATCTCGGGGACAGTTCAGCATTCAGTGCATATTCGCATCAACAAAAGACAGGGGTAATAAATCCTTGACACTACCCACGGCATACACTGCCTGCGTGCCATAAAGCAATATTCTGACAGGCCGTTTGTAGCGATCTTCCATCTCTAAAATCACTTGCCGACACGCACCGCATGGTGTAATCGGATCTTCCAAAAGTCCATTCGAATTGGCGGCAGCAATGGCTAAGGTTGTAATTGGCTGTTCGGGCTGTTGCGACTGAGCCGCAAAAATAGCCGAACGCTCGGCACATAAGCCCGAGGGGAATGCAGCATTTTCTTGATTGGCACCGATAACGATTTGTCCGTTGGCCAACCGCAGCGCTGCTCCTACATAGAAATGACTGTAATTGGCATAAGCATTATGGGTGGCCTTGATGGCTTCGCGCACCAATTCTTGCTCTGATTCGGGCAGCTCTTCCATGGCATACCGCTCGATTTTAATGTCTACATGTATTTCTTCCATAATTGATTTGATAAATTATTGTTTTCTCTTTACTGGGTGACTCTTTTCTCTTCACTTCCTGTTTTGCTTGTATTCGAAAGCGCCGATATCCGGTTTCTCATCCGTTTGGCGCCTTTGCGATCATTGATAGGGGCTGTCTGGGAGTCTGCTTGATCAACGGCGATACTCGAACGACGCAAGTTAAAATTATAGTTCATGGTTCGGGCGTCTACCTTTATAAAGTTTTTAGCGCCCATTCGAGTCGTATCTGCAACCTCTTCATAGACAACTTGCGTGAAATGCACACTGTCTTTGGTCATGATCTTGGGCGTGCGGATGATGCAATGATCAAACAAGTAATCGGACGTTGCAGGTTGGTCGCCCGGCTCTATCACGCAAACATCATCGGCATATCCCGTTATCAGCGTATTCCTGCATGTCAGATGCGGGACCGCCCTACCCTGCTCGATCCATCGAAATGCCGCTCCTCGCTCGGCATCAAAGGGATAAAACTGTGCAAAGGTGCAACCGTTGATCTCCGTTTTCCCGCCTTTCAGCAGGACACAATCGTTCAAAGCATTGGTTATTTGGCAGTTGATCAACTTCACATAAGCCGTATTCACCGCCAATCCATATCCTTTATTATTGTGTATTGTGACCGCATTCATCGTCAGTTTCAGTTGGTTTACGTCGGCCGAGTCGACCGAAATCGCATCTGTTGCACTGTGAATATCTGCATAAGTCAGCATATTCCCATAAGAAGAACGATGCAGACGAATGCCGCCCCATTGTCCACTTACACGATCATAAGGCAAGTAATCAAACAAATGATCTATCCTGTCGCCCCGTAAAACGACATTCTGCGCCGGTGTACCTTCGATCAACAACCTACCGAAAACGTCCATCTGGGCATCTGCATGAAGGTAAAGCGTCGTTCCCGCCTCTATTTTCAGCGTGGCCGCACTGTCTATCTTGATTCCGCCGTAAACGATAATTGGGTGTCGGCTTGCAATTATCGAATCGCGTTGAATATGCAGATCTCGCAACATAACGGCATCCCAGGAATAGGCTTTGAGGCTTACTCGCTGTTGCACTCCGCTCTCCAAAGTGAATATCAGATTGTCTTCAATCTTTTGAGGAGCCTCTTTTCCCGTGGCCGTAGCGGTCAATTCGACAAACACTCGCACGCTATCTTTGCGGCGAATTTCGATGTCTCCCGTTTGATAACCGTTTGTTTCACCCAGATAAACACCGTCAACATTCACCCGAAATCCCGTCTGATTGCCGCGCTCCAACCGCACATTGGCACAGCGCAGTCCGCTTCCCGACCGATTATATACCCAGAAAGTCTTGGTTGCCGCAGGCACTTTGGAAAACACTGTGTCAATAGACAGTGTGTCAATAGAGAACAACAGACGATCGGCAGACGACGAGCCAAACCGTTCATCATCTGTACACGACGCCATAAATGCAGTCAACAATATGGCAAAAGTTAATATCCATCCTTTTCTCATCCATTGAATAACGTCGTTTGCACCTTATTATTATAGTATCAGACACAAATAAACGAAAAGGCAAAAAATAATAACAATAATTTTGTGCATACGAAATAAATACTTATCTTTGCATCCGCAATCAAGCAGGGAAACCTTTCTTCAACGAGAAGAAACGCCGATATGGCTCAGTTGGTAGAGCAATTCATTCGTAATGAATAGGTCCCCGGTTCGAGTCCGGGTATCGGCTCCAAGTCTTAAATACACTTACTGCGGTAATAGCTCAGTTGGTAGAGCACTAGCTTCCCAAGCTGGGGGTCGCGAGTTCGAGCCTCGTTTACCGCTCCAAACCTTTCCTAACACACGAATTTTCATCTCTCATTCTTTATTCATTTGGAGCTATTGCGCTAATTGTCTGTATCTCTTTGCGTGATAATATATGTATTCACGCATCTCAATTAAGCATTAATCGGCGTGCAACTAACTGTCAATCGGCAGGCAATGAATGCTTCATTGCAGTGCGAACAACGGTTAGTTGCAAAGTCAAATCTAAGCCATTGCCATTCAACTTTTCTCTACGCAAACAATATCGAATATCCATTGATCTTCCTCTCACGGTTAGAAGATAAATTACTTTTATTCATTTTTAACTTGGGATAATTGCAAGAAACGCATCAACTTAGCAATATTTTTAGTAACTTTGCGGGGTTTTAGGAAAGGATTTAACTATTTGACTGATTTTCAAATGGTTATAATGAGTAAGGGATTTAAGATGAGACAATTAAAGATTCAGAAGAGTATCACCAACCGTTCGAGTGAGGCATTAGATAAATACCTTGTAGAAATTGGGCGCGCACCTCTCATTTCGATCGAAGAAGAGATTGATTTGGCGCAGAAAATCAAGAAAGGAGGTCCCGAAGCACAGCGAGCTGAGGAAAAACTGGTCACTGCCAATCTGCGTTTCGTTGTTTCCGTAGCTAAGCAATATCAACATCAGGGACTCTCTTTGACCGATCTCATTGACGAAGGAAATATCGGTCTGATCAAGGCCGCTAAGAAATTCGATGAGACACGGGGATTTAAATTCATCTCGTATGCCGTTTGGTGGATTCGGCAAAGCATCTTACAAGCCATCGCAGAACAGAGTCGCATCGTTCGGTTACCACTCAATCAAGTGGGTTCATTAAGTAAAATCAACCACGAAATCAATCGTTTTGAGCAAGAAAATCAGCGTCATCCTTCTGTTTCCGAGCTTTCTGAAGCAACGAAAATTGATGAAGAGAAAATCGGACAGAGCTTGATGGCCGACGGGCATCATGTGAGTATTGACGCACCTTTTCAAGAAGGAGAAGAAAACTCAATGCTGGATGTAATGGCGTCGGGTGACGACAGTCGTACAGATAAGCAAGTTGATCATGAAAGTATGGCTCTTGAGCTAAACAATGTGCTGAATAAAGTGCTCAAAGATCGAGAAATCACAATTATCCGAGAGTGTTTTGGTATCGGATGTCATGAAAAAGGACTGGAAGAAATCGGTGATCGGCTCGGACTGACACGTGAACGTGTGCGGCAAATTCGCGAAAAAAGCATTGCCAAACTGCGTGACAGCGGCAATGTCAAGATCCTGATGAAATATCTCGGATGAGCTTCTGAGATTCACTCTTATTCATATCTCCCCACCTTTTTTGCAGAGGTGGGGATTTTTTATTACCTTTGTCGTCAAACAACCTTGATGAGCATACAGTGCAAACGCATATTCGGAATTACACTGGTAGCCTTGATTTGGGTTATCGGCATGGCTGCAAAGATCCGTCCGGACACTTTGATGATTCGTCGTATTTACAACTATCCGCAAACGGTTGACACCACAGGGCTATATCATTCATATACATATTCATATCGTCGGCATACGATTCATGTCAGGAAAAGAAATTTTACGTTATTAGCGGTACCATCGATGTATTTCATTGCACATGGTGATAACCGTAAATATATCAGTGAGGCCTATGACAAAATTACATTTAACGGCCAACGGCAATTTAACACACAACGGATGATTACGCTGACCACAATTCCTCATCATCGTAAAACGATGCCCACATTGTTGAAATATCTCACTCCTCAAATCTATAACGAAACGATCATTGAGAATCATTTGCTCTCGCCATTTAATCGTCATAATCATGTATTTTATCGCTACAAAGTGACCTTTCTACTGAATGGGACGGCAAGGGTATCGTTCAAGCCGCGACAAAACAACACGCAGTTGATTCGCGGTATGGCACTGGTTGACTATGCAACAGGACGTGTCAATGAGATGACTTTCAGCGGAGAATATGATATGATCAACTTTACACTTCATTTGATCATGGGTGAAACGAAACGGAAATCGTTGCTTCCGGAGAAATGCGAACTGTCTTGCAATTTCAAATTTATCGGTAATTTGACAGAGGCTAAATATATTGCTTACTATGGTTTACCTAAGATTTTACCCGATTCCATCGTAGATTCCGACGACATTGCATTGATGAAGCAAGTTCGTCCAGATACTCTCGACCATGAAGAACAAACCATTTATGATCAATATTACGAAATGGCTGCTCGTAAAAGTGCTGCACCGGTGGTCGAAAAGAAAAAAAACAAACTCAAAACCATCTTTTGGGACATCATCGGGGATCATCTTGTCAATCGCATTAAATCCAACTTCGGCGATAAAGATCAAGGCTATATCCGCATCAATCCCATTGCAAATCCTTTGTATATGGGTTACAGCCATCGACGGGGAATCACATATAAGTTCAATATTAGAAGTAGTTACAACTTCTCGGACAACTCGGAATTGTGGGGAGTTTTCAAAGCCGGTTACTCGTTTAAGCAACATCAGTTTTATATGCGGGTACCGATGATCTATTATTATAATAAGCACCACAATGGATTTCTCCAATTGGAGTTTAACAATGGAGACCGTATTAACAACACTTCTGTGTCAGATCACATCGAGATAACGACCGTACCAGGGATTATAAACCGCATCTCAACACCTTTAAAGATATGAGTCTGCGCGTGGTTAATAATTATGACATCTCTGATAAATTCGGTTTTCAAATCGGTTTTATTCTTCATCGACGTACAGCTCTAAATAAAGCAGCTTTTGAACAAGCCGGACTGACCTTTCGTTATCGCTCTTTCGCTCCTGTGGTTGAGTTGGAATACCGCCCGTTCGGATGGAAAGGACCGATCCTGACATTGGATTATGAGCGAAGCATTAGAGGTAGTCGGCAAGAAAATACGGCCTATGAAAGGTGGGAGATAGATGGCCAATACATTCGCAATATGAGTCGATTGCAATGTCTTTCACTGCGTTTAGGTACAGGATTTTACACCTGGAAAGATCACAATTCATGTTTTCTTGACTTCGCAAACTTCCGTGAGAACAACATACCCGGTGGTTGGAATGATGAATGGAGTGGTGAGTTTGAGCTCTTGAGCAGCAAGTGGTATAACGAATCCAAATATTATGTACGAGCCAATGCCACCTATGAAAGTCCGTTATTAATCACCAGTCGCCTTCCATGGGTGGGCCATTTCATCGAGACCGAACGCATTTACGTCAGTGCATTATCGGTCAAGCAACTGCATCCTTACTTTGAATTAGGCTACGGATTCACCACTCGACTCTTCTCAGTTGGTATGTTTGTAGCCAATAGAAACGGTAAATTCAGTGGTTTCGGATGTCGATTCGGCTTAGAATTATTCCGCCATTGGTAATTCATTCGTCCTTTTTAATTTTATAAATTGATGATGATATGCTTCCTCAACAACAGCAATTGACAATCTATAAAGCCAGTGCCGGCAGTGGAAAGACCTTTACGCTGGCCACGGAATACATCAAATTGCTCATCAATAATCCACAATCTTATCGCTCAATATTGGCCGTTACTTTCACAAATAAGGCTACGGAAGAGATGAAAACGCGCATTTTGAGCCAACTATACGGTATTTGGAAACAGCTACCCGACTCCCAAAGTTACATGCAAAAGGTAACGGAAGAGCTCAAAATTCCCCATTCCATCGCGGCTAAACGCGCCGGAATGGCACTCGGTTATCTGATACATAATTACAGTTATTTCAGAGTTGAGACGATCGATACATTCTTTCAAAGCATACTTCGTAATCTTGCCAGAGAGTTGGATCTCACTGCCAATCTGCGGATTGAACTCAATGATGAGCAAGTCGAACAGCAAGCCGTAGACGAATTGATTGAGGAGCTTGATGCAACGAGTGAAGTGTTGCGATGGATTATGGAGTATATCCGCGGCAATATGGAGGATGAAAAGAGTTGGCATGTTATCGGAAAAATCAAAGATTTCGGTCGAAATATCTTCAAAGACTATTACAAATCAAACAGCAAAAAACTCAATTCTGCACTCAATCAGAAGAATTTCTTTGCGGAATATACGGCTAAACTGCGTAAAATCAGAAAAGAGTCGATGGATCATTTACAACAATATGTTGAAAGTTTTTTCGATATTTTGGATGAAAACAACCTCTCGACAGCCGATTTTGCATACAATACAGGCGGTGTTTGCGGCTATTTTCAGAAATTAAAAAACGGCATTTTGGATGAAGATAAATTACTCACCAAACGCGTTTCAGAGGCAATAGAGAATGCAGAAGCATGGGTCAAGAAACAAGAAAGACATCCTGACAATCCCGTTTTTGCTCTTATCCAAACTACCCTATGGCCTCTGTTACAAGACATTGAACGTATCAGACCTCAGCAGACAAGGCTCTATAAATCGGCCGATCTCACCTTGCGCCATCTCAACCAACTCCGATTGCTCAGTTGCATAGATGCCAAAGTCCGCGAAATCAATAAAGATGCAAACCGTTTTTTGCTCAATGACACGCAATCATTGCTCAACACACTCATTGCAGACAATGATTCTCCGTTTATATTCGAGAAGATCGGAACCCAACTCGAACATATCATGATCGACGAATTTCAAGATACCGGCACGTTGCAATGGCGCAATTTCAAGATTCTTTTGCTTGAATGTATGAGTCGGCAAGGCCAAGGCAATATGCTCGTCGGCGATGTCAAACAAAGCATTTATAGGTGGAGATCGGGCGATTGGAGACTTCTCAACAACATCGAAGGTGAATTTGGAAACAGAGAAAATGCCATCATCATTCGACATCTCGGCACCAATTATCGATCAAATCGGCATATTATCGAGTTTAATAATGCTTTTTTCAAATCGGCGACGGCCATAGAATACGCAGAGCAGAGCGAGAATTATCCTGCTGGAGCAGAGGAATTGAAGCGTGCTTATGCTGATGTCGAGCAGCAAGTGCCGATTAATCGACCTGCCGAAGGTTTGGTTCGCATCGAACTTTTATCAAAAGTAGATTATCAAGACAAGATGTTGGAGCGATTGAAAGATACCATTCAAGAACTGATTGACAGCGGCATCCCCACCGAAAAGATGGCTATTCTTGTCCGATCGAATAAACACATTGAGCAGATTGCCGATTATTTTGCGCAGGAAATGCCCGAAGTGAAGCTCGTTTCGGATGAAGCCTTCCGTTTGGATGCTTCTCTTGCCGTGAATATCATCATCGATGCACTCCACCTCTTGACACATCCCGAAGATCAAATCACCACTGGGAATCTTGTCAAAGTATATCAAAAATATATCGCCCATAGTGATTTGGGAGACAACAAATTATTAATCCGCGGACAAGTAACGGCCAATCATCTTCCGAAAGCATATCTTTTGGAACGCGAAAAACTGTTAGCGATGCCGCTGTTTGACCTTATTGAGAAACTCTATCAGATCTTTAAGCTCGACAGCTTGAATGAGCAGAGCGCGTATGTGTGTGCTTTCTATGATCAGGTAAATCGTTATTTGGCCAATAACACGGGCGATATAGACACTTTTGTCAACGAATGGAACGAGTCGATTCACCGAAAAACCATACAGGGTAACGAGATCAACGGAATCCGGCTACTAACCATCCATAAAAGCAAAGGTTTGGAGTTTGACAATGTCTTGATGCCTTTCTGCGACTGGCAGCTTGAAAAAAACGGTACAACAATTTGGTGTTCGCCCGATGAAGCACCGTTCAACGAACTGCCGATTGTGCCGATCTATTTCTCGGCTAAGCAAATGAAAGGTAGCATTTACGAGCAAGATTACTTCCACGAACATCTGCAAAACTGCGTCGATAATCTCAATCTGCTTTACGTTGCATTCACTCGAGCCAGCAAAAACCTATTTGTTTTCGGCAAAAGAAATGCCAAGGACACTCGTTCTTATCTTGTTGAACAATGCATTGAGAGGTTAAACGAGGAATTTACGGACCATATCTGCACCGGATTGGACGATGAAAAGGACGAAAATATCATATTCGAGTATGGACAGTTATCAATAGACGAAATGTCGAAAGGCATAAAACAGACTGCCAATGTGTTTAATCAACCCATTGCGATCAACCCATTGAACATCGAAAGTTACGAAAGCAGCGTGCAGTTTAAGCAAAGTAACAAAAGCCGCGATTTCATCGAAGATGACGAAAATGCAGACAAGGATCTCTCATATATTCAAATCGGCAATGTGCTTCATCATCTTTTTTCTACGATTCGAACATTGGCCGACATCGAACCTGCTCTTAAACAATTGGAAAGCGACGGCATTTTGTATGACGAAAACGTCACCCAAAACCGCTTGGTCACCATGCTTCGAAAGCGACTTGATGATCAACGGGTGGCAGCATGGTTCTCGGATAAATGGCAACTATTCAATGAATGCACGATGCTCTCCATCGATCCGGAAACGAATGAGGTGCGAGAGCACCGTCCCGATCGTGTGATGACCGATGGAAACGAAATGATTGTGGTCGATTTTAAATTCGGAAAACCTCGCCCCGAATATCAAAATCAAGTGCGAGGCTATATGAATCTGCTCCGAACGATGGGTTATCCGAACATCAAAGGCTACCTATGGTTTGTGTATAGCAATGTGATTGAGGAGGTGAGATGAGAACATTCTTAGAATATGTAGCACAAGACATCATCGCAAAATACGGTACGGACTTATCGCGAATAGCCGTAGTCTTTCCGAATAAACGCGCCTCTCTGTTTATGAATGAATATTTGGCTCGCATCGCAGATAAGCCGATTTGGAGCCCGGCATATATCACAATCAGCGAATTATTCCGTCAACACTGTTCGCTGATGATAGGAGACCCGATCAAACTGATTTGTGATCTCTATCAAACATTCATCCAATGCACGGGTTCGGACGAGTCTCTCGACCACTTTTATGGATGGGGACAACTGCTCCTCAGCGACTTCGACGACATTGATAAAAACTTAGCCGACGCGGAAAAGATATTCCTTAACCTCCGTGACATCCATGAGTTTGACGATGTTTCCTATCTTTCAGACGAACAAAAAGAGATTCTTAAAAATTTTTTCAGCAACTTTTCGGATGATCATAGCAGTGAATTGAAACGACGATTCTTGGATTTATGGAGCCATTTCGGCGATATTTATCGGGATTTCAACAAGCGATTAGAAGCGCAAGGATTGACTTATGAAGGTGCTCTCTATCGTAAAGTGGTTGCCGACGAGACTGCTGTCTTTGATCATGAAACATATATTTTTGTCGGATTCAATGCACTTCAACGCGTGGAACAATCATTATTCACTCGACTGAGAAAGGCAAAGAAAGCCAAATTTTATTGGGACTTCGATGAGTATTATATGTCAAACACAGCACCTAATGAGGCTGGATATTTTATCAGGCAATATCTTTCTGCCTTTCCCAATGAGTTGGATCGAAGCGATCAAGAGATCTATGCCAATTTAGAGAAGACCAAAGACATCACGTATATATCGGCTACAACCGAGAATATTCAGGCTCGATACATCAGCAAATGGTTACGGGAACAGGATCGGATTGCTGCTGATCGTCGTACAGCCATCGTGCTCTGCGATGAAAGTTTGCTGCAAACCGTCACCCACTGTTTGCCTCCCGAAGTGACAAGAGTAAACGTTACGATGGGTTATCCATTATCACAATCGCCCATTTCATCGCTTATCAACCTCTTGATTACGTTGCAAACGGCAGGTCATTCGGCTGGTTCCGATCGTTACCGACTACATGATGTGAATGCTGTATTACAACATCCGTATGCTCGCTATCTGTCACCGAAATATGTAGAGCTGTTGAATGAGTTGAATTGTCACAAACGTTATTTTCCCAATCGCAGTGAATTGGCGCTTGACGAGGGACTTTCTCTCCTGTTCAGTGAGATCTCGAGTGAGTCTGTTTCAGATCAGAACCTGAAATTATCTCAATGGATTCTCCGCCTTCTAAAACATATCGGGCAGAATGCAAAAGACGAAATCGATCCGCTGTTTCAAGAGTCCCTATTTCGGATGTACACGTTGATGAATCGGCTTTCCGATTTAATCGAAGCAGGAGATCTCGTTGTCGACCTGATCACTTACCAACGGTTGATCGGCCAACTCGTTCGAAGTACAAGCATACCATTCCATGGTGAGCCTGCTGTCGGCATTCAGATCATGGGCATTTTAGAGACACGAAACCTCGATTTCGACCATGTTTTGGTGCTTTCCTGCAACGAGGGGAATATGCCGAAAGGAATAAACGATTCTTCTTTCATCCCTTATTCCATCCGCAAAGCCTTCGACCTCACGACGATCGATCACAAGATGGCCCTTTACGCCTATTATTTCCACAGCCTTGTGCAACGGGCCGAAGACATAACCATGCTCTACAACAGCGCAACAGATGACGGGCACACCGGCGAAATGAGCCGTTTCATGCTCCAATTAATGGTGGAAAGCGGGCACCATATCAAACGAGAAGCGCTTCAAGCAGGACAAATCCCGCTCGTCTTACAACCCAAACCCATTGCAAAAAGCGCCGAGGTGATGAATATTCTATACGATTTCGACAAGATTTCGCCCACAGCCATCAATCGATACATCCGCTGTCAATTGCTATTCTATTATAATTGTGTCGCAGGAATCAAAGAGCCGGATGAGGAAAACGAAGATTTGATCGACAATCGGATGTTCGGTAATATTTTCCACAGAGCTTCCGAACTGGTTTACAATCGCTTCATGGACCGACATTACATGATACACGCAGCCGATATCGACGAAATGCTTAAACATAGCGAGCAAATAGACAGCATCGTGGATCAGGCTTTCAGAGAAGAACTCTTCAAAGTTGATCGAGAGGGATTCCGCCCCGAATACAACGGTTTGCAGCTCATCAATCGCGAAGTCATCATCAGCTATCTGCGCCAATTGCTCGAAGCAGACCGCCGACTTGCGCCTTTCAGCATCAAAGCGCTGGAACAAGACGTCTACACAACCATCAACTTCAATAGCAACAACAAGGAAATATCACTCCAAATGGGCGGTTTCATCGATCGAATGGACTATATCGACCAGCCGCCCGAAGGCCCACGAATCCGCGTTATCGACTATAAAACGGGCGGTTCGCCATCAAGCACCACAGCCACGATCGAAGAAATCTTCGAGGGAAAGAGCATTCGCACAAAGCATACGGATTATTATCTGCAAGCAATCCTCTATTCATTGATCGTCAAGCGTTCACCGGCATGGAATCCGGAAGCCCTTCCCGTGAGTCCGGCTCTCCTCTTTATCCAACACACCAAAGGCGAAGATTATGACCCGACATTGTTGCTCGGCAAAGAGAAAATCATCGATGCCGACCGTTATCGTGAGGAATTTGAAACGCAGTTAAAAGCATTGCTCAGCGAGATCTACGACCCAAACCTCGCTTTTATGCCAACCGCCGACAAAGAGCAATGCGCCGGTTGCCGCTACAAACGCTTGTGTTGGAGCTAAATATTTCGGGATGCCCCGACGAGCTGCCCGGAAGAAAATGACGCGTCGGGGAGGCCCAACGGGCAAAAAATTAGAAAAACAGCGTTTCCAAGTAGTTGGAAAGCCCG
>NZ_BAIX01000049.1 GCF_000613405.1 Hoylesella enoeca JCM 12259 | reverse complement strand
TTGCGCGACATCCTCGATCGCTACCCCGACACCGCCGCACAAAACTACGCCAAGGAGACGGCCATGATTCAAAACCTGCTCACCGATCTGAACACGCCCGAGGCCAAGGTGAGCGTCGGCCGCACGAATCTGCAAGGCGCCGTGACCCGCCTCACAGCCGCCAACGCCGCCTTCGACAAATGCTTCCAGGCTCGTTTCAAAAAGACGATCCCCACCGGCACGTTCGACATCAAAGCCCTGCGCGCCGCCACCGACGCGGCTCTCAACGCCGTGCTGCGCCGCATCGATTCGCTCGACGACCTCGAACCCAGCGCGAAAATTACGGCCCTCATCAACGAGTACAATGCCGTGGTCGACAATCGTCACACGTTGTTAGCCAACCGCGCGGCCACGAACAAAGCGCGCGCCGACAAGCAAACCGAAGCGCTTCGCAAAGAGCTTACCCCGCTGATCCGCCAGTTTGAAGAAGCCAACGGCATCGCTCCCAATGTGCTCGTCTTTACCGGCAAGACGCAGGGTTCGGGCAAAAAGAAGCTCTATGAATTGGCTTACACCACCGACCTGAAGCGTACGATGTGGGTTGTGCGCGAGAAGGATGAGCTGAAAGAAGTGAAAGAGTGAAAAGGTGATCAATATTCATGAAGATGAGAGGGAATGCCAAACCAAATGAGAGGTGGCATTCCCTTTTTGTTTTATGGTTGGTGCGTTACCAAAATCACTTCTTATGTCGATTTCGGTTGCGATTACCAAATCACTTCTCCCATGCGGGGGCGGGCGTGGGACATATATGGGGGCGACTGTTGAGGGCAGGGAGATGGAAATGGCGTCTTCTTGCATGTATTTCGGCAAAAGTTTGTATATTTGCAGACTTTTAAGAATGGGCTATGCCCATAGAGTGCTTGACAAACCTCTTAAAAAACAAGACAATGAAACAAAAACAGAACAAAGTGAGTGTGCTGTTCATGCTTTTCAGCATACTCTTCTGCGTTTGCCTGATTGCGGCAAACGTGCTCGAAACAAAGCAGATCTCGTTATTGGGTATGAGTCTCACCGGCGGACTATTGGTTTTTCCCGTGTCTTACATCATCAATGATTGCGTGTGCGAGGTGTGGGGCTATGGCAAGGCGCGCCTGTTGATCTGGACAGGGTTTGCGATGAACTTCTTCTTTGTGTCGCTGGGGGCGATCTGCGATGCCATGCCCGGTGCACCTTATTGGACCAATGATGCAGGCTTCCACGCCGTGTTTGGTTTGGCTCCGCGCATTGCTGCGGCTTCGTTTGTGGCCTTTCTGACGGGTTCTTTCATCAATGCTTATGTGATGAGCAAGATGAAGATTTCGTCGAAGGGGCGCAATTTCTCGGCTCGTGCCATTCTGAGCACGGTGTTCGGCGAGGGAGCCGATTCGTTGATTTTCTTCCCCCTGGCCTTTTACGGTGTGATTCCTTTGAACGAGTTGCCGGCCATGATGTTGTGGCAGGTGATGCTCAAGACCGTTTATGAAATCATCGTTTTGCCGGTCACCATCCGTGTTGTGCGCAAGGTGAAGGCGCACGAGGGCGAGGATGTCTATGATGATGGCATGAACTATAATGTGTTTAAACTCTTGACGCTTTGAGGTAAGGCCGTAATCTGGCGCATCGTACTCGAAGTGAGGGATGCGCCAGAAAGATCATAGATAGAGATGTGCCGTCAGAATGACTGAACGAGGGCGTAGGTGAAACTCGGTGTAAGTTTCTTCCAGATCGCCAAGTGAATGGGTGGTGTAGGTATGGATATTGGTGAGGTTGTCGCCATTAAGGTTTAGCTCCACTTGCTTAGACCACTTGAATTGCAAGCCTGCACCAATAAATACATAATCTTTTTTCCCAGACGCCAAACTCTTGTTGTGAGTATGGCTAGCATGTAGGTTGAGAAAAAGGCGTGAAGGCACCAGACGCAGATTGAACTGGCCACGCTGACTAAATTCACCGTAAGTAAGGACATGGTTGGCAGAGACAGAACGGTTGCGTTGCCATGTTGCTTGATAGTTGATGCGACAACCACTAATGAGGTCAAAAGCCAATGTGCCGTGCAGAATATAATTTGTGGTACGGTATGTTGTGAGCACTGACTGGCGCAACATCTCGTTCTCACCGCGTGACCCTGTGACCGACAGTTCCATTTGAATGGTATGCCAATCGATGTCCTTGCGGCCATAGGCAGTCAGTGTGTATCGACTGCTGTGGTTGGGCATATAAGCGGCCTCGACGACGGAATGCGCCTTTGCATCAAGCGTCGTGCCATAAGCGACATTGCTCCACGAACGCTTCCATCCACCTTCAAGATGAGCAAAGATGCTATTGAAGATATCTTTGAACGACACTTTGAAATGGGCGTCTGCATGGTAGCTATCATTCAGCGTGGCACGATAGCGCGACAGGCTACGGTAGTTTTGCATCACGCTGGCTGTGAACAGCTTCCTCCATGTGGTTTCATCGGCAGAGTAGTTTGCATTGGCGTAGAACGTGAACTTACCGGTAGCTTTCCATGTCAACGACAACGAGGGTTGTAGGTATAGGCGCAAGCGGCTGGCATCGGTTTGCTCGTCTGGCATGTTGGCATTGTCAAGCCTGGTGTAGGTTAGGTCTATCGGAAAGCTAAGTGCGGATTGGAATGTGCCGTTGACATATTGCACAATCGGTCCAACCCTCATGTCGCCATGCAAGTGGCCCATGTCACCATGAGCAGCAGTCGGCGCATCGGGATGAGTTAGCCGTGAGTTCAGTGTCGTATAGGTGGCGTTCAGATGTGCCGATGCCGAGAGTGTCCAGTTGTGGGAACGAAGGTCGCGAAGCATTTCGAACCCATTGAGGGTAGAGATAGAGGTAAGGTCGATATCCTGACGAGCAGCCATACTACCACCAATGGCAAGTGCTTGCGGAGTGGACGACATGCTGTTAGTGCTTGTCCATTCAAAACCACCGCCTTTGGGCGTGCGAAGCACCAAGCGGGTGCGATTGGTTATTTCCAACGAGCGGTAGTGCAAGACCTGTGAAACGGAAGAAGTTCCGCCTGTTCCTCCCGGTAAGAAAGAATTGATTAAATTATTTGAAAGGATATTCCCCCGCCCTTTATTCCATTGGCCAAAGATTGAGAGTGTATTGTTGAGAAACCGATGTTCGGCATTCTTCTCGTAGATGAGTTGTAGGTGAGCGGAATTGGTATGGTTGCGATCGGCAATGTCTTCGGTGAGCAGACGCTCGGAGCCGTCCGGTAAAAGGTAGGTTGTTCGCGAGAAGGAATTGCCATGCAAGAGCGTGTGGCTGTAATTGAAGTTGTAGTTTAGCGTTGCGTGATCTGAGAACTTCACCAAATTGTTGAGGTTTAAGCCATGGCGGTAGCCGAACATACCGTTTCCCACAGGCGGCGAACCGTGCCCCACGATATCGACCATACGCGAACCACCCGCTGCGGGGATGCCGTAATGAACCGTACCCGCATCGTTGTCGCGCCCAACATTGTTGCCACCGTAACGCATCATGTGCTGTCTGGACTTACCGAGATACATCATTTGGAGTGTGGCGTCCCATAACGGTCCGTCGGCATAACCACCAGCTCCCAAATCGGCGGTCTTGGTCCATACGCCCTTAGCCTTATCTTTTAGTTTCAGGTTGATGGCTGCACGCTCGGTGGGCGTTTGGTCTTGCAGTGCGCGCACATGCTCATGGTTCTCCATCACCTGCACCGTAGCCACGTCTTCGGCCTTGACGCCTTGTGTGGCCAAGTTGTAACGCCCTTGCAGCATGTCGAGGTTTTCGATATAGAAATGATTGATGGGCGTACCCTGATACCTTATTACTCCGTTATCCTCAATCGTGATACCGGGCAACTGGCGCAACACATCGCCTATGGTGCGATCTCGATCGCGAGTGTAGGCCGACACAAGGTAGTTCAGCGTGTCCCGGTTTCCCCACAATTTACGCGACTTTACCACTACCTCGCGTAGCACCATGTTTTCCTCTTCTACACTGAAATCGAGCGTTTGCGAACAGGCTTTGATGTGCGCAAGCTGCCGTTTGACGTTAAAACCGGTAACCTTTATCAATAATTCGCTGAGTGCGGTGACGGCATGCAGCGAATAGCGACCTTGCTTGTCGGTCATGGTGTAGGCCACCATGCTCGAGTCGGAAGGCTGAAGCAAGACCACCATGCAACCGTCTACGAATGTTCGGCCGCAACGCACTCGTCCGCTTATACTCATATCGGTCTGGGCATAGGCAGACGACAAACTTAGTGTCAGGCAGACGATGAGCAATAAGGATCTGCCATAGGGCATCAATAATCTAAGGGTTGGAACTTCGCCGGCTTCATATCTATCGGCACGCTACCCAATATCACCGTTCCGTCCATGACTGTCATGCTTTGTATCTCGGTGGGCTTGATATAATAGGTCGGATTAGAGGCATAGTTCGGATTTCCGAAGATGCGATTGCGCAACTTCACAAACTGAGCCCGCGAGCATTTCTCGGCGTCCTCCGGCACACTGTATGTTATAGCCTCCTTGACTTGTTCCACCTTGCTGCACTCGAAACGATGAATGCCATCCTCCGATATGGCCCGTAGAATCAGTCCTGGCAATCCATTCAGTCGCCATGGTCCAAACCGGGTAGGCAGACTCTCGGCAAACCATGCCGTCCATGCTCTGCCGCCATAGTTGCCTTGGGCTTTCTGACAAGACAGCCCACAAATGGTATCGTGCTCGGCCAATAGCTTCCATTTCGTTTCTACCATCTTTTCAGTGGTAAGATACCGGTAAGGCGGAATGATCTCTACTGATGTCGTTTTTCCCTGTGGATAGTTCTGCCATGTGGTTGGCACGTAGAGCAGTTGCTCGCTCTTGTCGTTTTCTCCACCGTGGTGTTTCCGCCCCATCGTGCACGCCATGTCTTTGGCCACTTGCAAGGTTAGCCATAGCTCACAGTTATGTTCTCACCCTGTGCGTTTGAAGTGCGGCACGTGTAATCATAGTCGCAACCAACAGCGTTGATGCGACGCTGTCTTTGGTCTGCCCATAAACAATAAAAGAAGCTATACACGAGATAGCCAAACATGTGATTTTCTTTACCATATAGATACATGATTGAGTTACGAACATCACGAGAGGAGCAGACGAGCCTGATGTGTGTGCAGGCGAAGACTTCAAGTAAAGTTACCACGCCGGAGGCGATGTGTTTATCTTTGTTCTTGCTATCGTCTCTCAATTCCCCAATTGTCAATTCTAAATGATCAACTTGCAATTGTCTATTCTCTCTTGTTCAAACCCTCAACCCCCTAATTTAGGGGGCTAAGGGGAACTAAGGAGACTAAAAATTTTCAATTGACGTGACAAAGATAGAGAATAATTTTAAATTCGGCAAGCATTTATGAGGAAAATATTATTCGATATGGGGGAACATGAATCATACAGATAAAAACAACAAGTAAAAGAGAGGAATCTGTTGCAGATAAATGATATTTACAGCGGAAAACGTTTAATGGAAAGAATATTAAGCGCTATACTGCCAAATGAGAAGTATGGGAGTAGACGGGCACTACTCGTATGGCTGTGCCCGACAGGTATAGGAGTTGTTGAGAGGAGGCCTATTGTGTGGGATGAATCATGATGAATCCCCGCAAACCATTGGTTGGGTTTGCGGGGATTCTCGTTTCTGATGCCGAGTGGATCAGATGAATGCAACTGTCAGACCGGCCATAACGATGCTGACCATCGACATGAGTTTGATCAGGATGTTGAGGCTGGGTCCACTCGTGTCTTTGAACGGGTCGCCGACCGTATCTCCGACGATGGTCGCCTTGTGGCATTCACTGCCCTTGCCTCCGAAGTGGCCTTCTTCCACCATCTTCTTCGCGTTGTCCCAGGCTCCTCCGGCGTTGGCCATAAAGATAGCCAGAGTGAAGCCGGCAGCAAGTCCGCCGACAAGCAATCCCAAGACGCCGGCCACGCCTAAGACGATACCGACCACGATGGGAATGATGATGGCCAGGAACGAGGGGAAGATCATTTCACGTTGGGCGCTGCGGGTGGAGATTTCCACGCATCGACTGTAATCGGGCGTGGCCTTCCCGTCAAGGATTCCTTTGATTTCACGGAACTGGCGTCGCACTTCTTCGACCATAGACGCTGCGGCGCGGCCTACGGCTCCCATGGTCAGTCCGCAGAACAAGAATGCGGCCATGGCGCCGATGAAGACACCGATCAAGACTCGCGGGTTGATCAAATTAACCTGGAAGAACTCCATAAAGTCGGGCATGGAGCAGTCTCGGGTTGGAAAACACGCCCCATGGCATCGACAAACTGATGTCCCGAGGCCGTGGCACGTGCCATGGCTATTTTGATTTCCTCGATATAGGAAGCCAGCAAAGCCAATGCCGTTAATGCAGCCGAGCCGATGGCAAAGCCTTTTCCTGTTGCGGCTGTGGTGTTGCCGAGTGCATCGAGCGCATCGGTCCGCTTTCTGACTTCTGGGCCTAGTTCGCTCATCTCGGCATTTCCTCCGGCATTGTCGGCAATTGGTCCGTAAGCGTCTGTTGCCAGTGTGATACCCAGAGTTGAGAGCATACCTACGGCTGCGATTCCGATGCCGTAAAGCCCCATGCTGATGGATCGGGCACTCATCGACAAATCAAACCGATTGGCACAGAGATAACTGAGCATGATTGCTACGGAGATCGTAAGCACTGGGATGCAGGTGCTGATCATGCTGGTGCCGATGCCTTGATGATCACCGTGGCAGAGCCAGTCTGCGAGGCTTCGGCAATCTTCTGTGTGGGGTTGTAGCTTTGCGAGGTATAGAATTCTGTCGCCTGGCCAATGATGACACCCGCGATCAAACCGCTGATGACCGAGAAAGACATGCCGAGCCAATTCTCGATTCCCAGGAGGTATAATATAATAAAGGTGGCAATGGCGATGAGACAAGCACTCACGTTGGTACCCACGCCCAGCGAGTGGAGCAGGTCTTTCATGGTGGCACCCTCTTTGGTGCGAACGAGGAAGATGCCGATCAGTGAGAGGAAGATTCCGACGGCCGCAATGATCATCGGGGCAATGACAGCACGTAGCTGCATGTCGCCGTTGAGCGCAAAAGCTGTAGCCCCCAGCGCAGCCGTGGAGAGAATGCTTCCGCAATAACTTTCATATAAGTCGGCTCCCATTCCTGCCACGTCGCCGACATTGTCGCCCACGTTGTCTGCAATGGTGGCTGGATTGCGCGGATCATCTTCGGGTATATTCGCTTCCACTTTGCCCACAAGATCAGCACCCACGTCGCTGCTTTGGTGTAGATTCCACCGCCGACACGCGCAAACAAAGCCTGCGTAGAGGCTCCCATACCGAAAGTGAGCATCGTCGTGGTAATGGTGATTAGGGCGGCATTCTCGCCGTGGTAGACCAAATTGAGAATAATAAACCAGCCGGCGATGTCGAGCAAACCTAACCCCACGACGACCAATCCCATCACGGCACCGCTTCGGAAAGCGATCCTCAGCCCCTTATCCAGGCTTTCGCGTGCTGCATGGGCTGTTCGCCCGGAAGCATAAGTTGCCGTTTTCATTCCGAAGAATCCTGCAAGTCCACTGAAGAAACCGCCTGTGAGGAAAGCTACTGGCACCCATGGATTCTGCACCTTTAATACATAGGCCATCAATGCGAATATCACGGCTAGTACGATGAATACGATCAACACCACCCGATATTGCTGTTTCAGATAAGCCATGGCGCCCTTGCGCACATGGTCGGCGATCTCTCGCATTCGCGGACTACCTTCGTCCGTCTGCATCATCTGACTGAAGAAATAGTATGCCGTACACAGGGCTACTATCGAGCTATCGGGACAAGCCAAAAAACAAAAGGAATGCCTGTCATCATTTTAGTTTTTAAGTTATTGAGTTATGAAATCTTTGTATTCTCATCGGGAAACAGTCTGCTGCTCTCGATTGTTTGCTACTTTCTTTTGTGCGACTTCCTCCTTATTGTTTCATCAAAATCGGAAGCTCACTTGCACATCTAAGATGCTGTAATTGCTCTTGACAAGACTGCGATCATTGACAAGCGCATATTCGCCGCTGATCATGAAGTTCTTTCCGAACTCATAGTCCATTCCCACTTCATAGAAAGTCTTGGCTTTGGCCCAATCACCAGTGGGGCGGTATAAGTCATAACGTGCCTTGACGTGCCATTGCTTCTTGATAATCGGCACGATGGCCAAAGCATAATAGCCGTCGGCCTTGTCGCCATCGGCAGAGAGTGTGCAATCCTTAGCCTCGGCACCGTCGGTCTTGGTGAGTGCTTTTTGAAATGCACTACCCGTGCTGTGGATATATTCTGTTCGGAACGTGTAGTCCGACACCGTCTTATAGTCAGCACTCACAGCAAAACGATGCTGGCTCAGACTGCGTACACCGCTTCGCGCAGCCCCCGTCTGTTCATCCGTCCAAGTTCCTTTGCGGGCATAGGAATCTTCCATTCCGAAGACACCGATGCGCATGCCCTTGACCGGCATCACCCAAACACCGCCGGCCACGGTCTTGCGCTGATCCACGTCTTTTACATTGATGCCTTGACCATTGAACACGCCGACTTGATAATGCAGCAGATTTCTTCCACCGGAGTTCTTTAAGAAGTCGCCCTGCAGTTGTACACCGATGTCGCGCCCGTTAGAAGGGTGTTTGCCCGAACGGTCAGAGAATCCTGCCAGCTTCGTTACGTTCTGGCTGTAACTCATAAACCCTTGATCCAGCGGGTGCATGGGATTTTCAAAGGTGAAGGGTAGTTTAAACTGGCCGATCTTTACGCGGAAAGCTCCGTATTTCTGCCATTCGGCGAACAGATCGACAAGTCGCGGCGAACTTCCCAGCGTAGACGTGTTGCCATTGAATTGAATTTGTGCTTTCCAATAGAAATCATTCAAGATCCGTCCTTCAAGCGACACGCGCCCCAAACGCAGGTTAAAGGAATTGGATTTTGCTCCGTCGGTACCCACATATTGGTATTGCACGATGCCATACCCCGATAGTTTCACATGGTTTACCCATGTTGTTTTCGTTTCTTGCGCACGCATTTGGAGCGTTAACAAGGTTAATAGTGCTAAGACTGTTCTTTTTTTCATACTGATGTCGTATTAATTAGGTTTTCGCTTGCAAACTTACGAAAAAATGTCGAAACGTGCATAGGAATCAAGGAGATTCATGTAATTCAATCACTTATAACCATAAAAAGTGGAGATAATTTGCGATTTCTTTCCACGATATTTGGTGAAACAAGATAATATGGCTACCTTTGTCGCCGTCAATGGGTAATTAATGGCAATTGATAAATTAGAGATGGTAAAAAGGGTAAATATAAACAGCGGCAATAACATGATTCAAAGAGACTTTATTTCTCTTACATCTTTTAACGCTTTATATTTGCATATCTCAGAAAAAGTCTTAACACACACACACACACACACACACAACATCTACTAGCGACTTCTGTATCTTCGCCTACGCGCGCGCGTATGGCTTGCCACCAGATAGAGGAGAAACTTGATCAAACAAAGGACTCACGAGAGTTCCTTTGTTCAACTTTTTATATCCCTTGGCCAGAAACTCCAATTCTAAATAACATATATTTATTCACTTAAATTACATGACAATGAGAAAAAATCAAGTAACAAACAGTGCTTATGAAAAGCCGCAAATCAGTGTTCTATACGCTGTAACAGAGAGTTTAATTCTGGCTGGTAGTCCGGGATCAGGTGGACATGGTGGCGGAGGCAGTGGCGGCACAGTACCTCATGGTGCCAAAGCAGGTGTTCTCGATTCCGGTGACGAAGAAGAAAGCAGCTTGTGGGACGATTAAAAGCGATGACGATGACAACGACGAAGATTCTACAATGCTTTGCCGCTGCCGCTCTGCTGACATTCGCGGCAAGTTGCTCAAGCGATGACATCACCCCGGAGACCGAAAAGGCAGAAGCCGCAAGCAAAGGGTATGCCGGGCAAGGTGCTTTTATCTCGATAGCTCATAACGGCGAGGCAGCTACACGCACATCGATGGACTGGGACAAAGGCAAATTCTTTTGGGAGGCAGATGACTATATCTACGTGAGAGATGACCACAATGCTTTCAGAAAGATCAGCAACACCAATCCCGGACCTCGGAAACCCAACTTTGACTTTGATTTGCCCAGCAGCGACTTTACCAAGAGCGCATATCTGGTTTACTATCCCGGTGAGAAAGGACATAACGACCAGGTAACCATCGCTGCCGAGCAAACACAGACGGCTCCCAATAACACCGACCATTTCGGTGTGTCGGGCGACTGCGGTATGGGCGTGGCTAAGAAGCGAAATGGCTTATTCAAGTTTGATCTCAACCATAAAGCCTCTTATCTCCGCTTCCTGCCTTACACCAGCCATCAGCTGGTCAGCACCTATATCACGAAGATAGAGGTGGTTTCAGACAACAACATCGCCGGGGCCTATACACTCGACCCCGTAGCTTATAGCTCGTTGGTGCAGGAAGCCAGAAAACCATCACGCTCCACATCAATAAGGCAGCCGGCTATAGCCATGGGTTCCCGTTGAAGAACAATGCACCAGACAGCAAGCTGAACAGTGCCTTTATGGTTATCGCACCCGGAAAGCACAAGCTCTCCGTCAAGTATTATGTCAAAGATATTCAGACCGGCGTAGATGGTGTTATCACCGACGAATACGGTACGTTTGACTATCGGGAAAATACTTATTATGACGTCAAGTCACGCTTAGACGTAGAGCCTTACGATGCTAAGGCGTATATGTGGGACGCAGTGAACCACTATTGGCAGGGCTTTGAAGATGTGCAGCCCGCACTCAATGGCGATCTGCCTAATCCCAACTACCCTCAAAATGCAAGCGACAGTCACAACCGCTGGTTCAACACGACGCTGATGAACGGCCTCGGAACACGACAGGCTACGCACGTGGCAAAAGATTGCCCCAACGTCAACGAAATACTTTGGTATATTCATAAAGGTGATCCGCATTGGGATGATGTCAAGCTCTGGACCGCACTCAAACATCTGTATAAAGGTGGACTGTGGCTCAAAAAAGCGTATGCCATCGCATCTGATAACGGTGGGATAAGTCCCAGCGCACTGAAAGAATCTTTTAACGGTAAAGACTATCGTCAAGGCACGAAAGCCATGCAGAAGGAATTCCCATTTAGGGTGAAAGGTATCCCGCAGACACCCCCTGCCAATACAACCAATTACTTCTATCTGCCGCAATAGACAATTATCTCTTCGGAGAGATCAGGCAGGGAACAGGAAGAGGCATGGGACTCGAAGGACAGTATTGGACTTCCACTTGCTATGCGCTGCCCAAGACGGCCGATGGCCAAATGTATTACGGCGCATTCAATTTCACGTTCAAACGGACACATGTGGGAGTGCACCGAAGCATGCGCGAGTCAGGAATGCAATGCATGAAATTCCGTTGATCCAACGCTGAATCCTTCCGTATCTTGTGAGTTCGATATAAGGTTTATCCCAAGCCTTATATCGAACTCTTTTGATTGAAGCGAAACATCCAAGTGGAGTAGGTGGCAATTCGTTGCGCTTTATATTTCCATTATTTATCTGCTGCTTTCGGCAGGATTGGCAGCATAAAAGTGTAATTTTGTGCGCAAATAGAGAAATGAATGATGCGTAAATCGTTGTTGATCACGCTGCCTGCACTCATTGTCGTTCTTTTCGTCCTCAACCTCATGGCGGGGGCTGTTCGGATTCCGTTGGCAAATGTTGGGGCTATCCTTGTGGGCGAAGATGGGGTGAGAGCGAGTTGGCGCTATATTGTATTGGAGTCGAGGCTGCCGCAGGGTGTCACGGCTATGCTGTGCGGAGCAGCATTGGCTGTGAGCGGATTGATGTTGCAGACGGCGTTTCGCAATCCGTTGGCCGGTCCTTCGGTGTTTGGTATTACGAGCGGCGCAGCGCTCGGCGTGGCGGTAGTCATGTTGCTGCTGGGCGGAAGCGTAAGCATTGGAATGCTGGATCTGTCGGGGTTCTTGGCTGTTTGGGTTTCTGCCTTTGCCGGCGCGATGGCGGTGACGGGCATTATCTTTCTGTTTTCCTCGCTTGTGCGCAACGGCGTGATGTTGTTGATCGTCGGTTTGATGATCGGTTATTTGAGTGCTTCGGCGATGTCGCTACTCAATTTCTTTGCCACCGAAGAGGGAGTTAAGTCGTATATCATGTGGGGGATGGGCGACTTCGGCAGTGTTTCGATGGGTCAGTTGCCCGTTTTTGTTGCTGTTATTATGGCTGGACTTTTAGCTTCGTTGGCGATGATCAAGCCGTTGAATGCGTTGCTGTTGGGCGAGGAATATGCAGAGAATTTGGGCGTGAATACGATTCGCGTGCGTAATCAGCTGTTGGTCATTACGGGCGTGCTGACTGCTACGACCACAGCTTTTTGCGGTCCGGTTGCTTTTATTGGTCTGGCCGTCCCGCATGTCACGCGTCTTGTCTTAGCCACCGAGAATCATCGCTTGCTGTTGCCTGCGACTGTGGTCGTGGGTGCAGCCACGGCATTGCTGTGCAATCTCATTTGCAGTTTGCCTGCCGACGGTGCGATTCCGCTCAATGCTGTGACGCCTCTGATCGGCGCGCCCATTATTATCTATGTGATCGTGAAAGGGCGATTCCAATAAACTATAATTTTCTTTGGTCATCAAGGAGAATTAGATTAAATTTGCACGTCGAAAGCCTATAAACAATAATGCGTATGAATGACGAAACAAAGAATGCTCAACGGATCAATCCCACGGATCAAGTGCTGTTGATTTATACCGGTGGAACGATCGGCATGGGGCAGAATCCGATAACCGGCGCGCTCGAACCGCTGGATTTCAATCATCTGTTGTCTTGTATTCCCGAGCTTGGGCAGGTGAAGACAAAGGTGGATGTCTACCAATTCACACCGCCGATCGATTCGAGTGACATGTCGCCTCGACTGTGGGCGCAGCTTGTCAATATCATATCCGAACGCTATGAGCAATACGACGGCTTCGTTATTCTGCACGGGACCGACACGATGGCTTATACGGCTTCGGCTTTATCGTTTATGTTGGAGAATCTCACCAAGCCCGTGATTCTTACGGGAAGCCAGTTGCCCATCGGACAGCTCCGCACGGATGGAAAGGAGAACCTCGTTACCAGCATTGAGTTTGCTTCGCTCCGTCATCCTGACGGAAGGGCGGTGGTGCCCGAAGTGTGCATCTATTTCAGCGGTAAGCTGTTGCGGGGAAATCGGTCGACGAAGCAAAGTTCTGATGGTTTTAATGCCTTTGATTCGTTTAATTATCCTCATCTGTGCGATGCCGGTATCAACTTCA
Source organism: Hoylesella enoeca JCM 12259 (assembly GCF_000613405.1). Lineage (GTDB taxonomy): Bacteria > Bacteroidota > Bacteroidia > Bacteroidales > Bacteroidaceae > Prevotella > Prevotella enoeca. The sequence goes on along the minus strand of NZ_BAIX01000049.1, from coordinate 1,181 downwards.
ACTTTCACTACCATAATATTCATACGCCCGATTTCGGCCGTGCGATGGTTCCTCACACAGCGATGGATCCTAATGTGATGGTGTTTTCGCTCTTCCCGGGTATGCAAGACAACATCGTCCGCCATGTGCTTGAAGTGCCGCAGTTGCGGAGCATCGTGATGCGGAGTTACGGCAGCGGCAATGCCCCACAGTTTCCGTGGATCATCAAGCTGCTCAGAGAGGCCAGCGAGCGCGGCGTGATCATCGTCAATATCAGTCAATGCGTGTCGGGATATGTCGAAATGGGGCGCTATGACACGAGTTATCAGCTCAAGGATATGGGCATCGTGAGCGGTCGCGATTGCACGGTCGAGGCGGCAGTAACCAAGCTGATGTATCTCCAAGGCCGCTATACGGATAGCCGTAGGATCCGGACATGCATGGAAGACTCTATCGCCGGCGAGATGACCGTTTGAAATATATCCAAAGAATATTTGTCGGCTCCGTAAAAAAGCCGTATCTTTGCGCCGCATTTAGACAAAAATAGGAAACATTTAACACAGAAACATTATGAAAGAATTAAAAGGAACGAAGACAGAGAAGAATCTTCAAGAAGCATTTGCAGGCGAAAGCCAGGCACGCAACAAGTACACTTATTTTGCGTCGAAAGCTAAGAAAGACGGTTACGAGCAGATTGCCGCTATTTTCTTGGAGACAGCTGAGAATGAGAAGGAGCATGCCAAGTTGTGGTTTAAGTATCTTGAAGGGGGTGACATCAAATCTACTCCGGAGAACTTGAAGGAGGCAGCAGCTGGCGAGGCGTATGAATGGACCGACATGTATGAGCGGATGGCTAAGGAGGCCGAAGAAGAGGGATTCGATGAAATCGCTCGCAAATTCCGCGGCGTGCTGGCTATCGAAAAAGCGCATGAGGAGCGTTATCGCAAGTTGTTGAAAAATATCGAAGACGAAGTGGTATTCTCGCGCGATGGCGATTGTGTTTGGCAATGCCGAAACTGTGGCCACATCGTTATTGGCAAGAAAGCTCCCGAAGTGTGTCCGGTATGCAAACATCCGCAGGCATTCTTTGAATTGCGTGCCACGAACTATTGATCTTCGGTCGGTTTTAGAACGTTTATACGGGACAGAGATGAAATTCCTCTGTCCTGTTTTCATTTCTGCCTTTCCCAAACAAGGGGAAC
>NZ_BAIX01000050.1 GCF_000613405.1 Hoylesella enoeca JCM 12259 | reverse complement strand
GCAGTGTGATTAACGGTTGGTCGCACGCCAATTGATGCTTATTGATACATCGCCTGATGAATTAGAGAGTTCAGAATTTTGTGTTTTCAATTATATTTTCTAAATTTGTCGACAAAAGGAGAAACGCTGTTATGGAAAAGATTACCTTAGATAACTTTGATGCCGAATACGTAGACTGTATCGAAGAACAAGAGATTGACAAATTTGTTTGTCGTGAAATGAGTCGCCAAATTCACCGATATATCAAGGGAATGTCGGGTAGCAAGCAGATCATGGAGAAGTTTGAAGAGCGCTTGTCTACGCTTTCGTTGGCCGAAAAAGAAGAAGCGCTGGCCCGATATATCGATTTAAATCGCAAGGCTATACGCGGATTGGATTTCAAAATCGTGCTGGCAAGGTCGATGGCCAATTATTGCGACACGTTCGATTATCTCTTGACGCTGGTCAACAACAAGCGGAAGATGGTGTATTATCTCAATCGAATCAAGGAGAAATATGTGCGTTTCCACCAGGTTTTCGAGCAAGATGGGAAGTTTGGAATCAAAGATTATAAGGGCGATATACTCATACAACCATTGTATAGTTTCTTGCGCACATGTTATGTTTATGTTGACGATCTGAAAGAGATGCCCATTATTGCAGAGAAAGCTGGCAAAGTGGGACTCGTTTTACCTGATTATCATGACACGGTGGTGGCCGATTTTGTTTACGATGATATTGCCTTGCGCGACGAACCGCCTTATTTTGAAGCGACAAAGGATGGCAAGACGGTGTTGTTGGATGTGTGACAGCTATTTCATTTTCAATAAACAGATCATTTATCGATGAATCATTTCAGGCTGCTCTTGATCGCAGCACTCCTCACGTTATGCCTCTCTCATTCGGAGGCAGAGATTAATGTTGTGCCTGTGCCGCAACAAGTGGAATACGGGAACGGGTATTATCGGTTCGGAACGACGATTCGAATCAGTTATGCAGATCATTCGTTGGAGCCGGCTTCGGCGTATTTGGGACATCATCTGACACAACTTCTCAAGCGGAAAGTCGTCACGGTGTATAATAGAAAAGGTGATATCCGATTGTCTTTGGATAAAAATCAACCCAAGGATGGGTATCGCTTGACGATTGATAAAACGGGAATTGATGTCCACGGAAATGATTATTGCGGTGTGATTTCGGCTATTGCAACGATCCGGCAGTTGGCTTTTGAAAAACAATTGCCATACGTTCGCATCACGGATGCACCGCGTTTCGAGTGGCGCGGATTTATGTTGGATTGTTCGCGACATTTCTTTTCCAAGGCCGAAGTTGAAGAATTGATCGATCTGATGGCGCTTTACAAACTCGATCGATTTCATTGGCATCTGACAGATGACCAAGGTTGGCGTATCGAAATCAAGCGTTATCCGCTGTTGACAAACAGAGGTGCGTGGCGGAAATATAATAATCAAGATCGCGTTTGCTTGAATAGGGCAGCACAGGAAGATAATCCCGACCTGTTGTTGCCGGCTTCAAAAAAACGTGTCGAGGGTACGGACACCTTGTATGGAGGCTATTACACGCAGGCCGATGTGCGCGAAATCGTGGCTTATGCCAAACAAAGAGGTATTGAAGTTGTGCCCGAAGTGGATATGCCCGGCCACTTTTTAAGTGCCGTTTCCAATTATCCGGGACTCTCTTGTTTTGATACAGTGGGGTGGGGGAAGACCTTTTCGTCACCCATTTGTCCTGGAAAAGATAGCGCATTGGAGTTTTGTCGTCATGTGTGGGAGGAACTTTTTGAACTCTTCCCCTATGAATACGTCCACATCGGAGGTGATGAGGTGGAGAAGGACAACTGGAAGAAATGTCCTGATTGTCAGCGTCGGATCAAGGAAGAAGGACTGAGAAACGAAGAGGAATTGCAGTCGTGGTTCATTCACCAGATGGAAAACTACCTCAATGCAAATGGTAAAAAGATGATCGGTTGGGATGAGATCATGGAGGGCGGACTGTCGAAAACAGCCACAGTGACGTGGTGGCGCACATGGGCTCCTCGTGTTGTGAACGATGTTACGGCTCAAGGCAACGATGTGATTTATTGTCCCAATGCGGAAATGTATGTGGATTATCCCGAACAGAAGACCAGCGTGGAGAAGATTTACAAGTATGATCTATTGCCGCAAACGCTGACCAGTGCGCAAAAAGCGCATGTTAAAGGTGTTCAGGCTAATCTATGGACCGAATGGGTGCCCTCTCGCAACCAGATGCTTTATATGTATTTCCCGCGTATGATTGCATTGGCTGAACTCGGTTGGAGTCGATCCGAACGAATGGATTATGCGGATTTCAGTCGCAGATTGCGTTACCAATTCGATATATTGAATCGAATGAACATTCCATATCGTATTCCCGACTTGGACGGATTCCCCAATTTGACAGCCTTTACTACGCAAGGTACGCTTCATGTGAGCTGTGCTGACCCGACGGCAACCGTTAGATATACGACCGATGGCAGTTTCCCGTCTGTCAAGTCGCCGCAGATTACCGGAGCGATCACCGTGGATGAGACCACACATTTCATTCTCCGCCCGTTTGGTCAAAACGGAAGGGCTGGCGAAATGATCAAAGCCGATTTCGTGAAGCAAGGTTATTTAGAGCCGATTTCTGTGCAAAGCGACTTGCAACAGGGGTTGAAAGCCGATTGGCATGAGTTCTCCGGCGTGACGTGCAAGCATATTGGTAAAGCGCCACTCAATGCTTCTTATCAAATAAATGATGTGGAGATTCCTGCCGGCGTGAAAGGAAATATCGGATTGATAATCAACGGATACATCAAGATTCCCACTGATGGTATCTATACTTTCTCCTTGTTGAGCGACGATGGAAGTTGGTTGAAAGTGGATGGTAATATGGTGGTGAATCAGGATCGAGAGCAATCACCTCATGAAGAAGTGTGTCAGCAGGCGCTGAGAGCAGGTTTCCACAAGTTTGAAGTGCGCTATTTCGATCATAACGGGGGACAACTTCGGCTCCATGTTTACGATCAAGACGGAAAGCGTTTGAATCCTTCGGACCTCTATTTTCATGTGAAATAACGATCGTTTTTCGCTCGTCAAAACAACAAGGCTTCATTTCCGATTCGGGAATGAAGCCTTTTCTGATGGTGATTTGAATAGGACATAAGTTTGAATAGAATTTATTTTGCATTCCGTTTGATTTATCGTATCTTTGCATTTGAATTTCAAGAGAATCAATGGGAAAAGTTATATTGACAGGCGATCGCCCCACCGGAAAATTGCATTTGGGGCATTATGTGGGGTCGTTGAGGCGCAGAGTGCAGTTGCAAAACGAAGGAGACTATGACCGGATGTTTGTGTTTATGGCCGATGTGCAGGCGCTGACCGATAACGCCGACAATCCAGAGAAAATCAGACAGAATATGGTCGAGGTGGCACTCGATTATCTCGCCGCTGGGTTAGACCCCGAGAAATGTACGCTCTTTATGCAGAGTCAAATCCCGGAGTTGGCCGAACTCACCGTTTATTTGATGAATCTCGTCACCGTTTCGCGCGTGCAACGCAATCCGACCGTAAAGACTGAGATCAAGATGCGCAACTTCGAAGCTAATATCCCGCTAGGTTTTTTCTGCTATCCCGTGAGTCAAGCTGCCGATATTACGCTCTTTAAGAGTACCACGATACCTGCTGGCGAAGACCAAGAGCCGATGATCGAACTGACACGTGAATTAGTGCGCCACTTCAATAGCACGTATGGTGAGGTGCTTGTCGAACCCAATATCGTGTTGCCCGACAATCAGGCGGCCATGCGTTTGCCTGGAACCGATGGCAAGGCGAAGATGAGTAAGAGTCTCGGCAATTGCATTTATCTGAGCGATTCGGCCGAAGACGTTTGGCAAAGCGTGCGCAGCATGTACACCGATCCCGATCATCTGCGCGTGGAAGATCCCGGTCGAGTGGAAGGAAACATGGTGTTTACTTATCTCGACGCGTTTTGTAAGCCCGAAGATTTTGTAGAATTCTGGCCCGAGTATCATAATCTTGACGAACTCAAAGATCATTATCGGCGTGGCGGTTTGGGAGATATGAAGTGTAAGAAATTTCTCAACAGTGTGCTTAACAAGATGCTCGAACCGATGCGCATGCGTCGCCGAGAGTTTGAACAGGATATTCCCGAAATCTTCAATATGTTGCGTAAGGGAACCGAAAAGGCTCGTGCCGTGGCTGCACAGACGATGGACGAAGTGCGTCGCGCCATGAAAATAGATTATTTCAACGACACCGCGCTGATTCGCCAACAGAGCGAAAAGTTTCACAAAAGATAAAACAACCTGTTGTCACATCCGGTTTACATATCCGAACACAACGAATAAAATAAAGACCGATACCTTGACAGAAAACGGTTTTTGGCTGATAAAAATTTCATCATATCGATTTTAGACAGTAACTTTGCAAAGTATTCAACGAATCTTTTAAATAATAGTAATTATGGTAATTGAAAAAGTTCACGCAAGAGAAATTCTTGATTCGAGAGGCAACCCTACAGTTGAGGTAGAAGTAACATTGGAAAATGGCGTGATGGGACGTGCGAGCGTTCCCTCTGGCGCTTCGACAGGTGAAAACGAAGCCCTCGAGCTCCGCGACGGCGACAAGAATCGCTTTGGCGGTAAGGGAGTTTTGAAAGCTGTTGAAAATGTAAACAATCTGATTGCACCCGCTTTGAAAGGATGTTGCGTACTCGAACAACGCGCTATCGATTACAAGATGCTCGAACTCGACGGCACACCCACCAAGAGCAAACTTGGTGCAAATGCCATCCTCGGCGTGTCGCTTGCCGTGGCCCACACAGCTGCCAAAGCGCTGAATATCCCCTTGTATCGATATATCGGCGGTGCAAACACTTATGTGCTGCCCGTGCCGATGATGAATATCATCAATGGCGGTGCGCATTCAGACGCACCCATCGCTTTTCAAGAATTTATGATCCGTCCCGTAGGTGCCAAGAGTGAGCGCGAAGCCATCCGCATGGGCGCTGAGGTCTTCCACGCATTGGCTAAAAATTTGAAGAAGCGTGGACTCTCCACAGCCGTGGGCGACGAGGGCGGTTTCGCTCCGAAGTTTGAAGGCATTGAGGATGCGCTTGATTCGATCATTTTGTCAATAAAAGACGCAGGATATGAGCCGGGCAAGGACGTGAAGATCGCAATGGACTGCGCAGCAAGCGAATTTGCCGTTTGTGAGAACGGAAAATGGTTCTACGACTATCGCCAACTAAAAAATGGAATGCCCAAAGATCCCAACGGTAAAAAACTCACGGCTGATGAGCAAATCGCTTATCTCGAGCAGCTGATTACCAAATATCCGATCGATTCGATCGAGGATGGACTCGATGAGAACGACTGGGAGAACTGGGTGAAACTCACCGACACGATCGGAGACCGCTGCCAATTAGTCGGCGATGATCTCTTCGTGACCAACGTGAAATTCTTGGAGAAAGGCATCAAGATGGGAGCTGCAAACTCGATTTTGATCAAGGTTAATCAGATTGGATCGCTCACCGAGACGTTGGAAGCTATCGAGATGGCTCATCGTCACGGCTATACCACTGTGACATCTCACCGCTCGGGTGAAACAGAAGATACGACGATTGCTGACATCGCCGTTGCGACAAATTCTGGTCAGATTAAGACCGGTTCGATGAGTCGCACCGATCGTATGGCCAAATACAACCAGCTCATCCGTATCGAGGAGGAGCTTGGAAGCGTGGCTGGCTACGGCTATATCAAATTGAGATAACGCGTAGTTTTAATTAATAGAGTTATGATGGGCCGCCGCGAAGTGATTCGCGGTGGCTCTTTTTGTTATAAAATAAAGCGTCCGAGATCGCCCGACTCACGCGCTTTCAACCGGTAGGTTCCGGGAGGATAGCCGTGGTCTCGGTGGAAGCTGTAATACAAATTTGTGGCCGAACCGATTCCGCTACGTTGAGCCACGTCTTTCAGTTCCATATTCGTGTATCTAAGAAGGTCTTCCGCCATACGCATCTGCCAAGCCAGGCGAAAGTCGATTCCATTCATACCCGTAAGGACATAAGTCAACGAGTCGATATCGGTGCTTATCAATCCATTCTTTTCGTAAAACGGGATGGGAGATGTGTTTCCTCTGTCGAGATATTGCAGATATTGGTCGAAGATCTTGATACCGGTTGGGGTGATGTTTCGATCAATCAGCTCATAATGCGCGCTGCCATTCTCTTCAAAAATTCGCTTGTGCGTGAAGGGCATGAAGTAAATTTGATCAAACGAGAACTGGGGAAGTTCCCTAAGGTGTCGTTTTCTCTTTTTTTGTTTATAGATTGTTTCGTCTTCATACCATCTTTGATAGAGCCTTCTTTTTTTCATGATTTTTCATATTGGTTCTCTGCAAAAGTATCATTTTATATATGAATTTTGAGCTCTTCTTAGAAAAAAAGTGATTTTCTAATAAGATTTTTCTGTTTTTTAAACAAAATATGCATTAGAAATTAACCGATTCCTTGTTCGGTTAATTTCCGAGGGGTCAGAAATTAACCAATTCCTTGTTCGGTTAATTTCCGAGGGATCAGAAATTAACCGATTTCTTGTTTGGTTAATTTCCGAGCGGTCAGAAATTAACCGATTCCTTGTTTGGTTAATTTCCGAGTAATCGGCTGGAATAAATTATTTCTCTAATTTCTTTACGATGTATCGGATAGTGTGGATTAGGTTTTAAGGTTATTGTGCGATGAATCGGCTATTGTGTATTTCTGATTTGTTTGTTATATAATGTATCAGCTAGTGTGAATTAGGTTTTAAGGTTGTTGTGCGATGAATCGGCTATTGTGTATTTCTGATTTGTTTGTTATATAATGTATCAGCTAGTGTGAATTAGGTTTTAAGGTTGTTGTGCGATGAATCGGCAGTTGTGTATTTCTGATTTGTTTGTTGTATGATGTGTCGGATAGTGTGGATTAGGTTTTAAGATTGTTGTACGATGAATCTGTCTATATCAATAGATATGGGGTTTGGGATAGGGGGGATTGTGAGGGGGAAGGATTGCGTGGGATATAAAATTTATTCTGCGGAGAGGTCTTCTACCATTTTTCTATACATTTTATATGTCCGCGTGCGAGAAATGACACCTATTATATGGTTATTGACGTCAACGACCGGTAAATAGTTGAGTGATGTTTGATCAAACTTGTTCATGACATCTTCCATGGGGTCGTTGATTCCTAAGAGTGCATCGACTGGTCTCATCAGTTGGCTGACGTTGAATTTCTGGTAGAGTTCTGTTCTGAACATGATGTGTCGTATCTGTTCGAGGTCTATGATGCCGAGAAGTGTATTGGCTTGATCAATGACGGGGATGAAATTGGTGTGACTTCGACTGATTGCTTGCACGAGTTTTCCCAGGGGGAGGTCGGGAGCGACGGGGGTGTAGTCACGCTCGATAATGCTGTGAAGATTCATCAGGGTGAGTGCAGCGTGGTCTGTGTGGTGTGTGATTAGCTTTCCTTCTCGTGCGAGGCGCATGCCGTAGATGCTGTGTGGCTCGAAGATGTTGATGGTTAGATAGGCGGAAATGCAGACGATCATCAGGGGCATGAATAATTGGTATCCGCCAGTGAGTTCGGCTATGAGAAATATTCCGGTGAGAGGTGCGTGCATGACTCCGGTCATGACTCCTGCCATGCCGAGGAGTGTGAAGTTCTTTTCTGGTATGTAGGTTCCGATTTGATTGATATTCCAGAGTCGTGCGAAGAGGAAGCCGCTGAATGCTCCGATGAATAGTGAGGGGGCGAATGTTCCTCCACAGCCTCCTCCTCCGTTGGTGGCTGATGTGGCAAAAGCTTTGGTGAGGATGATTAGGGCGATGTAAATGACGAGGAATTGACTGTTGCCGTAGAATATGGAATTGTTCATGACGGTGTCCCAATCAGATTGGGTTTGTCCGTTGAGGAGGATATTGACAGCCGAGTATCCTTCTCCGTAAAGCGAGGGAAATAGGAAGATCAAGAGGCTGAGGATTAGGCCGCCGAGTGTGAGGCGGACGTAGAGCCGATTTTTGAATCGTCCGAAGATGTTTTCGCAGGCGGTCATTGTTCGTATGAAGTATAGGCTGACGAGACCACAGAAGATTCCGAGCAGAATACTGGCTGGGACGCGTTCCAAGAGCCATTCTCCATCGAGATGGAAGGTGAAAAGTGAATCACTTCCTGTGAAGATGTATGTAAAACATGTTGCCGTAACACATGAGATGAGGATTGGCAACAGGGAGGCCATTGTGAGGTCGACCATCAGCACTTCGAGGGTGAAGACGAGTCCGGCGATAGGTGCTTTGTAGATTCCTGCGATGGCTGCTGCTGCTCCGCTTCCAACGAGGAGCAGGAGAGTCTTGTTGTCCATCTTGAAGAATTGTCCGAGGTTGCTTCCTATGGCGGATCCTGTCAGGACGATGGGTGCTTCGGCTCCGACAGATCCTCCGAATCCGATTGTGATGGCGGACGCGATCAGGGAGCTCCAGCAGTTGTGTGGTTTGAGTTGGCTGCGCTTGGTTGATATGGCGTAGAGCACGCGCGTGATGCCGTGGGAGATGTTGTCTTTGACGATGTATTTGACAAAGAGCGCTGTGATGTAGATTCCAATGACGGGGAAGACGAGATAGAGCCAATTGAAGGTGGTGATGTCGAATCCGGCTGTGAGGAGGTATTGTATTTGCCGGATGAGCCAATGTAGGATGTAGGCGGCCACAGCAGCGAAGAATCCAATGAAGAGGGCTAACAGGATGATGAACTGTCGGTCGGTGATATGCGTCTCTCGCCATCGGACGAGTCTTTGTATGCGTGTTGTGTGTAGCGGTTGGGCCGATTCCATATCTGTTGTCGTTGTGTCGGTGTGCTGCGTTTATTTTCGGATGATTTTGACTTGTCCGTCTTCGCTTAGCTTGATGATTGAGCTGGGCGTGTGTGGTTTATGTTCTTGTCGTCTGGATTGGCAGACGTAATCGACAGCGTCTATAATTTCGGGTGAAATGTCTGAGAATTTGGCTGCTGTGGGTTTGCCGCTGATGTTGGCACTGGTGCTGACGAGCGCTTTTTGGAATCTGAAGCAGAGTTCTTTGGAGAACGGTTCTCGGGTGATTCTCAATGCGATCGAACCGTCTTGTGCGATGAGGTTGTGTGCTAGATTCACGGCATTGTCAAGGATGATGGTGGTGGGTTTCGTGGCTAAATCCAGTAAATCCCAGGCCACCTTGGGCACGTTTCGCACATATCTTTGTAGTCGTGCATCCGAATCGACCAAGCATATCATTGCTTTGGAGTCGTCTCGTTGTTTGATCCGATAGACTTTTTCCACGGCTTCGGGGTTGGTTGCATCGCATCCGATACCCCAGACGGTGTCGGTGGGGTAGAGGATGATGCCGCCTTGCTTCAACACGGCTACTGCGTTCTTGATATCTTCTGCTTGATTCATGCTAAAAACAATTTATTTTGCGAGACACAAAGGTAGTGCAATTCTCAGAGATGGCAAAATAAATGCCTGACTTTCGCGGATTTATTGCTACCTTTGCAGGAAATAATTGGCATAATGAGAAAAGAGGATTTGCGTATTGTTTTCATGGGGACGCCGGAGTTTGCGGTAGAGTCGCTCCGCCGATTGACAGACGGTGGATATCATGTCGTGGCTGTTGTGACGCAGCCAGACAAACCGGTGGGACGCCATGGTTCGACGCTGCGTGCTTCGGCGGTCAAGGAGTTTGCTGTCAGTCGCGGTTTACCCGTGTTGCAACCCGTCAGGATGAAAGACGAGCAGTTCTTAGCTGAATTACGGGCTTATCGTGCCGATCTGCAAGTTGTGGTGGCCTTTCGGATGTTGCCAGAGGTGGTTTGGGGGATGCCTCGCTTCGGCACTTTCAATGTCCATGCCGCTCTACTGCCCCAATATCGTGGTGCGGCGCCGATCAATTGGGCCATTATCAATGGCGAGAAGCAGACGGGTGTCACAACGTTTTTCTTAGATCATGACATTGATACGGGTCGGATTATCATGCAGCGGACTTTTGATATTCCGGATGATGCCGACGCAGAGTTCGTCTATAATGGTTTGATGGATCTCGGTGCAGCGGTTTGCATTGAGACTGTCGACGAAGTGATCCGTATGGATGGAAATGTGCCGGCGAAAGCTCAACCGGAGCCGGAGGTGTTGAAATCTGCACCGAAGATTTTCAATGAGACGTGTCGGATCGATTGGAATCAGTCGGCTAAGCGTATTTATGACTTCATTCGCGGTCTGAATCCCTATCCAGGCGTGTGGACGGAGATGTGCAGTGAGGAGGATAAGGCTCAGCGTGACATGTTCGTCAAGATTTATAAGGTGGCTAAGACGGCGAGACCTTGTCTCGGGGAGAGCGGAAGCTTGTTTGTTGTCGGCAAGCAACTTTATGCCAACACGGGCGATGGATGTTTGGAGATCTTAGAACTCCAACTCTCGGGCAAGAAGCGTATGGCAGCAAAGGATTTTCTCAACGGCTTCCACGATATCGAGCTTTATCGGTTTCGTTGATGGCACGTGGCCGCAGGATGAGCGGTGAACGAATGGTCGATGGGCAATTCGTTTACCGCTCATTTGTTTCTGTATGCGAGATTAAACTTCGGAGCTGTTCTTACATCTAAAAAGATGTAATTTAAAAGAATGGAAAAGAAATGAGGAAGGTTTTCCTGCTGATACTCTTAGCAATGGTGTCGGTGATGGCATCGGCGCAAGGGGCGAAACTGACGGGGACGTTGGTGGACCGTGATACACGGGAGCCGTTGACACAAGCTACGGTTCAATTACTCAAAACGGACAGCACTTTTATCACCGGCGCAATCTCTGATAACAACGGGCGATTTTCTTTCACGACATCTGCCAGTGGGCGATTTCTGTTGAAAATCACCATCATCGGTTATCAGACCACTTACAGGCGCATCCTGATTCCGACTGGCCGTGATTTGTCAGTGGGCACAATTGCGCTCGGCACCGACGCCGTGATGCTGAAAGGGGCCACCGTCACGGGACAGGCCACGAAGGTGGTCTTAAAGGAAGACACCTTTATTTATAATGCTTCGGCTTATCGCACGCCCGAGGGATCAACTGTCGAAGAATTGGTGAAGCGATTGCCTGGCGCTGAGGTTGGCGACGATGGTAAGATCACAATCAATGGAAAAGAAGTGAAGAAGATATTGATCGACGGCAAGGAGTTTATGACCGGTGATACGAAGACGGCACTGAAAAACCTCCCCACGTCGATTATCGATAAGATCAAAACCTATGACCAGCGTAGCGATCTGTCGCGCGTGACGGGGATCGATGATGGCGAAGAGCAGACCGTGCTCGACTTTGGTATTAAGGAAGGGATGAACAAAGGCTTGTTCGGCAATGCCGATTTATCGGCGGGCAACCACGGGCGCTATGCCGAACGGTTGATGGATGCTTATTTCAACAGCAAGTGGCGCGTAATGCTTTTCGGCGGAGCTAATAACACCAATGATATGGGCTTCCCCGGCGGCGGTGGTCGAGGCCGATTCGGCGGAGGCCGACAAGGACTGAATGCCTCGAAGATGGTAGGGGTCAACATGAATTATGACGACGGACAAAGATTGAAGATCGATGGCAGTCTGCGTTGGAATCACTCCGACGGCGATGTGCGCACGCAGAGTGCCGTGGAGAATTTCGTGAGTAGGATGGGGCTTATTCCAACAGCATCGGGCAGCGTTATACCCGCGGCAATAGTTGGGATGGTAGGATGCGTGTGGAATGGCGTCCCGACACGTTGACCAACATTATGTTTCGTCCCAGTTTCACAGTTTCTCAAGACGACGGCATCGCATTAAATCGGTCGGCAACGTTTATGCTGGATCCTTATCAGTATGTAACCGACCCGCTGAGCACTTCCTCGATCGCGCAGTTGGTGGCCGATAGTTTGGTGGTCAACACACGCAACAACAGCGGAATCACTTATCGAGATGTCAGGCGGACGGCTGCTATGCTGCAATACAATCGTCGCTTGGGCAACAACGGCCGTAACTTCACGCTACGCGTCGACGGTAGTTACGGCGAGACCCAGGCCGACAATCTATCGCTCACCAATGTGCACCTCTATCGTTTGCGCAATGTGCTGGGACAGGATTCCACCTATCAGACCAACCGATACAGTCTGGCGCCGGTCAAGAATTGGAGTTATAGTGCGCAGGCCACGTATAGCGAACCGTTGTGGCGCGCCATATTCCTGCAATTCAGTTACAAGTTTAAATATAGTTACAGCAAAAGCGATCGCCAGACCTATGATTTCAGCCCTCTCGGCGAAAACTTTTTTGCCGCCCTCTCGCCCGCTTATCGTGGCTGGGATAGCTATATCGGCCGACTGACACATCCCTTGGCGAACTATTCGGACGAAGCCCTGAGCCGCTACTCCGAGTATAAGAATTATACCAACGAACTGGAATTGATGTTGCGCATCATCCGGTCGGCGTATAAATTCAATATCGGTGTGATGCTCCAACCGCAGAAATCACATTTCATACAAAACTATCAGGCGTGAACACCGACACCACCCGAACCGTAACCAATTTCTCTCCGACGCTGGATTTCCGCTATCGGTTCAGCAAAGTGAGCAACCTGCGTATCAATTATCGCGGAACCACCACGCAGCCAAGTATGACCGACTTGCTGGACATCAACGACGATAGTGATCCGCTGAACATCCTCCGAGGCAACCCAGGATTGAAGCCGTCGTTCACCAACAACTTCCGTCTTTTCTATAACAATTATGTCCAAAGGCGCCAACGTTCGATCATGACATTTCTGGACTACAACAATACGCGCAATAGCATTAGCAATCGGGTGACGTATGACGAAACCACCGGTGGACGCGTCTCCCGACCCGAAAACATCAATGGAAACTGGAGCGCCGCAGGAGCTTTCATGTTTAATACAGCCATCGATTCAACGGGTTATTGGAACGTGAGCACATTCACCAATGCCCACTATAATCACTATGTCAGCTATCTGAGTCCTAATCGCTCGACATCGTCGGTGAAGAGCGCCACACGTTCGCTCTCCTTAGGCGAACGCCTTGGCGGCAGTTACCGCAACAGTTGGTTGGAGTTGGAGCTGGATGGCTCATTCAATTACACTCACTCGCGCAACCGATTGCAGAGCGTGAACAATCTCGATACGTGGCAATTCGCTTACGGAGCCACCCTCAATCTCACCGCACCCTGGGGCATGAGTCTCTCCACAGATCTGCACCAAAACAGTCGACGAGGTTACAGTGACCATGCGATGAACACCGATGAGTTGGTGTGGAATGCACAGCTGGCACAGAGTTTCCTGAAAGGGAGACCGCTCACCGTGAGTTTACAATTCTATGATATACTCCACAATCAAAGTAATTTGAGCCGAACAATCAATGCGCTCCAGCGTAGTGATACGTCGTATAACAGCATCAACAGCTATGCCATGTTGCACGTGATCTATCGCCTCAATCTCTTCGGCACCCGTGATTCGCGTCGCGGAATGCGCGGATCCGACGATAGATCTCGGTTCGGAGATCCCGGCGAGCGGGGCCACAGACCTCCCGGTGCGCCCGGCGGCGGCCGACCGCCTTTCATGCACTGAGTGGCAATCTGGTCGGCCGACGGCAGGATTGCTCCTCTATCCGTCTTGATGAGAAGTATGCGAGTTGTGAGGCAGAAGTCCCATACTTGTGCATGAGCACTATACGACTTCTTGTTCGGCATCAATATCCGGATGAAACTGACAGATCATAGAATATTGTGCGCCGAATCGTTTGTTCTTCTTTGAAAATATCCCTATCTTTGCAATATCTAACTGATAAAATACAATCAAGATTATGAAAAAGTCTCTGTTTCTTATGCTAGCCTTGCTGGGCATCATGGTTTCGATGTCAAGTTGCTCTTCGGATGATGCTGTGGAAGATGCCCCCTCTCTTAAAAACACCATCTGGGTGAACGAAGAGGATGGATATAATGAAATCAGCTTCGGAACGGTGTCTTTCCAATGGAAACACGTCGAAGATAACGAGACGGAAAGTGGATTTGGCGGCTATACATACTACGACCCGCCACTCGTGAAGCTCACTTATCTCGGTTCTGAACTAGGAAAGGAAGTAACGGTATTTGCAAGAGTCGATGGCGACAAGCTTATTTTTGACGACGTCATTTATACGAAGAAAGGCATCCTTTATACTAAGAAATAGATAGCGAAAAGCAAGGGGACAAACTTGCACACGTATAATTATTTATTGACAGGCGCATATAAGTCATGCAATTTGCACCTTGCATAGAATTTCTTTGGGAAATGTTTGCCGGTTTAAGAATATTTAATTACCTTTGCCCCCGGTTTTGACAGTTCCTGGCGCCTCCTTCCGCCCCCTAAGTTAGGGAGATGGGGGTCTGAACAATTAAAGAGATGATTAAACAAGCAAATATAACCAGCAGCACGGCGATGCACAGAAACTTCGG
>NZ_BAIX01000051.1 GCF_000613405.1 Hoylesella enoeca JCM 12259 | reverse complement strand
GTTCGCGCAGCTCGCGCGTACCCTCCATTTTCTGCGGCAGATTGAGCGCTTCGTCTTCCTTGGCGATGGTCGTCGCGAGGGAATCAAGCAGCGGATTGAGCTTCTCAACGTTGGCCGTTTTACACATGGCCAGCACGTGGCCGGCGAACTGAAAATGCTCCATGTTTTGGAGCCGGTCTTTTCGGATTGTCTTGATTTCCATACTGATAAATGATTATTTGCAGATTGCTCTGCGATTGATTAAAGATTATCTTTCTGGTTTTTGGTCTTTCGGCACCTGCCGACGGCATGTTTTTTTTATTTTTTGCTCTTCGGCAGGTGCCGAAGCGTCCTTTTTGAGTTTTTTCGGCTTTCGGCATCTGCCGAAGACGTGTTTTCCCGATTTTCACTCCGTCGCAGGTGCCGAAGCTCTGTTTTTTGGATTTTCTCGTTTTCGGCACCTGCCGAAGAGCTATTTTTCCGATTTTCACTCCGTCGGTGGGTGCCGAAGCTCTGTTTTTTGGATTTTCTCGTCTTCGGCACCTGCCGAAGAGCAGTTTTTTCTTGTTTTTCGTTCATCCGAAGCCTCGGAAAGTCGTTTTTTTTTGCGAAATTCCATTTACCCAAGACCTCGGCTGAATATTTTTCCCTTTCTCGGGGCGTGTAGAAGCACTTGCTCTGCTTCATTTGCCCCTTTCGGGAAAGAGTGTGCAATAAAGTTTGGTTTGTTTAATAGAATTTTCCAATGCGTGAGCCCATCCAGCGATGCCATTGACGAACATGTATCTCGTGATTATTGAAGTATAAATACCAGCTATTGCCTGCTTCACACGACGAGGCTGTAGATGTCCAATAATGTCCGCCAGAACCAAAATCGACCATAGTTCCTTGAAAATAATATCCGGAGGCTGGCAGGAAGAAATAGGTTGTAGCTTGCTCTGCTTCTGTGGGAATAGTCATATTGCTGTATGTTATATCTGCACGAGGTCGATAGTCAATTGGGTAGAGGTTCGATAGTCTACGCCCCAATAGTCGGTAGACTTATTCGGGAATCCGGGGACTGTGCTCCGCTTCAACCAGATTCCTCCTTTATAAAGATGGCCATATCCGCTCCAAATACGGTTGGCATCCCAACGCGGATCGCCAAACTCCACATAGTGAGCCATCAGGTTTACGTTGGGCTGGTTGGCTGCCGAGCGGGTGGCGGGATTGGACGTGGCATAGCCGTATGCCGTGTTATACCACCGGCTGTCTATGGCCGATGCGGGATAGTTAGCGGTGGAACCGCCGTTGACTAACGTCGGGAAGAAATTGCCCGATGCGTCGCGGTCATGGCCTTTCCAATAGTTCTCGCCTACGGCAGCGTCCCATGTGTGGTAAGTGCCGGTAACGTCTTCGATATCCTTGTCAGTCCAAGCTGTGATATCGTGAATCTTTCCCTCGTCGCAGGTGAAAGCGGTCAGCGTTTTGGTGATAGTGCCCTCGACATTGGTTGTGGGGTCTTTGATGGTATAGCCGATGGTGAAATTGTAGGTGCCGGGGGCGATGACCATGTAGGCTGCATTCTTGGTAACATCAGCCACAGTGGTGTTCAGCGGGAAGTCGGTGGTGGTAAGCGTGATTGTGTTGGAACTATTTGCTACGGGCGCATTGCCGGCTATGGAGCCACTGACGATGTTGAACGTGCCCGCAATGGGCTTGTTGGCCGTGATGGTTACTTTGGTGAGATAGATGTTCTTGCCCAAGTCCACGTTCATGCAACGGGGCAGGAAGCAGAGGTAGGAGGACTTGTGGTCGAGCGTGAATTTATAGGCGTTACCAGCGCCTTGGCGGTTGGCCGTGGCAATACCTAAATCGCCCGCCTCGCCGGCATGATCGAAGTTGTTGGGCGTAGTCTGCGTTTGCGCTGCCTTGATTTCAACTTGTGGCGTGCCGGTGATGGGCAGGTTGGTATAGATGACGTCGTGCGTTGCACCCGTATAGGTGCCGTTCAGGGTGAACATAGCTTTAGTCTTGTTGGCTGCTACCGGGAAAGTGGCGACACCGCTTTGCTGCCAAGTGCTAGCATCGTCTTTCACCCATACTTTGTCGGTGGCAGCCCAGATTACGTTCGCGCCGGCGCCTTGCGTGTGGTCTACGATCACTGTACGCGTTGTGGTGCTCGGATTGGTCTCGCCGCTGAATACAGTTGTTCCGGCAGGAGTACCGTTAGTGCCTTGCTGTTCAGTCTTCGCTTCGTCGTTGGCACAGCCTGCTGCAATGAGCGTCATGACCAGCAGCATGCTAGCTTGAAATAGTTTTATTGTTTTCATATCGTTCTTTTTAACTTCAATTAGTCGTTGTTACTCTTTATGATTAATATTTCCAGGAAGCATTGAAGCTGTTTTCATTTGAAGAGAAATCATCATCTTCCTCAAACCACCCCTGCTTGGCATCGCCACCACCGCTACCCGGTCCAACCGTTCCAGCGTTGCCGCTGGCCTGCAGAATGCTTTCTGAGGCAATACAAAGTACTTCGCTCACAGGCTTCATGTACACTCGCTTAGTTGTTTCACTTTTCTTCATAATTTATATTTTTGTTGAATGATATATTATTTTCTGATAAAAAAAACTTTCTTATTTTGATTTTTACCAACTTGGCAAAAGGACATGAAAAAGCGAACAAAGGGAACTCGGTTGAGCCTTTGCTTAAAGGGGTTTAGTCGTCTCCCCTCTCGCGCGCGTAAGATAAAGCTGTGAAGGTGTCTACGCCAGGTAAGATGTGTGTGTGTGTGTGTGTGTGTGTGTTAAGACTTTTTCCGAGATATGCAAATATAAAGCGTTAAAAGATGCAAGAGAATTGGAGTTCTTTTGCATCGCGCTACGGCTGTTTATATTTGCTTGTTTTATCATACTTCTCGTTTAATCCTTTTTTGATCGGTCCCTCGTTTGTTCAGACCCCCATCCCCCTAACTTAGGGGGCGAAGGAGGCGAAAGCGGAAACTGGGGGCAAAGGTAAGGAATTAATCTTAACCGTGCAAATAAAATTAAAGTAAATTGATGTACTGCTTTTTCACTCAACCACTTTAAATCGGGCGAATTTTAATAAAAGCTGTTTGCGACCGGTGTTATTGAAGTCCACTGTGGCCTTGGCGTTCTCGCCCACGCCCTCGATTTTGACGACTGTGCCGATACCAAAACGCTGATGTTCGATAACTGTTCCTTCACGTAATCCCAACTCTTGGCCTGTCGAGGAAGGCTTCTCCTCTATCGCGCGATCATTCGGCGCGGCGTGTTCAGATTGATGGAGATGTGATTTGTTTGTATTCATCTCCTGTTTAAAAGCCGGAATGTCTGGCGCATCGTTGGTCGACGAACGGAATGCCGAATAAGAACGACCGATGCGATAATCGTCGTCCGAGAAACGAGACAGACGATTGTAGGAGCTGCGTGCATAGGAACGGGAAGCATAGTCATCATAGTTGGCCTCGCTCTCGATGCGTAGCAAAGCGGGATCGATGTCCCGGATGAAACGACTCGGCGTATCAAACTCCATCTTGCCAAACCGAAAACGATTCTTGGCGCACGTCAGCATGCAATGTTTCTCGGCGCGCGTGATGGCGACGTAAAGCAGTCGTCGCTCTTCTTCCAGCTCACGGACACTGTTAATCGACAACGGACTTGGGAAAATGTTTTCTTCTAATCCCACGATGAAAACCGTCGGGAACTCCAATCCTTTGGCCGAATGCACGGTCATCAATGCCACGCGACTCTGCTCGTTGGTATCGCTGTCGAGATCTGTCAAGAGCGCAACCTCTTGGAGAAAGTCGGTGAGATAGATTTGATTTTCTTGTCCTTCCTCGCGCCGACTTTCGACAAAGTCTTGCATGCCGGATAGAAATTCCTCTAAGTTTTCTTGTCGCGCAAGGCTCTCAGCATCGGTTCCCGCAAAAAGATCGGCGCTGATTCCGCTCGCTTTGATGAGTTGCCGACCTAATTCAAAAGCATCGGTTGTCGGCATCTTATCCATAAAATCACTGATCAATGATCTGAAAGCAGATAGTTTGGAGATCGTTGCCTGACTGACTTTCAGCTGGAATCGGGCGGGATCGACGATCACTTCCCAGAAACTCACCGCGTTTTGCTGCGCCGATTCGGCGATTTTAGCAACTGTAGCGTTGCCGATTCCCCGCGTGGGATAATTGATAATGCGTTTGAAAGCCTCCTCATCGTCGGGATTAGCAACCAATCGAAAGTAAGCGATTATATCCTTGATCTCCTTGCGTTGATAGAAACTCAAACCGCCGTAAATGCGATATGGAATACTCTGTCGACGCATCTCTTCTTCGAACGAACGGCTCTGCGAATTGGTGCGATAGAGAATGGCGAAGTCGCTATACTCACATCGCTCTGCGGCTTTGATACGCTTGATTTCCTTGCAAACGATGCTCGCCTCCTCTTTATCCGAGTAAGCCTGTTTGAAAACGAGTCTTTCGCCTTGGTCGTTATGACTGAACACATCTTTGGGAATCTGTCTTCCGTTGTGCTTGATCAAGCTATTGGCTGCCTGAACAATGCGTTGCGTGGACCGATAATTCTGTTCCAGCTTGAAGAGTTTGGCTTCTTCATAAATCGTTTGGAAGTCGAGGATATTGTCGATATTCGCTCCGCGGAATCCATAAATGCTCTGGGCATCGTCGCCCACGACACAAACATGGCGATGCGCACGCGTGAGTTGCAGAACGATGCACTGCTGCACATAGTTGGTGTCTTGATACTCGTCGACCAAGACATATCGGAATCGTTCCGCATACTTGTCCAACACGTCGGGATGTTCGGCAAACAACGTATGCGTCAGCACCAAAAGATCATCAAAATCCATGGCATTGGCTTTCCGACAACGCTGACAATAATTGGCATAAACCTGCCAAAGAGAAGACATCCGGCTCTGTCGGTCGCGCTCCAAAAGTTCTTTATTCTGCGCATATTGTGCCGGAAGGATGAGATGATTCTTTGCCATTGAGATCCTACTATGCACGGATGCCGGCCTATAAACCTTATCATCGAGCGCCATTTCTTTGATAATGCTTTTGAGCAACGATCTGGAATCGGCCTCATCATAAATCGTGAAACCGGAATGGAAACCCAACAGTTCGGCTTCGACACGCAAGATACGCGAAAACACTGAGTGAAACGTACCCATCTGGAGCCGCCGCGCCGCCTCATAACCCACCAGATGCCCGATGCGCTGCTTCATTTCGTTGGCAGCCTTATTGGTGAATGTGAGCGCAAGGATTTTCCACGGTGCCATTCCCTGCGCCAAAAGATAAGCAATTTTATACGTGAGCACACGCGTTTTACCCGATCCTGCCCCTGCAATCACCAGTTGCGGACCGTCGTTGTATTCAACGGCCGCACGCTGACTCGCATTCAAATCTTTCAGCAATTCCATTTATTTGGCTTTCTTATACACACCGCCCGACACGGTTTTAGGGTTAATATCCTCGCCCTCACGCGGAAAAGCAGGAATAAATTTCATCTCTCTCAAAATCCGTTTTTGCCTCTGGCGCATATAGACGCCGGGCGTTTTAGAACTGAATCTGCGCGGATTGGGCAACGTGGCGGCAATGAGTGCACAGTCGGCCCGCGACAAGTCGGCTGCCGTTTTATCAAAATGATATTCGGCAACAGCATCTGCACCATAAATGCCATTACCCATCTCGATGGAGTTCAAATAGACTTCCATGATCCGCTGCTTGCTCCAAAGCAATTCGATCAGCGCTGTGAAATACACTTCGAAGCCTTTTCTCACCCAACTACGACCGGGCCATAAGAACACATTTTTGGCCGTTTGCTGGGATATGGTGCTTGCCCCGCGCTTCTTTCCACCCTTCAAGTTGTGGGCTGCAGCCCGTTCAATGGCTTTATAATCGAATCCGTGATGCAACAGGAAGCGTTGGTCTTCACTCGCCATGACAGCCACCGGAAGATGCGGAGCTATCTTATCCATCGACACCCAATGATGGTGCAACGTGATGCTCTGCCCCTCCCCCATTTGCTGAAAGCAACGAATAAACATCAGAGGAGTGAAATAAACGGGAATGAAACGATAAGCCACGACAGCCAATATCGTCGAACTGAAAAAGAGGCCTACACTCCATCTGAGAATCTTTCTGATACGTTTCATTCCTTTGAACTAACTGGTTAAAAAACAAAACAAACTCAGCGCCTGCTCACTAACGGTAAATGACACTGCATTTAACGCTTAAACAGGCGCTGAGTAAGCATGAGTGATCGATTGATTAACGGTGATTTACTTCAATGTTCCGTTGTTGGCCGCATCCACCATAGCCTGACTGGCGTAGAGATACACCTCCACCCGGCGGTTCTGTTGACGACCGCTTGCCGTTTCGTTGCTTGCCACTGGGTCGGCGCTTCCCTTTCCTGCAACATTCTGGAACTGCGAAGACGGCACGCCGCACTGTTTCAAATAGGTCACAACACTCTGTGCGCGGTTGTTGCTCAAAGGCACATTGATGCCGTCATTGCCCGTAGAATCGGTATAACCGTAGATGTCGACATGGCAGTCAGTATTGTTTTTGAGGACTGAAGAAAACTTCGCCAACTCGTTCTTAGAATTCTTATTCAATTCCGCTTTATTGGTTGCAAACAAGATTCCGCTATCGAATGTCACCTTGACGGCCTTCAATCCGTTGTTGTCGGTTACCTCTTCCACTTTGGCATTCTTCACCTTTTCGGCTGTCTCTGCGGCCACCTTGTCCATGTGTCGGCCAATCAAAGCGCCGGCTCCAGAACCTACTGCACCACCAATGGCAGCACCCACGGCTGTGTTTCCAGCAATCTTACCGATGATTCCACCGATTAACGTACCGCCACCGGCACCGATCAAAGCACCCGTTCCGGTTTTAGTGGAACAACTCAAAACCACTGCGAAGCTCATCAAAAGAGCTGCAAACTTCATTTTTTTCATCATCTTGATTTTTAAAAACTTCTACTTATTCTTTTTTATAACGCTGCAAAGGTAACCATTTTTCCGTATTCGCGACCTCTCTCTAACACTTTTTACCGCTTCCTCGCACAAACGAAATAGTATCAATTGGCGACAAACGCTATTGCAGTGACCGACAGTTGGCTATCGGATCACCGAAAAAAGATGTGCCATGAACCATCAATGACACACGTTCTTGGAGAAAAACGCTTTTTATCTTATCTCAACAAAGATAGAGAGACACACTTTGGATAACGTCCAAAGCTATTTTTTGACAAACCTGATCACTTCGCTGTCGGCTTTCAATAGATAGATTCCCGTGTTCAATTTGCTGATATCCAACTGGCAAGATGTGGCATGGGTTATGCAGCTCTGCACCACTTTGCCTTGAATATCATACACGCACAGCAGCAATCCGGGGCGTGTGCCCTCGACATTGAGCACATTCCCGTGCAAACCACATATCGACCGAATCTTCACTTTGTCAATATCAATTCCCGAAATCAAATTCGCAATGATTCTCGCAACCCAATCGCTTGCAACGGTTTTGTCGTTCCAAGACAACGTGATTTGATCTCCATCGTAAGAAATCGCTGTTACGAATCGGTCTGTTGAAGCCCCATCTATCCGCAACTCATCAATTTTCTTCTCGGCAAAACAGATTGTAGATCCCCAGCAGAACACCAAGAAAAGAATAAAATTCCTCATATCGCAATCCCGATATTAAACGTTGCAAATATAGTAAAAAGTTAATCTCGTTCCAATGGATCAATCAAAGTATATTCATTTTATTAAAGTCTTTTAACGAGGGGCCTCGTCAAAATATCGCAAAGTCTTCGTTTCCTGCGACCGTTTTCGTCAAAATATCGCGATTTCCCAACTCCCGAGAGAATGTTTCTGGCTTTGACCATACGGCCGAAAACAGTGAGTCATAGCGCTGCAAAGAAGTATCTGAAAAACAAAAAAACCGAGATCGAACTGATCGTCGATCTCGGTTTCCTTTATCAATCTTTTAAATCAAGATTCTGATACGTTCGAATGAGTTTGAAAAACAATTCAAACCATCATTCTATTTGGCATAAGCCACAGAGCGAGTCTCACGGATGACAGTGATTTTAACCTGTCCCGGATAAGTCATCTCATTCTGAATCTTCGTAGCGATCTCACTACTCAACTTCTCTGACTCCGCATCATCCATCTTGTCTGCACCCACAATCACGCGCAACTCACGACCGGCCTGAATAGCATAAGTCTTTGTTACGCCAGGATAACTCATCGCAATAGCCTCTAAATCATTGAGTCGCTTGATGTAAGCCTCTACGATTTCGCGACGTGCGCCGGGTCGAGCACCGGAGATGGCATCACAAACCTGAACGATAGGAGCTAAAAGCGTGTTCATCTCCACTTCATCATGGTGGGCTGCAATAGCGTTGCAAATATCGGGTTTCTCCTTATATTTCTCTGCAATCTTAGCACCATAGAGTGCGTGCGGCAGTTCGCTCTCTTCATCGGGAACCTTACCAATATCGTGCAAAAGTCCTGCACGTTTGGCTTTCTTGGGATTCAACCCCAACTCCGAAGCCATGACAGCACAGAGATTAGCGGTCTCGCGGGCATGTTGCAACAGATTCTGACCATAAGACGAGCGATATTTCATCTTTCCGACAATACGAATCAGTTCCGGATGCAGGCCATGAATCCCGAGATCTATGGTTGTTCGTTTACCCGTTTCTATGATTTCATTATCCAATTGCTTCTTAACTTTCGCAACAACTTCTTCAATACGCGCGGGATGAATACGTCCGTCGGCCACCAATTGATGCAAAGCCAATCGACAAACTTCACGACGCACAGGGTCGAAGGCTGAAATAACGATAGCCTCGGGTGTATCGTCTACCACGATTTCAACACCGGTGGCAGCTTCAAGCGCGCGGATATTGCGACCTTCCCGACCGATAATGCGACCTTTCACTTCATCGTTATCAATATGGAATACGCTGACCGAATTTTCAATAGCTGTTTCCGTGGCCACACGTTGTATGGTTTGAATAACAATCTTCTTAGCCTGGGCATTGGCATTGAGCTTCGCCTCGTCCATAATCTCATTGATATAGCTGGCAGCATCGGTGCGCGCTTCGTCTTTCAAACTCTCAACGAGCCGACTCTTAGCCTCTTCTGCACTGAGTCCCGACATCTCTTCCAGCTTGGCACGCTCCTGACTCTGCATCTTTTCCAGCTCTTCTTGCTTGATGGAAAGCAATTTCTTTTCATTGTCCACGCGCTGCTGATTCTGCTCAACTTCCTGCTTACGCTTGGCCAATTCTTCTTGACGCTGATTCAATGAGATCTCACGCTGTTTCAGTCTGTTTTCTCCTTGCTGAATCTTTTGGTTGCGTTGCTGCACCTCTTTTTCAAGTTCGCTCTTCTTGTTGAGAAACGTCTCCTTCACTTCCAAAAGCTTCTTTTCTTTCACGACATCAGCCTCTTTCCGGGCTGCATCTATCATTTCATTATATTTCCCTTTGATCACATAACGAAAAATGGCATAACCGCCCAATCCACCAACGAGGAATGACACGGCTGCAACAATGATTGCTGTAACGATCATAATATTTGTTTTGTAATATTCTTTTCTTCTTTTACATCCCGACTCTTTGCAAAGGACCGAGAAAAAGCATCAACCTTTAATGCTTCTTCGATTTCAGAAGTCAACTTTCCGAGAATATTACTGTATGGAGCAGTATCATTGCGCCGTGATTCCTGCTCAAACCTGAGTGCTATTTCGATGAGAGCCATATACAACAATTCCTTATCGCTCCTGCGCCCTTTAAAATGCGCGGCATAAGCATTGATTGTATCCGTAATAAGTTTGGCGGCATTGCGATAATCCTCTTCGTCCTCACGCGCGATCGTCACGGGAATATCGGTATCGTAAATGTGCAATCTTATATTGAGTTTGTCTCTGTTGTCTTCTGTCATCGCTCCTGTTTATTGGTCGTTCAGTAGCGTTATACATTTATTCACGTCCCTGATCAGCTTATTCAATCGTTTCCGGGCCGAATCCATATCGGCATCCGTCACCTCGATCATTTTAGCCATTTTCAGAGCATTGTAATCTTGTTCGGCCTGCGAGAGTCTGCTTTCCAACTGCTTGATCTTAGCATCGCGCTCATCCACCAACCCATACAGCTCATCATTCTCCTTTTTCGTCTCTTGATATTGAAGAATCATCTGTCGAATCCGAGTGGTAAACAGCGTCAAAGTCTTCTCATCAGCTTCCATAGATATACAATTTGGCTACAAAATTAGCTTAATTCGATTAAAGTCCCAAAAGATTAGAAATATATTTTATGAAACTCCCAACCCAATCAAGCCTCCATTTGTCATTTCTTGCCCACCTGACTGTCGTCCGACGGCCGCGGCTCTTTCTTAGCCAGCATCACAACTTGATAAACAAAATCTGTGATCCACTTCTGACTAAATCCCAACCGCTTATCATACTGCCTGATCGCCACCACAGTCTTCATCACGCCGGCATCCGTATAATCATTCTTTTCAAAGATGTCGTGCACCGTCTTTTCAGTCATCGAATAGATCGTTTTCTTGAAGATCGACGGCATACGCAACTTGAATTTCATCAGATTACCCATCAGCATCATCAAGTCCTGCGTGAAACCTTGGAACTGAATCAGATAAACCTGCACATCCTGTATCTTGTGACAGTTCTTTCGTATGCTCTGATCGATCTCTTTGAAAAAGTTGTCATCACTCCGATACAATTCCTTCAACATCTTCCGGCATTGCGCTTTCTCCCCCACACCCAGTTTGTTGTTTACAGTCGGAACATGTAACATGGATTTAAACATCCGCAAGTCGGGCAACATCGCCAAATTCGTGATCCCCAGATTAGCGGCCAACGAAGCCTGGAAATAGACCCTGATCAGTGTCATATAGTCTTCCATTCCCCCGGTCTTGTTCGCCTTATTTCGATTTCCGAACCAATTAGAAAATATTCCCATTCTTTTATCTTATTATTTAATAGACTCAAACAAGTCGCAGCCGAACCCGTTTTCGTCTGCGAATGCAAAAATACAACAAATTATCAAATCCACAAAAACCAGCGCTGAATTATGCGCTGTCGCGCAGTGTTGAATGAGAAATGATGACACTTATGCGCAAATCAAATCAACCTACAAAACCTACCGAACCTACACAACCTACCAAACCTATCCTCATCACAGCAAAAAGGTGAAAAGACGCATCAGCCATCTTTTCACCCTTTCACCCTTTCACCCTTTCATCCTTTCACCCTTTCACCTTTTCACCTTTTCACCTTTAATTCACCCTTTCACCCTTTCACCTTTAATTCGCCTCTCGCAGCGCGCCGTCTTTGTCCCTCCTGACCCATAACTTCTTCTGCGGGTTGGTCGTATAGCCCAATTCATAAGTCTTGTCTTTGCCCGAACCTGCGTCTTGCCGGTGAACTGTAAGACCAAGGGGGCGATTCCGTTTTCTTCCTCAAACTGGCGGATCAGCGGCTCGAGCTCTTTGCGGAGCGCCTCGGCCTGTTTGTCGGCGTGGGCTTTGTTCGTGGCAGCCCGACCGGCCAACAGTGTCCGGCGGTTATCAACCAAGTTATTATACTGTGTGATGAGTGCGGTGATTGGGGCCGACGGCTCCAATTCGTCGAGAGCATCGATGCGGCGGAGCACAGCGTTGAGGGCCTTGTCGGTGGCGGCGCGCAGCGGTTTGATGTCGAACGAGCCGGCGGGCGCGCCCGACTTCACCCGAGCGTGGAACAGCGTATCAAACGCTTTGTTGTCGGCATCGAGCAGGTTGACATACACCTGCGCTTGGAGTCGCGCCACGTGCGCCGTGAGTGCGGCCGTGCGCAAATCGGCCACGAGGTTTTTGATCAGACCCGTCTCTTTGTCATAGTTGCTTGCGGCCACGTCGGGGTAGGCCTTCATCACGCGGTCCACGGCTTCGGCGGCGGCCAACACGGCCTTGTCGGCACTGTTGAGGTGCAGCGCCACGAGCAACCGCAATGATTGATAGGATTTGTCGCGTTTGCGGTCGGCCTCTTCCAGCGCCTTGGTGTCGGCCCCGGTGCGCGGCTGGTTCAGCACCCGATCTTCTTCGGCCACGCCGGCTGTCAATGGCCCCAGCACCGCCGTGAGTTTCCCCACTTTGGCCTCGTTGCAGAGCTGCAACACGCGCGACGCAAACTGATAATGCTCCATGTTTTGGAGCGACGTCAAAGGAATTGTTTTTAGTTTCATAATAGTGTTTTTTATGTGAATGAATATTTGATTTTAGCGTTCCGAGTAGTCGGAAACGTTGTTTTTCATCTTTTTTGTTGATCCGAGGCCTCGGAAAGCTTGTTTTTTCTATTTTGGGACCTTCCGAGACCTCGGATGCATTGTTTTTGTCATTTTTGCTCAATCCGAGGCCTCGGCTAACTCGTTTTTTCTATTTTGGGGCTTTCCGAGCCCTCGGATGCGTTGTTTTTATTGATTTGAGGGTTTCGGGGTGCTCCGATGAGTTCCCTCATCCTTCGCGGATGTAAAATGATCATGTTATCATCAATAGGCGACAAACGAGCGGATACAATAGCGGTGAGAGAGCTTATTACCGTCACCTGGAATGTTGTTGTACCAGCCTACCATTTCTTTCCTAAATCCCACGGGGGCAGCGTAGACAGTGTTTATCTCAGTACTCGACCAATACCACAGAGTATGAGTCAAAGCTGTGCCGCCCACTTGCGTAAAAGCGACATCAGCCAGACTACCATACCAGTAGTAAGGAATACCATATTGTTTCGTTACTGCTGTCTTATCTCCAAATCCCAAAGTGTATAACCATTTAAAATCGCTGAATGACGGTAGATACCATTGCAGAGCGGGTGTTCCAGTATAGGTCACTCCCGGATCATATTCTGCAGCTGCTTTGAAGGCAGGAAACGAAGGATTGGTTGCTTTCACACCGATGGTCCCCGTGCTGTAACTCGCATCCCACGTTTCGTCTCTGCCGCTCGTAGCTCCCGCATTCAACGCATTGTCTGCAGTACCGGCCTGATGTGTGTTAAACGTTCCAAATGTGCCGCTGTGCCAATATCCCCCTCCATAGATATCTTTCAGAGCAACTGCCATTCGATTGCTTCGGCTCAACACCACTGCGATCGGCGTTTTCGTGCCGCCACCATAGGTGGTCTCATTGATAAAGCCTGTAGTGCCATCGCTCATCAAGTAAAGAAAACGGTACATCAGTTTGACATTGAGCACGTAGGCACCGTTTTGCTCGAACTTTAATGTTGAAGCAGGTTTGAATGTAAGGCCTGCATTGGCCATATTTGACCGGTAAATGTTACCGCTGTTGAATGTTAGCTTGAGTTTCGATACATCCGTGGCGGGCATGAACATCGTTTCCTCATTACTTGTAGAGGTGTAAGTATCGGAATAATATTTCGTCTCGGTACTAGCGTTGAATGTGGTGTTAGTAGATACAGTTGTGCCAGTTCCGGCTGTCCATGTTCCTGTAGAAGCGTCATAGATGGAAGAACCTGGTACATCGGTCGCATTGACAGAAGCTAATGTTGCAGTAACAGCGGGAAAATCCATATATCCTGTGAGCTTGATCTTTACTTTGGCGCCCACATGTTTCATCGTGAATGGTACTTTCTGTTTGTGTGGCGTGGCTGTGATGACTTGTTGTGTGCGACCTATCAGTGCAGCGTCGGCATCAGCACGATTCACAGTGAGGTTATTGCCGCTGCGGGTTACTTTACTATTGTAGAGCACAAAGTCATAGGTGCCTGGCGTGAGTGCAATGTCCTGGTTGGCAGAAGTCGCGGTGAAGACGCCACCGGTTACAGTGCCGGTAATATCACCCTTATACGCATGTGTGCTTGCGTCGTAAGCCAGCATCGTATACGTGTCGTTAGCTAATGCGCGGGTTGCTGCGGACTTGGTTTGCTTGGTTGTATCGCGCTGAAGCGTGCATTGTGCCAGGGTTCCATTGCCTAAGTCTACCATTTGTTGTTCAAGCTTTACTTCTTTGTTTGCACGTGTTACGCCTACTTCTTGTTCAGCGTTATAGTCGGCAAAATCTACCTTAAATTCAATCGCCTGGGTTGCGCTTACCTGCCCTTCGTCTGTCA
>NZ_BAIX01000052.1 GCF_000613405.1 Hoylesella enoeca JCM 12259 | reverse complement strand
GGCTCGTCATCCATGGATGAAAACCTCAAAATCAGAAAAAAGGGGCGTCATCCGTGGATGAAAGCCTCAAAATCAGAAAAACAGCGTTTCATCCGCGGATGAAAGCGAAAAAATGAGAAAAAAGGGGCGTCATCCGTGGATGAAAGCGAAAAAATGAAGCAAACTGCGTTTCATCCACGGATGATTAAAGGGAAAAAGGGTGAAAGGATAGCTGGGGAGCTGCCTTTCGCCCTTTTGCTGTGGTGAGAGTAGGCGTTGGTTGGTGATTTTATTCGATCGTCTGTAAGGTTTGAAAAAAAATTGCGTACTTTTGCATTCAATTATTCAAGAACGTATCAATTCAGGAGAAATAAATGATGATGACAGCGAATGAAATACGCGACTCATACAAGAAATTCTTTGAGTCGAAAGGTCATACGATCGTGCCCTCTGCGCCGATGGTTATTAAAGATGATCCCACACTGATGTTTACCAATGCGGGAATGAATCAGTGGAAAGACATCATTCTGGGCAACAAACAGCCCGAACCGCGCCGCCGCACTGACTCGCAAAAATGTCTTCGCGTGAGCGGTAAGCATAACGACCTCGAAGAAGTGGGGCACGACACCTACCATCACACGATGTTTGAGATGCTCGGTAACTGGAGTTTCGGCGACTATTTCAAAGAAGGCGCCATCGATTATGCGTGGGAATATCTGGTAGATGTGTTGCATCTCGACCCAGCCGATTTGTATGTGACAGTGTTTGAGGGTGCTTCCGACGAAGGACTCGGTCGTGATTCGGAGGCTGCTTCCTATTGGGCCAAGCATGTTCCGGCCGACCATATCATCGACGGCAACAAGCACGACAACTTCTGGGAGATGGGAGATACAGGGCCGTGTGGCCCTTGTTCGGAGATACATCTTGATTCGCGCACACCCGAAGAGAAAGCAAAGACACCGGGACGAACGCTTGTCAACAAGGACGATCCGCAGGTAATCGAGATCTGGAACATTGTGTTTATGCAGTATAACCGCAAAGCCGACGGGTCGTTGGAGCCGCTTCCGATGCATGTTATTGATACGGGTATGGGCTTCGAACGTCTTGTTCGTGCCCTGCAAGGTAAGCACTCTAACTACGATACGGATATATTCCAACCCATTATCAAAGAGATTTGTCGGCTCACCGGCCACGAATACGGCAAAGACGAAGCTACGGACGTGGCGATGCGCGTGGTTGCCGACCATCTCAGAGCAGTGGCTTTCTCCATCGCCGACGGCCAATTGCCGGGCAATGCAAAGGCCGGTTACGTCATTCGGCGCATTCTTCGGCGGGCCGTTCGCTATGCTTACACGTTCTTGGGACAGAAAGAAGCCTTCATGTATAAGCTCCTCCCGGTGCTCATTCATGAGATGGGCGAGGCTTACCCTGAGCTTCCTGCACAGCGAGAACTCATCGGACGCGTGATGAAAGAGGAAGAAGACTCGTTTCTCCGCACGTTAGAGAAAGGTATTTCGCTGCTCTCCGATGCGATTGATGAACTCAAATCGGCCGGCAAAACACAGCTCGACGGGATACAAGCATTCCGACTTTTTGATACGTATGGTTTCCCCTTAGATCTCACCCAACTGATTTGCCGCGAGCATGGAATCACTGTTGATGAGGCGCAATTTGATGAGGAGATGCAGAAACAGAAATCTCGCGCACGCAATGCAGCACAGGTTGAGAACAGTGATTGGATAGAAGTGCACAGCGGCGAACAGCAGTTCGTGGGCTATGATTACACTGAATATGAGTGCAGAATACTGCGTTATCGCAAGGTTACACAAAAGAAGAATTCGTTTTTCGAACTTGTTCTCGACTTCACTCCATTCTATGGAGAGATGGGCGGACAAGTGGGCGACCAGGGAGTACTGGTCAATGAGAACGAGACTGTCAACGTTCTCGACACCAAACGAGAGAATAACCAAAGCATACACATCGTTAAAGAACTGCCCAAAGACCCCGAAGCGCCGTTTATGGCGTGTGTAGACACCGAGAAACGAGAGGCCAGTGCGGCCAATCACACAGCCACTCACCTGCTCGATTACGCGCTGAAACAAGTCTTGGGAGACCACGTTGAGCAGAAGGGTTCGTATGTCTCGCCCGACACATTGCGGTTTGACTTCTCGCATTTTCAAAAGGTCAGCGATGCAGAAATCCGTCAAGTGGAACGCTTGGTCAATGAAATGATTCGCCAAGACTTCCCTCTCGACGAGCACAGAGACACGCCGATGGAGGAAGCTAAACAAATGGGCGCCGTGGCATTGTTCGGTGAAAAGTACGGCGATAAGGTGCGCGTGGTACGCTTCGGACCGTCTTGCGAGTTCTGCGGAGGCATCCACGCCAAGAGCACCGGTCGTATCGGACTGTTCAAAATCATCAGTGAAAGCTCCGTGGCAGCAGGTATTCGTCGCTTCGAAGCTATCACCGGAAAGGCTTGCGAAGAGTCTGTCTATGTCTTGGAAGATACGATCAAGGATCTCAAAGCTCTCTTCAACAATGCCAAAGATTTACGTAGCGTCGTAGAGAAATACATCAATGAGCACGACGCCATGCGTAAAGAGATTGATAAATTTCAAGCGCAGGCCGTCGAACGAACTAAGAACATGCTTATCGAGCGTGCTGAAACAATCAACGGAACAACTGTCGTTAAAGCCGTATTGCCGCTTGAAGCCAATGCGGCTAAGGACCTTGTGTTCAAGATCCGGGAATCGATTCCAACGCATTTGCTGTGTGTTATCGGTTCAACCGCTAACGAAAAACCCCTGCTGAGTGTGATGTTGAGCGACGATTTGGTGAAGGATCACGGTCTGAATGCAGGTCAGATGGTGCGCGAAGCAGCCCGACTCATCCAAGGAGGAGGCGGTGGTCAGCCACATTATGCATCTGCTGGTGGCAAAAATCTTGATGGTTTGACGGCCGCAGTGGATCGAGTTGTCGAATTGGCAAAGCTTTGATACGAGCCTGGAATTAAGAATTTGAAGAATAAAGGAGTTAAGCCGAATGTAAAACGAATGGCTTAACTCCTTTTCTTTTTCAGCGTTTGAATATTCAATCAACTACTATCTGTCGCATCGAGGGCAGCATCTCGTCGAACAAGTTACGACTGACACGCCGTCCGCGAAGGTTCGGACAACCGGATAAGTAGCAAAGTGAGCATCCGAAGAGATATACCACGCAAAATGATTTACTGTAAATAATTGCTTCAATTGTGCGTTGATACGAGCCGCATAACCACGATTCACCACCGAAAAATAGCACTCACCGCTTCGCATTTCCAATGCCAACACTAAATAATCAGTTGTTTTTTGAGATACAACAGCGCATCCAGCCTTATTCATTCGGGCACTGACGGAGATTTCCCAACCGTACTTTCGATTGAGTGCATCCATCATTCCACGAAACACAATGCCGTGAGGCGAAGAATCTTTCACCCCTGTGTAAGCGATGGAATAATGTATCATCTCGTGTAAAAGCGTGTTTTGGAATTGCCGTTCGGTCTGTTCATAATAGATACTCAGGCGTATCGCGTAGTCAGAAAAAGTTGTTTTCCCACAGCGAATATGTCTCTTACAGGCCATTGTTCCCAATTGGGTACGCGATCGCGAGAGTGCTAACTTCGGACGAGGAAGCCCTTCGCCGAAATAATCTCGATTGAATCGGTCGAACCAAAAGGTAAGCCAAGCTGCGTCGATAGTCATAAAGCAAAACTTCTCTCAACCTCTTCCAAAAGGAGGAGAAGCGCCCAAACACCAGTTTTGAGGCCTGTATTCAATGGCAGCATCTGCCAGATTCTCCAAAGAGAATAAGCTGTTCCGAGGATTGGTAATAGCAAAAAGAACATCATTCCTAATTTCATCGCTGCAAAGGTAATGCAAAAAATGCTAACGAGAAGTGTAATATAATCGGATTGTTATATTCAAATTATAGGAAAACGATCTGTCAATCATAGTTCAAGCAAGATCTAACCACGTTGCAACTGAGCGTTAACCGCATTGCAACTAACAGTTGACTGACGTGCGATTAACCGTTAGTCGGCATGCAAGTACTATCGTGTTGAACAAAAAGTACTATCGTGTTGAGCAAAAAGTACTATCGTGTTGAATAACAACTAAACATGAATCGCTGGACGATTAACTGTTAGTCGTAAGACATGGAAATACAAAGTGCATGTCAGCATCAGCTATTCTTCTTATAACTAAGCACCGCCCAAATATCAATTAAGACAGCAAATGCGGTGAGAACAACCAATTGCAGAGCAATGCTTTCTGCTTCGCCACCTCGCACAAAGACCGTGCGCATGGCGTCAACAAAATAGCGAAGCGGATTGACGAGCGTAAGATGTTGCGCCCAATCGGGCATGCTCGCAATGGGAGTGAAGAGTCCGCTGAGCAGCATCAAGCACACTAAGATAAACCACATCACCAACATGGCTTGTTGCATGGCATCGCTATAATTGGAGACTATCAGTCCCAAGCCGCTGAAAATAAATGCCAACAGGATGATCAAGACATAAATCAACCCCACGTTTCCATGCGGCGTAATACCGTAGATGCCCCAGGATAGCAACAGACAGACAGTTGCTACAAACAGTGCTATGAGCCAATAAGGGATGAGTTTAGCCAAGATGAATGTGCTTTTCCTCACCGGTGTGACATTGATTTGCTCAATGGTGCCTTGCTCTTTTTCGCCAACGATGTTGAGCGCAGGAATAAATCCACACAGCATAATAGCCAAAAGAGCCAATAATGCGGGGATCATGAAGACCTTATAATCCTTGTGCGGGTTGAAAAGCGACAGTGTGGAAACAGGCGAATGAGGCTCCGTGTGCATGGCAGAGGCTCGTTGTTGATAAACAATACTCGACAGATAGCCCGATCCGATACCGCCTTTGGTGCCGTTGACTGCATTGGCAGCGATGAAGACTTGCGGTTGTCGCCCGTTGACAAGATCTCGTTCATAATGCGGAGGAATAACAGTCACAAGATCGATGTTGCTCTTTTCGATTTCATGCAATGCCTCGTCATAAGTTCCTTGCATACCTTTAAACTTGAAATAAGGCGATGCCGCGACTCTTTTTGTCAGTTGCTCGGACAGCGTGGAATGGTCGTTATCCACAATTCCGATCGTGATATTCTTCACTTCCAGCGTGGTGACCCAGGGTACCACACACATAATGATGACGGGAAACAGCACGATCAACCGCGGCAAAAACGGGTTGTGACGCATCTGGATAAACTCTTTCTCGATGAGATATTTCAATATCATTGCAGTCGGATTTTAAATTTTGTCAGGGCGATAGTCATGATCACCATGGTCATTGCAAACAGAATGAACAGTTCTTGACGGATAAACGCAAAGTCGACACCCATAATCATCAGTTTGCGAACAGCCGAAATATACCACCGAGCAGGTACAATGGCCGACAGATATTGCAAAATTTCGGGCATACTTTCTATGGGATAGATCATTCCCGACAGCATGAGATTGGGCAAAAGAAACACCATTCCCGAGATGAGAAGGGCTGCCAGCTGCGTTTCGGCAATGATACTGATGAGCAATCCCAGAGCCAACGCCAGTAGTATATATAACAAGGACAGCCCCATAAGCGTGAAAAGACTGCCTGCCAAAGGCACAGCCAAAACAAATTTGGCTAAGAGCAGGATGCAGATCAAGATAAAGACAGAGAGAATCAGATAAGGAATGGCCTTGGCAATGATGATCACCAATGGGCGAACGGGCGATGCCAAGAGCACTTCCATGGTGCCTCGCTCTTTCTCGCGGACGATACTCACCGAAGTCATCATGGCACAAATGATCATCAGAAGCAATCCCATGATACCGGGAACAAAATTGTATGCGCTCTTCATCTGCGGATTATAGAGCAAGCGGATATTGACAGGCGGCACGCTTCTTGTTATTGTCGGCGGCGCGAGTGCATCCGAAATGATTTGCTGCGCATATGAGTTTTGCATCTCAGCCGTGTTGGGATCCGTGTAATCGGCAATAAGTTGGATGCCGGCCGCAGCATCATAACGATGGTTGGCAAAGTCGGGCGTGAAGACGACAGCCATATCCGCTTGGCGAGCAACAATGAGTCGGCGAGCTTCTTTGGGCGTAGTCACATGGTGGGTCACGGTGAAATATTCCGACGCATTGAGTCGATCGATAATCTGTTGGGTGCGATGATCCATTGAAGACGTCACGACTGCGAGTTTCACATTTCGCAAATCTGTGCGGATGGCGAAGCCAAACAGCAGCATCATGACCACAGGCATGCCGAAAAGTATCAGCATTGTACGTCGGTCGCGAGTGATATGGCGAACCTCTTTGAGGATGAAAGAGAATGCAGGTTGCATGGCGTTGTTGTGTTTGTTATGTCTGATGTGTTTGCAATTGACGATCTCTTGCCTTGCGATTAACGGTTGAATGCACGCCGATTAACAGCTTTTCGCCGCTCGTTTAACGGCTTTTTACGAATCGAGTAATATCAAGATTATGGAGCAATGACTTACAACCGTGTTGCCTGTCGGGCCAACTTTGTGAACACTTGATCCATGTCGGCACAGCCGTAAGTCTGTTTTAGGGTTTCGGGTGAATCCATGGCGCGGATCTTTCCATCAACCATGATCGAGATTCTATCGCAATATTCGGCTTCGTCCATATAGTGTGTGGTGACGAAAACAGTGATTCCGCGGGCGGCAGCAGCATAGATCAGTTCCCAGAATTGTCTGTGCGTAGCCGGATCCACACCGCCGGTTGGCTCGTCGAGAAACACCACTTCGGGTTCGTGAAAGATGCTGACAGAGAACGACAACTTCTGTTTCCAACCCAGCGGAAGCGCTTTAACCAGCGTGTTGCGATGCACTGTGAAATTCAATTGGGTCAGCATCTCATCGGTTTTGCGGGCAATATCGCGATCATTCAATCCATAGATACCACCGAAAAGACGAATGTTCTGCGCCACAGTCATATCTTCATAGAGGGAGAATTTCTGACTCATATAGCCGATGTGGCGCTTGACCTGCTCGTATTCTGTGGCAATATCGAAACCCGCAACAGTGCCCCACCCTTCCGACGGCTGACTAAGTCCGGTGAGCATACGCATTGCTGTGGTCTTGCCTGCACCGTTGGCGCCGAGGAATCCGAATATCTCGCCGCGATGAACAGTGAAAGAAATGTCGTCGACAGCACGAAAATCGCCGAATGATTTTACCAAATGCTCCACGCGAATCACATCGTCTGGTTGTGTTGTCAGCTTGTTTTCAACCACCGTTTCATCTCGATGCAGTGCCTCGGGATTAAACACTTCGGCAAAGTGCGACAATATTCCGTCGGGCGTGTCGATGGCTTTCACCCGACCGTTATTGAGAAAAGCCACGCGCTCACAACATCTGATTTCGTCGAGATAAGGCGTGGCCGCAACAATCGTAATGCCTCGTGCTTTGAGCGAAACGAGCATTTCCCATAACTCTTTGCGCGAAACGGGGTCGACACCCGTGGTGGGTTCGTCGAGAAAAAGCACCGAGGGCTGATGGATTAAAGCGCACGAGAGAGCCAGCTTCTGCTTCATTCCGCCCGAAAGCGCACCTGCCTTGCGATGGCGAAAAGGCTCGATCTGCGAATAAATGGCCTTGATGCCGTCATAGCCTTGCGCAATGGTCGTGCCGAAAAGATCTGCAAAAAATTGCAGATTCTCCTCTACCGTGAGATCCTGATACAGCGAGAAGCGACCCGGCATATAGCCGATACGACTGCGAATGGCGCGCATGCCTGTCACGATGTCGTGCCCGTCGACCTTCACCCAACCTTGATCAGGCAGCAAAAGCGTAGCCATGATTCGGAAAAGAGTGGTCTTTCCAGCACCATCCGGCCCGATCAAGCCGAATACTTCGCCACGGTTCACTTCGAACGACACATCTTCCAAGGCCTTCACCGAGCCATACCTTTTAGATATATTGCATACTTCGATTGCGTGCATAAGTCGTCAGAGTTTCACTTCTCCATACATACCGATTTTGATATAGCCGTCATTGGCCACGGCGATCTTCACGGCATAGACCAAGTCGGCACGCTCATCATCGGTGAGAATCGTCTTAGGCGTAAACTCGGCGCAGGCTGCAATCCATGTCACCGTGCCTTTGTAAGTCTTCCGTTGCTCATTGCCGTAGTCGGCCATGACCGTCACCTGCTGCCCCACTTTCACCTTTTCCAATTGGGCCGACGTGACATAGGCGCGCAGAAACATGTTTTTGAGATCGGCAACTTTGAACAACGGCTTGCCAATCACTGCAAATTCGCCCGACTCCACATACTTTTCAAGCACTGTCCCCGCAATCGGCGAGACGATATGACACTTAGAAAGCCGATTCAGCACCTGATATTTCTGAATGTCGGTGGCACTGATTTGCGAGTTCAAAGTCTGTGTGCTATTGCCCAAAGCCGACTTTTGCGCAGCCAATTGGCGCTTCAACACCTGTACGGCCGACGTGGCATCATCGAGCAATTTACGATTAGCCGCGCCGTCTTTCACCAGTCCCTGGAAACGCGATTGCTCTTGTTCGGCTTTCAACAGTTGCTGCCTCGTAGCAGCGATTTGCGTCTGAATGTCGGGGCGTTGATGGGCAATCGAACTCATCGTTGCACCCAATTGTCGGGCCGCCAACGCCAATTGCACAGTGTCGATGAGGCCCACCTGTGCGCCGGCCGCAATGTTTTCACCCTCGCAAACATCGAAGCGGAGCAACTTGCCACTCTCTTCTGCCGACACGGTGACCGTTGTGGCTTCGAAGACTCCTGTGGCATCATAATCCTGTTTGCCCGAAGTGCAAGCCGTCAAAACGGCAATCAACACAATTGTCAAGATCTTGCTATGTTTCATCATTCGTGATTATAAATGTGTTTCAGTTTATATATTTCCTCCAAGAGCTGTATCTCGTGGATGTCTTTCTGTTGTTGCGCCTCGTTCACGGCATTCACATCACGCAACATCTCGTTGATGGTTTCGGTGCCGTTTTGCACGCGGCGCATCGACTTTTCGCGTATGCGTTCGCGCAAAGCGATGATACGGGTGTCTTGCGCAATCATTTCCCGCAAATTTTGAATGGTTCCGTTGACGCTCGCCGACTGCAAACCGAGATTGAAAAGAAATGTTTCGCGATCGATATCCACCTGCTGTTGTTGCACAGACAACTTGCGCAGGTCATTCCGCCGCGTGTAAAACGGCGCGATGTCCCAACTCAATGTGAGGCCTGCTGCAAACAGTTGATTCTTCATCAAATGCATCATTCGACTGTGATAAGCGGCCAAACCGAATGCAGCCAATTTCGGGCGAAACTGCGTGTGAAGTGATTGGCGCTGCGCATCGATCAATCGTTGTCGGGCCGCAAACGCCGTCAGCTCGGGGCGTTGCACGATCATGACAGTCGGCTCCGTCGTTTCCGTGGGGCGCTCCAATACGGTTGTGTCGCTCAATTCACGACCAATAAACAGCCCCAACATCGTGAGATAAGCGCGGCGCGAGGCTCGGAGACCACTCTCCCGTTGCTCGGCTTTCACCTGTTCCACAGCCACGGCGTCGATATCCGATTGATTGGCGACACCTCCTTTCAGCATCCCGTCTACCGTCTTGCGACCCAATGCGAGATCGTCTTGCAACAATTTGCTGCGCCGAATCTGTGCATCAAGCATCAGCACACCGAAAAACAACTGCTCCACACGTGCCCGAATGTCATACAGCGTCACGTCCGCAGCGCTGCTTTCGGCCTCTGCCCTCGCTCTGACAACACGCTTCCCGGCCGCAATCCCACCGCCGTCGTATATCAATTGATTCACCTGCACGTCGGCCGCCAACAATCGGTTTTTCATCTCCCCGCCCGCAATCGCCTGCAAAGTAGGAGGCAATCGCAGAAGATCCGTAAACGCATCGGCCGACGCCCCCACCTTGATGCGCGGCCAATACCCTTTGGAAGCATTGCTCACATCATAATCTCGGCTCTGCGCAATCAGC
Organism: Hoylesella enoeca JCM 12259; assembly: GCF_000613405.1. GTDB lineage: Bacteria > Bacteroidota > Bacteroidia > Bacteroidales > Bacteroidaceae > Prevotella > Prevotella enoeca. The sequence continues at coordinate 2,878 of NZ_BAIX01000052.1, read as the reverse complement.
CCATATTGCTTGATTGTCGGATAATTATCGTGTGCCATTTGATAGCAATCGGTCAGCGAAAGTTGTGCAAACATTCTCACCGCAACCATCGACACGATCATGAAAACGAGTTCTCTTTTCATTCTCTCACTTTTAAATAACCGCTACAAAGATAACACATCTTTGCCAAATTATCCCTACCCCAAACCACCCAACACAAAAAAGGGTGAAAAGCATGTCTCAACATCTTTTCACCCTTCCCGGTTAATTCACTCTTTCACCTTTAAATAGCCTTTTCCCTTTAAATCACCTTTTCACGGTTTGGGAGTCTTCGCCTTCTTCTGCCTGGCCTTATTGATCACGCTCACTTCGGCCGCACGAGCAGCCTGGCGCATCTTAGCCTTGGGCGTATAGATGATTTTGGGCGTTTTCAGTGTCTCGGCTGTCACATCTTCCTCCTTGTCCATCATCTTCGAGGGGAAGTAGACGCGCAGCGAACCCAGGTCGCCCATGTCGATGCTGAATCCCATCTTCACACCGCGGCACACGATGCGGGCCAGCGTAATGAGTGCATTCATCACATCACCGCGCGAGAGCGACGTCTCGTCTACAATCATGTCGCACAGCATCTCGAGCGTCAGGCGATTCCCGTTCTTGGCCACGGCATAATACACCGTCTGCCCTTTTTTCGAGCCGACCGTCTGCTTCTTCGATCTCACTTCAAATTCAATCATGATTTTGTCTCCTTTTGATTAATTGATTAAACATGTAATTACCTATTATATAACGATTTGAATAGTCTGCTCAAAAGGTATAGTACACTCTTCATTAAAGATGTATAACACCCTTGATCAAAGGTGTTAAACACCTTTCTGCAAGGGTGTACTACACCTTTCTGGACAAGTGTTTAACACCTATATCACATCCTGTTTTATAGACCGAGCGGCCGATACTTCCCGTCACTGTCGTCGGCTTTCCACATCCGCATGCCGGCGCAGCGATAGTAGTAGTTCACGCGCACGCGGCTACTGTCGAAGTACAGGTAACACGCTTTATTCGTCGTCCCCGGCTCAGGCGTACTCACCCAGTAGAAACCGGCGAAGCCAACACTCCCAAACGGATCGTTGTACCAGCCAAGCGCGGGAAGATAGAAGTAATCGCTTAAGTTGCTGGGCTTGCCTGTGGAGATCGGGGAGTTGTCATAAAAGGCGATACTGGTACTTCTGGCGTAATCGATGCCGTTAGGAGCGTGGTTGGTGCTGTAACTGGAGATTTTACTTTTCTTTTTAAACCACATACCACCCTTGTAGAGATGGTTCATAGTAGCCCATAGCTCTGTGTCCCAATGGGGATCACCTTTCATGCAATACCAAATACATTCGTTTATGTTGGGGAGAGCCTGAAAGTGGGATGTGGTGGGAAGTACGGCGGGAGCGACGCCGGTGGGATCGTGGTAACCCTGCACGTCGTTAAAATCACGAGGAGTGTGAGCAGAAGTATTCATTGTGCTTTGTGGAGCATCGGCTTTATTGCGCTGTCCATTAACGGTGGGCTGAGTTGGATTTGTTCCGTCCCATTCGTAACTGGCCCAATAATGTTGCTGGGCATCCCATTGGTAATAGGGGTTGCCGGGGTAGATGGTGACTTGCAAGTCTGTTTTTACCTTTTTATTCTTGCCGGCAGTGAATTTTACGCTGGCGTAAGTCTTGGTGATGGTACCGGTGACATGGGTTACTGGGTCGTGGAGTGTGTATTCGATGCTGACGTTGCTATACGCGCCGGGATTGACAACCATCGTGACGCCGTTGGTGGCATAAGTTTCGGTGCTGGGGATGGAGAAGTTGTTTACTGCTAGCTCTACACTATTTGAAGTGCTGGCGGGATTACTCAAAGTTCCATCGTCGGCGAGATCAAACGTACCGGCGAGAGCGTCGGATGTATTGCCCGTGAAGACGCGGATCTTCTGAATCACGGCATTGGGACCCCATGATTGTGTCGTGTAAGGCATAAAGGTGATGTAAGCTGCTTTATGGTCGAGGGTGAAATGATATTTATCTCCTCCTATGGGCTTGGTAGCTGTGGCTACACCAAAGTCGCCATCCTCACCGATATGGCTCGCGTCGTTGGGGATGTTTTGCGATTGCGCGGCCTTAATGGTTACCTTGTTGCTTGCTCCATTCTTGCCGGTGTAGCGCACGGGATAACTGGTGTTTGTGAAGGTGCCGGCAAACCAAAACTTGGCTGTTGCTGCTCGCTGCACGGCAGAGGAGTTGGCGGGATTATTTTCGAGCTTTGCGTTGATGTTGTTCTTGCTGTCTTGTGTCAGCGTGCCGCCGTTGTTGACCCATAGGCGGTCGTTTTGGGTCCAATAGAAATTCAAACCGGAGCCGTCGTATTCGCCCGTGGTGCGGGTTGTATTGTCTTCTTCTACGAAGCTGGTGAGGCCTTCGGTGCCAGGCTCCTGTTCGTTCGGTTTATTCGTTGTGTCGTCGCTTGCGCAGCCGGCAAAGGATAATAGGCCGGCGAGGGCGAGCAATGATAAAATGTTTGTCTTCATCTTGTCTGTTCTTTTTTAATTTTTATACTCTCTTGTTTGTTAAATACCCCATTGTTGTGGAGCCTCTTCTTCTTCGTCCTCGTCGAACCAACCTTGCTTGGCGCTCAGATCGTCGCCGTCGTCGCCGGCCTTGTTGTGTCCGCCGCTGTTGGGAAACGAGGTGTCCATTAATTCACTGTGAGGCTCCAAACGGATGGCCTCCATTGCGGGCTTCGCGTAAGCCCATCTCTCTAATTGATTTCTGTTCATAATCGCTATGTTTTGAGTGAATAATTCGTGAAGTTTTGCCCCTTGCCGTTGGCAAAAGGACATGAAAAGGGGAACAAAGGGAACTCTGTTGAG
>NZ_BAIX01000053.1 GCF_000613405.1 Hoylesella enoeca JCM 12259 | reverse complement strand
ACCTTGCTTGCTGTTCCACTCGGAGGATTTGCACTGCTCACCTGTGGTGATGGTGGTACTTTTTCCGTCTATGGTGATACGGCAGAGAATGGCGGTCTTGCCGTCTGCCTTTATTTTCTGTCTGTTGATATAGAATAATATCTTGAATGTACTTCTCATAAAAAATCTTGGTTAAATGGTTAAACGTAAATCTTCAGTGAAAGAAAGGAAACGGTCAAACTCTTCAAAGAGTTTCTGCGGTGTAACCTTCGCATAACGTTCGGTCATACTTACGTTCGTATGTCCGAGCATCTTACTCACCGTTTCGATTGGAACGCCCTGCTCTAAGGTGATAAGTGTAGCAAAGGTATGTCTTGCCATGTGGTAAATACAAGCCTAAGCAAGCGTAAGAGGAACATAGGTAGAAATATGGTAACTGGTTGTGAATTAGTTGTTTTTCTATGTTCTGCGACAGATAGGGATAGGCAAAACAGTATGGGATATTGAGACCTTTCAGTTACCAAACCGTTATCCTGTTGTTTCCCGAACAAACTGAGGTAATGATTATTGGAAGAATTTTTCTCATACGGTTTCTTCTTATCTGTTTATCAATATTTTGCGTATCAGAGAACGCTTTGATAACGGGTAATTTTGCCCATAAAGTTAAAGCGTATGAAGATAGAGAAATTCAAGGTGTTGCTCTACCTGAAAAAGAGCAGACCCGACAAGTCGGGCAAAGCCCCGATCATGGGACGCATTACCGTCAATCGTTCGATGGTGCAGTTCAGTTGCAAACTCTCCTGTACTCCTGACTTATGGAATCCCCGTGAGAGTCGATTGAACGGTAAAAGCAATGAAGCAGTAGAGGTCAATGCCAAATTAGACAAGTTGTTGCTTTCCATTCATGCTGCATTCGACACCTTGGTGGAACGCAAGGCAGACTTTGATGCCGAAGCGGTCAAGAATCTGTTTCAGGGAAGTCTCGAAACACAGATGACCTTGCTGGCAATGACGGACATCGTCTGCGAGGAACTCCGTAAACGTATCGGGATAGACTGGGCAAAAGGAACATACCCCGCCTATTTCTACACCCGAAGAACCTTGGCGGAGTTCATTCAAAAGAAATTCCACTCCAAGGACATTGCCTTCGGTCAGCTGACCGAACAGTTCATTCACGACTATCAGTCTTTTGTCGTGGACGACAAAGGGCTTGCCATAGAGACCAGCCGACACTACCTGGCCATCATCAAAAAAGTATGCCGTAAAGCCTACAAGGAAGCTATGCCGATAAATGTTTTTTCGCTCATTTCAGTCTCCCCAAGCAAGAGGAGAAGACACCGAAAGCCCTAAGTCGGGAATCCTTTGAGAAAATCCGTGACTTGGTCATTCCCGAACATCGTAGCTCTCATATCTTGCAAGAGACCTCTTCCTCTTTGCCTGCTATACGGGAACTTCCTATGCTGATGCGGTATCGGTTACACGAGACAATCTCTTCACCGATGATGAAGGAAGTCTATGGCTTAAATACCGTCGCAAGAAAAACGAACTTCAAGCCTGTGTCAAACTCCTGCCCGAAGCCCTTGAATTGATAGAGAAATACAACGACGATACCCGTCCGACACTCTTTCCAATGCTGTACCACCCCAATCTACGTCGCCTGATGAAATGCCTTGCGGTTCTCGCCGGCATAAAGGAAGACCTGACCTACCATGCCGGAAGGCATTCCTTCGCTTCATTGATTACTCTGGAAGCAGGAGTCCCCATAGAAACTATCTGTAAGATGCTGGGACATTCGAACCTGCAAACGACTCAGAGATACGCGAAGGTTACCCCAAAGAAACTCTTCGAGGATATGGACAAATACATCGAAGCGACAAAGGATTTGAAACTCATATTATAAACACCCCATAGATAACAAACGAATTATGCGTAGCACATTTTCATTATTACTCTATATCAATCGTAACAAGGTACGTGTGGACGGTACGACTTCTGTCCTTTGCCGAATCTCCATTGACGGAAAGAACACCGTCATTACCACGGGCATTTCCTGCAAACCCCAACAATGGAACGCCAAAAATGCAGAGACCTCAGATGCACGGACAAACAACCGTCTGAAGAAATTCCGCAGTGATGCGGAACGGCTTTATGAGGATCTCCTTAAGAGATATGGTGTTGTCAGTGCGGAACTGTTGAAAAATGAAATTGCGGGACATGTCATAGTTCCCATTCATTTACTCCAGATGGGAGAAAGGGAGCGAGAACGTCTTGCAGTAAGAGCTAACGAAATAGGCTCAAACTCCACATACAGAAGTTCAAGATATTACCAAAGTTATATTCGAGAGTTTTTGGAGTCAAAAGGCATGAGCGACATTGCTTTCTTGGACATCACCGAGGAGTTCGGACGGGAATACAAGGTTTATCTGAAACGATACAAAAACTTCGGAGCATCGCAGACCAACCATTGCCTTTGTTGGCTGAACCGATTGGTTTACCTTGCCGTTGACCATGAGATTATCCGAGCCAATCCATTGGAAGAAGTCGAATATGAGAAGAAGCCCCCTGCCAAGCGTATGCACATCAGCAAAGCGGAACTGAAACAGTTGTTGGAACTTAAATTGCCACAGAACGACCCGTTGAAAGAACTGGCTCGACGGACTTTCATCTTCTCCTGTTTTACGGGGCTTGCCTATGTTGATACGCAATTGCTATATCCGCACCACATAGGAAAGACGGCCGAGGGACGGCGTTATATACGGATTAACCGCAGGAAGACGAAAGTAGAATCATTCATTCCCCTGCATCCGATAGCCGAGCAGATTATCAATCTATACAACACGACAGATGACACACAACCCGTCTTCCCTTTGCCAAGCAGGGATATGATGTGGTTTGAAATACATGAACTGGGTGTCATCATCGGACGCAAGGAGAACCTGTCCTACCATCAAGCAAGGCATAGCTTCGGATCGTTCTTAATCTCGGAAGGTATATGTACGGAAAGCATTGCCAAGATGATGGGACATGCTTCCATTACCAGCACGCAGAACTATGCGAAGATTTCGGAGAAGAAAATCTCAGAGGATATGGACAGGCTGATGGAAAGACGAAAAAACAATGAATACTAAACAACTATGAAAAGAGGAACTATAACCATAGATGGGAAGGGAAATGTACATATCCCGTCAACTCCTGTTTGGATGTCGGCTTGTGAGATAGCCGACCTGTTCGGAGCCTTCTCTGGCAAGGTGAGCGTGCAAATCAAAACGATATTCAAGGAGGGTCTCCTGATGGAAACGGAAGCAATGAGAACAATCCAATCTGGACAAGGATTTATTGATTTGTATGGTATTGAAATGATAACGATGCTATCGTTTCGTATTGCCACGCCACAGGCAAAGACTTTGCGGAGGTGGATAATCGACAGACTTTCGGGAAAGAACTCTTCATCTTCTCCTTTGATTGTTTGCTATACCTTGGGCAAGCGATATAATTAAAGAAAAGCAGGCAGTAAGAAAAGTAATTTCTACTGTCTGCTTTTTCTAATGGATTTATTGCCACTACCTACTTCATATTCTCTTTTTTCAGCGTATAATGGCAATCTCAAAAGGATTCTCTTTTATTAACAACCTTGTGCCAATGCCGTCCAAAAACGGTCTTCCTCTTCAATTCGCTCAGAGAAGAGCCAGACTTCCTTTATAAAACCATTCTCAAAGTTAAAGAGATCTACTCCTTTCATTTCTATTGAATGTCCGTTGGCTGATACCGCAAATGCAATTGCTGCTGCAACCAAGTTGCCATTGTCTGTAACATAATCCACTTGATCAATGGCGAAAGTACCATTACTTAGTTGAGCCATTCTTTCCAAATGGGCAAAGACATTTTGTTTGCCATTGTAAGTACCAGACAAAGCGCCTTGTCCCGGCTGATGCCATACCAAATCATCAGAGAGCAAAGCTCCCACTGTTTCAAAATCACCCTGTGCCAAAGCGGTGTAAAATTGACGAACTTTTTCGATTTTCTTTTCCATAAAATGTATTTTAAATTGTTGAAATCACTGCAAAATTATACTTTTGCACTACAATACACAAGTACATACAAAAATGTATGATACACACTATATTATTAGTTTTACTGAATATCAACAAGAAAAAAGTTCGCTATGGAGAGAAAAATTTCAGATGAAGAATGTCCAGTAAGAAAATCAATGCAGATTTTTGCCGGTAAATGGACATTGCTTATTATCTTTCAAATCAACCGCAGGATAATCCGTTACGGAGAACTCAAACGTGCCATTCCCGGCATTAGCGAGAAAATGCTTATCGATGAATTAAAATTCCTGTGCGGTAAAGGACTAATTAAGAAGAAACAATATCCCGAAGTTCCTCCCAGAGTGGAGTACTCCCTTACGCCCTTGGGTGAGAAAGTGTTGCCGATTATCGACGAGATAGCCAAGTTCGGTATGGAGAATTTATAACTAAAAATTACTGTTAAAATTATATTGAAAATTTAAGTTGAAGTTACAATTTATCAGTCAATATGATTCTAAGTTAAGATATATATGTATGATTGAATTAGAAAACATCAAAGAAAGGAAGAGAAGACTTGCTTTTGAAAAAGCTCACGAGATTAGGAAGTTTGAAATTGAACTTTATTGGAAACGAACTACTTATTTTTGGGCATTTATAGCCTTTTCCTTTGGAGCGTATATTGCTATTGTATCTTCCGAAAGCAAAGAGTTTACCAATAGAGAAAACTACGCTTTCGTTATAACATGTATTGGCTTTATCTTTTCTCTAAGTTGGTATCTCGTAAATAGAGCCAGCAAGCATTGGCAAACCAATTGGGAGGTAATTATAGATGATTTAGAAGATGAATTCACAGGAGATTTGATGAAAAGACATATAAAGAATAATAACAAATGGTATGAATTGACATTATCTTATAGATATTCTGTTTCAAGGATCAACCAGATTGTAAGCCTCTTTATTACCATTGTATGGGTTATCTTGATGTGTTTTTCTGGTTATCAAATTCTCAGTATTTCCACATTCTCTTTATCAGGAAACTGGATGTTTCCTATATTCTTTATTGTCACAATCGCTTTCTTTGTTATTCTTGTAAAATGGGGAAAGTCTGAAAAGCCAAAGGAAAAGGTTACTCTTAATCGAAAATCGTCCAAAGAATGTTGTTGAACGAAATCATAAAAGAAACAAAAAGATATGTCCCATTTGCCAATCCATAGAAGTTCGCAACTCACCGATTTTGGAGTCTATCTGAAGACAATTGTATCTAAAACATCTGCATCTTCAGACAGATATGCCTTTTCTCATACCGACGACTATTATTTCTTCGGCTTCATAGAGGAGGGGCAATGTCGTCTGAATATTGATTTCAAGGAATGTACTTTCGAAAAGGATAGTCTGGTTATCATTCGTCCGGGACAGGTACATCGCATCATTGATGCTTACAATCTTTCGGCAAACTTCCTTATTATTGACTCGGTATTGGTAAATAAGGAGGAGAAACGACTATTGGAGCGGCATGGTCGTCAAGAAATCCAAATATTTGACATATCTGAACAGAAACAGTTATTGTCGCTTCTTGCTCACAGACTTAGCTGCACAGAAAATTCATTTTCAAAACCGATCATTCAACGATTAACAACCGTAATAGTGGGGTTGGTTGTAAAGGATGTTGCAGGTGCGACAGAGACTCAATCCGAATTGCAGGGGAATATAAACAGATATAAGGAAATCGCGTGGGATTTTCGGGAATTGCTCGAAAGCAATATCCGAACGAACCGTGCTCCTTCGTTCTATGCCGAACGTTTGAATATAACAGTTGCCTACCTGAATGAAGCGATAAATGCTGTTTGGGGAACGAGTGTAAGTCGGAATATTCAGGATGAAATCATCTTGCAAGCTAAGCGACAATTAGTCTATACAACAATCTCTGTAAAAGAGATAGCACAAGGTTTGGGATTTGACGATTACTCCTACTTCACACGACTATTTACCAAGGTTGCAGGAGTTTCTCCAACGCTTTTCAGAAAGAATTACCACGAATAGTGCTATTATCACCGTTGTTTGTCTATTGTGACGACCTGTATCCCCCTGTACCTTTGCAGCAGAATTTATTTACTTAAGAAGATACAGATTATAAGGATGAACAATGCTGTGAATATTTTGCAAGAAGGAAGTATGATGAAATCCCTGACAAAGTTGGGGATACCTATTATCATCGCAATGCTGATTATGGCAATATACAATGTGGTAGATACTTTCTGGGTTGCACGTTTGGGAACTCTTCCTGTCGCTGCCGTATCAGTTGTTTTCCCTTTATCGTTGGTGTTTCTTGGGATAGGGCTGATGTTTGGTGTTGGGGGCGGAGTGTATATATCTCGCTTATTGGGTGCGAAGCAAATTGTCAAGGCTGGTCAGGTAGCTTCCGTCTCAGTGATCACCTCTGTGATTTTAGCTGCTCTCATTGCCCTTGTATGCAATGCGTTTCTACCAGAAATTCTGCTTTTCATGGGGGCAAACGAGGAGATGATGAGCTTAGCGGAAGCATATGGCAGACTGTTCATCGTTAGTTGTGTCATAGGAACGTTGAATGTGTCGATGTCCAATATTATAGTTTCTCAGGGGGCTTCAAAAACGTCTGCATCGGCAATGATAATAGGTTCTGTTATAAATGTCGCATTGGATCCTCTATTTATCTATGCTTTCGGCTGGGGTGTGGAAGGTGCTGCGTGGGCAACCATTCTTTCAAGAATCATTACAACAATCATTTACACCTGCTTCTTTATGAAAGCAGAGGTGAAAGTTTCGTTTGCCTTGTTCGTCCCAACGATAAGAATGTACTTGGACATCATAAAGATAGGTATTTCAATGCTCTGTTTGCAACTCCTCCAAACACTTTCGATTAGTTTATTGCAGAGAGCTGCCGTAAAATATGGGGCAGAGGCTGTAGCAGCAGTAGGCATCGTTCTGAAAATTGTAACATTGGGAACGAACGTGGTTTTCGGATTTGTCAAGGGACTCCAACCGATGGCTGGCTATAACTACGGGGCAGAAAATTTCCAAAGGTTAAAAGAGGCAGTACGTTGTTCCTTGATACTGACAACCTCATTTTGTGTACTTTGGAGCACTTTCATACTCGTTTTTGCTTCTCCTGTTATCAGTTGTTTCGGCAAAGACGAAACAATGCAAGAAATTGCACGAATTGCCCTTAGAGCCAATACGCTAATGTTTTTCACTTTCGGCTTCCAGTTTGTGTATTCCACACTATATATGGCAATCGGAAGAGCAAGACAGAGCCTTTTGCTCAATATTGGACGACAGGGACTCTTCTTTATTCCTGTAATATTGCTGCTCCCATCATATTGGGGATTGAACGGAGTGCTTTATGCACAACCGGTAGCCGACGTCTTTGCAACTTTGATGACACTGTTCTTTGCCATTCAAATTCATAGGGAAATTCGTCATAAATCACATCTCACAACAAAGAATCTACAATGTTGAACATAAAAGATATGATTATGCTAAGACTTACTCAAACTGAAGACTTTAAGACAATAATCTCTTTATGCTCTACAAAAGGACAGATACAAAAAGCGTCAGACAACTTTATTCTGAAGATTATTGCCCTATGTGATGCAGAAAGAGATTTAGTCTCATTGTTTCGGACCCTCCGTTATACACGCTTTTGCCTGCAACCTTTGCAAAGGGGAGATTCAATGGACGGAGAGGGGAAAAAATGTATCAGAACTGCTCTTTGTCATTGACACGGAGCTTGAATTACTGAAAATGCGAATGCAGGGACTTCTTCCTGCATTGCCAGTCAGACCTGCTAAGAAACTCTGTTGGACAGGCAAAGCAACAGATTTAGTTGAACTCCTTTATGCTCTCGACACTTGCAACTGTATCAACAACGGAGAAATAGGTGTAGAGGAACTGGCAGACGCTCTCTCGGAGATCTTCGGAGTGGCGATAAAGAACAGCTACAACGTCTATATGAACATGAAACGTCGCAAAGATGATAGCCGCACCTATTTTCTTGATGAACTCCGTGAGAAACTTAATAAGCGTATGGTGGAAAGCGATCTGAAAGGCGGCAAGTTCAAAAAGCGATAATCGCATTGGTTAATCAGGCTTCCTCAAATAAAAGGGAAGTCTGATTTTTACATCCATGCAAGGAGCAATATGATATAATATGTCTATTGCCGATGTTGCCATTTCTCTTGAAATTTACGAGTGAGTTGTACGATTTCCCCTCCAATAATAGCCAATTCGAGTGTCAGTTTCTCCAACTTAGTGAGCATCGCAAAGGCTTTCTTCTCCGTAAAATTGCTTTTCAAAGCGACTACAGTTTGGTTATAATTCACCCCGACACTGCGAAATTGTCCGTACAAAGTTGTCAGTTTTTGGTAGTAATCGAGCAACGAACGATCCACTTTTATCACTCGAAAGGTCTCATTAAAGACCCTTGCCTTGATGAAAGCGGCTCTATTTTGAAGCCCCGATTGCTCGAATAGCGTTAGGAAACGAGCAAATTCTGTGTCCGTAAATCGAACCATACAACAATGGTCGGCTCGTTCATTCTTGGGAGGTCGTCCCACATTTCTCTTTGTCATTACTTTGGATTTTAATGGTTTGTAATTCTCTCTTCTGGAAATAGAACGTGCTAAACACAATTGAAATCCATTAGAGAGCGTTCACGATAAAATAGCCAATCAAGACAACGAAAACTTCTATCCAAGAACACCGACTTCGGAGGTGTTCTGCCCTCTGCAAGAGCAAGGGTTTTGAGTTACCGAAATAATTTCGGGTAACGCAAGACATACCTTGCTATTTGCCCGATGCAAATAAATCCATCCCGAAAAATGGAGCATTTCTTTCTCTAAAAGAAAGGTTTTATGCCTCGAAGGCTTCGGCTTACCGCTTGGGTGCAAAGTTACTAAGCGTTGTGTCTAACTCCGTTACCTCATATGAAGCCACAACTATCCAAATTAACGCCACAAGTACGCACTAAAGGAAATCACGCTGATTACAGCATCTCCGAGCCATATATTTGCACTGTCGAATATGTCGGTGGAGGGATGCGTCTTCGATAATATCACGTTTCGATGAGCGATATGAGCGAGGGTGTATATCAAAGAACATGTCCTTGATTCTTTCACTTGAACGTGGGAATGTGCGAAAGCAGATACAATCGAATGATTGTATTGATGGACACCAATGAACATCTCCACTGAAAGGGTATGAACGAAAGGTTGTAGCCCTGCTGATACAAGTCGACTGTTGGGCATATCTTCGATAGCGGACGTATTCATCTTCATCGGTAAATATACCGACAACGAAATGAACAGTGAATTGTATAACAATAAAAGTAAGTATGACAGAAAAACAAAACGGCAAGGTAGATCCCGTTGCCATCCGAGAACTTATTTCACAGGGTATTCCCATGAAAAGAAAAGAGAGCGAGATAAAACGCTCTCAATCAGAAGAGCAGTGTACTGAATCGGAACGTCCCAATGACGAACCAATGTCAAAGGATTTTTCAAAAGCCCCAAGAAGAGAAAGGCGAAAGGCTGACAAAGGTGATTATGAGTCACTTTTCATCTGTCGCAACACTTTGAAAAATCGCAAGACCATCTATATTGCCAAAGAGTTGCAAGACACGTTGGCGGAGATAGTCATGTCGATGAGAAACAGAGATATGACCATCGGCATCTATGTGGAGAACATCATCCTCCACCACCTTGAGACCAACAAAGATGAAATCAACAGATTGGCTGAGATGAAGTTCAAGAAACTGTTGTGAGGCATTTAGCAATGGCTTTTTGTTACTTTTGAGCCGTATCAACTCTCTGTCAAAAGTAACGAGGTGTTTTTCATTGGGGGGCTTTGTCCGCCCAAAGCTCACGAAAGGAAAGGGGGTGGTCGGCAAATCTGCCGACCGCTTTACTCCATCTGTTCTTCTTGAGCGGTTATTCGTCCCATCCTTACTTCGGAATAAATCATCTTGTCTGATTTTATGCGAATTTCAGAGGTGAGAGAGTTTGAGTTTCAACTTTTTCTTCTTCCCTTCTTCTCGTATCTCCGACATTTTTTATGCGTCTTTTCGTCGGGTCGGTCGTTTTCGTTTCAGTGGCGTAAAAAGGTAGGGCTTAGGACAAACAAGGTTTTATGGCGAGAATACTACCTGCAATGAAATGGAAGTGTGGAGATTGTCGTCCAAACGGCTTGCCGTCTCGACCTTTTTTGTCCGTAAAAGCCCGGAACTACCTTTGCCGCTGACAACGAACAACCGATCCCGACATGATACACGGGCATAAGTGGAGGATGTGCAGACAGAGAAGCGGGGCGAAAACAAAAAACACAGTCTTCGGAGACTCCACTTTACCATAGGAATAGAATCCACGGAAAAAGCCGCCCCCAACGGACGGCTTTACGGAAATAACTCGGAGAAAAATCTTTTTTCTCACGATATACCCTTATCTTTGCATTGGGTTCTTTGAGCCATGCAAAATGCTGTATATCATTGCTATAGTTTTATCGACTAATTGTTTCTACAGTATTCTATAACTCAAGAATCTGTTGACATTCAATTAGTAATTTAAAATAAAAGAGACACATCTTATGGCAAGAAAAATTAGTTTAGCCTCTATCAATTATCGATAAACAGAAGGGGAAACAGGGATGACCGAATAGTGCTTTCGGACTTTATGAATGGATTTGATATTATTGATATTGTTAATGAATTATTTAACACCTTAAGGTATAACTCAGTAAATGAAGATGTTGCTCAAAATCGAGATGAAGAAAAATTCTTTCGAATTATGAAAAGAGATGGGAGGGATTTGCTATTTACTGACGGAAGGTATATATCTGGAATTATTGAAACAGGAGATTACGGAACAGAAGAAAATATGGTTAATGTTTTAACAGGAGAAGCAACACATACCAAAAGTGTAAATGAGGCTCTTCTTATTCCTTTCTATTTCCTTTTTTATGTTCCTGAAGATTCTAAAGTTGCTTTTTTGCTTTTAGAAAGAATTGGGAATCTAGGTATCTATAGCTTATTGGAAAGTAAACTGAGAGGATATTTAGCCCCCCGAATTATTGAAGATGATGAAAACAATTTTGTTTTAAAAATCAATCCATTAGTTTTACAAAGACTCATAAATCAACATCTTGGTTCTATAGGAGGAGGGGCAAAGAAGATAACTTTTGAACAGGTGCACAAGGAAGATCTCGAAGTTTCGCGCATGACAAACAATGAAATATCTAATGAAGAGGTGGGAAATACAGAAATTGTTTATACTGCTAAAAGAAATAATTTCTTTAATATCAGAAGCCTTCTTAATAGAATACAGCGTGTTGATTCATCTAATGTTTTTAGCATTGAAGGTGTGCAATATGGAGATGTTAAATTTGAAGTAATAATTGAAGGGCAAGCAAGGCAGTTATCAGTAAAAGACATAGAAAAAATTGGAACTTTTATGGATATAACAGACAATGTTGAGCTTGCTTCAAACAATTATCCTACTTATGAGTCGCTTAATAGGCAAGCACATCTGTTGACAACATTTATTATAAGGGAAATACAAGAGGGTAATTAGAATGAAGAAAAATTTGATGTTTTGGATGGCAATTATTTTTTTAGTTGCAGGCATACTCCTATGTGTATACTTTTTGTATATGGGTATTTCACAAAAGGTGTTTAGTAATAGTTATGTTGTTGAACAACTAAAGAATAACCTTGGAAGTTTTATTTCAGGCACGATTGGTATACTCTTTACAATAACAGCAACTATCTTCTTATTCATAACATTCAGAGAACAACGGAAACAGTTTGAATTATCTAAACAGTCTCAAGAGCAATCTCGCTTTGAAACGACATATTTTAATCTCCTATTAATGTTAGATGATGTCAGGGATAATGTAAATAAAAACATTGCTCAACACTTTAATAACCCCAACATTACAACGATATGGGACTATTATGGATTAATGAAAGAATATTACACAATCTATCCGAAAGAAGAGAACAAGGATAATTTTGAAACTATTATGGATAGGCTGTCAAGCAATTCATTGGATACCGAGAAAGATATGGCTCAAGGCTGTATATTAGATTTTTTTGATTCATTCGTTGGAAAGCATAATTTTAGTATAGGCTATTTTTTTAGATATATTTACAATACGATCAACTTTGTCGTAACAGAAAGGAATACAGTTCAAGATAAAACCGAGAATACTGACATTCAACGTTATTTAAATATTTTACAAGCACAATTGTCAGACGAAGAATTAGCCTTGATTTTTTACGATGCTCTTTCATCCTTTGGAAAAAATAAGTATGGGTATAAGCAATTTCATACTTTATTAGATACATACCAATTTTTGGAAAATATTAACGAGCACTTTTTGCTACATAGAAATCACCATGTATTTTATCAAAAAACATTTTTCAAATTTTTAAATAGAGATGAGAGGCGTTTAAAAAAGAAATGCCTCTAAAGAGAGATATCTTTCATAGATAACTAGTAAAAAAACAGAGAAATATTTGTCTTTCTGTTTAGAAAATAATATTTTTGCAAAACTAAAAAGCGGTTCTTTGAAATGGCAAAATAAGGTGGAGTATAGAAGCTTGCTGGTTTCCTTATCGTGACCTACCTTCATTGACAAATAAATTAATCGATTGATTATTTGGTATTTATAAAACTCTCTATGCCTTGCCATGTGCGAG
>NZ_BAIX01000054.1 GCF_000613405.1 Hoylesella enoeca JCM 12259 | reverse complement strand
AACTTGCCAACTACCTTTCTCCTTTTATGGACGCATGGGAGGGTGGAGCGCAGGACCAGTTGCAGGGACAGATCGCCAGTGCCAAGATACCTCTATCACGCATGATTTCGCCGGCTCTTTATTGGGTGATGACGGGTGATGATTTCTCACTTGACATCAACAATCCTGATGAGCCGAAAGTCCTTGTTGTGGGCAACAACCCTGATCGACAGAATATCTATTCGGCTGCACTCGGACTTTACAACAGCCGTATCGTGAAGCTCATCAACAAGAAGAAACAACTCAAATCCTCGGTTATTATAGACGAGCTGCCTACCATTTATTTTCGTGGACTTGATAATTTGATTGCCACAGCCCGAAGTAATAAAGTAGCAGTGTGTCTGGGCTTTCAGGACTTTTCGCAGTTAACCCGTGACTATGGAGACAAAGAAAGCAAGGTGATTCAAAATACGGTGGGAAATGTTTTTTCCGGGCAGGTAGTCGGTGAGACGGCTAAGACGCTTTCCGAACGGTTTGGTAAGGTACTTCAGCAACGACAGTCCATGACCATCAATCGAAACGACAAATCCACCTCTATCTCCACACAGATGGACAGCCTTATCCCTGCAAGCAAAATCAGTAATCTCACACAGGGTATGTTTGTGGGTGCGGTGTCCGACAACTTTGACGAGCGTATCGAGCAGAAGATTTTCCATGCTGAGATTGTGGTGGATAGTGCCAAGGTATCTGCAGAAACAAAGACCTACGAATCAATTCCCACGATTGCAGACTTTACAAACGAAGATGGATCCGATAATCTCAAAGAGACCATCGAAGTCAACTATCGCAAGGTGAAGCAAGAGATACTATCGCTTGTGGAAACAGAGATTCAAAGGATAAAGAATACCCCTGTCTTATCCCATCTCTTTCCAGACAAGTAGCGCAAGCACAGATATAGCGTTGTGGATGTGGTGTGGTAATTAAAGAACAGAGTTATACTCACAAGTAAATTCTTATGATAGTTGTCAGTACTAACAAACTATGGCTGTAACAAATCGTTTTTCAATTTAGTCGTTTTAGGTGAGTGAGAAGTGTAAGATTGTACAGTTCGATATGGTTGGTGGAATGAAAAACGGGTATGGTGTATTTCCTAACTGATAAGATAGCCATAGTTTTTCAATTTATCGGTATAAATAAATTTGGCTTTGAAGAGGAAAGAGCTTTTAAGTATTACCAACAAAGTACGATTGGTACTCTGCCTACATTGAAGGCAACTACATGATTTATTTCTCTATCTTACAGCGATAGGCGGTTGTTTGATTTTACTTGCTATCTGTAAAATCCTTTTAAGCAAAGTGGTAACTGAAATTTCCAATACTCGTGCCATACTACAAATACCCAACTCTTCTTTGGTCAGTTGAATGATTTCAGAATCAGTGTCAGGAAAATAGGCTTTGTCGGTGTAGCCGGTAATAACACGTTTCTGGCAATGTTTGCATTAGTAGCATTGTTTGCCATTGCGTTTCTTCTCATTTTTGATCATTTCCATTGAACAGCAATGTGGACATACTAACATGGATATTGCCCTCTTTCATCGCTTTATTACAATTAAAAAGGAAGTTACTGGACATTTATAATTCGCCCTATAATCCTTTGAAGTATACTTTCATTGCTTATTAATATAGATGCTGCACCAGTCATTCTGCTGATAATTTTATACTTGCAATCCGTTATCCTTACCTGCGCCATAAACACGCTGCCTTCTGCCGTTTGCCAAGGTGTATGTGATGTGGATGTTATGATACCATGGGCTGCTCCGTATGTTTCTGCATCGTAACCCTCAATTTCGATGCTTACCGTCATTCCTCTCGTTATCGTATTCACGTATTTATAGGGAATGTCTATTGTGCCTTGACGGGCATTTGTCATCTGTACCTTTGCACTGATGGTTTCGGGATAAGGTATAAAGTATGCACCTGCCAGTAGTCCCAATACCACAATGGTGATGATCGTGATGCCATAACGGACAATCCTTGATGGTATCTCTCCAATGATATGCCTTACCTTTTCGCTACGGAGTTCTATCTTGTCGTCTGCCATAATCTTCCTTTTTCTGCTGTTAGTTGCCCAATTCCAATTGATTCTTCACAAGGTTATAATATGCGCCTCTCTTTGCTGTGAGTACTTCGTGGTTGCCGATTTCTACCACCTTGCCTTTATCCAATACCACTATTTGGTCGGCATTCTTCACCGTACTTAGGCGGTGTGCCACGATAACTACTGTCTTGCCTTTGTAGAACTCGTCCAAATGTTCCACTATCATGCGCTCATTATTGGCATCGAGCGAGTTGGTGGCTTCGTCAAGGAAAATATAGTCGGGGTTCTTATAGACGGCTCTCGCTATCAATATACGTTGTTTCTGCCCTTGGCTCAATCCCACACCATCGCGACCAATCTTTGTGTTGTATTTTAAGGGCAGCCCCATCACATAATCGTGAATACAGGCTATCTCGGCAGCTTTCTGTAACCGCTGCTTGTCTATCTCGCCATCATCGACGGCAATGTTACGTGCTATCGACTCCGAAAAGATTACTCCGTCCTGCATCACCACCCCACACTGCCTGCGCCACCACTTCTTGTTGAGTGTGTTTATATCCGTTCCTCCAATGGTGATTTGTCCGCCCAATACGGGATAATAGCCTAACATCAGTTTGATAAGAGTAGTTTTACCGCTGCCCGATGCGCCCACAATGGCTGTTACCTTGCCTTTGGGGATTGTAAGGCTCACATCATCAATGATAGTTTTCAGTGCATGAGGGTCATACTTGAAGTTTACGTTTTCAAGGTCTATGCCTTGATTTTCTTCTTTCAGTGCCATTTCCAATCCTTGCTTTCCGTTCTCATCGTCCATGCGGTGTATCTCATTGATACGCTCAAGGCTTATTTTTACATCCTGAACCGAATAGAAGAAATTCATCAGTTGTTCTACGGGAGAGTTGAGTTGTCCGATGATGTATTGTACGGCGAGCATCATACCCAGTGTAAGCTGTCCGTGAATCACGGCTGTTGCTGCCACCACCGTGATGACGATGTTCTTCAGCTCGTTGATGCAGATGCTGCCCGCCTCCTGTGTCTGCTGGAGCTTCAGCGATTTCATCTGCACCCTGAAGAGGTCGGCCTGCACGTCCTCCCATTCCCAGCGACGTCGTTGCTCACAGTCCTGTAGCTTTATTTCCTGCATGGAAGTGATGAATTCATAGGTCTTGTTATTATTGATAGCCTGTTGTTCGAATAATTCATAGTCCAACACCTTTCTTCGTCTCAGGAAGAGCATCAACCATCCACCATATAAAAGGCTCCCCAAAAGGAAAATAAGGAATATTTGCCAATTATATGATAGCAATACAATACTGAATACGACGAATGTAAATATGGAAAAGGTGACATTCAGTGTCTGCTGTGTAAGGAAACTGTTAACGCGACTGTGGTCGTTCATTCTTTGCATGAGATCACCCATCATCTTTGTGTCGAAAAATGACATAGGTAACTTAAGCAATTTGATGAAGAAGTCGCTCACCAGCGAAATGTTTATCCGAATAGAGATCTGTAACAGCAACCAACGGCGAATAAAGTCAATAGCTGTACGGCTGAAGGTGAGCATTAGTTGTCCCAGGAGTATCAACCAAATAAAACCAATGTCTTGGTTCTTGATGCCTACATCCACGATCGATTGGGTAAGGAAAGGTAGAATGAGCTGTAGTAGACTACCTACGAGTAGACCTAGGACAATCTGCCCGAAGTAACGGCGGTACTTTTTAATATAACCAAAGAGAAACTTGAAAGAGCGTTGCCCATTCTGATTATCTTTTTGAAACGGATTGGCATAGAATTTTGAAGTGGGTTCTAAAAACATTGCAATACCTTTTTCTTCGCTACCAGAACAGGTACTTATCCAATGCTTCTTGAATTCTTCTATATTGTATTCTACAAGTCCCTTACTTGGGTCAGCTATGTAGAAAGTTTTTCCTTTCTTAACTTTGTAGAGTACAACAAAGTGGTTTTGATTCCAGTGGAGGATGCAGGGAGAGGATATGTCTTTTATCTCCTCAACATTTATCTTACCGCATTCACAATCAAACCCCAACGCATATGCTGTGTTCCTGATGCTTAGCATGGATACGCCTTCTATTGTTGGACGGCACATCTTAGACAGGTAATTTGCAGAATATTTTTTTTTTATAATACTTGCATATCATTTCTAAGCATGCTACTCCACACTGCATAGTATCATGTTGCAATTGATTTGGAAATTTATAACTTTTATTTAACAATGCCATCCTCATCGTCAATATTGTGAATCTTTTGCCTCAATGTTTGAGCTTTATGTCCTTTATTGAGGCTAAGCGAAACTTGTATATACACCATATTGGCTTTATCGGCATTCCACGATATGATGCTTTTGGTAAATTTGCTATTAGCATAATTCCTTTCGGAAAGCTTAATCTTACTTCTAAATGGATCCCATATCCCTGCGGTAAACATCCATTGTTTAAGGTGATAAGATGTAGAGAAATAGACAGCATCTTCCTGTGCTAAGTAAAGATTACCTCTAAATTCCTTACGGTTATTAATAATACCAAAATTCATACTCCAGTTCTTTGTTAAGTTCAAGTTACCCTCTACATAGTAGTTCCATATGTTCTTCGAGTAGTCGAGATTGTCTTTCTGAAATAAAGTTTTTGAAAAAGCGCAGGATCCCGATAATGTTAATCGATCTCTAATAACTTCATAATTGAGAAAGGTACTTAGGGTATGAACTCGACTTTTATTATATTTATCCGTAACATAATAAATAGCACAATCATCAATATAGCTGTTCGGGGCAAAAGGATGGCGGCTGAACCTATACGAATAAGCTAGCTGGAAATAAAATCTGCTGATATTGTAGGTGACATCAAGTCTATTATTATATTCTATGTAAGGACGTAAGTCAGGATTGCCTTTTTCTATCTCTATGGAATTCATTTTTCTTGTGATATTTGCCATATCTGTCAACTCTGGTACATGGGGAATAAGTTCTGTATTGAAAGAGAAAGTCAAATTATTCATTGGAGCATATGAAAATTTAATCATGGGGCGCATGAATCTTTTCGTATAGGAGATACTGTCCTTGTTATAGCTAACAATATTTCCTCCAAGTCCTATCTGATAACTTAGATTCTTATAGCGACCAAGAAATTGTGCATAACTAAGTATGTCATAACTGTCAGAGTGGTCTTTCTTCATTATGGCTTGACTATAGTTGTTGTTTGTTTTGGCATAATTTATTCTTACTCCAATAGTAAGATTGTTCAGGTCATTTATCTTATGTTCGTACAAGAGCTCCGGAATAAACGACAGACGCTTACCACGCACACCATACTGATAGTTAAATGAAATCATAGAAGACTGGTCCGTCTCCATAAAATTATATCTATAATTACTGGTTCTGTATGTTGTTAACAAGTCCAATATCAGATTATCCTTTTTCGAAATCTTTTGGAATGCATATATGTCAAATGAATATAAATTTGATTTGTATGTGGGTGTCAAAGCGGTGTTACTTATGAAGTTATTGAATGCGTACACTTTCTGTAAGGTTTCATCTTTGTCATTATTGTAGAATTCTGTGTTGAAATTGACGTTCAAAAGAAGTGATTTAGCAACATGACTATACACACCTTTAAGACTATGTTGCCGATAACTATAAACCGAGTTTTCGCCTTCTTTTATCTGTAAGAGCGAAAGCGGATCGGATACAAGCCTTGTGTCAATTCTGTTCTTGGTATAATGCCTGAGCTTATTGCTATAAATAAACGTGATTTGATCCTTTACGTTATTAAGTTTCAGAAAGATGTTATTTTCACTTGATAAAGTCGTGACAGCATCCATTGTTTTGAATCCGAATCCATAACCTTTTACCCCTTCCTTAGTCTTGACATTAAGGATTCCACCAAAATTTTGAGTAGCATATCTAACGCCAGGATTATCTATAAACTCTATCGACTTTATTTGGTTGGGTAAAATTGCAAGATATTCATCAGCAGTAGCTGGCATACCATTTATTTGATAGGCGACGCTTTTTCCATCAAACATTGTAATTCCCATTGACTCTTTGGAAATAATAGCATTAGGCAAATGGAGCTTATTAAGTACCCCCCATACATTGTTAGTACTTTCCCTAAGCTCTTTATTTGGATATATTATTAATCTATCCACCATTTTCTTATATCTTGAAGCTTTGATAACAACCTCTTTAAGCACTTGTGTCTCCTCTTCTAACATGATATTTACAGAGTCCTGTCCATCATATAGCCATGTTTTAGTTTTATAACCGATAGAGGAAAATGTTAATGTATTCCCTTTGGTAAGGTTGTTAATGGTGAACTCTCCATTTTCATCTGTTGTCGTCCCCCCCAAAGGTCTATTGTTATTCTGTACATATATTAAAATATTTACGAAAGGTATTGTTGCTTGTTTTGCATTTATTACTCTACCTTTAAGTCCTTCACCAAAAGATGTAAATGATATAGTCCCAAAAAGAATTAGCAGAAGATACCTCATATATATATGCATTAAATTATTGATAAAAAGCTAAAGACACCTTAATCTTATTTAGCTCTTTTTTTTGAGACTATTGAATTATTCAATAACTCAATAATATAGTCAACTTTTGAATAACCTTCTTTCAATACACAAAACTCTTTCGGTTCATCTAATAGAGACTGCGAACAACGTTTAGAACAGACAGGAAGCATATCACAATTTATGCATCGTTCAGGAATTTGTAAATTCATCCTGTTCATTAATTTAGTGTAGTCCCATATTATTACACCATCTTCTCTAAGAAATCCGCAAGAATTAGCTTCATTAAATTTTCGAGCTGTACACTTATAAACACGACCATCATAATTGATCACAACTTCATTTAGATTGTCGGCATAACAACTGCAAAGTTATATTTCAAGTCAAGATATGTACATACAAATCCTCTTGTTTGACATTCCTTTACAAAGTTATTTATTATGCAATCGTCTATTTTCTTTTCATTCACTTGCCATACTTTATGTACGGCAATTGTTGCTCTTTGTGGATCCAAGAAAGGCTCTATATCAGATACCATTGATTGCAATCCTACACTTGTCTGTGGAGAAACATTTATGCGCAATACTAACTCATAATCAGAAAGATGCTCTTTTATTAAAGATAAAGATTCTAAGATTCTGTCATATGAACCAATTGCTTTCTTATCTTTGTACTTTCTTATTGTATTGTGAATATTTCTACATCCATCAAGAGTTATCTGGAATGTAGAATGGTATCCTTTTATTGCATCTACAAAATCTTTTGTTAATAGTGTAGAGTTTGTGGTAAAGTTTATGGTTATTTTAAACCCTTTAATGCTAGCAATAGGGTTTATTAGGGATAATATATGCAGAATCTTCTCTTTATACAATAAAGGTTCTCCTCCGAAAAAGCTCAAAGTCAACAACTCAAAGGGTGCTTTGTCATATTTTAACTTTATGTGCTTTATAATAGAAGAGATTGTATCTTCTCCTATCACAGAATTATCAATATGGTTTTCATAACAGTACCAACATCTTAAATTACAATCCATGGTCATATTGATAATCATGTGATAAGTTTTGCCCGAGAATTTCCTATCCATAACATCGCTAATATAAGTTGCTTTTTCATCAAAAAAATCAGGTATAAGCATACCTTTTTTACACAGATCATAGAATAGTTGGGGTTGTTCTTTCTCTAATTCTTCAAAATTCCCCATTAAAAGAAACTTATTTATATCTCTTTTATTGGTAATTAAAAAGGATACAGTATAGGCATTGAAGATAATACACGATTCTCCTTGTTCTATATAATGATTATATTTACTGATATTCATATTTAAATAATTTTGATAAGTGCAAGATTTCCTTGCACTTATCAAATTAATACTTCTGCTTATTTACAGTTACAATTGTCTAAGAATGTGTTTTCATTTTCAATAGACGAATCCTGTCTTGTGCATGAGCAATTATCCAAGAATGGAGATTCGATTTCTGTCCGATTGGATAATCCTCCGAGCGTTTCAGAGAGTAAGTCATCACTAAGAATTGTGATTTTATTAATCTTCTTCATAATTTTGATGTTTAATTTGCCTTCTTTTAGCTTCCGGCATTGCTTTGTAATGTCTGTTCAATAATATTGTCGACAAATTATCTTCTTGACGCTGCAAATATACATATACATATTGTTTAAAACAAGAAAAATCAGTTTTTTTCAAAATTTGTATTTTCTTAGTATTTTAGCTACATTTGTAGCATTATTTACTATCTATACATTGTTTATATGGAAAAAAGATTTATTACATTAAAAGATTTCGAGATTACTCCCAACGAGAATGTTACTGAGCGTAGCCAAAAATTCCAAAGCTATATTGACCAAATGGAGCAGTTCGGCTGCAAGAGTTATTGGGTCATGGCAAAAACGGGAGTTGGAGCAAAAATGCAGATAGAGGGCTATGATGGTGAAGTTTCCGCATACATTTCCAATGATTACCTTGGTATGTCGCAAAGACCAGAAACTAAAGAGGCTGGCATAAATGCCGTTTTAAAATATGGCACGGGAGCAAGTGCCGCCCAAGCATAGGAGGTTATCTAGATATTCACCATCAGTTGGAGCGAGGTATTGCAAAGTTTGTAGGACAAGGAGATGCCATTCTATTCTCATCAGGTTTTGGTGCCAACGCAGGTCTGCTTCGTGCTATATTGGGAAAAAATGACATAGCCTACATTGATTCGTATATCCATACCAGTGCCACAAGTGGTTTAATTGGAACCAATGTAAAGCATATAGGACACAACGACATTGACTATCTTGACATGATCCTTGAACGGGAAACGGGAAAATATCAGACTCGATTGGTCATCATCGATGGGGTCTATTCCCAGAATGGAGATTTATCAAAACTTCCCCAATACATTGCGGTCTGCAAGAAACACAATTGCCTTCTTATGATGGATGACGCTCACGGCATTGGAGTTATGGGAGAAAACGGCAGAGGAACAGCCGAATATTATAATTGCTTGGGACAAGTAGATATTATTACAGGAACTTTCAGTAAGTCTTTCGGA
Organism: Hoylesella enoeca JCM 12259; assembly: GCF_000613405.1. GTDB lineage: Bacteria > Bacteroidota > Bacteroidia > Bacteroidales > Bacteroidaceae > Prevotella > Prevotella enoeca. Next base: position 3,373 of record NZ_BAIX01000054.1, on the reverse strand, counting down.
TGTGTCGGTGGTTTTGTTGCCGCGTCAGAAAAACTGATTCAGTATCTGAGATATTATGCTGACAGTAATGTCTTTTCCGCAGCAATGACTCCACAGGTTGCAGCATCTTCCCTAAAGGCACTGGAACTCATACAGACACAACCAGAGATTCGCAAGAAGTTGTGGACTAATGTCAATTATCTGCGCAAACGACTGACAGAGGAAGGCTTTGATATAGGCTGCTCCATATCAGCCATATTTCCTATTATGGTAAGAGACAATAAAAAAGTATACGAAATAGCACGAGAATTGCAAAAAAGATGTATCTTTGTAAGCGGTATCACATACCCTGCGGTAAGAACTAAGGAAGCACGGCTTAGAGTCAGCGTGTTGGCTTCCCATGAAACAGTACAGTTGGAACAATTGGTAACCGCTCTTGTGGAAATCAGAAAATCAATACCTTTTTAAATGGCAGAAGAAGAAAACAAAAACAAAACCAAAAGATATAGAAGGACAAACGTCGACATACAGGCAGACATTATCAAGGCAGCAGAAAGTCTGATTAAGAAAAAAGGCTTTGCATCAATGCTGGTGACAGAACTTATTAAGAAAGCCAGGATTGAACCGCTTGTCTTCTATAACAGATATGACAATCTTGGCGAGTTTTATGATGAATTCGTTAAGAGATACGATTATTGGTTTAAGGGTGTCCTGACTGGAATTGAATTTCCGACAGATTCAAAATTAGGGTATATCAATATTCTCAAGAATCTGCAGGAGGAACTTCAAGAAAAATCTGTGATGTTAGAACTATTACGTTGGGAAATTGCAGAAGGGAATGAGACGACAGTTCGTACAGCCATGCTCAGGGAAATGCACACTTTGCCTCTTGTCAATATCTATGAGACAAAATTTAAGGATATAGACATCTCTGCCATATCTGCACTGATTATCGGTGGCATATATTACCTTAACCTGCATAGGGATCGCTCTAAATTTGCGGAAATAGACTTAAACACAGAGGTTGGTCGCAAACGCATAGAAAAAGCTTTGGAGGATTTAGGGAATATGATATTCCACTATCAAGATCTGACTGATTACAAACATACTGTTGCAGAGAAAATGAAAGAAAACGGCATTAGTGATGAAATCATTAAAAAATGCCTTAATTGAACGATACATAACAAGTATATTCCCCACTTATCTAGCGTGATAATTGGGGGATTTTTAAGTCGTCCAGTAAAACTTTTTTCTTCCAATCTGTGTAATAGAAATCGTCTTTAACACCACTTTTTTGACTTTAAATCCAAAAAATAAGTCATTTTCTAATAAAACAAGCATTTTTGTGATGCTTACTATTTGGAGCTAAAATATAAGTCCCCATAGAGTAAAAGTGCCTGTATCGCCTATAGATAAACGGTTTGCAGACTTTCCGTTTATTTTTTGCGGACAGCAATTGAATATTCTTATTATGGAAGCGATATTCTAGCTAAGTGATTTTTGAGGTTATCCTGTAAACTAAGTACAACAGGTTATTTCACATAAATTCCTTTTATTTCCCACTTTTCCCAAAAACTTTTATATCTCTTCATATACCTATAATTTAGCTGCTTGATAACAGTATTCATCATTAAAATTATCAAGCAATGGAATCAAACAGCAATGACAATTACGTGCTGGTCCTGGAAAACCGCACGGAAGTAAAGAACGAAAAGGAAGCAGGAAAACTCTCCGTAGTTTCTGGTATTGACGACAAGGGGAACCTCAAAACTACCGAGGCTGTCGCAGCCAATCAAGCAGCGTTCTTGAAGTTCAACAACAAGGATGGACTTTTGAGGAACTTCATGACCAACTTCCTCAAACAGTTCAATGCCCCGACTCATTTTGGATTATACAAGGTATTGGCAGACAATGTGGAACAGGGCGTGGATAACCTGCGTACCATGCTGCAAAACCGCGAGAAACTCGAAAGCAAGCAGCAGCTGGCAGAGATTGGAGTGTCCTTTGATGATTATCTGCCACAAAAGAAGAATACCACTGCCATCGACCCCGAGAAAGTGGATTGGAAGATGCTCGACAATCTCGGTCTTTCCCGTGAGCGATTGGAGCAGAGTGGAGAATTGGAAAAGATGCTCAATTGGCAGAAGAGCAATCTCATCACAATTGCTGTTCCTATCGGCGACACCACCATCTACACTGAAGCACGCCTTGCCTTCCGCACGGACGATAACGACAATATCGGTTTGGCAATTCATCCTTTGAGAAAAGAGCCACAGCTTGACTTTCCCTATATGGGCTACAAGTTCTCTCCCGAAGAAAAGGAGCAACTCCTCACTACGGGTAATCTCGGCAAGACCATTGAGGTAACACCCAAGAATGGCGAACCTTTCTCTGCCTACGTCTCTATCGACCCACAGACTAACGAAATTATAGCCCTGCGTGCCGACCGTGTGAACATCCCTAAGGAAATCAAGGGCGTAACTCTCTCTGATGTCCAGTATAAAGATCTTGTGGAAGGCAAAGCCGTGAAAGTGGAAGGTATGACTGCCAAGAGCGGCAAGTCTTTTAATGCCACGCTTCAGGTCAATGCCGAGAAGAAAGGCATTGAGTTCATCTTTGACAATAACCGTGGATTTAAGGAACGACAGCAGCAGACACAGCAGCAAGGCGTACCACATAAGCTCTGCGGACTGGAACTATCAGAAAAACAGCGTGAAGCTTTGGATAGCGGTCGTACACTATATCTAAAGAATATGGTGGACAAGCAGGGGCAGCCTTTCAGCGCCTATGTTCGTATGGACAAGGAGCAGAACCGCCCGCGCTTCTATAAATGGAACCCAGACAAGAAGCAGGAAACCGGCAAAGAAAAGGTGGTTGCCGTAGCCGAAGAACACAAAACGCAGGTAGCCGTGAACAACCACGGCAAGACGAATGAAGCTACCAAGAATGTGAAAGAGCCTTGAAGACGGGACAGACACAGCCTACTGCCGAGCAGAAGCAAAAGCAGGACGAAAACAAACAAAAGAAGTCCCGTGGACGTAAGATGTAACCCTTAATTCTATTATCGACTATGACAACTTGTATTATTGCCGAGAAACCCTCGGTAGCCAGAGACATTGCCCGCATTGTCGGAGCAAACAGCAGACAGGACGGATACTTGGAGGGTAACGGGTATCTCGTTACTTGGGCAATGGGACACCTCATCGCCCTTGCCATGCCCGAAACCTACGGTTTTTCTGCCTATAAGCGTGAATACTTACCCATCCGTCCCAATCCCTTTCAGTTAGTGGTACGACAAGTACGTAAGGACAAGGAGTATATATCCGACCCAGCGGCATTAAAGCAGCTCAAAATCATCCGAAGTTGCTTCGACAGAGCTGACCGTATCATCGTA
>NZ_BAIX01000055.1 GCF_000613405.1 Hoylesella enoeca JCM 12259 | reverse complement strand
TTGGTGCTCTTTTGCATCGCGTTACGGCTATTTATATTTGCTTCTTTTATCATCTCTTTTTTGTTCTTTTTGATCGGTCTCTCTCTTGTTCAGACCCCATCCCCCTAACTTAGGGGGCGAAAGAAAACTGGCGGCAAAGATAAATAATTAATCTTAACTGTGCAAATGTTTGATCAATATTTTATTCATAGCGCATCGATTTCGCGGGATGGATGTGCGAAATCAGATAGCTCGGAGCAATGAGGACGACAAGGCTGATGAGCCATGTGGCCACGTTTAGAAGCACAAACAGGGGGATATTATATTCCACGGGAACCGTACTGACATAATAAGTCGTCGGGTCGAGCTTTACAAGGCCGGTGAGTCGCTGCAACGTGATCAGACCGAGACCGATCATATTGCCGATCAACAGCCCCTTGCCGATCATAAACACGGCAAACCACAAGAAGGTGTGGCGGATCGTTCGGTTGCGGGCGCCGAGCGCTTTGAGCACGCCGATCATTGTTGTGCGTTCCAGAATGATGATGAGCAGACCGCTAATCATCGTCACACCTGCCACGCAATCATCAGCCCGAGGATGATCCACACGTTGAGATCGAGCAGACTGAGCCAGTGAAAGATCTGCGGATTGATATCCATTATCGTCTGCGAAGAATAGGTTTCGCCGTATTTGTCCTGCGTTCGGTTGACCTGATCCACCAAGATTTTCTCCACGTCGTCGACGCGATCAAAGTCCTTGACGGCTATTTCGGCCCCCGAAGCCTGATCGCTCTCCCAACCGTTGAGTTTGACAGCGGTATAGAGGTCGGTATAACAGATCACCTTGTCATATTGCGAGAGATTGGTCTGATAGATACCCGAGATTGTGAATCGGCGTGCTCTCACCCCGTTATGATCTATGAAATAGGCATAAATCTTCTGTCCGCATCGCAGCAGAAGCCTGTCGGCCATCGATTTAGAAACCAAGATTCGGTTGCCGCTCTCCTTGTCGGAGAATCGCGGAATGACCCCCTCCACCATATTCTGATGGATGAAAGTGGTGTCAAACTCCGGTCCCATGCCTTTGAAAGCCACCCCGAGAAAGTCGGTGTCGGTTTTGAGAATACCCTGCTTGATGGCAAAACGTTGCACATGTCTCACGCCGGGCGTCTTGCGGAGCACGCTCATCATCGAGTCGTCCATGCAGATAGGATATTGTTCGGAGGCCTGCAAAGTCATGAAATCGGCCACCTGAATGTCACTCCCGAATCCCACAACCTTGTCGCGGATGGTGTGCTTGAATCCGAAAACCACGCTCACCGAGATCAGCATCACAGCCAATCCGATAGCCACTCCTGCCGTAGCAATACGAATGGCAGGGCGCGACACCTTGCGTCGGTCGCCCTGCTCGTGATAAATACGGCGTGCAATATAAAGAGGGAAATTCATCTATTCGTTGTTAGTACGACCCGGATAAGCAGCCAAGGCAGCCCGAAGGATGACGAGCGCCCGCTGGAGATCTGTCTTCTTCAAGACATAGGCTATACGCACTTGATCCACGCCGGCGCCCGGTGTGACATAGAATCCTGATGCGGGGGCCATCATCACGGTCTCGCCCTCATAGTCGAACGATTCCAGACACCAGCGGCAGAATTTCTCGCCATCGTCCACCGGCAGTCTAGCCACGGTGTAGAAAGCGCCCATCGGGATCGGCGAGTAGACACCGGGAATAGCATTCAAGCCGTCGATGAGACAGTTGCGACGTTCCACATACTCGCTGTAAACGGCACGATGATAAGCCTCGGGGGTATCCAAAGAGGCTTCGGCCACGATCTGTCCGAGCAAGGGAGGAGACAGGCGGGCCTGGCAGAATTTCAGCGCAGTGGCATACACCTCTTTGTTTTTCGTGATCAGCGCACCGATCCTGATGCCGCATTCGGAATAACGCTTCGACACCGAGTCCATCATCACAACATGGTCGGCGATGCCCTCCAAATGGCACACACTGACAAAAGGCGAATCAACATATCGATACTCGCGATACACTTCGTCCGAGAACAAGTATAGATCGTATTTCTTCACCAAATCACGAAGCTGATTCAGCTCCTGTCGCGAATAAAGGCAGCCCGTCGGATTGTTTGGGTTGCAGATCATAATGGCCCGTGTGCGCTCATTGATCAGCTCTTCAAACTGCTCCACTCCGGGCAGCGCAAATCCTTCTTCGATCGTCGTGGTAATGGTGCGAACCGTCACCCCGGCAGCCAAAGCAAAAGACATATAATTGGCATAGGTGGGCTCGGGCAGGATGATTTCGTCGCCGGGATTGAGACAGCTCATAAACGCGAGCATCACAGCCTCAGACCCGCCCACCGTGACGATGATGTCATCGGCCGTGAGATCGATGTCGTATTTCCGATAATATCCCACCAGCTTTTCTCGATACCATTGATAACCCTGCGATGGAGAATACTCCAAGATCTTTCGATCGATCCGCTTCAAAGCATCAAGCCCGACTTGCGGCGTTGGCAAATCCGGTTGTCCGATGTTCAGATGATAAACCTTGATCCCTCGTTGTTTAGCAGCCACGGCCAGCGGAGCTAACTTTCTGATAGGTGATTGGGGCATCTTGAGCCTCTGACAGATATTTCTGGCATACTGATATCGCTTCATTATTGATGCGCAAAGGTAAGCATTTTTCCTGCATAAATGCACAAATCCGAAAAAAAACAACAGCCTTTTCCCGCCGAACAAGTATCTAATCGAGGCGGGAAGAGACTGGTCGGAATTGACAGAGAAGAATCTATCTCCCCCGTGTTATCATGTCTGCATAGTCGTCACTCGCAGGCGGATCAAATCAAATCGCCGCAAGCGTGAACTGCTTGCGGCGATTCCTAATCTGCTTGCTGCTCATAGAGCTATCGGCAACGCCATCCTCGACCGATCAAACCGATCTGCCGACAAGTCGTATACCGCTGGGGCAGCTCTATACGAGTAGACAGGCACAAGTCGTATACTGCTCGACGACCGGATCAGTATTTGATGAAGGGACGCACGCTGAGACTACCTCCACCCTTGCCAACAGTGTGATCCCAATTAAACTGCGTGTCGTTGATTGACACGGTTCCTGCACACCAACTGGTAGCTTCCGAACTGGTCCAATACATCTTATTGATGCGCTGCCCCTGCACTTGATCGAAAGCCAGGTTGGCAAAATCGCCGTCCCACGTGTATGTGTCCCAGTTACTCAGCACGCTGCGGTCGCCCAGGCCCAAGGCCGTGTACACGTAAGACCACTCACCCACCGTTGGCAAATGCCACGGATCGCCATTGATGCGGGGTGTGTGGTTTCCGGCAGCATAAAAGGCGGGGAAAGCAGGTTGACCCGGTGACATCTCACTGGACCCTCGTGGCGCATACCAGTCACAAGCCGGCGTGCAATATGTACCCGTCCAAGTATATTGATAACCACGCATATCGCTGAGATTCGTAGAGAAGTCATCCGACATTGTCGTGTTGAATTGCGTCGTGCTGCTCCAACCATACGACCAGGCGTATTGGGCGCCGTTATTAGCGTCGCGCAACGCTATGGCCAGGTTGTTGCTTTGCTCACCACCACGCCCACAGGCGTCTTGGTGCCACCGCCGAATATGGTTTTATTGATAAGCAGTGCTGCCGTCACTCATCAGATAGAGGAAACTATACATCAACTTCACATTCAGCACATAAGCGCCATTTTGCTGCAATGTGATGGGCGAGTTGGGATGCAACGTGAGGGCCGAATTGGCCATGTTTCTGTGATAAATCGTTCCGCTGGTGAACGTGAGTCTGAGTCCCGCCACATTCGTACCCGGTACAAAGAAAGTCTCCTGACCACTATACCCGATATGCGTGCCGGTGTAAGTGTCCGAACTTGAACCAAAGGTAAGATTCGCTGACATCGCGGCTCCACTCCCCGTGGTTTGTGTGCCCGTGGCAGCATCGTAAACCACTGTGCCCGGCACCGATCCGCCCACCGAAGCCAACGTGCCATTGACACCTGAAAAAGCCCGATAGCCAGTGAGCTTCATCCGCACCTTGGCTCCCATGTGCAGCATCGTGAACGGCACCTCTTGTAGCAACGGCGTCGCTGTAATGGTCTGTGTGGTACGCCCGATCAAGGCTTCGCCCGCATCGGCACGAGACACAGTCAGCGTATTACCACTGCGGGTTACCTTGCTGTTAAAGCACACGAAGTCATAATTGCCCGGTGCCAGTCTGATATGCTTGTTGGCAGATGTCGCAGTAAACACGCCGCCCGATACTGTTCCTGTGACGTCGCCTTTGAAAGCATGCGTGGCAGCATCATAAGCCAGCATCGTATAGGTGTCATCTGCCAAAGACCGCGTAGCAGCCTGCTTGGGCGATTGCTCCGTGTCACGTTGCAACGTCATCAAGGCAACGAGACCATTGCCCAGGTCCACAGTCTGCTGCTCAATCGTATCCTGTCGGTTGGCAGCGCGAGTCACATCCAGTTCCTGCTCGGCATTATAGTCGGCAAAATTCAGCTTGAATCCGATGGTCTGTGCTGTATCCTTCTGACCATCGTCTGTCGTCTTGTCATCGTCGTTGCCGCATGCCGTCAGTGACAGCAAGGCTACGCTTAGAAGACCAGACAAAATCATTTGTTTGTTCATTGTTTTACTTGTTTTATTAAACTCTCAATTAGAAAACTCTCTATTGGCAATGCTCAATCACTGATTGTCAATCATTACTTAAACACCATCCTCGTCATCAAACCATCCACTTTGCTTGGCAGGCGCCATAGAACTCTCGTCTCCGATGATGACGGTTCCGGCATCGTGCTCGCCTTTGTTATCCCAGTTGGGCATGGTCGAACCACCTGCGTCGGGTCCCACCGAAACACAGATCACTCCCTCATTCATCAATTCTGTCACGCGACACATCGGACTCACATAATCCCTGCGTTCCAATGACATGTTACTCTCTTTTCTCTTTGTCATAAGCTTGATCATAATTGTTTATAAATTACTTTTATCTATTATACAATTCTCTTTATCGGTAAATAACAAAAAAACTACAAAAGAATCTCTCTTGCTTCTTGAGATTCCTTTGCAGGTCTCGGCCTAAAGGCCATGCGGTTTCACGCGCGCGTACGCGTAAAACCAAGCTTTGATGCCAGTTAGAATGTGTGTGTGTGTGTTAAGACTTTTTCTGAGATAGCCAAATACAAAGCGTTAAAAAATGTACAGAGACCAAAGTCTTTTTGCATCATAGCGCCGCCATCTATACTTACTTTTTTCATTATTACTCTCTTATTCTGATTCCCCACCTCCCTCAGTCAAGAGCGAAGAACCATTGCTTAACCGCAGCAAAGGTAAATAAACATTCTTAAACCGCCAAAGAAAAAAACAAACTATAACATAGAATGAGCATAAGACAAACGCTATATTCAGTTACACCCCCTTCCCCCCTACCCATAACTACCACACACGTACTCAACACAGCCAAAGGACAAAAAAGACGGCAATAGCCGCCTCGAGCGGGGTGAGCAACGGGTTGAGTTTCTTAACTTTGGCCATTTTACACATCGCCAGCATGTGGCCGGCAAACTGGAAGTGCTCCATGCTTTGGAGATCACTTCTTTTAAATTCTTTGATTTTCATGATAGAAATGTTTTGGATGATGAATAAAATGAGCTTTCCGCCCAGGGAAATTTAGCCAAATGGCTCTCGGCAACGTTTCCGCCCGGGCGGAAAGCTCATTTTATTCGTTTTTGTCGTTTCCGCCGCGGCGGAAACGTTGTTTTTACAATTTTCTGCTCTTCCGCCACGGCGGAAACATTATTTTTTCGTCGGGGAAGGTTTCCGCCGCGGCGGAAACCTCATTTTTCTAATTCTTGAGCTTTCATCGTATTCGCTCCACCACTGTCTTGATGCCTTTGATCTTCTCGCCGAGCACATGCGTGAGCAAACTGTCGACTTTATCTCGAGAAACGGCAACGTAAGTATAACGCTCTTTCACATCGATGCGGCCGATATCTGTGCCTTGCAATCCACCTTTCCTACACAAGAATCCAACAACATCGCCCTTGCTGAGTTTGTCTTTTTTGCCTTTCCCAATATAGAGCGTAGCCATGCGAGGCTGTGCGGGAGACGATAACTCTGTTGGAAGAGAATAGACTTCTGCCGTTTCATGAATGTAGGTCGGAATAGTTTCATCAGGACCCAAGATAAAAAATGCCTTACCTGACTTCTGCCAACGAGCCGTGCGTCCTATCCGATGCACATAGCCCTGCTCGCTTTCGGGCAAATGATAGTGGATAATGTTATCTACATCCGGAATGTCGAGACCGCGAGAAGCGAGATCAGTGCAGACAAGCACTGTGGCCGAACCATTCGCGAACTTATACAAGGCGGCCTCACGCTTCTTTTGATCCATGCCTCCGTGCAACATACTTGTTGTGAAGCCCTGGTGCGCAAGGTAATCGTTGGTACGCTCCACGCTGTCCCGATGATTCAGAAAAACAATGCTACTGTCACGGCCAAGGCTGCGTAACAAATGATCCAATGTATTCAGTTTATCTCTTTCCGGACTCGACACCTTATATAATTGTATGCGTTCGACCACCTGACTGTCAGTATCCAAATAATCGATTCGGATGCTGCGGCCCATATTGACGAACTTCGGAATCACCTCGGCATCGGTTGCCGACAGCAACATCCGGCGCTCCACATGCGGCAGTTTATCAATGAGCGCCTGCATTTCTGCACTGAATCCCATCTCCAAGCATTTGTCAAACTCATCGATAATGAGGTATTTGATCGCACCAGGACGAATGTTTCCCTTATCGAGATGATCGTTTAAGCGACCGGGTGTAGCAAACACGAGTTGCGGTTTCACTTGTTTCAGCATGCGATGCTCATCCATCGTCATTCTCCCTCCATAACAGGAGCAAGAACGCAGGCCGCTACCCAGACTTTGGTGGACGGTGGACGACTGCAAGGCTAATTCGCGTCCGGGGACAACAACAACCGCTTGCACCTCATCATTTCCGGCATCGAGGATCTGCACCAACGGTAACAAATAAGCCAAGGTTTTGCCTGATCCCGTGGGCGAAAGCACAACCACGTCCCGATCCGAATGCAAAACAGCATGCAACACATCCTGCTGCATCGGATTCAAACCGGCAAAGCCTAACTTAGCCAATATCTTCTCTATATCTATCTTCATCGCAAAAGGCGTTATCAGTTAGTCTTCATCATTCGATCAATCTCATCAAACTCCTTACCCATATTCAGATTCAGGTAAATCGTATAAAGCGGTATGCCCCATTTGTTGCGCTGATCGGGCGCCAATGCCCGATATTTTTGCAAATAAGGCAATGCCTGCCGATAATATGCCTGCACCGCCTGCCGACGCTTGGAAGAAGTTGCCGTGCTCTTATCAAGTTCTATTCCCTGATTGAAATAGGCTAAACCGGCATTCAAGTAGGCATCAGCCAGGCTGTCATTAACGGCTATCAGCTCATCGCAAAGACGTATGCACTCCGCGTAATGTCCCACATTGAGCAGCAGAGAACTTTTGGCAAAGCGAAAGATCACACTCGTGCTGTCCACTGTCAAGGCTCGATCAGCCACCTTCATGGCTTCTTCCATCTCACCTTTCTCTGAATAATAGGTGATAAGCCGAGGGAAAAAGAACGGGAACTTCGGATATTTCTCAAATCCTTCTGTCAGCATTTCCACATAGCGCGCTGTATCTTTCTCTATCCGATAAGTCTCAGCAAGGTATTGCAGCATATAATTATAATGTGCCGTATCTTTCAAAGCCAAATACGTATGACGCAGGGTGGCTTTCGGGTTCTTCAACTTATAACCGCAGTAGACGGCCCAATAAGCTGCCTGGGGCATCTGTCTATCGGTTTCGGCATAACGATAACGCACAAAGAGCGGCTGATTGGCACAATCCAAATAGGTGTGAAAGAAATCATAAGCAGCCCCATAATCGTGCCTATTGATAAAAAACATCCCGCCGTTAAACAAGTTTGCGCGATAATCATTCAGCAACTCGGCATGCTTATCGCGCATTTTCGGACGAATGCGTCCCTTGCGATCGGGTTTCGCATCGAGCGAATCGAACCCTTCTAATGTCGTAAACATCTTCTTACCCAAGACAAAAAGCTCCGCCGTGTCATAAGGTTGTCGCAGATACAATCGCTCATTTCCCTGGTCGTATTGCTTCTTAATCGCATCGAAGAGCACGGTCCAGATATTCACATTTGCCCGATTGACACTATCGCCAAGCAGCTCCGTCATCATTTGTTCGGCCTTGACCAGGTTGGTTCCTTTCTTCACCCAATCCTTGGCAATGGCTATCTCTTTCTTCTGTGCACAAACACCGAAGACACTGAACGCCATGACTATAACTGCTAACAACTTTCTCATCATTTCTTTCCTTTATTCGCTTCCTGTCGTTCATCGCCCTGTCGAAGCAAGGGTTTCAACTGAGCTGTCTTGTTTTTATCCTCTAAAACAAAATAGATTTGATACAAGGGCGCTGCCCAATCCACCGTTTTCCGATCGGGATCCAGTCGCCGCGCTCGTTCTAAATACGGTAAAGCCGCAGCAAAAACGCTCCGTATCTTCACGCGGGCAGGCTTTGTCAGTCGTCCTCGGTTATCCACGAGCGAATCTTTCATGGCCACAGCCTTCGAACAGAAACAAATGCCTATATTATATAGGGAAGGAACAAGCATCGAATCGATCGCCACCGATCGTTTGTAAGACATAATCGCCTGGTCCCAGTCGCGATGCTTCATCTCTGTCTCACCTTGCAACATCCACAACGTTTGGTTGGTCGAATCGCGTTGCAGCTCAGTCTTCACAAATCGTTCCAAACCTTCTTGTTGGCCCGGCGATGTGTAATAATCCATCAGCATCGAGAAATAATTATTGTTCTCGGGAGCTTGTTTGTGCAATTCGGTGAGTGTATTGATATATCGATCCGAATCACTTTTGCTCACCAACTTGTCTTTCATACAGTTGATTTTGAGTTCGGCAGCCTCTCGCGCATACCCCGGATTACGCAATGCCAAATCAGCATAATATTCGGCTTTGACATAATCTTTCATTCCATAAGCCAACAGACCGGCATAATAAGTTACCAATCCCAATTCCTGTCCTGTTTCTTTAAACAAAGGCTTATCAGCCGTTTCAATATACAATTCGAATGCTTTCATGGCTTCGGCATTACGCCGATGATTATAATAAAACAATCCGCCTTCCACCAATCTGTCTCTGACTGGACTTATTCGCTTCGCATTTGACATTCTGAATTGTGGTTTACTCAGCCCCCGCTCATCGGGTTTGCTGTCATAGAAATCACACAACACCGCTGTCTTTACTGCATCCATCGCCGTGGAATAATAAAAGGAAGAGTCATCGGTTGCATTCAGAATTTCCAGCAATCGGCTCATCTGTCCGTTCAGCGAGCGCGCCTTCTCTGCATTTGTGAGTCCTTGTCCCATCGTCATTATCGCCCACAGTGAGAAGACCAAACATATCCATATCCTTGATTTCATCTGAAATTTCATCATATAAAAATTGTTCGCAAATATAAAGAAATAATACGTCAATGCGAAAACAAACATAAATCTTTTCACAAAAAGCCTAGACCTTTAAGATAAATTATCCCCCTTGATCCACATAAAATAACGAACTCATCTGAGGAAAACCAAACGAGTCAAGCCATATAAACAATAATAAGACATCGAACAATGATTCGGTATCTTATTATTAGGGGGCTGTCGGAATCAATCAGTTTTCTATCTGTCCGGCATTTTGAGGCTGTTTGTTATTCTTCTTCACCTTAAACGTATCGAAACCAGCACCGTATACGCCAATCACTGCACTTTGGGAAACAAATGCTTTGGGATCGATCTCATTGATTAATTGGAAGATCACGGATGATTCCCGCTTCTTAGCAAGTACAAAGAGCATCTTAACACTATGTCCGGAATAAAAGCCTTGTGCATTGATTACCGTACATCCGCGATGTGGATTGAGGTTAATTCGATTACCGATTTCCTCATATTTATCCGAAATGATAAAAAATTGCACCGAACGTCGCATCGAATTGACCACCTGATCCACACAAAATGCTGTGATATAGAGCACAACATAGCCATAAATCACTTTTTCCCAACTGTGCAAAACGAAGTAACTGGACGAGATGATAATAATATCGCAGAGCAGAATCACACGTCCTAAGGAAATATCCCGATACTTATTGATGACTGCCGCAATGATATCCGTTCCACCGGAACTGCCATTCGATGAGAGTCCTAAACCCACTCCGCATCCGCAGAAGACAGCTCCGAGGACACTTGCCATAAACGGTTGATCGTGAAGCAAGTGTAAATCCTTGGTGTATTGCGTGGTGATGGAAGTTGCAATGGTCAAAACGATAACACCATAGATGGTTTTGATGCAGAAGCGCAACCCCAAAATCTTCAACGCAATGACTAACAGAATGGCGTTGATAATAAAATATGTAATGTTAACCGGTATGTTCAGTCCCCAATAAATGATAGAGGAGATACCCGGAACACCACCCGTCGTAATATCGTTCGGCAACAAGAAAAGTGTCCACCCGATGCAATATGACAGCATGGCAATGGCTATCGAGACATAATCACGTATCTCTCTAAAAAGAGTATTTTTACTGATACCAACTTTTTTCATATTCTTAAATTCTGGGTTCAAAGGTATATCAACTTGTGAAAATGACAAAATAAAATAAGGAAAAAAGCTTCTATAAGAGGAAAATAATTATTTTTGCGACATGGAATTAACGCCAATAGCTCATTTTCATTCGTTGTTCACTTCCAAATTCGGCATTCCCAAGCAGAGCGGATTGGTAGAAGAGTTGGAAGGAAAGATTGTTTTCACTCCCCGTTTTCGTAATCCCGATGCGTTGAGAGGCATCGAAGGCTTTGATTATTTGTGGCTGATTTGGGAGTTTTCAGCCAATAAAAGCAAAGCCACAAGCCCTATGGTGCGTCCTCCTTTGTTAGGTGGGAACACACGCATGGGCGTTTTCGCCACACGTTCTCCATTTCGTCCGAATGCTTTGGGACTGTCATCCGTCCGACTTTCTCACGTGGAATGGGAGACCGATCAAGGTCCGGTGCTGCACGTTTTGGGTGGAGATTTGATGGACGGAACGCCGATTGCCGACATCAAACCCTATATTGTATATGCCGATAGTCATCCCGAAGCTCGCAGTGGATTTGTTGATCACACTGCTATCCGTCGTTTGCAAGTGGTGATTCCGCCTGCATTTGCTGCCCGACTCACACCTAACCAACTCGCCGCATTACACAAAACACTGTCATTAGACCCACGGCCGCATTACCAAAACGATCCTTCAAAAACCTATGGAATGCCTTTTGCCGGGCTAGATATTCATTTTCGCGTATGCGACGATGTGCTAACGGTCATCGAAGAATGACGCTCTGGCAACATATATAATATGGTCTGAAAAGAAAAAGAAAATAAAAAGCCCGACCTTTACAAAAAGACCGGACTTATGAAAGGAGGAGTGGTACCACCAGGAATCGAACCGGGGACACAAGGATTTTCAGTCCTTTGCTCTACCAACTGAGCTATGGCACCATTCGTTTTTGCGAGTGCAAAGGTAAAAGATTTTATCAATCCCTGCAAATTATACAACAAAAAAATCGCTTACTGTTAGATATTATTAACAGACATAACATAAAATGCGAGAACAGTTGCACTTTAACGCCTTTGTTTGCCATGAACAAAAGCGTTGCAACTAATACTTAAACGGCGTGCAACTAATGGTTAGTTGCACGCCGAAAAGCCGTTAAACACCATGCGAAAAAACATGAACAAGGAAATGGGAAAGAAATATTCGTCAGACCAACTCGCTGAATCGATGACGTCCCCGAACGTAATATTGCCAAAGAATGCTGTACGGACGCCGCTCGACTACACGTCCGATGATACGCCGACGTTGGATTTCCGCCCGATCTTCCTTAAACTCCGGCAACCACTTTTTA
>NZ_BAIX01000056.1 GCF_000613405.1 Hoylesella enoeca JCM 12259 | reverse complement strand
GTTTGATCATCCGAGGGGTCGGAAAGTAAAAATCAAGCGGATTTTGATCATCCGAGGGGTCGGAAAGCAAAAATCAAGCGGATTTTGATCATCCGAGGGGTCGGAAAGCAAAAATCGAGCGGATTTTGATCATCCGACCCATCGGATGATCAAAAACGATTGGATTTCGATGAAAAAAATAATCTTGGCTTAATCTTTGATTTGAATGACCCGAATTCCGAGTTGGGATGGGTGACGCTGCATGTAAGTACGGAGTGTGAGCGGCTCTTCTACGACGCAACGGCGTATGGATGATGCATTGAGCAGATGGAGACCGTTCTGATGCCATACGGCTATGCCAATATGCGAAGTGTCGAGACCCGGAATGCGAGTGACGATGGCGAGGATGTCGCCATCATGAATCGTTTGGCGAAGGAGCTGAGAATTGACAATCTGATCTCTCGGAATATATCGAATTTCATTCCCGGTGAGCTTTTCTTCCATCTTTTTGATCTTTTTCATGGCAGCGGAGTCGCCCGACAACATCGGATAAAATTGGGGATGTCGGCTCATATAAGAGATGTTGAGTTTCTGCACGCGTGTGAATGGCGGATTGGGCGTTTGCAGTTCGTGGATAACTCCGATATTTGCATGATTGCTGATCCATTCAGAAAAATAGTGCAGGCGTGAAGCGTATTCGATTTTTCCTGATTTATATCTTATGTTTTGCAAATAATGGCAGAAGTCGGCAAACGTGTTTTTGTTTTCTCGATGGCAGAGCACGAGGGCAAGGACATTTTCAACGTAGGTGGTGCAATCGAGCTGGCGCAGATTGATTACGAGCTGTTCGTTCTTGTTTTTCTCCAATGTTTTTGCTACGTAAGGCGTGCCTCGTAATTCGCGAGCAAAAAAGAGGATGGGATTATCGCTTGTTGTCAGACGATTGGCTTTTTTTAGTAGTGCTATTACGCGGAGGCTGTCGGCCGGAATATATTGCGGATTGATGGCTGCAGCTCTCCCTGGGAGTAACAGGGAGATAAGGATGAGGAGAATTGTCTTCATATTTATTTCTTTTTATTGAAATTGAATCCGACGTAGAAATTCAGATTACCAAAAACGGTATTCGTGGAGAATTGTTGTTTGCGGTAATTGTAGGCGTGGAGAATTGCACTTGCACCGACATACCACTTGGTGTTGTTCCATACAAGTCCGAAGCGCCCTACCCCATCCATGTTAAAGTTTCGGAAGGAAAAGTTGTCGGCTGTTATTTCTTTTCCTCCGATGTTGCCGTAAGAGTGTTTATAGCCCAGCGCAAGCGACAGCGAGGAAGCAAACACCCAGTTGTGTGCAAAGACCCAGTTGTAAGCATATCCTCCGGATAGAGAGAGATCAGAATATTTGATTTTTGCTGAAATCAGATCACTATCTACCTTAGCCAATCCGTCTTCTGTGCTGAGGCGCTCTTTGATAACACGGTTGAGCCTTTCCCAGTCGAGATTCAGAGTGTGTTTTGTGTAGCCGATGCCTAATAGAGGTGATCCATAACTGCGTCGTTGCACGGTGCTCTGGCTGAAAGCGGCGGGATAAGAGAATCTACGGTGATTAAAGATATAGTAGAGATTAAATCCCCGGATGCTTGCAGAGAATCCGTCGAAAGGTGTGTCGGTGATCTTGTCTGTATTGATTTTGTCTCCGAGATCGAGATTTCGGATCTTGTAATCATCGCCGGTCCTTCGGTAGAAGAGATCGATGCCCACTTTTGAACTGTAAAAGCTCAGATCGAATTCGAGACGGTTGTTGCTGTTGCCAAGATGCGTCAGATCGAAAGCATAGCCTAAGAATATCCATCGCCAACCGAAATATGGACCTAATTTATAGGTGGGTTGTGGTGCCAAGGTGAGCGCGATCCCACTGTGTGTTTGAAGACGATAAACTTCATACGTGTTGGTGTTCTGGAGCATGGTCTGGAAATTATAATGCTGCGGCTCGATATATGACGTGTCCACACGACTGAAATCTTTCACGAAAGTATATAAACTGTGGATGATTCGGGCCGCAAACGTCTTTCCCGAGGAGATGCTGTCGTCTGCATGCGCAAAGGGCGCTGCTAATAGGCACGTGAGGAATAAAAGAGAGAGGCGCTTCAAAATTTTCCCAAGATTCTGTCCATAACCCAGTTTACTGGTGTGGCGCTTATCGAAGTGCAAGTGCAAACGCCTATTCCCTGCAAGTCTTCGATCACGGCACGAATGATGGGTAACTGCACGTAAGGCGGATTGGGGACCGTTATGTTGATTGTTCCGCTACTGGTGATCAGCTGGATAGGATCATAGTTGTAGACCGAAAACGATAGCATCCCTTGGTCACCGATGACTTCGATACGGTCTTCTTTTGCACTTTGATGTCCAACGAAGCACCAGGATCCACTGCCGACGAGTCCGTCTTCGAACTGAAAACTGGCGCTCACTGTATCTTCGGCCTGCTCGTAAAGATGTGCGCGGTTGGCGGGATAGCCGTGCGCGCGCGTGATGACTCCGAAGATATCTTGCAATAAATCTAATTGGTGAGAGGCCAGATCGTAGAAATACCCTCCACCGGAAATATCCGGCTGAAGACGCCACGGCAGTGTGTCGTGCGACTGATAGTCAAGATCGCGGGGCGGTACGGAAAAGCGTATTTGCACGTTGATGGTGTGTCCGATAACGCCCTTGTTGATACATTCCTTAATTTTGAGAAAATAAGGCAGATAGCGCCGATAATAAGCCACGAAACACGGCATGCCTGTCTGCTCACTCACGCGGTTGATTCTGGCACAGTCTTCATAGCTGGCTGCCAAGGGTTTTTCCACATATACGGGTTTTCCGGCTCGCATAGACATGATAGCAAACGTCGCATGGCTTGACGGGGGCGTCGCGATATAAACGGCATTAACTTCGGGATCATCGATGAGCTTTTGTGCATCGGTAAACCATTTTCGGATGTGATGACGCTCGGCGTAGGATCGCGCTTTGTTTTCATTTCGACTCATCACGGCTACGACTGTAGAGCCTTCAACTTCGTTGAACGCAGGTCCTGATTTTTTTTCGGTGACTTCTCCGCAGCCGATAAATCCCCATTTGATAGTTTTCATGCTCCTCGTCTGCGTTTGAGCAGGTGTCTGCTCATAAAAAATAAGAGAGCGACGACTACCAACAGCATGATCACGACTTTTATGTACTCGCCGTATTCCATGATCTTGTCGTTAAGTTGGTCTTCGGGTACGACGGTGTGCAGATACCATCCAATGCGGCAAGAATGCAATTCCAAAGACCTGCACCGATCGTTGTGTAAAATAGAAAGGTCCAATAGCGCATTTTGGCAAGTCCAGCAGGAATCGAGATGAGATGCCGGATGCCGGGAATGAGTCGCCCCGTGAGCGTGGCTACGATTCCGTGATCGTCGAAGTATTTTTCACTCTTTTCTACTTTTTCTTGGTTGAGCATGCAGAGTCTTCCGAGCCGACTGTTCGCGAATCGATAAACAATTGGACGACCGAGATAATAGGCGACAAAATAGTTGATGCTGGCGCCGAGATCAGCGCCGAGCGTGGCGCAGAGGATAACCAGGAAGATGTTTAGATTTCCACCGGCTGCGTGGTAAGCTGCTGGCGACACGACCAATTCCGACGGGACGGGAATCACAGTGCTTTCCAGCATCATCAAAAAAAACACGGTGGTATAATTCAAATTCCCCAAAAGGGAGGATAACCAGTTCATGATTTATCAGGATTTGCGATTAGGTAATTATAATATTCGTCCGTATCTAAGTCCTGTGGGATGGCTTCTCCGAAGACGGCTTTTACTTCGATAGGATTTCTTTTGCAAGCCATTTTGAGCGCATTCTTGTATTCCTCTTCTCTCCCGAGCTCTTTGCAGCAAGCGCTAAATAGGCGTAGCCGTCGATTTGCTCGTCGTCATCGTTTTGCAGGAGTGTGTGGAAGAAACCATAAGCCAGCTCGACATGATTGTTCTCGTAGATTGAGATGGCTACACGAAGAACGATTTCTGCATCGAAATTCGAGTTATAGATGGCTTTCTGATAGGTTTTCTGTGCTTTTTCTAATTCGCCTTTCGCCATCAAAAGATGTCCCCGGAGAATAGACAACTCATTTAGGTTTGCTGCCGGTGTGTGTTCTGCCTTTCGGATATAGGTCATGGCTTGCTGTTGGTCGCCAAGATCGGAGAGTGCGTAGGCTAATGTTTGGTAAATGTCTGGCAGTATGTCCTGGTCTCGGTCCGCAATCTTTTCGGCTTTCTTTAAATGTGCAATCCCCTCTTCCATGCGATTTAGTTTGAGAAGCGTAATTCCTTGAAACATTTCACCTGTCCCATCCTTGGGACATAATTCTGCCACCTTTTTATAATACACCAATGCTTCTTCGTAATTACCCAAAGCGAATAACCCATTCGCCTTGTTCTGCACGGCTTCATCATCATAGGGGTTGATGGCGATCGAAAATTCACTGCTCGTGATCGACTCTTTGATCAGATTAGAGAAGTATTGCGATGACGCCAGATGATTCCAATGCGAGCCGGAATATGGATTCTTCTCTACAAGATCGCTGAAGATGTGCAGACTTTTCGTATAGTCTCCCTTCTTCAGCGCTATTCGTCCGAGCAACTCCTTGTAGTCATCTGAGTTTGTTTGCTTCGATCTCATCAACCATTCGTGTGATTTGTCCATCACATTGTAGTCGGCGAACAGCGTAGCTACATCGAGATAGAAGTCTTCACGATCGCTTTTCTCTATGCTTTTCAGACAACTCTGTAAGTATTCGTCGGCTTCTTGATTCTGACGACGCACAAGCATAATCTCTGCTCTCAGGTAATCATATTCCAAGTCGCTTTTGTCTTCTATTTGGTCGGCGAATTTTTCCGCTTTGTAAGGATCTTTATTAACCAGCAGTTCGATCCGGGCACGAAATTCCAAGGGAGCAGAGGCCCCCGGGAACTTTTCGATCGTATCGTCTAAAATTTTAATGGCCTCATCGGTATGGCCTTGTAGGTGATAGAATTCGGCGATATCTGCCAAATCATCCGGATCTATATAAGCAGGAGAACCATTTTTCTGTCCATTTTTATATGTACAGAGCAGATTTTTAAACTCTTCGCTTCTGAAATATTCGTCGTTTGTCATTAATCTATTCTTTTTTGTTTTGTCCACGTATCTTTCAACCCGACCGTCTTATTATAGACCGGTTTTTCTGGTGTGGAATCGGGATCAGCCATAAAATAGCCGATCCGCTGGAATTGTAGATATTCACCTGGTTGTTTTTCTGCGGCGTAGGTTTCTACAAAACAATTTTCATAAATGCGGAGCGATTCGGGATTCAACAGCTCACGGAAGTCGCGCTCATCAGCGGCCGGATTCTCAATACTGAACAGCCGGTCATAAATACGTACTTCGGCTTTGCGACAATGATTCACAGAAAGCCAGTGGAGTGTTCCTTTCACCTTGCGGTTAGCTCCTATATCGCCACTCTTGCTCGTTGGATCATATTCTGCCTGAATCTCAGTGATGTTGCCGTCTGCATCCTTCGTGCAGCCTGTGCACTTAACGATATAGGCATTTTTCAGTCGCACTTCCTTCCCCAAGCTCATACGGAAGAATTTCTTGGGAGCCTCTTCCATAAAGTCTTCACGCTCGATCCAGAGTTCCCGAGAGAATGTGATTGTATGACTTCCTTCTTCTAGATTCTCAGGATTGTTGACGGCTTTCATCTCTTCGGTCTTACCCTCGGGATAATTTGTGATAACCAATTTCACCGGATTCAGAACAGCCGATACACGACAAGCGCGTTTATTCAGGTCTTCTCGCACCGAGGCTTCGAGTAAAGCCATGTCATTGAGAGCCTCAAACTTGGTATATCCGATGGAATCAATAAACATTCGAATACTTTCCGGGCTGTAACCGCGACGTCTCATACCGCAAAGCGTCGGCATACGAGGGTCATCCCAGCCTACCACTAAGCCTTCATCGACAAGTGTGTGGAGCTTACGCTTACTCATCACGGTATAAGTCAGGTTCAATCGATTAAACTCGATCTGTCTCGGGCGATAATCATTAAGATTTTCTGTTTCGCCGTTCATCTCTTTCAAGAAGTCGATGAATTTGTCATAGAGCGGTCGGTGAGGCACAAACTCTAATGTACAAATCGAGTGAGTGACGCCTTCAAAATAATCACTCTGTCCATGAGCAAAGTCATACATTGGATAAGCATGCCATTTTGATCCCATACGATGATGCGGTATCTGAATAATTCGATACATGATCGGATCCCGGAAGTGCATATTAGGATTGGCCATATCGAGTTTGGCACGCAACACCATACTCCCTTCAACGGCCTCGGGCGTATTCATTTTCAAGAAAAGTGCAAGATTTTCCTCTATCGGGCGATCGCGATACGGACTCGCCGTTCCCGGTTCGGTCGGCGTCCCTTTTTGTTCAGCTATCTGTTCAGAAGTCTGTTCGTCAACGTAAGCGAGTCCTTGTTTGATCATCCAAACAGCAAAGTCCCATAGTTCCTGAAAATAGTCGGAAGCATAATAAATATTCCCCCATTCAAATCCCAGCCACTTGATGTCATTGAGGATATTTTCCACATACTCCGTATTCTCCTTGCTTGGATTGGTGTCATCGAAACGAAGATTGCACACGCCATGATATTTTTCAGCTACGCCGAAATCCATACAGATGGCTTTTGCGTGCCCGATATGCAGATAACCATTGGGTTCCGGTGGGAAGCGCGTTTGAATTCTACCGCCATTTTTGCCCTCTGCCAAATCTTCTTCTACAAACTGTTCTACAAAACTGAGACTCTTTTTCTCCTCATTTATATTTTCTTCTTTCACAGACATAATGATGGGATTATGGTTATATATTTGAGTTGCAAAGATACGCCAATTCGAGAGAATAACAAAAGATTTTCTCGTTTTTGTATGCGCAGGACAATTGGGTTACCGATTCAGAAATTCGCTTGTCAATTCTTCATAAATACGCTGGACTGGCAATCCCACCACATTGAAGTAACTACCGTTCAGAGCCGTCACGCCGACATACCCAATCCATTCCTGTATGCCATAAGCTCCGGCCTTGTCAAGGGGATGATATTTCGCGATGTAATAATCAATCTCTTGATCGGTCAAAACCTTGAAGGTGACCTCAGACGTCACAGAGAAATGGCGCTGTCGATCTTTGGCCGACAGACACACGCCTGTGATGACTCTATGTGTGCGACCGCTCAGCATTTTAAGCATCCCGTGTGCCTCGGCATCGTTTTCAGGCTTACCCAAGATCATATTGTCGATGGTGACAATGGTATCTGCCGTAATTACCAATTCATTGTCAGCTATGTCATAAGCTGCAGCTTTCTTCCTTGCAAGATATTCCGGCACTTGATCCACCGCCAAATCTGCCGGATACGACTCATCGATACCTGAAATCACGCGCACCTCGAAATCCAAATCCAAGCCGGCGAGCAATTCTTTCCGTCTCGGCGAATTACTCGAAAGAATAATTTTATATTGACTCATACGCCCCCCTTACCATCCGAAAGCCTTGGCGCTATTCAACCATTTCCCCTGCGCACGCAACACCTGTTCGATGATGTCGCGCCCGCATCCGAATCCACCGTTTCTTGCACTGACATATCGACAGATCTGCTTCACATCCGCACACGCATCGGCCGGACAACAAGGGCACCCGCATCGCTTCATAACCTCATAGTCGGGAATATCGTCGCCCACATAGACAATCTCTTCATCAGCCAGACCGTATTTAGAAAGGAAATCCTCATAAGTCTTTATCTTCACAACGCATCCCATATAAATGTCTTCCACGCCCAGACGCTCATATCTCAATCGGACCGACTCGCTGTAACCGCCGGTGAGAATAACGATTCTCAACCCCGACTTCTGCGCCAATTGAATAGCATAGCCATCTTTGATATTGACCGTTCGCAACGGTTCGCCCTTCGAATCCATCTGAATCGTTTCGGCCGACAACACGCCATCAACATCAAACACAATGGCCCTGATTTTAGTTAAGTCATAATTTATCATCCTCTTATAGCATTTCGGTGAATATTCCTGCTCAATCTCTCATACAAATCCCGCACCTGAGGCATATCCGCCAACAGGGCGGCCTGCGCTTGGATCACCTGTTTGTCATATCTCATCGCAGGACCCGTCTGGGCAGCCTGCGGCGTAAGCGTGTGCACCTTGCGTGCCGTCTCATCAATCAGCGGGAGCAACACGTCGAAAGGCAATTGATGCGCCGATAAAATGTCCGAAGCTATATCATAACAATGATTGACAAAATTGCATGCAAAGACAGCCGACAAATGCAAATATCGCCGATCGGCAGAGGCAAGATAGCTCACATGATCCGATAGACTTGCGCACAAACGCTTCAGCTCACTGATCGCATAATCGTCATTACCCTCAATAAAACAAGGTATCTCCTTGAAATTCACCCGCCGCGATTTAGAGAATGTCTGCAACGGATAGCACACACCATAATGTCTGGCCAAACCTTCGAAAATCTCCATAGGCACACTGCCTGCCGTGTGGACCACCACCCCACCCTTTTCTCGGCCCTGGCACAAGAGCGGAATGATTTCGGGCAATGCCGCATCCCTGACAGCCAGGATATACACGTCGGCCCCCGTCTCAATCTGTCCAAGGTCGGTCACAGCCGCACCACCCACAAGATCGGCCAAAGCCGCAGCCGACTCCATACTCCGACTCCACACCTGCGCCATCTCATGACCAGCCTCTGCGAGCGACAGCCCCAATTGCGTAGCCAAATTGCCCGCTCCTATTAACACGATCCGCATAGCTGTTTTTTCATCCTTTCTATTTCAAGTGCGCGGCAAAGATAAGCATTTATTACAAGATGCCCGCATCTCTTCCCGCCTTTATTAAAACATCGTTGCCCAACTCATCATCATCAAGTTGGGCAACCACAACAAAACAAAAAGAGTGAAAAGACAGCGCCACCAATCTTTTCACCCTTTCCCCTTTTCACCTTTAAATCATCCTTTCTTCACCATCTCAAACGCCACGTCTTTGAGCCTTTTCTTAAACGCGACGCCGGGCGTGAAAATGACGCGAATCTTAATCGTGTCGGTGTTAAACTCTTTGGCTTTGGCGGCGCCTTTGCTCGAAATCGAGATGCGGATCGTACCAAATTCGCCCATCTGCACGCTGAAACCGTCGAGCAAGTAACTCGGAACACGGTCTACGAAGTTCGAGAGCACATTCTCGATATCGCCCCGCGTGAGCGACGAACGCCCCGCGATGTCGGTCGAAATCTCGTGCAACGTTTTCGGTCCGAGGTTAAACACCGTGCCGTAGAGTTTCTTCTTGGTTCTGTCTTGCGGATTAACCCGCTCTTGAAGGTAAATTTTCATTTTTACGTCCTTTCTAAATCTTTGTTTATCAGTGGATTAAAAATCGTACGTCTGGAGTTTTGGCTGCGCACGTCGCGAGCAAAATTTTCATACGTACGGAAATAAATTTTCTCACGTCTCGAATTTTATCTCCACACGTGCGCAGCCAAATTTTCTTACGTGAGAAAATTTAGCTCCACACGTTCGCAGTTTTGATTCTTGATACTTATATTTTTTTTCATTCCAACGAGATTTACCGCGGTGTCCACTCTACGCTGAAGCCATATTGGTAGAAAAGATCTTCACTATCTAGACCTACGAGAGTCTTCTCAAATCGTAGAAAATATCGCTCTGAACTTGACGGAACTATTGAGCTTGACCAATATTGACCAAGTTCTTGGAGCCTGTATTTAGAACCACCAGCGTCTATTCCTACTGCAGCCAAGAAGAAGCAATCGCTTAATTTTTGTGGTATACCTTCGGTGACAGGTCTTGTCCATTGCGAAGGATAAGGAGGGAGAGCCGTTGTAACATAATCGTTACCATCCGAAGCAACGGTTTTTAAATACGATTCCGACTTGCCTTGCTCGGCGGCGATGACGCTTAGCTTCTTAAACCACATACCACCATGGAAAAGTTGCTGCCACCTGTTTCCCACCCAAAGCATTTTATCGCTCCAATGCGGGTCGCCTGCGCTGGCGAGCCAGGTGCACTCGTTCACGTTCGGATTGTTGGCCGTATTGCTTGCAGTGGGCTGTGTGTTTAGAGAGGTTTCTTCGTACTCCGGTATCTTGAGGTCGGCCGTAATGTCGTAGATCTTGCCGGCTTCTACA
The DNA here is from genome assembly GCF_000613405.1 of Hoylesella enoeca JCM 12259. Lineage (GTDB taxonomy): Bacteria > Bacteroidota > Bacteroidia > Bacteroidales > Bacteroidaceae > Prevotella > Prevotella enoeca. The sequence goes on along the minus strand of NZ_BAIX01000056.1, from coordinate 1,248 downwards.
TTGATCGTGATTTGTTGGGGAATAAAGCCTTCAATAGGCTTTATTCCCAACCCCAATATAGCAGGATGGTCTGTGGTGTTGCGCAGCCAGTAGCAAACGGTGAGGTGATGCAGGCCTGGGGCAAGCACCATGTAACTGCCGTTCTTGTCGAGATCGGCCGTAGTGTTGTCGAGAGCAAACTGGTTGGTGTTGAGCACAATCGTTTTCGAGGCGCCGCTGGTGGGCGTTGCCGACAGGCCCGAAGCGCTGAAGCCGTAGGTGCCGGCAAGAGGCTTATCAGATGTAACTTCAATCTTGATCAGTTTGCTTCGGTTTACATGCGGATTGGTTGAGCGAGGCTGGAAGCACAGGTAAGCCGCCTTGTGCTCGAGCTTGAAATTATAAACTCCGGCACCATCACGATGGGCAGTGGCTGTTCCGCAATCGCCCGACACGCCGAGGTGCTCAGTGTTGTTGGGCGCGCTCTGCGTTTGCGTGGTGGCGATGGTCACCTCGTCGCCTTTGGTGCTGGCCTTGCCTGTGTAAGTGACGGGGTAGCTTGCGCCAGAAAGTGCAGTCGAGAAATAGAACCGGGCATGAGCGGTCTTATTATTGATGCTGCTCGAGGTGCTACCGATAGACGTGGCACCCGTGTTGATCCAAATGTTGTCGCCCGTTGTCCAAAAGAATTTACCCTTTCCACCAATATTGTGATCCATCGAGGTGCGTGTGGCGAGTTCGTCACCGCTAACAAAAGTAGTCACGGCTTCATTCGTCGTGTTGTTATCCTTGTTTAAATCTTCGTTTGTGCAGGCCGTCAGCCATAATCCAGTCAGGGCAAACGCTGCAAATAGCTTCATTGTCTTCATTTGCTTTTCTCCTTGTTAGTTTATTCGTTCCACTTTTCTTCGGCAGAGGGGGTGAATTCTTCCTCTTCCTCATCAAACCATCCTTGCTTGGCATCACCGAAGCTTCCGCCATTCTCGACATCTTTATGCTGCCCACTGGCGAAAGTTAATAATTGCTCTGTCTGCGATATGCAGACTGTCACATTGGGCTTTACGTAAGCCCTACTCTCTAATTGTTTTCTGTTCATATTCGCTATGTTTTAGAATGAATAATTCGTGAAATTTTCCCCCTTGTTCGGTTGGCAAAAGGGCATGAAAAAAGAACAAAGGGAACTCCGAGAAGCCCTTTGTTGATAGACGTTTAGCCGTCTTCCCTCGCGCGCGCGTAAGATGAAGCCGCGAAGGTGTCTACGCCAGGTGC
>NZ_BAIX01000057.1 GCF_000613405.1 Hoylesella enoeca JCM 12259 | reverse complement strand
CGTCCACACGAAAATGAGGGTCGTAAAATCGCTTAAATGCCTCTTTGGCACATAGCGAAAGGTTTTTGGTGAGATGTAGCCAATCCTCGTCCTTGACTTTGATGAGGTTGGAAACCTGCCCGTAGAATCTTCCTGTATACTGGAGAATGGCAATGGCTTCCCTCTCATTGTCTGTCATCTTGGGAACGGCAACCACTTCTCCGTTAAGGAGTATCTCACGGCAGTAATCTGAGAACTTTCGTCCCGTACTTTCTGCCTTTGACTTGATACGTTGCTTCTCTTCACTGGTACATCTTACCTTGATGAACTCCGTTTTGTTCATCCTCGCTTCTTCCTTACCTCGTTGCTGCCACTTGGCAGTCTTTCTATTATATCTGTTCATATAAGTTTCTTTGAAAGTTAATCATCGTAGATGATTTGTTATTGCTTAATTTCTGAACACTGACCGATGAGAACGAAGTGATTTTGGTCTAATCTCCCCGACAGTTTGACGAGGGGAGCAAGCGCAGTGTGTGGGTACAAACTGACGTCTTGCAATGTCAGCTAACGAAACGTTTACGCATAAAGCGTTTTGGTTATTAAAAGCGAATGCCGTGCATTCAGTATCTAACTGCGTTCGTAGCGTTCCCACCATTCAGTGTTTTTAGCAAAAGTTCGTTGCCTTACTCTCTGAAAAGTGTCGAGGGTTTTGAGTGAAAGGGGCGTCCCTTTTTCTGAAAACCGTCTACCCTTTTCTTACGGCTTACAGTCTTCTCCATTTCTCTATGTCTTCACCGTATTCGTCCAAATGTGTGCGGATGATATTTTCCACGAAGCTTGAGAGGTTGCTGCCCCTATCACCCAACCTGCGAACAATGAAGTCCGCACGTTCCTGTGTATCCCTGCTCAGGTAAACCGCCTTTCTCTCATATAGCTTTGTCGGAACGAGGAACGCCTGCTTGTATGCGTCTAGTGTCTCTTTTCTCATCTTGGCACTGATGCGTCGTTGAATAGTTGCATGCTCTGTATGCAGTACAGGCTCGGATGGCCTGGCATGCTCTATGGCATGTTCTACCTCTTGTCGTTTTTGCTCATGAATAGTTTTCATTCCCTTTTCCCGGAATTCAGCGACAGTTTGTTCACTTGAACTTTCAGCTTGGCTTATACCAAGAGTTTCTCCTATGAAACGATCTATTTCTTCCATATTTCTTCTTTCCTTTTTCATCACCCTATCTTATTTTAAGTTTACTTGTTTTACCGTTTCCAAACTTTTTCATCCTTCTTCTTACTACATACTATTCTGTGATAAGTAATTGATAATCAGTAATGCTTGATAGTGTAGGGCAATACTACACATTTTACTACATTTGGCTACTACAAGTTTGAAGGAATGGAGATGGGAAGCTTTCCCCGTTGCTTATGCTTGCCTGTATTTGCGTTCTTTTTCATTATTCCCTTGAATTGGTTTCCAAGAGTGAAGTTAGGGTGAGAATGCGTAACTTCCAAGCATTCAGAGTCTTTTTGCATAATGTTGCGCCTGTCTGCTGTAAAATTCTTAGGGAAACGGGCAGGCAAGAAGAGCATTTATTGTCTCATTAAGCAAAAAACGGATGACAGGAAAGAAAGGTTAGCAGAAATATGATTATCGTTGTTTGCTTTCAGATACACTCTTTTGCTTTGATTACCTTATTAACCTCATTTGTGCAGTGACAAGAACATCAATCTGTCTCTTTTGTCCTTGTCATAGCGCCACAAGCTGCCACTTGAATGAAAAGCGATAGAATGAGAAATATCCGATATTAATTTTGCATCGAAAAAAGAAGACGGGCAGGAAAACGCAAATGCGAACCGATGAGGCAGATTGCCCTTTTCCTTATTCTTCCCGACACTTCCCTGCTGTTCTCCGCTGCTTTGAGAGGTGCACGCACGCCATTATCTTTGCCGATGGAAACAGGAAAAATTTGAAATAACAAACAATAACACAATATGATTATGAATTATTATGTCATTACGGAAACCAATTGGGCAAAGCTTCGGGATGAAATCTTGAGCCTTGCGGAATGCTGTCACAAGGCATTCGGAGAGAAGAGTAAGCACACGGACTGGCTGCACAACGGAGATGTGTGCCGGCTGTTGAACATCAGCAAGCGCACCTTGCAGCATTATCGCGATACGGGTGTGCTGCCGTTTACGCAAATCGGGCACAAGTGCTATTACAAGCGCGAGAATGTGGAAAGTTTGCTACATTCAAAGACGAATAACTCTAAAAACAGACAAATATGATGGAAACTGCAAGAGATTTGAACATGGAGACGGACGAGATGCAGCTGGTCGTCTCGGCATTGAGAGGTGTGGGGAAACGGATCATGGAAGTGGCACAGACACACAAGCCACTCTTTGCTGGCGAACTTTTCCTCACGGGCAAGGAAGTGTGCGAGCGGCTGTATATCAGTCCCCCTACCTTGCAGAACTACCGCGACAGAAAAATCATCCCCTACACGCAATTTGCAGGGAAGATACTCTACAAGGCTTCGGACTTGGAAAGGATGCTGGAGAAGAATTATAAGGGTATTTAGAGAACTATCGAAGGGTACAACGATTTTCCAAGGAGATAAACAACTATTGCATTTGTTATTGGACTTAAAAATATAAAGTTGGAATGACACTATTAAATAGAATACGAACAATTGCTTTATTAATTATAAAATCCTTATATTTGTAGAATAAATGGTTTCTAAAGTAAGTCGTTATGTGTAATTTATTTCCAGACGAACAAGTGGCAGTTGATTTTTCCGTCAAAATACCCATTTTTATAGGAAAAAATAAAAAGACCTATTATATTGGGAAAGAGAAAGGTATTCTTAAAAAGTATGAGGGTAATGCCTTTTCAGGCTATGAGTTTCATACCATACATGGATTTGTCTATTTTCTGTCGAAAAATAAAGATAAATATCCTACCGAGAGCTATAATGCAGTATTTTATCTTCAATTGGAGAAGGAACAAGAACTAACTTTAGAAGCAATCCAAAGTTGTAAGAAAAAACTGCTTGTCGGGAAACATCCATCTGTTTCAAAAATTGTTTCTTCTTGGTATAATGGATTTCAATACAAACAGGAAAAACAAAACGAATCTGGAACCATTGTACAATATGGACTGCGCCCGCCTCAAATCGGTGCATTACATTCAATTTTAGCACACTGGAGTATTTCAAACAAATCAGCTTTGGTTGTAATGCCGACTGGGACTGGAAAAACAGAAACGATGCTCTGTCTATCAATAGCAAATCAAAATGAAAAAACATTAGTTATCGTCCCGACAGATTCATTACGAACACAAATCTCCAATAAATTTATTGAACTGGGTATTCTTAAAACTGAACCATTTGAAATTGTTGCAAATTCAGTCCTTTATCCAAAGGTTTCTGTACTTAAAACGACCATTGAAACAGTAGAGGATGCAAAGAAGATATTAGATGCCAATGTAATTGTTTCCACACCTCAAATTCTGACAAACCTCCTCAAAACAGGGAAAAGTAATATTTTTAATCTGATAGTTCAGCAATGTAATAATTTGATTGTAGATGAGGCACATCATATCGCAGCAAAAACTTGGAAAGAAATAAAGTTAAAATTTGAAGTCGCAGAAAAACCTGTATTGCTATTCACAGCAACCCCATTCAGAAATGATGGTGGTCGTATTGAAGGAGAAATCATATATAACTATCCTCTGTCTTTGGCACAAAGAGACAAGTATTATGAAAAAATCACATTTATCCCTATCGTAGATTTTAATCCCGCAACGGCCGATGAAAAGATTGCAGAAAAGGCTATTGACACACTAAAAAGAGATCTTGAAGCCGGATATGACCATATTTTAATGGCTCGTGTTGATGAGAGAAAAAAAGCAGAAGAAATTTACGAACAGATATATAAAAAACATTCAAAGTATTCTCCAGTCTTAATTCATAGTGGAATATCAAAAGTATCACAGCGAGAAATACTTGAAGGAATTAAAGAAAAACGACACCGAATTATTGTTTGTGTAGATATGCTTGGAGAAGGATTCGACCTTCCCCAATTAAAAATTTGTGCAATGCACGAAATGCACAAAAATATAACAACATCCTTCCAGTTCATTGGGAGGTTTACACGGACAACAGGAAGTAATCTTGGAACAGCGACTGTTATTGCTAATATCGTTGACAATAGATTTAAAGGTGTGTTAAATGAACTATATCGTAAAGATTCGGATTGGGATAAAATCATAAGCCAATCAAATGAAGATATTATCGGGAGCATTGTTAAGGAAGAAAGTTTCTTTAAGAACTTTTCGGACGTACCGATACCACACAAAATACCTCTGCGGAACATTATGCCAGCTATGAGCACTGTGGTATTTAAACTTTATGATAGCAATGTCTTTTGGCGTCCTGAAAAGTATATTGATTATTTCAAAAATAAAAAATATGAAACTGTTGCTGTTGAACATACTAAAAAGAATTTGCAAGTAATCATTGCACGTAACACGGAAAAAGTTGCTTGGGGAAAAATCGACGACCTGATTAATACGGAATACGACTTGTATATTGCATATTTGAACCCAGAGCAGAAACTTTTATATATCAACAGTTCAAATAATGGGTCTACTCATGATAAACTTGCAGAAGCATTAGTTGGTAAAAATATTTCTTTATACAATGAAAGTGATATATACAGGGTCTTGCATAATGTTTTTCAGTTGGAGTTGTTTAATCTTGGATTAAAATCACACTTGGATGGACCTATTAGTTTTACAATGTATGCAGGAAATGGAATTGTCAAAGGATTAAGCGAGATAGACAAAGGAATGCATAGTTCAAATTTATTTGGAACAGGATATGAAGACGGAGAAAAAATAACTATTGGATGTTCTAATAAGGGGCGTGTATGGACAAAGTTGGTTAAATCTATACCGGATTATTGTGAATGGTGTGATAAGATAGGAAGTAAATTGCTAGATGAAAGGATTGATACAAAAAATATTTTTGATTTTATTCAAAAGCCCGAAAGAATATCAACTTTTCCCTCGGGAAAAGTTCCAATATCAATCAAATGGAATGAGAAGTTTTACTATGACCCTCTATCAGCGATTGATGACTCCAACTTGCTAATAGACCATAACATCGAGTTAGTAGCCTATACCTCCAATACTATTGATTTTGATATTATCACGGGAAATAGTATATCTTCATATAAGTTGGAATTAGATGAAGATAAGAATGGTCGAGGATATAAATATAGCCTCATAAAAGGAAATCCAATTATTGTAAGTCAAAGAAAAGAAAGTAAAGACATTATAGATTTATTCTTTGAGTATCCCCCTATCATATGGTTTCAAGACAATTCAAAAATGTACAATGATTTATTTTTCTTGTTCAACTATAAGTCCCCTATTTTCGATACGAAAAAGATATTGGTGTATAATTGGGACGGCGTCGATATTACTAAAGAATCGCAGAAAAAAACGAAACAGGAAGATTCAATACAGTATAGAATACTTGAGCTATTGAAGAAAGAACCGGAGTATGATATTATTTTTGACGATGACGATGCAAATGAGGCAAGCGATATCATCGCAATAAAAGGATATCAGTCAGAACATAACAAACTTATATTTGAATTATATCATTGTAAATTTTCTTCCAACAAGAAACCTGGAGGGCGGTTGAAAGATTTATATGAAGTATGTGGGCAAGCACAAAGAAGCTATCATTGGAGGCATAATGCTATAGAGTTATTAAAGCATATGAACCGTAGAAATAGCACTCGACTTACGCAAGGAGGACCTTCACGCTTTGAAAAAGGTGGTGATAATGAATTACTGATAATCCAAAATATGCTATCATCAAGTTATTGCGATATTGAATTCCATATATATGTAGTTCAACCAGGAATAGAAAAGAATAAATTAGTCAACAGCCCTGGTTCATTGTCACTACTTGGCGCAACGGACTTGTTGTTAAAGAGAACGGGGAATGAATTTTATATAATCATTAACAAATAAATGGAAGTCGATAATATATTGAACAAGATACTGCAAATAGAGCATGGTTTTCAGCACATCATTGATGGAGCCGACGAAATCCTTTCTACATACTCAAAAGAACAGTGCTTTGATTTTGCACTTGAATTGTTAAAGCACGAAGCCTATCAAGCCCGAATGTTGGCAACAACGATATTGGGCAGATTGGCAACAGAAGATAATAACGCACTTCGTTTTCTGAAAGAGCGAGTAAGCACTGATGAGAATTGGCGAGTGCAGGAAATGCTTGCAAAGGCTTTCGATGAAGTTTGCCAACACAGAGGGTATGAAGTTTCTTTACCTCTCATAGAGGAATGGATAACAGACGATAATCCAAATGTTATCCGTGCTGTGACTGAGGGATTGAGAATTTGGACAAGTCGCCCATACTTTAAAGAAAATCCTTCAGTGGCTATTGCTCTCATTGCTAAGCATAAGGCACATGAAAGCGAATATCTTCGGAAATCCGTAGGAAATGCTTTAAGAGATATAAGCAAGAAGCACGCAAAATTGGTATGGCAGGAAGTGGAGCGATGGGATTTATCCAATCCTCGAATTTCGTTTACTTACAAACTCGCGGCCAAGCTACTAAAATGAATATTACAATGAGTAAAGCCATTCTTTTTATTTTCTCTGGACTACCAGCAGTTGGCAAATCCACACTTGCAAGATTTTTAGTAAAAGAGTTTGGAGCTGTTTATCTGCGTATTGATACTATAGAACAAGGACTGAAAGATTTATGTCGTATCAATGTTGAGGGAGAAGGCTATCGATTGGCATATCGTATGGCAACCGACAATCTGCAATCGGGCAACAATGTCGTGGCTGATTGTTGTAACCCTATTGAACTGACAAGGCGCGAATGGGAAGAGGTTGCTGTTAATAACAACTGTCGTTTTGTAAATATTGAGGTTATATGTTCGGATAAGACAGAACACAAAAAGCGTGTAGAACAGAGAAATACAGAAGTTGCAAATATGAATCTCCCTGTATGGGACGACATCGAAAACCGAGAATATCACGAGTGGCACAAAAGCCGTATCGTCATTGAAACGGCAGGAAAGACTATTAAACAATGCCAAGCCGAGCTAAAAGAAAAGGTTGCTGATAGTCTTTCGCAAAAATAAGATAGTCAAGAATATGAAAGCATAGACGGTTCGTTGAAAGCAACCATCAACGAAAAGCTCTGTTATACAAAACTTGTGTATGAGAGAATAAACCGAAAGCTCGGACTTTATCTATCGCCACAAGAAATAGAACGTTTGACTTCTTTAGACATTACAACAGATAAAGTATAAGAAAAAAGTATGGAACTACAAACAAAACGCCTGCTATTGAGAGCATGGAAAGAAAGCGATGCTGAAGCATTATACAAGTATGCACAGAATCCAAACGTTGGTCCGATTGCTGGTTGGCCACCACATACAAGTGTAGAGAACAGTCGTGAAATTATAAAGGCTGTACTCTCTGCTCCTGAAACCTATGCAGTTGTGTTGAAAGAAACTGGTGAAGCTGTCGGCAGCGTTGGAATAATGACTGCAAGAAGCGAAATCCACAGCGCAAAGATTGCGGACAACGAATGTGAGATAGGTTATTGGATTGGCGAGCCTATTGGGGACAAGGCTTGATTCCTGAAGCCGTAAACGAATTGCTTCGGTATGCTTTTGAGAACTTACGGCAAACTACGGTTTGGTGTGGGTACTACGATGGCAACGAGAAATCGAAACGAGCACAAGAGAAATGCGGATTCGTTTACAGCCATACAGAAGATAATAAGCCTGTTCCACTGTTAAATGAGGTTCGTACAGAGCATTTTACCAAAATCACTTTAGAAGATTGGAAGAAACTGAATCGGTAGTTTGAAATAAGTAACTAGAGAAATTATGATAAGAATAAACTTAATAATGATGCTTCTTCCTTTCGTGTTTATGGTTCATGATTACGAGGAAATTATTATGTTTAGGCGTTGGATTGACAGAAATAGGGAAGAATTGAAAAAACGATTTCCTAAAATCGAATCGTTTTTTACTCGACAAGGACCTTTCGATTATTCCACTTCGACCTTTGCCGTTGGTACTGCTCACGAGTTCATACTTATTTCTGTTGTTTCGTTTTGCTCGGTTTGGACAGGTCAATATCAATGGTGGTTTGCTGCATTGACAGGATATTCCGTTCACCTGTTAATGCATATTGTGCAGTGGATTGTATATCGAAAGTATGTGCCCGTTATCATTACAAGCCTCCTTACATTGCCTTACTGCATCTATTCTTTTGCTGAATTCTTAAAAGTAACAGTTTTATCTTTCCCACAACTGGTTCTATGGGTAGTTATTGGTATTGTTCTTACCATACTAAGTGTGTTTTCTGCATTCTTCTTTATGGATAGGTTTCAACGTTGGGAGAAAGGTAATAAATAAGAAATATATGATGGAAGATTATTATAAGATAAACAAAGAAGCATGGAATGCAAGAACAAAAATTCATTTGCATTCTTCATTTTACGACTTGGACAAGTTTAAAAGAGAGGTACAGTCTGTTCCCGACTTGGATTTGTCTCTATTAGGAGATGTTCGAGGAAAGTCTATTCTGCATCTTCAATGCCATTTCGGCATGGATACGCTTTCCCTGTCAAAGATGGGAGCTAATATCGTTGGTGTGGATTTCTCGGAAGAGGCTATACAAACAGCAAAGTCGTTGAATGAGGAATTAGGGCTAAATGCACAATTCTGTTGCTGCAATATCTATGATGCGCCTACCATGTTGAAAGGGCAGAAGTTCGACATTGTATACACATCTTATGGTGTAGTTAATTGGTTGCCAGACTTAATTCAATGGGGACAAGTAATTTCACAAATGCTGAAAGACGGTGGAAAGTTTGTTATCGTGGAATTCCATCCTATTTTGTGGATGTTTAATGAAGAATTCTCGCAAGTCCGATATGCTTATTCACGCAAAGAGCCTTACATTGTGGAAGAATCTACCTACACTGATTCGGAAAATGACAATCGGGAAAAGACTGTTACGTGGAATCATGGGCTGGCTGTAGTGCTGAATGGTTTGCTCTGTAATGGTTTGCAAATAAAGTCTTTCGGAGAGTATGATTACTCGCCTTTCAACCTATTTGGGAATATGACAGTTGAAAAGAACGGAACGTTTAAAATCGCAGGAAAGAATGGCGAAATACCGATGCTGTTTTCTGTTATTGCCGTGAAGCATCTGCAAAGACATGGTAGCATATAGTCTGTCCGTAGTAATAGTAATTTCTACTTTCTGACTACAACACCAAAGCTTTTCCTTTCACCGCATTATCCCTCCTTGTAGTAATGTAGTAAGATAATATCAGTGAAAGAGAAAAGTTGTATATCAATTGATACTGCCACCTCCGTATAGAAATATCTGTTCTACCATAGGTGTTGGGTGTTGTAACTCTTGGCAGATGTAGTTCCTGAACAAATGTGCTTCCATGCTGTCCAATTGATAAGACAAAGCGATGATGATAGTGAGCGGATAAAGCGGAGCATATCCTCGCAGTCGTCCGTTCACAAAAACTTCTTCCTTACCTGCATTCCTTTCGTCAGGGTGCAGATGAGATGTTTTCAGAAGCAGTTGCAGGTGATAATTGAGTTTCTTCCATGTTACACCGAAGAAATCTACGAGTTCACTCTCCGTCATGCTATATCGCCATTTCCCTTGCGAACGATTTGTATATTGTCGCTCCATTCAAAATAGCTGCGGTCTCTTTTTGTTTGATGGTGATTGATGTTCATATTGCTTTCTCCTTTTGATATTTTCTTATCAGTCTGTCCATATCCTCCGAAATCTTATTGTCTGTCACCTGTGCGTAGATTTGAGTACTGGATATAGAGGCGTGTCCCATCATTTTGGCAATACTCTCGATGGGTATTCCTGCACTTAAACTCATCGTTCCGAACGTGTGCCTCGCCATGTGGTAGGACAACCTTTCTCTGATACCACAAGCTTTGCCCACGATACTTAACTTGGCTGCCATTACACTTCGGCTGCAATCATGGGGAAAGACAAGGTTATCTGTCCTTGTTTCAGTTTCACCTTTTTCTTTCACTGATTGCCCTCCTCCGTTTTTCTCTTGTTCAGCCTTGTAATGTTTGATGATGGCTTCCGCTATCGGGTGCAGGGGTACGATAAACTCCACCTTTGTCTTCTGCCGTTTCTTTCTAATGTACTTCTGCCCGTCCGCTGCCGTTTGGATATGTCCAGATTGCAGGCATTCCATGTCGGCAATAGCTAAACCCGTAAAGCAAGCGAAGATGAACATCAGCCTTGCCTGTTCTGCTTCCTTGTCGTTTACTTTCAAAGCCATAAGTTTGGCAACATCAGTCTTTTGTAGAAAGCGTATCTTCTGTTCCGTTTTCTCATACTTAACATTCTCAAAAGGATTACAGCGAATGAGTCTCTGGCTGACCGCACGATACATCAGCCTACTCAACCAACAAAGATAACGATTCATGGTTGCTGTTGCCAAACCTCGTTTTTTCAGATAGAAACGGTATTCTTCAAACAAGTCTTCCATAATGGTGGATATGGGTATATCCTGCACTCCTTTGTTTTCGACAAATTCACGGAGATTTCTGTCAGAATGGAACAGGTTCAGATAAGTTCCCTCTGCCCTTGATTTGCCCACGCACTCTTTAACGGATTGTAGTTCGGCTTTACTCATGGCAAGAAGTGTTGTCGGTATGGTGGCTACTCCCAACAAACGGTTTTTAAGTAGTTCCACGCTTACCACTCCGCCATTTATCAGTATCTCCTGATAGGTCTTTTCTACAAGTTCTTTGAACTCGCCGATTCTTTGATTGGTTTTCTTATCAGTTGTCAATCCTTGTTTGCTATTCCACTCGGAGGACCTGCATTCCTCGCCTGTGGTAATGGCGGTAGTCTTTCCGTCTATGGTGATACGGCAGAGAATAGCGGTCTTTCCGTCTGCCTTTGTCTTCTGTTTGTTGATATAGAATAGTGTCTTGAATGTACTTCTCATAAAATCTTGGTTAAATGGTTAAACGTAAATCTTCGGTGAAAGAGAGGAAACGGTTAAACTCCTCAAAGAGTTTCTGTGGTGTTACCTTTGCATAACGTTCGGTCATACTTACATTCGTATGTCCCAGCATCTTGCTGACCGTTTCAATAGGAACGCCCTGTTCCAAGGTGATAAGCGTGGCAAAGGTATGCCTTGCAGTATGCGAA
>NZ_BAIX01000058.1 GCF_000613405.1 Hoylesella enoeca JCM 12259 | reverse complement strand
GCTCGAGCCGCTGATCCGCAAATTCGAAGAAGCAAACGGCATCGCCCCCAATGTCCTCACCTTCACCGGCAAAACCAAAGGAACGGGTAAGAGCAAGGCCTATGAGCTGGCTTACAGCACTGATCCCAAACGAACGATGTGGGTTGTGCGCGAGAAGGACGAGCTGAAAGAAGTGAAAGGGTGAAAAGGAGAATTAAAGGTGAAAAGGTGAAAGGGTGAAAAGGCGAATTAAAGGTGAAAAAGTGAAAAGGTGAAAGGATGAAAGGGGTGAAAAGATGTTGAGACATACTTTTCACCCTTTTACTTTGCTGGAGGGGGGAATGGAAGATGTGGTAGGTTGGGAATTGAAAAACCTACACATTTTTTACGCCATAATTCGAAAGCTGTAAGAATTGGGGGAGATGAGTGGCGGATTATTCATAGCGAATGGCTTCGATGGGATCTAACAGCGCAGCTTTTTTGGCGGGATACCAACCGAAGAAAACGCCTGTGAAAGTGCAGACGGCAAAACTCATGACGATTGTCCAAGCCTGGATGAAGATTGGCCAGTGGGCAAGTATATTGATTGCATAAGATGCGCCGACGCCGAGGAAGACGCCGATGATGCCGCCCGTGACACTGAGGAGGATGGCTTCGATGAGGAATTGGTTGAGGATGTCGATGCCGCGGGCGCCGACGCTCATGCGAAGCCCGATCTCACGTGTGCGCTCGGTAACGCTGACGTACATGATGTTCATGATTCCGATTCCACCGACGATCAGTGAAATACCTGCCACGCAACCGAGTAGGATCGTGAGCATGTTGGTGGTGGAGTTCATCATGCTTGACAATTCTTCTTGCGACCGAATATTGAAGTCATCAGCATCGGCTTCTGATGTGTCGGTTGCGTCTTTCAGTTTGTGGTTATGTCGGAGTATTTCGGTGATCTGTGCTGTAGCTTTTTCGGTCACACCCTCGGTGATGGCTGAGCATTGGATTCCGCCGAGGTAAGTTTGAGCGAGGATGCGTTTCATGACAGCTGTGTAAGGGGCCAGCACCAAGTCGTCTTGATCCATGCCCATTGAGTTGTAGCCTTTCTTTTTCAATACGCCTACGACACGAAACGGGATGGAATTGAATCGGACGACCTTGCCAATAGGATCGCTTCCGTCGGGGAAAAGATTGTCGATCACGGTTTGTCCGAGCACGCATACTTTAGCACTGGTCTTGATATCGGCATCGGTGAACATTTCGCCGTCTTCAACACTGAGCTGTCGTATTTCCAGATACTCGCGATTGACGCCATAGATAGTCGACGGCGTGTTGTTGTTGCCGAAGATGAATTGTCCGCTACTGGTGACCACAGGGCTGATGGCTTTGATATAGTCGCATTCATCCTTGATTCTCTCATAGTCAGACATCTTCAATGTCTCCATCGACGAGGCATCTTGTCTGACTCCGCCTCGCATGTCGGCTCCGGGACTGATCATGATCATATTACTGCCCATCTCCGATATATTGGCTTGAATGCTCCGCTTAGTGCCCTGACCGATGGCGAGCATGGTGATGACCGACGCGATACCAATGATGATGCCTAATGCGGTGAGGAATGACCGCATTTTGTTGGCTGCGATGGCCCGCAAGGCTATTTTGAAAAGATTTCCGTAATTCATATATTATTCGTCTGAGTTTGGAGGTAAAGCTGCCAATCCTTCGGCTGCCGACATGATATGCTTGTTGTGTTCGTCGTTGATCACGCGCCCATCGCGCAATTGGATGTTGCGGCTGGAGTAGTGGGCGATGTCGGGATTGTGCGTGACAAAAATAATGGTGCGCCCTTCGGCATGCAGTTTTTGGAACAAGACGAGGATCTCGAAGCTCGTTCTGGTGTCGAGGTTGCCTGTTGCTTCATCGGCTAAGATCACGGCAGGATTGTTGACGAGTGCGCGAGCGATAGCAACACGTTGCATTTGTCCGCCCGACATTTGGTTGGATTTATGATACAGTCTGTCGCCGAGTCCCACAGCTTTCAAGGCTTCCACGGCTCGTTCGAATCGTTCTTTGCCGGTCACCGCGCTGTTATACATCAAGGGGAGTTCGACATTCTCAACACTGGTGGTCTTGGGCAGCAGATTATAGTTTTGGAAAATAAATCCGATTTTACGGTTGCGAAGCACAGCCCGTTCTGATTTCGACATCGTGCGGACGGCCACTCCGTCGAGGTAATATTCGCCGCTGGTAGCGTGTCTAAGCATCCCAATTGATTGAGAAGTGTGGATTTTCCCGAACCCGACTTGCCCATGATGGTTACGAATTCGCCTTCGTGAATCTTGAACGATACGCCTCGCAGCGCATGCACGATTTCGTCGCCGACGAGGAAGTCGCGTTTCACATCTTGAAGTTCAATGACAGTTTTCTTGTTATCCATCTTTATTTTTTCTTGTTATCCTTTTTGGGTGGTCCCGGTGCAAAGGGACTGCTCTCTTTTCCTTCATTGTTTGGATTGCTGTCGGCATTGTCTGTCACTTTTATCTCTGTGATCACGCTCTGTCCTTGGGTCACTCCGCTGACAATCTGCGTGTGTGTGCCATCGGTCATTCCGATATTTACGGCGTGTGCTCTGAGGGTGTTGCCTTCGATGGTCCACACTTTGTTTTTGCCGTTTGTGTCGATGATTTGCTTGTTTTCCACCGTCTCTTTTGTGGGTGTGAAGCGCAAGGCTTTGCTTGGGACGCTCAACACGCCTTGTCGCTCGGCTGTGTAAATGGTGACATTGGCAGTGAGACCCGGTTTGAGTTTCAATTCAGCGTTGGGTGCATTGATGACCACTTCATAGGTCACGACATTATTCGTCGTCTTTGCCTCTTGTCTGACTTGTGTCACTGTGCCTTCAAACGTGTCGTCGGGGTAAGCGTCTACGGTGAATGAAACGCGTTCGCCCTGTTTGACATCGCCGATGTCGGCCTCGTCTACATTGGCCACCACCTGCATGTTGGTCAGGTCTTTGGCGATGGTGAAGAGTTCGGGTGTGGAGAAACTGGCGGCCACCGTCTGACCTTCTTCTACGCTTTTGGACAGCACGATACCATCAATGGGCGAAGTGATTGTGGCATACCCTAAATTGGTTTGTGCCCGGCGCACGTTTTCTTTCGATTGAGCCACTTGTTCACGGGCCTGCTTATAAGTGAGCTGTGCGTTGTCGTAGTCATTGGCACTGATCAATCCTTTTTTATAAAGTGCGTTATAGCGATTGAAATTCGCCGTCTGGTAAGCCAGCGCGCTTTGAGCACTGGCCAGATTAGCTTTGGCTGTATTCAGTTCGCTGGTGAGATTGGTCTTGTCGAGTTCGGCAATCACCTGTCCTTTTTTCACCACGCTGTTGTAGTCCACATACAATTTGCTGACGATGCCGCTCACCTGTGTGCCCACGGTGACAGATGTCACCGGCTCGATGGTTCCTGTGGCCGTGATGCTATTCTGAATATTGGCCGGAGCCACCCGGGCCGTTTCAAACGAAACCTCTTCTGGCTTTTTGTTGTTTGAAAACAACCAAACAGCAAGCGCTGCGATCATCAAAAGACCGACGCCTATCCAAATTTTACTGATTTTTTTCATCTCTCTCTCTCGTTTTTATCCTCTTGTTTTGTTACGCTATCTTGTTTTCATTCCATTTCATGTTAGAAACACTGTTTCTATTCACTTTTTAGTCCATTTCAAACCATTGCAGGTCGATTCTACTTTAATTCTCCTGTCTGATAGAAGTTCAACAAGTCTATATTCAAGATGGTGAGATATTTGCTTTGCAGTTTATTCTGTTGTGCGGTGAGCAGATTGGTTTTTCCGGTCATCAACTCGACAATGTTCTTCAACCCCAGGCGAAATTGCTCACTCAACAGGTCGTAACTCTCTTGCGCACTGGCTACGCTGACTTGCGACGAGCGGAATTTGTTTTGATTGGTCGTGGCTTCGAGCCAATAATTCTCGATATTGGAGTAGAGCTGTGTCTGTTTGTCGCGCAGATCGAGCATATTGTTCTGTCGCTGGATGATGGCTTTGTTGACTGCTGTCTTCTTCGACCGGTTGTCGAAAATGGGAACGCTCACCGTCACGCCGCCCATCACATCAAAGTTGGTTTTGAGTTGCGTGCCCCATGCATTGTTGCTCATCGATGTGGTGTTTGTGCCCACGCCGGCATTCATGCTGATGGTGGGCAAGCCCTGTGCTTTGGCAATCTTGATGTTGAGGTTGCTGCTTTCGATGGCTAATTTGCCGTTTCTGATCTCGGGACGCTGCTCCAATGCGGCGAGGTAAACGCTGTTCAGTGCAGGGATTGGCTGTAAAGCCATCTCGTCGGTGGTGGTCGGAATGACGACATCAAAGGCTTCGTCGTCAGTGATTTGCAGCAGTTGTTTGAGTTGTCGCTTGTAGTTTCTCAGATTGCTTTCGGCAGCCACGATGTTGTATTCGTCCTGTGCACGCTGCGCGGTGAGCTGTGCCAAGTCGGCCTTGCTCATTTTTCCCACGGCAAGCATTTCACGTCCGCGCTCCTCATTCTTTCGACTTGTTTCCAGACTTTGTCGATTCACAGCGATGGCATCTGTGGAATAGAGAATTTGCACATAGAGTTGGGCGATCTGTTCTTGCACGGAGTTGGCCGTCACAGCCGAATCCAATGCGGCTTGATTCGCCAAGAGTTGGTTTCGTTTGATGGTGTTGCGGTTTTGATTGCCGTTCCACACGGTCCAATTGGCGCTCACGCTGTAACTTCCGTTATAGTAGACCTTGTCTATACTCGACTGCACATAGCCTCCGGCCACTGTCGAGCTCCCCGTCTCGGGCCACGGACGATAAGTGACCGATTGCGACGTGCTGGCGTTTAACGAAGGCAATAATGCCGCTCTCGATTGCAGCACGTCTTCTTCGGCACTGAGCTTGGAGAGTCGGTTTTTCTGAATCGTGATGTTGTTTTGCATGGCATACTGGATGCAATCCTTTAAAGTCCATTGCTTGGCTTGACTTGTCGTTGGAAAAACGGCAAGCACTAATCCGGCCAATGCGGTGATCCGAGATTTCTTCATAAAATATTCTGTTTTGTAATTGACAAACTCCGGCGCGCCGAAGATTATTTTGTTGGTTAGACTTAGAATCGTCGTAAAAAGTTTATCAAACATTCGGATTCTTAACAAACGTTTGTATTCTGATTGCTGTCTATCATCATAGAGAGGGTATAAAAAGGATGATTCCGACAGCTCGAAATCATCCTTGTCTTATTGTCTTAGTTGTTGAGACTTTGCAGTCGGGCTATATACTTGCCCAGAATGTCGAACTCCAAGTTGACCACCGAGCCAATCTGCATATCACAGAAGTTAGTGTTCTCGCGCGTGTAGGGTATGATGGCCACGGTGAGACTGTTCTCCGTTGGTGTGCAGACCGTGAGAGACACGCCATTGATGGTTACAGATCCCTTGTCGACTGTGAAATATCCGCGGCGCGCCATCTCCTTATCGAATGGATATTCAAAGGTGAAATACGTGGAGCCGTCGGCATCTTCCATTTTCGTGCAAATGGCAGTTCCGTCCACGTGTCCTTGCACGATATGTCCGTCCAAACGCCCGTTCATCAGCATCGAACGCTCTACGTTGACGTGATCGCCTACTTGGAGCAGCCCGAGATTAGACCGGTCGATCGTTTCTTTCATCGCCGTTACCGTGTAGACATCGCCTTCGATCTTGACCACTGTCAGGCAAACGCCGTTGTGACTCACACTTTGATCGATCTTCAATTCATCGGTGAAAGTGCACTTCAAACTGAAATCGATATTCTCTTTCTCTTTATGAATGGCCGTGACTGTGGCCATCTCTTCTACAATACCGGAAAACATAGTTATTAAAATTGAATTTTTGAAAGCGAAAACGGCAGAACAGGGTCTGCCGTTTTTGTGAAAAGGGTCATATCGATGATGTGATGAAACTCCGAGCAATATAAGATTTGAGAGCCCTCCGCCTTTGTAATCCACCGGCTTTGCAGCTTGTCCCCGAAGGTTGTTTGTGGCCCGCCATCAGCAAAAGAAGCTGTCTCGGTTTTTCTATTTTATTTGATGAGTATCCCGATCGAATCGATACAACCCTCATGTGATCTCCTTTTCGTTATGCAAAGGTAGGCCATTTCCCCCAATGCGCCAAATATTTGGAGCGGAAAATCCACCCTGTTTGCTTTCAACGTGAAAGATTATTAAATTTCAATTCACCGCTTTCGATAGTTCGGTGCAATATACTAACTTTGACAAAGATTTAATTCCTAAACTATAAAACTATCGTATGAAGTGTTTATTTAATTTATTTTCGGCAGTCGTGGGCGCCCTGTTCTGCCTGCCGACAACTGCCGCAGAAGGTGTGGCCGACTATCATGTGGTGCCGTTGCCCCGTTCGGTTGTGATGCAAAAGGGGGATGCTTTCGTGCTTTCTGCCGACACCAAGATCGTTTATCCGGGTGGAAACGCCGAGATGAAGCGCAATGCCGAGTTCCTGGCGGAGTATATCAAGGAATCTACGGGCCTATCGTTGGATTTGTCGACAAAGTCTCGCAGCAAAATGGCAGACATCAGTCTGGTTTTGGATAAGAAAGTTTCGGGAAGCGAGGCTTATAAGCTAATTGTCAACAAGAAAGGAGTCACAATCTCAGGAGCATCTTCTCAGGGTGTGTTTTACGGTATTCAGACGCTCCGAAAAGCATTACCCATCGTGCAAAATACGGTAAGTCTGAAACTGCCTGCTGTGATTATCACCGACACGCCGCGTTTCTCTTATCGAGGAATGATGTTGGATTGTGCGCGGCATTATTTCCCGGTGAGTGTCGTAAAAGAATATATCGATCTGCTCGCGCTGCACAATATGAATGTGTTTCACTGGCATCTGACCGAGGATCAGGGGTGGCGCATCGAAATCAAAAAGTATCCCGAGCTGACTAAAATCGGTTCGGTGCGTAAGAAAACCGTCTTGGGGCGCAATTCAAATGTGTTTGATGACACGCCTTACGGAGGTTTCTATACGCAGGATGAAGCCCGCGAAATCGTGCGTTATGCCAAGGAACGTTACATCACGGTGATTCCCGAAATCGATATGCCGGGTCACATGTTGGGCGCTTGGCCGCTTATTCGCAGTTGGGTTGCACCGGCGGACCGTATGAGGTGAGTCCGTTGTGGGGCGTGTTTGACGACATTCTCTGTGCCGGCAACGATAAGACATTCGATTTCGTGAATGGTGTGCTCGATGAATTGTTGGACATCTTCCCCTCGGAATATATTCATCTCGGTGGCGACGAAGCGCCGAAAACCCGCTGGAAGAGCTGTCCCAAATGTCAGCAGCGCATCAAAGATGAGCATCTCGTGGCTGATGGGAAGATGTCGGCAGAAGACAAATTGCAGGGCTATTTTATGACTCGCGTGGAGAAATATCTCAACAGCAAGGGTCGCAAGATGATCGGTTGGGACGAAATTCTTGAAGGCAACGTCGACAAGAGCGCCACCATCATGTCGTGGAGAGGTATGGAAGGCGGACTGAAAGCCTCGGAAAAGGGTCACGATGTGATCATGTCGCCCAATAGTTATGCTTATTTCGATCATTATCAGGCGAAAGATCGGCAGCACGAACCGCTGTTGATCGGCGGTTATCTGCCGTTGAGCAAGGTTTATTCATTCGAACCCGTGCCCGAGAATCTCAGCGATGCAGCCAAGCAACACATCTTCGGCGTGCAGGCAAATCTTTGGACCGAGTATATTGCATACAAAGGATTGATCGAGTATCAGGTGCTTCCGCGCATGGCCGCTATTTCGGAGATACAGTGGATCCCGTCTAATCAAAAGAATTATGATGCTTTCAAGCAGCGTCTCGCACGCCTGATGGACATGTATCGGATGTATGGATTCACTGTTGGAAAGATGGAATAAAAAAAGGTAGGGAACTCCTATAACCTTTTAAATTCATGGCGTTGCCCTGCGAAAAGATTATTTTCGCAGGGCAATTTCTTGATAGAAAATTTGCACGTTTAAGATTAATTATCTACCTTTGCCGCCGTCTTCGACAGTTGATAGTTGATAATTGACAGTTGATAGTTATTATATATGATCAAAAGGACAAATATAAACGGCGTTGCGATGCAAAAGAACTCCGCTTCTCTTGCATCTTTTAACGCTTTATATTTGCATATCTCGGAAAAAGTCTTAACACACACACACACACACACATCTTACCTGGCGTAGACGCCTTTCACGTCTCACCCTACGCGCGCGCGAGGGGAGACGACTAAACCCCAATAAACAAAGGGCTTCTCAGAGTTCCCTTTGTTCTTCTTTTCATGCCCTTTTGCCAACTTGGAAAGGGGGAATTTTTCACGAATTATTCACTCAAAACATAGCGATTATGAAACAAAAACAATTAGAGAGATGGGCTTATGCGAAGCCCGAAATCGAGGCCATCCGCTTGGAGACTCACAGCGAACTGATGGACACCTCGTTCCCCAACAACGGCGGACATAAAAAGGCCGAGGACGACGGCGACGAACTCAATGCCAAGCAAGGCTGGTTTGACGAGGACGAGGAAAACCTTTGGGATTAATTTAAGTAAAACAGAAAAGAAAGATTACATGAACATGAAGACGATCAAAACATGGGTGCTGTTGGTGGCAGGATTGCTGTTGACAGCCGGCTGCGCCAACGACGACACAGCAAGTAAAGATAACGAACAGGAGCCAGGCACCGAGGGTCTCACCAGCTTCGTAGAAGAAAATAACGCGACTCGCACCACCGCCGAATACGACAACGGAGGCCTAAACTTCTTTTGGACTGCCGGCGACCGTCTGTGGGTCAACAACGGCGCGCTGACACAAGATTCAAAGAACAATATAAACTCGACGCTCGAATTACATCCCACTATGCCGACTACTGCGGTGAAACGAGTAGCCAAGGCCAAATTCTGGTTTGCCGGCACCTTCACAGCATCGAGCTATCCCGTTCGTTATACAGGTAAGAACGGAGCAAGCAACAAAGTAACCATTAAGGCAAACCAGGCACAAACCGTGCCCAACGATGCGAGTCATATCGGCGAAGATGGCGACTGCGGTGTAGCCACAGCCACCAAGCCCGTAGGCAGCGAGACATACGGCTTCACGCTCGACCACAAGGCCGCCTATGCCACGTTCCTACCCTACAACTCTAATAGGGTGGCGGCCGACTTCGTTATCCAAAAGATTACAATAATGGCCGACCAAGCCCTTTGCGGCACATTCGATTTCAACGACAATGGTATTGATGTCGGCTCACGTCCCGCACCCACCGCAGCCAACAAAGTCGTGGAACTCACGTTGAACAACTTTCCCATCCCTGCTACGGCTACGCCCACGACCAATGCCGCTACCGCAGTCATCGCTCCGGGCAGCTACACCAATTTTATCGTAATTTACACACTCCACAATCCCATCACCAACCAAACCGGAACCGTTACGAAGCAATATCCCGGCACTGTAACTTTTACCGAAGGCAAGAACAAGAAGATTTCGCAAAATCTGCCCCCCGATTATTCTGCCGCAGGTTATTACATGTGGGATGCCGCTGCAGACAAGCCCTATTGGTATGGTCATCTTGATTCCAACGGAATACCTGACGGTAATTATCCTCAAACAAATACTGACTCTCGCTGGTATAGAGAAGACGCTTCTTGGCCTTGCCCCTCTGCCAACCGCAGCTGTAAGGATTGCCCCAACGCGAACGAATGCATTTGGTATGCTATGCAAGGCGATCCACACTATGACGATGGCGACGAACTCTGGACAATGATGGGGCACCTCTACCAGTGCGGCATGTGGTTTAAGAAAAAGGACCACATATTGGGCTTTACCGCCTCCAACTATAATGGCACAGATTACCGCACTACAGCTCCCTACTTTACCAATAGTGATACGAATCACGGTAAGCCTGGCAACATAAAAGATTACTTCTACCTCCCCGCGTCCGGTTTCTACATAAATGGTACGCTGATTGATGTTGACCGTGGCTACTACTGGTCGAGTACGCCTTCTCCCACAGGGACGGGCAACGCGTGCGCTCTGGACTTCTCCTTCGGTGACGTGAACGTGAGTGATAACCTTCGCAACAACGGGTTCCGGCTTTGGAAAGCGCAGTGAGTCAGCGATTGATTCGTCGGCCGCGGCCGAAAGCTCCAAAATGAGAAAAACGGCGTTTCGGCCGCAAGTGAGGAACTGAAAATTGCGAAAAAACAGCGTTCCCTCCGGGGGGAAAATCAAAAAATCGCGAAAACAGCGTTTCCCTCCGGAGGGAAAACGAAAAAACTGCGAAAACAGCGTTTCCCCCGGAGGGAAAACAAAAAAACCGCAAAAACAGCGTTTCCCTCCGGAGGGAAAATCAAAAAACTGCGAAAACAGCATTTCCCCCCGGAGGGAAAATCAAAAAACCGCGAAAACAGCATTTCCCCCCGGAGGGAAAATCAAAAAACCGCGAAAGCAGCGTTTCCCCCCGGAGGGATAGCTTATTTTATAATCTAATCAATTTTAAAACTATGGAAATTAAACAACTTCACAAACAGTTGCTCCAAAACATGGAGCATTATCAGTTTGCGTCGCGCGTGTTGCAGCTTTGCAACGAGGCCAAAGTGGGGAAACTCACGGCGGTGTTGGGTCCGCTC
>NZ_BAIX01000059.1 GCF_000613405.1 Hoylesella enoeca JCM 12259 | reverse complement strand
AGTCGTCGTTTAAACTTTCTGCGCAGAAAGTTTAAACTTGGTACGCAGAAAGTTTTAACGAAATGCGCATCTATTTTTCACGCCTCTGTAAGGCGTTTATTATCAAGTGGTTAGGAAGGCCTCATTTCCCGCCTTTTTTTGCCCTCTTTTTTAACATTTTCCGGTGATGATGGAGGGAAAATTAAAGGGTGAAAGGGGCAATTAAAGGTGAGAGGGTGAAAGGGTGAAAAAACCGGGGAAGGGTGGTTTGAGAGGGTAATTCGCCCGACTTGGGAAAAAAGATGGGAGCGGTGAAGGCTTGTTTCATTATTATTCGCTATCTTTGCGCGTAACTTTTTATAGCACAGTTTATGACGTTGATCATCGTAACCATACTCTTTTTAGGCTATCTCCTGATTGCAACCGAGAGACTGACGAATGTCAATAAGGCTGCTGTAGCAGTGTTTGCAGGTACTGTCGGGTGGGTGTTGTATATCTGTTTCGGGGCGGATTTTGTAATGAGTCAACACTCGGCAGATTTTATGTCGTTTTTGAACGATGCCGTTCCTACAAGCACTTCGGTAAAGCATTATATTGCACAAAATATCTTTTTGAAGTATGTGGGTAAAGCCGCAGAAATTGTCTTGTTCCTGATTGCGACGATGACGATTGTAGAAATCCTTCATAATAACGGTTGTTTTGATTTTATTAATGCCGGTCTGCGTACTCGTAAGTGCTATAAGTTTTTATGGGTAATAGCTACTATTACCTTTATTTTATCAGCTAATCTTGACAATCTCACCACGACAGTGATGATGTCGACGATTATGCGTAGCATTGTCCCCAATAGAGGACTACGGTTGAAATATGGAAGTGCAATTGTGATTGCAGCCAATTGTGGAGGAGTCTTGACTGTTATCGGAGATCCCGAGGGACTGGTGCTTTGGAATATGGGGGCTGTCACGGCTACGAGTTATTCAGCTTCATTGGCTTTGCCGTGTCTGATTGCGTGGATTCTGCCCACGTGGTGGATTGGGCGGAGTTTGCCTGAACGGATGGAAGTAGACAGTGTCGTAATGCCGTATCGTGGTGATGATACGAATTTGAATGTCTGGCAGCGTCTACTGATGCTTGTTGTGGGCATCGGAGGGTTATGGTTTATTCCGACATTTCATAACATCACGAAGTTGAGTCCATTTTTAGGTGCATTGTGTGTGCTGTCTATTTTGTGGGTTGTCAATGAGATTTTCAATCGTAAGTTGATGAATGTAGATGTGATGATTCAGCGTCGTATTCCGCGTGTTTTACAGTATGGTGTTATCCAGATGATTCTGTTTGTGATGGGAATGATGCTTGCCATTGGTGTAGTAAAAGAGACCGGTGTTATCAGTGCATTTGTATCGTATATTGATCGGAATGTACACGATGTTTGGTTAATGGGTATCGGAGCTGGCATTATCAGTACCTTGCTTGACAATTTTGCTACGGCGATGAGTTCATTCTCTTTGTATTCTGTTGCAGATGTCGCGAAACTGTCGGGTGATGTGGGGGAGAGTATCTCCGGAATTTCGTTCAGAACGGGGCTTATTGGAAGATAATGGCTTATACATCGGTGGTCGGTGGAAATATCTTAGTAGTAGGCTCGATGAGCGGATTAGCATTAATAAAAGCCGAACGGATTCATCTCGGTTGGTATTTTAAGAATGTTGGTTGGATGGCTATGATCGGCGGATTCATCGGATTAGGGGTGATGTGGCTGACAAGGATTGTGATATAGGATAAAAGGAATTATGAATATGACAAAGATTAAGACAATTGGTGTGTTGACTTCGGGTGGAGATGCTCCTGGAATGAATGCAGCGATACGTGCAGTGACCCGTGCGGGCATTTGCAATGGATTTAATATTAAAGGAATATATCGTGGTTATGACGGATTGATCAATGGAGAAATTGAAGATTTTACCACAGAGAATGTGAGCGGAATTATTATGTCGGGCGGCACGATTCTGAAAACGGCCCGTTCCGGAGAGTTTATGACACCTGAGGGAAGGGAAGAGGCGTATCGACAGATGATAGCCCACGGTATCGATGCTTTGGTAATCATTGGCGGAAACGGCTCTTTGTCGGGTGCAATGGAGTTTGCCAAAGAGCACGATATTTGTTGCATCGGTTTACCAGGAACGATTGATAATGACCTTTATGGCACAGATTCTACGATTGGGTATGATACAACGATGAACACGATTGTTGAGTGTGTCGATCGAATTCGAGATACGGCACAAAGCCACGAACGTATTTTCTTTATAGAGGTGATGGGGCGCGATGCTGGATTTCTTGCACAAAATAGTGCCATTGCGAGTGGAGCCGAAGCCGCAATCATCCCCGAAGATTCTACTGATGTTGACCAGTTGGCTCGCTTTATGGAACGAGGTATTCGTAAGTCCAAAAAGAGTTGTATCGTAATTGTGTCAGAAAGTCCCAAGTGCGGTGCCCTTTATTATGCCGATCGTGTGCGTAAGGAGTTTCCGCAATATGATGTTCGGGTTTCTATTTTGGGTCACTTACAACGTGGTGGGCGCCCATCGGCCCACGATCGCATTCTTGCCAGTCGGACAGGTGTCGGCGCTATTGAAGCATTATGCAAGGACAGCGCAACGTTATGATTGGTGTGAGAAACAACGAGATTGCTTATGTACCGCTCAGTGAGGCTATTCGGAGTGATAAACCATTTGATCGAAAATTGATTAAGGTACTCGATGAACTGAGTATATAACTAATATCTGTAAATATTGTAATAATTTCTGTTAATAAAAAGGATGAATCTCGCGACTATAAAGAGGTTTTCACTATATTTGCAGATGTGAAATCAGATCATAAAATTAAAATATAATTAGCTTATGTCACAAATAAATGGGCATATTTCTCAAATTATCGGTCCTGTGATCGATGTCTATTTCGACACAAAAGGGCAGGACCCTGAGAAGGTGCTTCCAAAAATTTATGAAGCTTTGACTGTTAAACGTCCTAATGGCAATGAACTGGTCATTGAGGTTCAGCAACATATTGGTGAAGATACCGTACGTTGTGTGGCGATGGATAATACTGACGGATTACAGCGAGGTTTGGAAGTTATTCCGACGGGAAGCCCTATTGTGATGCCGGCAGGCGAACAAATCAAGGGGCGAATGATGAATGTTATTGGTCAGCCTATTGATGGAATGGATCCTCTGAATATGCAAGGTGCCTACCCGATTCATAGAGAAGCTCCGAAATTTGAAGACCTTTCGACTCATAAGGAAATGCTGGCTACCGGAATTAAAGTCATCGATCTATTGGAACCTTATATGAAAGGTGGTAAGATTGGGTTGTTCGGTGGTGCCGGAGTGGGAAAGACCGTACTCATTATGGAGCTAATCAACAATATCGCTAAAGGGCATAACGGCTATTCGGTCTTTGCCGGTGTGGGTGAGCGCACGCGTGAAGGTAACGACTTGATTCGCGATATGCTCGAGTCTGGTGTTATCCGTTACGGTGAAAAATTCCGTCAAGCAATGGATGAGGGCAAGTGGGATCTCTCGCTGGTTGATCCCGAAGAATTGCAGAAATCGCAAGCAACGCTTGTTTACGGACAGATGAACGAACCGCCGGGTGCACGTGCTTCGGTAGCTCTGTCTGGGTTGACTGTGGCAGAAGAGTTTCGAGATCACGGAGCAAAGATGGTGAAGCTGCTGATATTATGTTCTTTATCGACAATATCTTCCGCTTTACCCAAGCCGGGTCTGAGGTCTCTGCACTCTTAGGACGTATGCCTTCGGCCGTGGGATATCAGCCCACTTTGGCTTCTGAAATGGGGACAATGCAAGAGCGGATTACTTCTACTAAGAAGGGATCTATCACCTCGGTACAGGCTGTTTATGTACCGGCCGATGACCTAACCGACCCAGCACCTGCCACGACGTTTACTCACTTGGATGCTACAACGGAGTTAAGTCGCAAGATAACAGAGTTGGGTATCTATCCGGCCGTAGATCCGTTAGGTTCTACTTCGCGTATTCTCGACCCGCTGATTGTAGGTAAAGAACATTACGAGTGCGCTCAACGGGTGAAGCAGATACTCCAACACTACAAGGAGTTACAGGACATTATCGCTATTTTAGGTATGGATGAACTGTCAGACGAAGATAAACTGATTGTGAACCGAGCACGTCGTGTGCAGCGATTCCTCTCTCAACCGTTTGCCGTTGCAGAGCAGTTCACCGGTTTAAAAGGTGTGATGGTGCCCATCGAAGATACGATCAAGGGCTTCAATGCAATTCTCGACGGTGAGGTAGACGATCTACCCGAGCAGGCATTCCTCAATGTCGGAACTATTGAAGATGCTAAAGAGAAAGCTAAACGGCTTTTGGAGGCTGCTAAGAGATAATAGATTAATGCAGAATTTTACTGTATGTTGAGATTGAAAATTGTGTCTCCTGAAAGAGTGGAGTTTGATGGTGAGGTAGAGAGTGTGCTCGTTCCGGGAACACTTGGCAGCTTTGAGATCTTACAGGATCACGCACCTATCATCTCGTCTCTTGACAATGGCAAGGTGGAATACGCTGTGCAGGGGGTGAAACGACAACAGATGATTAAGGGAGGCTTTGTTGAAGTCAAGAAAAACATAGTTTCTCTGTGTGTAGAATTATAGGATGTGATGGAACGACAACAGGTGAAAGCAATCGGCAATAAATATTATAAATACAGCCTTTGGATTATCGCAGGCCTCTCGGTCTTGCTTTTTTTTCTTACCTGTGTTTGTGACTGGTCTATGGAGATGGTCAATGGTATCGTTGTCAGTGTGGTGTTCAGTCTGCTTTCGAGTATTGTTTATATCTCTGTTTGGAAAGCATTGGCTGTTTCGTCTACAAAGAATCTCACTAAGTTTTACTTAGGGGCACCGATTGTTCGAATGTTGGCTGCAATGTTATTGATTATCAGTTATTTACTGATAGCCGTTAAACGATTTGCAATTGACGGCTTTTCATCATCCCATTTACTGTATTTCATCGCCCCATTTACCGCTTATTATTTTGCACTCTTGATATTTGACAGTATATTTTTCGTTTTCATAGAAAAGAACAAGAAATAAAATGAGTATAAACCAAGTCAAACGAATAAGCTATATCCTTGTAATGCTTTTTGTGCTGATGCCTGTTCGTTCAGCGGGCGAGACTCAGAAAGAGGGGCTTGATTTGCAAGGTATCTTGTTTGGGCATATTCAAGACTCGTATGATTGGCATATCACGACGATAAATGGGCATCCCATTTCGATACCATTGCCTGTGATTGTCAAGAGTTCTACGGGTTGGCATCTCTTTTTAAGCAATCGATTTGCTCATGAGGTTGATGCCACTGGCAGTCGTCCCGGCCCTTACAACCTCTACATTTCAGGAAGTGGAACTAATATAAATAAAGTATGTGAAAGAATTAACGGTCAGGAGGTACGACCTGTTGACATTTCTTTCACGAAGACAGTGGCCGTGCTTTTCATCAATTCGATTATTCTCGTCTTGTGTATTTTAATACCGGCACGTTGGTGTAAGCAACATAAACCCGACGATCCGGCACCCAAAGGATTTACCGGCTTGGTGCATATGTTCGTGATGAATATTTATGATGAAGTAATCAAACCGGCTCTCGGAGATGAAGCTGATAAGTACGCACCTTATCTGTTGACGTGCTTTTTCTTTATCTTTGTAGCTAATATAATGGGCGTTGTTCCTTTCCCACCAGGTGGAGGAAATTTGACCGGAAACATCACCTGCACACTGTTCTTGGCTCTGTGTACATTCATCGTAACGAATGTGACAGGAACCAAGGCCTATTGGAAAGAGATTTTTTGGCCCGAAGTACCAACGTGGTTGAAATGTCCGGTACCTTTGATGCCGGTTATTGAGTTCATCAGCATCTTTACAAAACCGTTTGCTTTGATGGTGCGATTATTTGCCAATATGATGGCAGGACACGCCATAGCCTTAGCTTTTGCGTGCATCATTTTTATAATGTTCGCCATTAATCCAGTGGCAGGAGGTTTGATGTCCATTATCAGTGTATTGATGAGCGTGTTTATGATGCTTCTTGAAGTTTTGGTTTGTTACATCCAGGCCTTGGTTTTCACGATGTTAAGTGCCGTGTTCATCTCATTGGCACACGTCCGTGAGCACGAACCGGAGGTCGTCAGTAAATAAAAAGATTATTAATAATTAAAATTTAAACACTATGTTATCATTATTATTGGCAGCAGATGCTGTTGCAAAGTTAGGCGCTGCTATTGGCGGAGGAATTGCAGCCGTAGGAGCAGGTATCGGAATTGGGCGTATTGGTGGCAATGCAATGGATGCAATGGCTCGCCAACCGGAGAAAATCGGCGATCTGAGATCGTCTATGATCATCGCAGCTGCATTGGTTGAGGGTGTCGCTTTCTTTGCTGCAATCATTGCATTATTGGCTTTGTTCGTATAAATTCAACGTGTGTTATACTTGAAACAGAAGTAACTAACAGCTTATGTCATTAATAACACCGGATTTTGGGCTATTGTTTTGGATGGCGATTGTCTTCATCGTCGTTCTCGGAATCTTGTGGAAGTGGGGTTTCCCTGCTATCATCAAGATGGTGAACGATCGGAAGGCATTCATAGACGATAGTCTCCGTAAAGCCCATGAGGCTAATGAGAGACTTGTCAATATCCAAAAGGAGGGCGAGGTAATCTTGCAAGAAGCCCGCGAAAAACAAGCCCAAATACTGAAAGAAGCAGCAGACAGTCGCACAGCCATTGTGGAACAGGCACAAGCAAAGGCACGCGATGAGGGGGCTCGACTGCTTTCCGAAGCTAAGACTGCTATCGAAGCTGAGAAGCAAAACGCCATTCGTGATATTCGTTCGCAAGTGGCAGAGCTGTCCGTACAAATTGCCGAGAAAGTTCTTCGTGAAAAACTTTCCGGCGATGATAAGCAGATGGCTATGATTAATAGACTGTTGGATGAGGTTTCTGTTGACCCAAAGATGAATTGAATCGTATGGATATAGGTGTGATATCAGTCAGATATGCCCGTGCTTTGCTGAAAGGTGCCATCGCAGAACGGATCGAAAGTAAGGTATATCAAGAGATGCAGATACTTCTGAACAGTTTTCTCACGATCTCCGAACTAAGATTTACGATAGATAATCCTATGCTCTCAAAGGACAAAAAACGAGATTTACTTGTGGCAGCGTGTGGTGAATCTATCTCGCCTATTACCCATAAATTCTTGGATTTGGTTCTTCGAGAGGGTAGAGAGAATGTTCTGCAATTCATTGCTGTGTCCTACATTACGCTTTATAGAAAGCAGAAGAACATCACCAGTGGTAAACTGATTACCGCCACTGTCGTTACTCCGGCTATTGAGCAGAAGTTGCAACAGATGGTGAAGAACAGAACTCAGGGAGTTGTAGAGTTCAAAACAGAGGTTGATCCTGACCTAATCGGAGGGTTTGTCCTTGAATATGACACCTATCGAATGGATGCTAGCGTAAAGTCTGAGCTGAATACCATCCTCACTCAACTAAGAAAATAGATTTAAGAAAATAAAGAATAACGACCAATGTCAGATAAAATCAAACCAAGCGAAGTATCTGAAATTCTCTTGCAACAACTACAAGACATCAGTGTAAACGAGAAATTCGATGAAGTGGGTACAGTTCTCATAATTGGTGATGGCGTTGCACGCATTTACGGTCTCCGTAATGCTGAGGCCAATGAGTTGTTGGAGTTCGAGAACGGAACGATGGCCATCGTGATGAATCTTGAAGAAGATAATGTCGGTTGTATTCTTCTCGGTCCGACTGCCGGTATCAAAGAAGGACAGACTGTCAAACGCACGCACCGCATCGCATCTATTCTTGTGAATGACAATATGTTGGGACGCGTTATCAATCCCCTTGGCGAAGCTATTGATGGTCATGGAGACATCGATTTGACCGGGGCATTTGAGATGCCACTTGACCGTAAAGCGCCAGGCGTTATCTATCGTCAACCGGTGAAAGAACCATTACAGACAGGCCTGAAAGCTGTCGATTCAATGATTCCTATCGGTCGCGGACAGCGCGAATTGATTATCGGCGATAGGCAAACGGGTAAAACAGCTATTGCCGTTGATGCCATCATTAATCAAAAAAGTTTCTATGAAGCCGGTCAACCGGTATATTGTATCTATGTAGCTATTGGTCAGAAAGCTTCTACTGTGGCCGCTTTGGTACAGACACTTAAAGAATATGGTGCGCTGCCTTACACGATAATCGTTAGTGCTACGGCTGCAGATCCGGCTGCAATGCAATATTATGCACCATTTGCAGGTGCTGCTATCGGTGAGTATTTTCGTGATCGAGGCTACTCTGCACTTGTTGTTTATGACGATTTATCCAAACAAGCCGTTGCATATCGCGAGGTATCGCTGATTCTTAGGCGACCTTCCGGACGCGAAGCTTATCCTGGTGATGTCTTCTATCTACACAGTCGACTGCTCGAACGGGCTGCAAAGATCAACGAACAGCAGGAAGTTGCCGAGCAGATGAACGATCTGCCAGCATGTATGAAAGGACATGTCAGAGGAGGAGGATCGCTTACTGCACTTCCGATTATTGAGACCCAAGCCGGCGATGTATCTGCATATATCCCTACGAATGTGATTTCCATTACCGACGGGCAGATCTATTTGGAGAGCGATTTATTCAATCAGGGATTTCGTCCGGCTATTAATGTGGGAATTTCCGTGTCTCGTGTGGGCGGTAGTGCACAGATTAAGAGTATGAAAAAGGTGGCCGGAACCTTGAAGATCGACCAAGCACAATATCGAGAATTAGAGTCATTCTCAAAATTTTCAAGTGATATGGACGCCGTAACAGCAATGACGCTCGACCGCGGAAGAAAGAATAACCAGCTGCTGATTCAGCCTCAATACAGTCCGATGCCTGTCGGAGAGCAAATCGCTATTTTGTATTGCGGCATGCATGGCCTATTTCGCGATGTTCCCATCGACAGTGTCCGCCAATGTCAAGACTCATTCCTCGACAAGATGCGAACTGCCCATCCCGATGTCATTGATACTTTGGCAGCCGGACAACTCACAGACGATGCAACGCAAACGATTGAGCGTGAGATGGCCGATATCACCGGACAGTATAAATCTTAACCGCTTATGCCGTCACTGAAAGAAATCAAGACGCGTATTGCCAGTGTCAACAGCACCCGTAAAATAACGAGTGCGATGAAGATGGTGGCGTCGAGTAAACTGCACAAGGCACAGCAAATGATCGAAAATATGTTGCCCTATGAAGATTTGTTAGAGCACATTCTCAAATCATTTCTTGTGTCTACACCCAACACAGGGACGCCGTTTGAGACGGAGCGAAAGACGATTCGTCGTGTGGCTCTCATCGTTTACGCCTCTAATAGCAGTCTGTGCGGCGGCTTCAATGCCAATATTCTGCGACTGATGCAACAGACAATTGACGACTATCGGCAGCAAGGCGTAGAGGAAATCGTCGTCTATCCCATCGGGCGTAAGGTGGAAGAGCGGGTTGCGAAGTTAGGATTGCCTATGGCAGGTAGCTTTATCGAATTAGCCGAAAAGCCTAATGTGAGCCAATGTCAGGATATTGCGCACGATATTGCGTTGAAATTCTTAGACGGAGAATTTGATAAAGTGGAGATGATTTACCATCATTTCAAGAGTGCTGGGGCGCAGATTCTCACCCGTAAAACGTTTTTGCCCATTGACCTTTCCACCGAGTTGGAGTATGATGATGAGCGAGATCTCTCCTCGAATATCACTACCGCTCGTGCCCAGGAGTATTTGCGCAAGAAGCAGCGGATGAAGAGCGCAAAGTGATAGAAGCCAATCCACTCAATGATGATTTCATCGTAGAGCCCGATCTCAAAACAGTGCTCAGCACACTCATCCCTAAACAGCTTCATCTGATGTTCTACACAGCTCTGCTCGACAGCAATGCGAGTGAGCATGCGGCTCGGATGGTGGCAATGCAAACGGCTACTGACAATGCTGACGAGCTTCTGCGTGAACTCAATTTGCAGTTCAACAAGAGCCGTCAACAAGCTATCACCAATGAATTGCTTGATATTGTGGGCGGAACAGTCAACAATTAATTTCGCATGATTCTTACGGCGCGATAGGGAAAAGATAAATAACGTAACACATCATCAATTCATCAGAAGTCCCAATCTTCCTCTTTGCAGGTAAGTTTGGGACTTTTTATGCGCCGAAAAGAAGCCTTTTAGAAAGCTTCAACTTCCCTGCGTTCACAGAGTGGTTGGATGCTTTTTTAAGGCGAATTTCTATCTCTCGCACGGCTACCGTATTAAAACCAGCTGTTAATGGCAGGTGGGCGACCACATTTGCATATCTCGGAAAAAGTCTTGACACACACATTCTCACGCAAGAGGAAACAGTGTTTCTAATCACTTTCCGAACAAAAAGTTGCTGGCGGGAAGTCCCGATACTCACTTTTCAAGCAAAAAGTTGCTAGCGGGAGTCCCGATACTCACTTTTCGGGCAAAAAGTTGCTAGCGGGAGCCCCACTACTCACTTTTCAAGCAAAA
>NZ_BAIX01000060.1 GCF_000613405.1 Hoylesella enoeca JCM 12259 | reverse complement strand
CGACTTGCGAGGGTCGTCAAAGTTTATCACATAGAACTGTGGTTTTACCTTGTAAGCGTCCAAATGCTGGAGTAGGTGATTATAGGCTATCTCGGAAAGGTCGGGAAACTTATAGTCGTAGATATACATGGCAAAGCCTTTCTCTATCTGCTGCTTGATGTAGTTGTTCACGATAGCGTAGGACTTACCAGAACCCGGTGTACCGAGCACCATTGAGGCACGGAAGGGATTGACCACGTTAATCCAACCTTTGTTCCACTTCTTCTTATAGTAAAAACGTGTAGGGAGATTGACAGAGTATTCATTTTCCATCAATCGCGTTTCCTGCATGAAGCTCTCGTTCTCCGTATTGAATACATCGTCCATCAGATTGTTTTTGAGCAGTCGGCTCATCCATACGCCGCCCATCAGCAGGCAGATATAGCCAACGGAAAGCGTAAAGATATAGAGCGAAGCCGCTCCAATTTTTCCTATGGGCAATGCCAACAGCCACCAGTTGAGAAAGAAAAAGACAAAGCCTGAGAAAAGCACCGTCCAAATCTTCGGCCACGTGATTTTCTCTTCCTTCACGCCCTTTGTTCCCAAACATGAGAGAGCAAGAAAAACCACGCAAAAGAGTTTTGTCCAGAGGATAGACGAAAATAATCCCGTCGTTCGCTGGAAATTTATCAGTATCTTATTGATGATACCAAGTGTGAAGTGCCACTGCTGAAATGCCTCGTAGCAGAACCAATAACAGTTGATAAGGAGGAATATCACCGATATGCCCCGCATAAAGTCCATAACTTTACCCAATGCTCTTAAATCATCTTCTTGTGCCATTGCAGTTTTATTTAGAATATCGTTTGAATACTATTTGAAAAGTTTTTGAATATAATTTGAACAGTGTACTTAGCGCTTCCTGCGTTTAAGATTTACCTTATTTTGTCTGCGGAGTTTACGTTGCCAAGCCGCTTCTTTCCAATCATCGTTGCCCGTAGATGTAAAAGAGTCCCCCACCATATCCTCGATAAGTTCATCGATAAGGTTATCCCCTTCTTCTGCATTGGATTGTAAAGGCTGGACAGTTGCCGATTGTTCCAAACGGGCAGAAGGTCTGCCATACAGCGTTTCGTCCAAGAATGGGTTATGGGCAGGATTGGAGAAATAACCATTGAATACATTGGCGGCATATCCCTTGCCCAAGCGTGAACCGTTGAATGCAACACCCTGCTCGTCACCAATAAAGGTAATGCCGTAAATTCTTCCATTGCCATTCTTTCGGATTACTGCACGTAAGCCTTGTTCCTCCAATCTTTGCCGAAGTTCTTCCTCCGTCTGGGGAGAGGTACGCATTGTTTGTAACACCTTGCCTCTTATAGTCGGTACCAATGGCTTGATGGCTTGCTTTGATTTTTGCATCCTGTTCTGCACGGCAGTATAGCCCACACCACGACCGATGTCCGATGCGTTGATGGGTGTGCTTACTTTGCCTCCCTTGTCATCAGTCGGAATATAGACAAGTCCGTCGTATTTCTTTCCCCGAAACTCTGTCTTGACTTCCTCTACGGCAAGATTGTATGCTGAAAGGATGGCATTCAGTTCGCCCAATGAACAGAAATGATAATGCTTCAGCACCATGCGGAGGGCACTTACCACCTGCTCCTTGATGTTTTCCTTGCCTATATCCACCTTGGGCATTGCTGTTTCAACTTTCTCGCTGACCTTTGAACTTGGAATGAGGTTGTACTTCTTCTCTAAGGAATCAGTAATCTTCTTGCTCCGCCGTTTCTCAAACTTATCGTTAATCTTCCGTCCACGACTGTCCACCCGAAGTGATACGATATGTATATGCTCACGGGCGATGTCGCTGTGCTTGAACACGATATAAGGTTGATTGCCGTAGCCGAGTGCCTCCATATACTCCCTGGCTACCTGCACGAGTTGCTCATCGGAGATTTTATCGTCCGGATGCGGATTGAGCGAGCAATGGAACACCGTCTTCTTCGTTCGGCTTTTTTTAGGTATCAAAGCTTCCATGTCGGCCAGTACATCCTCCATCGTGTAATTACCATCGTTGTTTTGATACAGTTCAGCAGCAAGAAGAATGC
The DNA here is from genome assembly GCF_000613405.1 of Hoylesella enoeca JCM 12259. Classification (GTDB taxonomy): domain Bacteria; phylum Bacteroidota; class Bacteroidia; order Bacteroidales; family Bacteroidaceae; genus Prevotella; species Prevotella enoeca. The sequence goes on along the minus strand of NZ_BAIX01000060.1, from coordinate 8,025 downwards.
TCGCTTCTCCTTTCCCTACCTTCTTGAAGTTATAGCCGAGTGCCCCTCCAAGGTTTTCCGTACTTGAAATCTTCGCTATCATTTCCTGCGGTAATCTATGGTAAGACTGATTGCCTGTTCCTGCAAGGCAATGATTTGAGCCGATAAATGCTCTAACTTTTCAAGCAGGATCTGTGCAGTTTTTACGCTGTGATAGCTGTTGATGGCGCGTACGGTCTGGTTATAGAGTACACCAATCTTATGAATTTGTGCCGTCAGTTCAGAGAGTTTTCGGTAATATTCCACGGCGGATTTATCCACCGTAATCACCTTGAAATGCTCTCCGAGAATACGCCCGCGCACGAAATCCGACTTGGTCTCGGCGCCTGAACGCTGAAACAAATCAATTGCCCTTTGCTGGTCTTTGGGGTTGGGTAGCCGTACATGCCAGTTGTCCCAACGCGGCTTATCAGGAGCTTTCTCCACTTTGCCCTTTTCCGTCTGCTTATCCACTGTTGTTTTCTTCTTTAATTACGACTTTGGAGTAATTATTCCCTCGCACCGAGCAAGGGTCTTTGTGGTACAAACAGCGGTTTGTGTTACAAAGACACACCTTGCCAATACCAAGAGTTGATACGATTGAAGCATCCACCCTTATGGGGTGTCTGTTTCTAAGAGTATACCTCCATGTATTATTCTCGCCTGCAAAGTTACGGCGGATTTTCAAATAACTCATTATCAATGATATTCACTCTTTTTCCTTTCATTTCCCTGCATTTCCCCAAGGGTTGGAAATAACTAAATTACTGACTTATTTTGCAGTGGATTTAGGTCAAAACGTACCAATTTATCAACTCATCTACCGACCGACAAAACTCAGCTAAAGAGTTTTTCGGGAAGTTGGACAGACGGTAATAAAGTCTATAGATCAGTCAGTCAAAAAGTAATTATGACACTCAGTTAAAAATTCTGTCAGTTCAAGGCTCGATACCTATCTACCAACTCACTGTCTATCCGACTGACTGAACTCGGTCTGTAAGAAAGTAACAATAGAGTTAATCATACAATATTCAACAACGATGAAGCAGAAAGTTAAAAATCAGCCGTCTATCTGGGCTTCGCATCGCAAAAAGGAGGGGTTGGCAAGAGTAGCCTTGCCGAAATCCTCGCGTCCATTCTATATTACGAAAAAGGAATATCTCTTCTTGTCGTAGATTGTGACGGAACGCAAGAGTCGTTCTTCAAGTTGAGGCAGAGAGAACGCCGCGTGATAGAGGGAAGTGAAACCATTTCTAAACAGATGAAGGATTTCTTCACCAAGTTTGGGAAACATGCCTATCCCATTATTCGCTCGACACCGAAAAACGTCATTAAATATGTGAACGAATACATCAGGACGCATGATATAAAGGTAAACCTCGTAATTTTTGATTTTCCCGGTCATGCTTCAACCGAGGATTTGCTCCAACTCTCCATAGACATGGACTATATCATCACCCCTATAGAGGCGGATCCCCAATCTTTGGTGTCCAGCTTTGCCTATGCCAGGACCATCAGGGACTTGGGAGTCGGACTTAGCGATGCCCGTATCCGTGACCTGCTCTTACTATGGAACAAAATCAACCGTAGCGCCAGTTCCATCGTTATGGACTATTACACACAATATGCAAAGGAAGAGGACATCAGTATATTTGATGCCCGTATATACCATTCCGTGAGATTCTCCAGGGAATTGGAGTTAGGTGGCGTGAAGGGTGTCTTCCGCAGTTCTTACTTACCTCCGGCACTTACCTTACGTCTTCCTACTGGTATAGACTTGTGGGTGGAGGAAGTAATCGAAAAATGCCATCTCATTCCGGATAGCCTATGACCGCCATTAGTGAAGAACGAAAGAAAGTCCTCCGGAGCAAACTCAAGGAGATGGGCAATTACGGTGTACAGGAACGTTCTCCGGAAGAATCCCCCTTTTATGACCAGCCCACAGAGCTTGAGCGTGATTTGGAAAAACTCCAATCGGATGAACCGCAAGAAGCGAAAGAAGAAGAACCTGTTGCAAGGACTTCTGCAGCAGAACAGACAGCAGAACCTTTACGGGCTAAAAAAAATAAAGACAAAGGAAGCAGGGAAGATGCCCTGTCTGCCAAACTCTCTTTTGAGGAATATCGTGAACGCTACCTTAGCCATTCTCAATGCAGTAATGGTAAATCCGGATTCACCATTAACAGTGAGGTCTTGCAGTTGCTCAGGGATGTCCTTCGGGATGTCCGTGCAAAGACTACCCTCACTGCCTACATTGAAAATATCCTTCTTGAGCATTTGAAAGAAAACCAAGCCATGCTGAACAAGACAGCGGCACAGTATAAACGTAATCAAACACTTAATTTATGATAAAAACATTGTTATTGGATACATTTCTCCTCATGGGGATTATCTGGATGCTTATCAGCATTGTCTATTTCTGTATTCGCTTGGACAGGCTTTTGTCTTCTATGGAAAAACCTGTTGTGGAAACCATGGAGGAAACAGCAGAGGTAGTATTATCAGAAGAAGATACTTCTTCCCCTTCCGTATATTCGGACTACAATAGTTTTGAAGATTATCGCAATCGTTTTCTTCATACTTCACGCTTTCCAAGGAAAACAGCCTTTACCATGAATGTCGAAACCTTGCAGGTGCTTCGCAATATTCTACATGATTTGAATCAGCGTGTGTCTATGACTTCCTACATAGAGAATATCCTGCGTGAACATTTACGGGAACATCAGAAACTAATCAATGATGCAGCCGATAAACAGAGAAGTAAAACCACCATAACACTGTAAGTAATGGAAACAATTCTATTAGATATTCTCCTTTTCTTGGGTGTGATATGGCTACTTTTAGGTATCGCATACCTGTGGAAAATCTGCTTGCGGCCAGTCCCCAAATCTGTGGATGAAACCACAGGAAAGCCTATTGTCACAAAAGAACAGGTAGAACATGCCAGGCACGTTTTGGTGGGCAGGAGTAAACCCTTTACTTCCCCGTCTGTCCCCGAAATTCCCGCTGTTTCCTCGTCTGAAAATTCAGCCGATAATCCCAGTACCTTTGCGACGCAAAATGTACGCAAGGAAGATGAAACAGAATCAACTGTTACACCTCAATCCGCACCCGAACATACGGATGAAAAGGAAGAAGACAATGAAATGCAGGTTGACTACACGATGGACGAGCCGGACGAAGACACTATCATCCGTGAAGAACTGCAGATTGCAGACGATTCTTTACCCGAAGTCTCACCATCGGCAATTCTTACAAGGGACTTGTCCCGTATAAACGGCTGGCACAGGAATGACGATGCACTCGATGAGGAAAGCGAAGCGGAGGTTCACGAAACGCTGCAAGCGATACGAGGGACTGAGCTCATGGAATACATGAAAGAAGTCGCACTCGGACAGGAGCAAGACCATCAGAAGCTACTCGCTGCCATTCGCAAAGCGGAGGAAGCGGAATTAGAGGAAAATAATATAAACTCTTCTCCTGACTTTGAAACGAACTCAAACGTAGAGAGCAGCGACAGCGATGTTTCGGAAGATGACGAGCATCCACTTTCATACTATCTGTAAAAATAGTGTTTGTTCATATTGTACCGTGATCGAGGGGTGGCTCAAAAGTAAAACAATCATCCCATATCTGTCATACGATAAAACCGAGCCACCCCTTACCATCTCTACCCAAAAGAAAACAATTCATTTAACAACTTAAAATAAAAAGAACAATGAACAACAAAAAGAAAATCACAATGCTGTTCCTGCTGACGGCTACCGCCATAGGAGCATACGCACAGGGCAATGGTATTGCCGGTATCAATGAAGCTACAAAAATGGTAACCTCCTACTTCGATCCCGGCACGAAACTCATCTATGCCGTAGGGGCGGTAGTGGGTTGATAGGAGGCATTAAAGTGTATAACAAGTTCTCAAGTGGTGACCCCGATACGAGCAAGACCGCAGCCTCTTGGTTCGGTGCGTGTATCTTCCTCATTGTGGCTGCCACTATCCTGAGAAGTTTCTTCCTGTAAGGCGATGGCAGCATTTGAAATCAACAAGGGTGTAGGCCGGACGGTAGAGTTCAAGGGCTTGAAGGCGCAGTACCTCTTCCTCTTTGCAGGAGGGCTGCTGGCAGTCTTCATTCTCGTGGTCATTCTCTATCTCTGCGGCATCAGTCAGATAGCCTGTCTTGTCATAGGTGTAGTGGGTGCCAGCCTTGTGGTATGGCAAACGTTCACCATGAATAGAAAGTACGGGCAATACGGGCTGATGAAGAAAGGAGCAGTGCGTATGCACCACGCTACCTTGTGAACCGCCGCACGGTCTGCCACCTTATCCGTAACCTTCAACCAAAGAAAGCGAAGAAATGAGAAACAATAGCAAGATAACAACCTTGGAGTCGAAGTTTCCACTGCTCTCCATAGAGCAGGGCTGTCTGGTGAGCAAGGATGCTGACATCACGGTGGCTTTCCGTGTGGAGCTGCCCGAACTCTTTACCGTCACTTCTACAGAATACGAGGCAATGCACTCTGCCTGGCATAAGGCTATAAAAGTGCTACCCAATTACAGCATCGTGCACAAGCAGGACTGGTTCATTAAGGAGGACTATCAAGGAAAGCTCTCCGATGGCGGACTGAGCTTCCTTGCCCGTTCCTCTGAACGGCATTTCAACGAACGTCCGTATCTCCACCATTCAGTCTATCTCTTCCTTACCAAGACCAACAAGCAGCGCATGGCACAGCAGAGCAACTTCTCTTCACTCTGCCGTGGACACCTGTTACCCAAGGAAATCACCAACAAGGAGGAGGTGATGAAGTTTATGGAAGCCGTAGACCAGTTCGAGCGTATCATCAACGATACCGAGCAGATAAGGATTGTCCGCATGACTGAAGACGAGTTAGTTGGCACAAATGAAAAGGGCGGTCTCTTGGACCGTTATTTCTCCCTCTCGGAAGAAGGACACGCGTCTTTGGAGGACATCCGTCTGGGCGCAGACCTTGTGCGTGTGGGCGACAATATGCTTTGTCTGCATACGCTTTCCGATACAGATGACCTGCCGACAACGGTCAGTACGGATAGCCGATATGAACGACTGTCCACTGACCGCTCGGATTGCAGGTTGTCCTTTGCCTCGCCCGTAGGGCTGATGTTGCCCTGCAACCATATCTATAACCAGTATCTCTTCATCGAAGACAGCGATGCCAACTTGGAACGCTTTGAGAAGCAGGCAAGGAATATGCACTCGCTGGCACGCTACAGCCGTAGCAACCAAATCAACGAGGAGTGGATACAGGAGTATCTCAATATTGCCCACTCACAGGGACTGACCTCTATCCGTGCCCACTTCAACGTATTGGCATGGAGCAGCGATAAGGAAGAACTTCGCCAGATTAAGAATGACGTGGGCTCTGCACTTGCTCTTATGGAATGCCACCCACGCCACAACACCATTGATGCGGCAACGCTCTACTGGGCAGGCATTCCCGGCAATGCGGCAGACTTTCCAGCAGAAGAGTCATTTTATACTTTCATCGAGCCTGCCCTCTGTTTCTTTACGGCAGAGACAAACTACAAGGATTCGCTCTCTCCCTTCGGTATCAAGATGGCTGACCGCCTTTCTGGAAAACCTATTCATCTGGATATATCGGATTTGCCAATGAAAAAGGGAGTCATCACTAACCGTAACAAGTTCATCTTGGGTCCTTCGGGAAGTGGCAAGTCTTTCTTTACCAACCACATGGTACGCCAGTATTACGAGCAAGGGGCGCACGTCCTCTTGGTCGATACAGGAAACTCGTATCAGGGATTGTGCGAACTCATCCACCGCAAGACCAAAGGCGAAGATGGGGTTTATTTCACCTACACAAATGAAAGCCCGATTTCCTTTAATCCCTTCTACACCGACGACTATTTCTTCGATGTGGAAAAGAGGGAGAGTATATGCACGCTGTTGCTTACGCTCTGGAAAAGTGCCGATGAGCATATCACCAAGACCGAGGCGGGCGAACTTGGCTCTGCCGTGAACTCGTACATCGAGCTGATATGTGCAGACCATAGTGTTACGCCCTGTTTTAATACTTTCTATGAATACCTGCGAGACGTCTATCGCAAGGATATGGAGAAACGGGACATCAAGGTAACACTCTCGGACTTCAATATCAACAATCTCCTGACAACCCTCAAGCAATACTACCGAGGGGGACGTTACGATTTCCTATTGAACTCGGACAAGAACATCGACTTGCTCAGTAAACGCTTCATCGTCTTCGAGATTGATCAAGTGAAGGACAACAAAGACCTCTTCCCCGTGGTGACGATTATCATCATGGAAGCCTTCATCAACAAGATGCGAAGACTCAAAGGTATCAGGAAAATGATACTCATTGAAGAAGCGTGGAAAGCCATTGCTTCGGCTAACATGGCAGACTATATAAAATATTTGTACAAGACGGTGAGAAAGTATTTCGGGGAAGCCATTGTCGTGACGCAGGAGGTGGACGATATCATCCAGTCTCCGATTGTCAAGGAGAGCATCATCAACAACTCCGACTGCAAGATACTGCTCGACCAGCGCAAGTACATGACTAAGTTCGATGGTATACAGGCGATGCTCGGCTTGTCGGAAAAGGAAAAGAGCCAGATACTATCCATCAACCAGAACAACGACCCTAACCGACTCTACAAGGAAGTGTGGATAGGGCTGGGCGGTATGCAGAGTGCAGTCTATGCCACGGAAGTGAGCATGGAGGAATACCTCACCTACACCACGGAGGAAACCGAGAAGGTGGAGGTAATGAACAGGGCTGCACAGCTTGGTGGGGATATCGAAACGGCTATCCGGCAGCTTGCACAAGAGAAACGGGTTGCACGAAATCGTTAATCGGACAAGACATGTAAAAAATGTATTGGTTTAGCCAAACGTGGATAAACAATTGGACAAACGTGTCCAATCAATTAGACAGTCGTGTCCAAATACTTGGACTAACTTGTCCAACTTATCCCTATAACAGCAAGCTGAATAGACATCCCTTAGTGGACATTCAGACAAACATAGTATTCACATCATAAACAAAAAGAACAATGAGAACAAGAATTTTAATGCTGCTGATGGGCACCGTCCTTTTATTCAGCGGAAAGGCCCACGCACAGTGGGTGGTAACCGATCCCGGTAACTTCGCCGGCAACATCGTCAATTCGGTCAAGGAGATAGCCACCGCCTCCAAGACGGTGAAGAACACCTTGGACGGATTCAAGGAGGTGGAAAAACTCTACAACGACACCAAGAAGTATTACGATGCCTTAAAGAAAGTGAACAACCTCATCGGAGATGCCTACAAGGTCAAGGAGTGTATCCTGATGGTGGGCGACATCTCGGAGATTTACGTCACCTCGTATAAGAAAATGCTCTCGGACAAGAACTTCCGCCCTTCAGAACTTGCTGCGATGGCTTCGGGCTATGCCAAGCTTCTGGAGCAGAGCGGTGAGAGTCTCAAGGAACTCAAGTCCATCGTCAAGTCGGGTGTTCTCTCGATGAACGACCACGAGCGTATGCAGGCTATCGACCGCATCTACACCACGCTTAGGGAAAACCGTTCGCTCGTGTCGTATTACACAAGGAAGAACATCTCCGTAAGTTACGTCCGTGCCCGTGAGAAGAACAACCTTGCCTCCGTCAAGGCGCTCTACGGCAATACGGCAAGCAGGTATTGGTAATTAAGTTATTGGTTATTGGTCATTCATACATCTAAACACACTTGCTTATGGATTTTGCCAGTTTACACGAGCTGCTCCACTCAACCTATGAAGAGATGATGCCGCTCTGCGCCCAGATGACGGGCATTGCCAAGGGTATTGCAGGCTTGGGTGCACTCTTTTATATTGCCCTTCGGGTATGGGCTTCCATAGCCCGTGCCGAGGCGATAGACGTCTTTCCCCTTCTCCGTCCCTTTGTCTTGGGTTTCTGCATCATGTTCTTCCCGACAGTCGTACTGGGTACGATGAATGCCGTTCTCTCGCCT
>NZ_BAIX01000061.1 GCF_000613405.1 Hoylesella enoeca JCM 12259 | reverse complement strand
TGCCATCCGTAAAGGAAACCTTGTTGCCAAGGAGTTTGCCGACAACAAGGTCGATGTGATTATCTATGCCGTAGAGCGATCGCTAGACAGTTATAAGTTCAACCTGCTTCACAACAAGCAGCTTTTCATCAATCAGCTGAAGACAAACACGCTTGGCAGTCGTACCATTGACGAGGGTTCAATGGACGAGGACAGCGGCATGAACTTCTCCGAATACGTAGCGGTGCTTTCTGGCAATACCGACCTTTTGGAGAAAGCAAGACTGGACAAGAAGATTACCACATTGGAATCAGAGCGCAAGAACTTCCTCCGTGAGCGTGATGCCGCAACGGGCAAGTTGGCAGAGATTGAGAGTTCTGTATCCTTCCATACGGACAAAATCAAAGAGGCACAGTCTGATTTAGCTCTCTTTGAGAAGTGTGTGGAGCGTGATGATGAAGGTACACCTATAAATAAACTGACAATCAAAGGTGTGGAAGACAGTACAGACATCAAGGCCATTGCTGCACGTCTGCAGGAGATAGACGAAAAGGCACGAACCAAGGGCGAGTACAACAAAATCGGTGAGATTTACGGCTTTTCCATCATGGTCAAGACAGAGAGTACTTCCAAGGACTTGTTCGACTGCTCGGTGAACCGCTTCTTTGTGAAAGGTCAGGAGAGTATTTACTATACCTATAATAACGGTAAGTTGGCAACAGACCCGAAACTCGCCTGCCAGAACTTCGTTAATGCTTTGGAGCGTATCCCGAAGGTGATAGAGTCGCATGAGAAGGAAATGGAAAAAGTAGCTGCTGGTAAGGAGGTTTACATTACTATTGCAAACAGCTCGTGGAAAAAAGAGGACGAGCTTCGCTCACTTAAAAGTGAAGCTGCGGAGCTGGACAGAAAAATAGTCTTAACACTTTCACCTCCGGAAGAGGAACAAGATGCAAAGGATGAAATGAAACAAGGAGAGGGTCTGTCCGGCAACAATCATTCTGTCGGGAAAGGGAATGATAACCTTTCTGTTCAGGATGCAGAAGAGGAGAAACATTCGCAGAGTTTCAAACCGAAATGGCGACATTATCCTTAATGTTATTCCTTAGTTCTCTCTATTAGATTTTGGCAAATAACGCTTGTTATTGCCAAAATCTAATAGATTACTTGTGTTGTTTACTATTTGCTTATCCTAAACCTTTCTTGAAGTTCGGATAGTGCATCTAACAGTTCTTCAAATGAAGGCTTTTTGCCATAAATCATTGATTCCATCATTGCCTGATAGTCTGATTTCCATTCTTCAAGAATATCTTTCCGGGGGACAATCCTGAGACGTTTGCGTACATCAGGAGTATAATCCACATCTTTCACTGAAGTATAAATTTCTCTATGATGACGAATAGATTCCCATAATGCATCATCTGCAATGGCTTTCTTTGCAAAATCTTTATTCATCATACGTAAAGGTCATAAAGATGTCGGCTCTTGCGCTCTGCTATCATTCCGTGTCCGGGAATGGAGAAGAGTTCGTGAAGCAAAAACGCCTTTTCAAGGAATGTCTTTGCGGGAATAGCAGTATGAACGGCACTGTCAGCCAATGGTGTAATCGGAAGATGCTCTCCAATAATACTTTTAATTTGTATTGATTCTGTCGGTTCAAGCAATGAACGTGCACTCACTTCCAATACAATATCAGGGCGGAGATATGTAAGCTCCTTGTCAAAAACTGATTTATAGTGAAGATAAATCTGACGTGGTTCGGGATAGGTGGCTTCACCTTCGCCATTGGGTTGGGCATTAACTGTGACAAACGACTGCAAGCCTTGTCTTTTTAGTTCTTCACAAATCATAGGGGTTAGTTCCTCTAAAACAAAAAGCGATGATGCCTTGCGCAATTTCTTGATTTGTTTTTTTGTGAGATCTCCTTCAGGAGCACCAAGAAAAACAGGATTGACAGCAACATCTATATCTTCCGAGAATCGCTCTATAAGTTTCCAACCTTTGCTCAGACTTGTGCCGCCTTTGAAAACAAGATGCTCTGCTATAGGAAGTGAAAAGATAGTTTGCAAGATTGCAGTTACCCAAAAATCTTTCTCAATCACTTGTGCGGGTAACCCGACTTTATCTGCAATTGATTCATAGACGCTTTTCCGTTGTGAATCGGATAATCCAAGAAACCTATTCATATAGACCAACTATAAATTCCCTTACCTTTGAAGGCATCAGTTTGAGGTCGGCAACTTGAAGGTGAGGATTTTCGTTTAACTTCATTTTAATGGTAGCAACCTGCTCATCAGTCAGTTTCTCTACTTTCCAGTCTTTAAGGGCTGTTGTTAAGAGAAGGGCCAACCGGCTACGGATGGAGAAATATCTGGGAGAGGCGCGCTTGAATTTTATGTTTTTCCCTTCGCCAAGATTTATAGTACGTGAGACGCCATCGGTTAAGTAAGCTATGTTCATCGGTATCTGTTGAGTCAGTCCTAACTGGTATTGGGCATAAAGTCCCGTTGGGACAATTCTTGCGCCATCCCTTTTTGCCATTGCTTTGGCAATATCCTCAAGCGATGGAGGAACCATACCCAGGCCATATACTTTTTCCATTTTGGGGTAGCAATAAATGCCACGTGCAACCCTAAGCATCTGTCCTTTTTCTACGAGACGTTCCAAAGCCTTATTAACGGCATCTCGATTGCCATACGAAATAAAATCCCCCACAAAAAATACAGAACCGCGTCCGCACTTCTTTGATTTTATAAGTATTTTACTTTCAATGCTTTTTGTCATAATTATAATTGTATTTTGTCGCGAAATAATGCATTATTCACGACAACAAAGGTACATATAAAATCTCATAATCAGCACAAAAAACAGAGAAAAGTACGAGCTTAACGAGCTATGCCAGTATTAATGTACGTATTATCAATTTTGTAACCGTTATTTTGTAATGTAACTGCTTGCATTTACACAACAAAACAACAATAAAAACCAACAAATACGCATCACCAACTATCTCGCCTTCTCAGCATCTCGTCAATCTCTTCCCTGAGAAAAAGTAATCGTCCATTGGCTTTGAGATAAGGGATTTTTCCTGCCCAAACCCAGTTGTAAACGGTCTTTTGCTCCACTTTGAGAATCTTGGATACATCAATGATATCCAAGTATTCGGGTTTCAAGGGAGGATGGACTGTTGTATCAACAGATTGCTCTTGCAGGATCAGCAGGCGGTCGAGTTTGTCCTCGACACGCATCAGTTTATCAAACAATCGTTTCTGCCATGTATCTTCTGTATGATGTTCTAAGTACGACATAGTTCTCCTTTTTGATAGTTACCATTGGTATCTTGTGCCAAGATACGTTGTTCTTTCATATAGGCGATGTACTTCTTTGCGGTTCTGTCCTTGATTTCCATCTCGCGCATCAAGACCTCACAAAGTTCTTGGTAAGTGAGCTTGAGGGGTTTTCTGAAAGCCTCTCTGACAACGCCGATAAGTTCATCGGTCTTGCGCTTTTCCTTGTCCTCCTTAGACTTCTCACCACGATAGACGTGCATGTCCTCTGTCTTATCCCAGCCGAAAAGCATCATCGGTACGTCCAACGGACTTCCGTCACGGACTTTCAATGCCTTCACCACAGAGTATTCGGGATTGTCGTCTTTCTCAATGGAGAGAATACCGGCCGCCTTGCGTTGCAGTTCCGAGCCTATATGACCACGGAGTTTGATACCATTCGGTACGAAGTGCAGCACGCAGATGATACAGGTATTATAAATCCCCGCCAAGCGATAAAGCTCGTCCACAATGGCAATACTTTCCGTTTCATCGTTGGCGGAACGTATTAAGTCGGCTATTCCGTCAATCACCACAAGATGGATGCCTCCATGCCTGTGATGGAACAAGTCCATACTCTCGCGGATAAGCTTCAGCCTGTCCTTGCGGGACAGAGAGGCAAGATACAGGGAATGGCAAAACTCCGGTACTGCCGTCAGAGAAGCCCTACGCAGTGTCTTACCCAAGTTCTTGTGCAGCTGTGCCTCGGACTGTTCCGTGTCATAGTGCAGGACTGCCAAGCCTTTGGGATTGGCGGTAATCTCCAATCCCAAGGTATTCTCTATCGGCAATCGTTTTTCTCCCAACGCTCCGGCAAGGATGGCTCCGACATAGTTGCTCTTGCCTGTCCCCTCACCTCCAGTAATGCAGAACAGATTGTCCTGCGTGCCGAGTGGCACACCGTTTACTGCTACTACTGATTTGGAAATGTCCGGTGGATTCTCATAGTCAATTTCACAGGAACGTAACATCATCATGGTTTGGCTGTATAGGTCTGAGAACATCTTGGCAAGCAGCTCTTTCAGTTCCTTTGCCCCGTTGCCCAAGGCAAAGAAATCTGAAATGTCTTTTTCAGACTTCGTACCACTTAGCGGAAGTGAAAGGTTCAATACTTTGTATTCTGCCAGATGTTCTGCTTGTCTGTGACTCTCGCGTACGCCTGTCTCGTCAGCATCATACAGAAGTATGATATGTCGGAAGCGAAGCTGAAGGCTCTCGATGATGCTTGTCGGTATCTGTGCCGTTTCACTGTTGAAGCAGATTGCATTGAAGCCGTGTGCATACAATGAGAGTACATCCTTTTCCCCGCCTGTAATGAAGAGCATATCTCCTTTGGCAGGAATCTGCTCCATTCCGAAGCAATAGGTGGCAGGCATCCGCCCACCATAAAGAAAGCGGATTTTCGGGCTGTGGGGACGGTATATTTTGACATACCCGTTTCCGATATAAGCAAAGATAGGTTCCGTAGGTGAGCCATAAAGTTCAAATTTTCTTCCATCAGAAGAAATACTCTCATAGCGTTTAAGACTCCGTACCCGAAAAAGGCGGAGTGTATCCTCATGGATGCCATAATGCCCCCAATAGTTCAGCAGCCCATTGTCAAATGGCTGTATCTCGAAACTGTATGGACGTTCTTCCTTACTTTCGGTAATGTCAGCCTTTGAACTTGGGATGACTAGACTTTTCTGAATCGGCGTAGCAATTTTGCCCTCGCTACACCTCTCACCGTCATACAAAGAATACAGTCCCAGTTCTTGTACGATGATTTTCAAGACTTTTGGGAAATCGGTCTTCAGGTTTAGGCTGTGCAAGGTTGCCACAAACCAGAAACAGTCTCCTGAATAGCGGTATCGCATGATCATAGAACTTATAGGATGAGCTCTTCCTGTCATAGAAAATATGACAGGAAGCCCGCCTGTCATCATAGAAAGGACTGCGGAAGTTGCGATGAAGGTTCACCTCAAAGCCAAGGAAATGGGAGAACACGTTCAACCCTCCTTGTGTAAGCAAAAGTATTTGTTCTTTATCTATCATACTTTATCTATTTTTAGGATTAAGGCAAGAACTCATTATAAGATTGTCCTTGAAGCGGTTGAGTCGTCCGAGAATCTCATCGTTCCTCATCCCTGATACACGGAGCCGGCTACATTTCACGGCAATAATGATTGACTTGAAAAAGTAGCGCACATCGCCGCCCTCCGTGTAGCGGTAACGCACCAGCTGCTTCTTGCGCCAGCGGTAAAGGGTGGACTCTGAAACATTCAGAGTCCCGATTAGGTCTTTCGTGGTCATCTCCAGCTCGTCGTCAATGTCTTGGATAAGACGGGAGGTGCGCTCAACATACTGCTCAATACGATTGAGCTTGTCTATCAGTTCTTGATAGGCTTGGCTTTCTACTGCGATTATTTCCATCAGCGTAATCGTTTGGTTTTAATTGTTACATGTTCTATTCCGAGTTCACAGACTAACTGTGAAAGTCTTCTGAATGCTTCCTCAGTGAAAACCTCCAGGTGAATTTCTGCTATAGGTAAAGGATCAGTCTGCCCATTACGTGCAAGAAACTCGAATATTTTGGTAGGCTGGATGTCCACTTTAGAAGCGTACATCAGAACTTGATCAAGGGTCATTGCTGTCTTTCCTTTTTCCCAGCGCGAGATTCGGCTCGAACTAACTTTCAGAATAACAGACAGATACTCCTGCGAATAACCATTTTTCACTCTTGCCGACTTCAGCATTTCCAATAATTCTTTCATACTTATAAAATTACTAAAGCACTGTCACAAGAGCAACCCGCTACATGAAAATGTTTGCATACTATGCAATCTGTCTTGCAGCCAGTGCAAGTTTGTTTAACAGTAGCGGAACACATAATATATTGGCTAATATAATGATTTTAATCTGAAAAAAGACAATATGAAATACGGTTTAGACAATTAAAATTGTTTTAAAAAATACGCAGTGCAAGGTGCAAGACCCTTTATATATAAGGGCTTGCACCTTGCACTGGAAAATGTAGCAGTAAAATCTCTAAATATTTATGACGCAAAGATTTGGATGGTAGTACATTTTTATATATCTTTGTACCCAAGAAAAGAGAGCGGTTGAGCTTTCAATAGGTAGTCAGAATGGTAGTCATTAAGCGGTCAGAATACTGCTACAAAAATGCTACACTGATGATTTGTCAAAACATATAGAAAGTTTATATACAACGAGATACGAGAGTTTGGTTCACAAACCTCTCTCTCCGAAGTTCCTTTTCTTTTGCCGATTGCTTGGCAATGAGCCTGTCCATATCCTCTGATATCTTGTTGTCCGTCACCTGCGCATAAACTTGAGTGCTTGATATGGAGGCATGCCCCATCATCTTGGCTATGCTCTCAATAGGAATACCTGCGCTTAGGCTCATCGTGCCGAATGTATGTCTTGCCATGTGGTAGGAAAGTCTTTGGTGGATACCGCAAGCCTTTCCCACGATGCTCAGCTTGGTATCCATGACGCTACGGCTGCAATCACGGTAAAAGACAAAGCGGTCGCCCTTTTCTTTCACCGTCTGCTGTTCTTCGTTTCCTGCCTGCGAATTCCTGCAATGGCTGATGATGGCTTCCGCTATGGGATGTAACGGCACGATGAACTCAACCTTGGTCTTCTGGCGCTCCTTTCTTATGTACATCTGTCCGCCAGCTGCCGTTTGGATATGCTTGTATTCCAAATTCTCCATATCTGAGATAGCCAAGCCTGTGAAGCAGGAAAAGACAAACATCAGTCTTGCCAGTTCCGCTTCCTTGTCGTTCATCTTCATTGACATAAGTTTCATTACATCGCTCTTTTGCAGAAAGCGTATCTTCTTTTCTTCCTTCTCATACTTGGCATTCTCAAACGGATTGCAGCGGATAATCCTCTTGCTGACCGCACGGAACATTAGTCGGCTCAGCCAGCAGAGGTTGCTGTTGACGGTGGATGCTTTCAGTCCACGCTTTTTGAGAAAGAAGCGGTATTCCTCGAACAAGTCCTCTGTAATTGTTCCGATGGATATATCCTGCACTCCTTTGTTTTCTACAAATTCACGGAGATTTCTGTCAGAATAGAACAGATTAAGGTAAGTTCCCTCTGCCCCTGATCTGCCAACACTTTCCTTGACTGTTTGGAGTTCCGCCCAGCTCATGGCAAGGAGCGTGGTCGGATTGGTGGCAATACCCTGTAAGCGGTTCTTTACAAGCTCCACACTTACCACTCCATCCTTTACAAGAATGTCCCGATAGGTCTTTTCCACCAAATCCCTGAACTCATTGATCCTTTGATTGGTATTCCTGTTGGTTGTCAAACCCTGCTTGGTGTTCCACTCGGAGAATTTACACTCTTCTCCTGTGGTAATGGCTGCGTTCTTTCCGTCGATGGTGATACGGCAGAGAATGGCGGTATTGCCGTCTGCCTTTGTCTTCTGTCTGTTGATATAGAATAGTATCTTGAATGTACTTCTCATAATGGACTTGATTGAATAGTTCATGTGTTATTTAACTATAAAACAATGTTGAATTAAAGAAAAGGTCAGATAGCCAACTGCATATCTTCAGTGAAAGAAAGGAAACGGTCAAATTCCTCAAAGAGTTTCTGTGGCGTTACCTTTGCATAACGCTCGGTCATGCTCACGTTGGAATGCCCCAGCATCTTACTCACGGTCTCAATGGGTACACCCTGTTCAAGCGTGATGAGTGTGGCAAAGGTGTGCCTTGCCGTATGTGTGGTAAAAGGAAACGAGATGCCTGCACGAAGCCGCAGGGCTTTCAAATAAGATTGGTAAGTGGCATATCCCATGAAAGGGAGCAATGTTTCCCTTTCATCGCTGTGGAGCTTTTCCATCAGCCGTATGGCTTCGGGCAGCAGTTTGACACGGCAAGGCACACTTGTCTTCTGACGGTTGAACTTCAGCCAAAGGCTACCCTCGTCATCACGCACAAGATGGGACTTGTCCAGTTCCATCAAATCACAATACGCAGCACCCGTATAACAGGCAAAGAGGAAAATATCCCTTGCCGTTTCCATTTCCTCCTCCAAGTCCTCAAATTGAAGAGTCTTTAACTTCTCAAATGCCCCTCTGTCAAGTGCTTTGGGGAGTTTCTTGTTACCCTTGCTGATTTTTACTTTGTCGAAAAGCAGGATGTCTGCCAACCCCTCACGGTAAGCCAGCCTGCAAACTGTTTTCAAATAGGTGGCGACATTGTAGAATGAGCTTTCCTGAAATCCACACTCCCCCAAGAAGTACTGCTGAAACTCATGGATGAAGTTCTCTGTCAGTTGTGAGAAGGCTAAGTCAGAAACCTTATACTTCTTATGGATGAACTCCTGCAAGTGGATTCTCGTGGAGTGATAGCTTGCCATTGACTCTTTTCTGAGGTCTATACCGATATGACTTTCTTTCTCTTTTATGAGCATATCAAGTCTTTCGATGAGCATGCACCGCGTCTGCACACTGCCTTGAAACTGTTCCTTCACGTCGGTTGCGTCAAATGAGCAACCTCTTGTAAGCAAAGACTGATAGGCTGACTGGATGGACAGCAGCAAGTTCTCCAACCTGCCATTCACCTCCACAGCCTCACGGCTCTTTCCGTCCATTCTGCTCTCACGGGGATTCCACAAGTCAGGATTACAGGAGAGCTTGCAACTGAACTGTGCGATAGAACGCCCAATGGTAATGCGTCCCATAATGGGAGCCTTACCCGACTTGTCCAGACCGCTCTTTTTGAGGTAGAGCAACACCTTCATTTTTTCTGTTTTCATACGCTTTGATGTTTTGTGGCAAAATTACCAAATTCAAAGCGTTCCTCACTTATGCAGAAAACTGCCGACCGCAGCAACAGCCACACGAGCGAAAATAATTCAGTTACCGAACATTGCTCCATCGTTACCTATGACAAAATCGGGTAATGGTTTGGTAACTGAACTTCTGCTTAAATCTGCATATTATAACTCTTTTTGAAAAGAGCACTTCTATGCAAATTATTCCGTTTCCTGCTCATTATCAGTCTGTTTACACCAATTTCGATATTTCTTCATTTTCGTTGATTAGTTGGCCGACAACTAACCGTTAAACGTCGTGCAATTGATGCTTAGTTGTCCGGCAATTAACCGTTAAACGCCGGGCGATTGACGCACTCGACAGAACTGCGTTCGGGCAGGAAGCTGACTATCCCATGTTGTCGAGAGCATACTTATAACGTTTTATCTTGAATCCCAACCTTGAATGCAGGTCAGTTCTGTAACCTTTCCGCAAAACACTTCTATTCACTCAATCAACAATCTTTTATAGGAAAATTTGCAAGATTAAAGAATTTTATTTACCTTTGCGGGCATCTTCGACAGTTGATAGTTGATAATTGACAGTTGATAGTTATTAGAATGGCAAGAAGAGCAAATATAAACAACAGCGCGATGCAAAAGAACTCCAATTCTCTTGCATCTTTTAACGCTTTATATTTGCATATCTCGGAAAAAGTCTTAACACACACACACACACACACATCGCACCTGGCGTAGACACCTTCACAGCTTTACCTTACGCGCGCGCGTAAGGCATGCGCTAAACACCAATAAACAAAGGGCTTTTCGG
>NZ_BAIX01000062.1 GCF_000613405.1 Hoylesella enoeca JCM 12259 | reverse complement strand
GGTTATATTTGTTTGTTTAATCATCTCTTTAATTGTTCAGACCCCTCATCCCCCTAACTTAGGGGGCGAAAGCGGAAACTGGGGGCAAAGGTAAGTAATAAATCTTAACTATGCAAGAGACGGATGAAAATAATTCTTCAATGATTGATTTATCAAACTCTTTATAGCCCGGAAAAGGGGGAGCTATTAACGGTTTGAGGCCGTTAATAGCTGCGCGCAATAATGACGCGATATTTAGACGGTTTACCGCTGACCATATCAATGCCTGGCGTCTGATCGACATTGAAAGGCACGCAACGGATCGTGGCTTGTGTGTCTTCTTTGATCTTGGCTTCGGTCTCTTCGCTACCATCCCAAGGACAAAGGAAGAAGCCGCCATCCTTGATCCGTGCCTTGAATTCATCGTAGTTGTCGCACGTATAGATGTGATCATCTCGGAATTTGAGTGCTTTTTGGAAGATATTTTGCTGCATTTCGTCGAGTAAGTCTTTCACATATTCAACGATTCCTGTGATCGATCTCGTTTCTTTTTCGAGTGTATCGCGACGCATGAGTTCTACGGTTTCGTTTTCAAGATCACGTGCGCCCATAACCAAACGCACGGGAACACCTTTCAATTCATAATCGGCGAATTTGAATCCGGGACGTTTGTTGTCGGCGTCGTCATACTTGACAGAGATGCCGAGTGCACGAAGTTGCTCCATGATCGGCATTATTTTTTCGGTGATGGCCTGTAATTGTTCCGGACCTTTACTAATAGGGATGATGACAACTTGGATCGGAGCGAGCCTCGGAGGCAGCACAAGACCATTGTCGTCGCTGTGGGTCATAATGAGCGCACCGATCAATCGGGTGCTGACTCCCCATGAAGTGGCCCACACATATTCGGGTTTGTTTTCCTTGTTGAGGTAAGTGACATCAAAAGACTTAGCAAAATTCTGTCCCAAGAAGTGCGACGTACCACTCTGCAAAGCCTTTCCATCCTGCATCATCGCTTCGATTGTGTATGTATCCAAGGCTCCGGCAAATCGCTCGGTTTCGCTTTTGACACCTCGAACAACGGGTACCGCCATCCACTGTTCTGCAAAATCGGCATAGACATGCAGCATTTTCTGAGCCTCTTCTTCGGCTTCTTCGCGTGTGGCGTGTGCTGTGTGACCTTCTTGCCAGAGGAATTCCGAAGTGCGAAGGAAAGGTCTTGTGCGCATTTCCCATCGCATTACGTTACACCATTGGTTGCACATCAGCGGTAGGTCACGCCAAGAGTGAATCCAATTCTTATATGTGTTCCAAATGATTGTCTCCGAAGTGGGACGAATAATGAGTTCTTCTTCAAGACGTGCAGCTGGATCTACCTCCACGCTGTTGCCGTCTTCACTGGCTTTCAACCGATAATGGGTCACCACGGCACACTCTTTGGCAAAACCTTTGACATGTTCGGCCTCACGAGAAAGAAATGATTTGGGAATTAACAAGGGGAAATATGCGTTCTGGGCACCGGTCTCTTTAAACATCTTATCAAGTTGGTGCTGCATCTTTTCCCATATTGCGTAACCGTAAGGTTTGATTACCATGCAACCGCGAACGGCTGATTGCTCTGCCAGTTCGGCTTTTACCACCAAGTCGTTATACCATTGACTGTAATTGTCTGAGCGCTTGGTCAACTCTTTTAGTTCTTTTGCCATAAGTGGATTAACTGTAATTTCGCGGCAAAATTACGGAAAATCACTGTAAAACGTGCATAAAGTCAGAAGATTTGAGCAAATAATCCCCGCACGTCTTTGCGATAATTTATTTTATTTCAAAGCGTTGATCCACTGCTCTATATCGATTAACACTTCGGGCGAAAAGGTTTCTTCGATATGCGAATATTCATCAGGGAAACCTGTCTGACAGTGTTGGAAAAGGTGGTTGAGACCCGGATACACCTTAATAAAATTTTGCTTGTTCGGCGGAAGCAGGCGCTTGATGGTAGAAAGATTGGTTGCTGCAATCACTTGTACATCTTTTTCGCCATTTAAAATCATTGCAGGACATCTCACTTTTTTGATGTATGGCTGTGGGTTAAAGTCTAAAAGGGATTGGAGCCGCAGATTAGTAGGAGCGGATTTCAGCTTTTCGCGCAGGCTACGAACGGTCATCCTGACGGATGAACCGGCACGAGCGAGCAATCGATTGTTCTGTTCTGTGCTGATGCTGTCGCCTTGAACGCCGGGCGAAGCCAATGCAATGGCGAAGTCGACTTTGCCTTCCGAGGCCAGCATTAGCGCAATAGCAGCCCCTTCGCTATGGCCGATGATGCCCACTTTGCTAAATAGTTTCAAGTTTTTCAGATACTGGACACCGGCTGCGGCATCCTTAGCGAAATCGTAAATCGTGGCATTTTTCCCGTCACCTGTCGACTTTCCGAATCCACGATCGTCGTATCTCAATGTGGCAACACCGTGCTCGGCCAATGCATTTGCTATCACGGCAAAGGGCCGATGACTGAAAATCATTTCGTCTCTGTCCTGCAATCCACTACCGGTAACCATCAGTGCCACCGGCACTCGACGTGACGCTTTCCATCCAATGGGATAAGATAAAGTGCCCGAGAGCACTGCTGTACCCTCGGGATTGGTAAAACTAACTTCCTCCGTGCGGTAAGACAACTTGGGACGCGGTGTCTGTGGCCGCTTGGGTTCGTATGATCCGGGGCACAAGTCGAGTGGAAACGTGTAACCATTCTGTGTAAACCGGCCATGGATAACACCATCCCGCAATTTGCCCGTGTACGAAGCCCCGATTATCGGAATACTAATGCTCAGCGAGTCGGCCGAAACAAGATCGGCAACGGCCTCGATTCCCATAGCACCTTGATCCGGACTATCTAATGTGCAGACGTCAGTGCCACTCTCATTGGTGCTGAGATTAAAATTAACGTGCAATTGCTGAGGACCCACAGAGAGTTCGCCCGACCATGTTCCGGTGATTTTCTGCCCCATTGTCAACAATGGACAAGCAAACAACAGTAATGCAATGATATGTTTTTTCATCTTGTTTGGGTGATTATTTAGACGCTGTTCTGTCTGTCGTTTTTTGCCTCTTGGGAAGTCGACCACTTTTGCGCAACGCCTCAGAAATGATCCATTGCAGTTGTCCATTGATGGAACGAAACTCATCTGCGGCCCATTTCTCGATTGCATTCATCGTCTCGGCATCGACACGAAGCACAAAACTCTTGACACTATTTTCTTTTTTAGCCATACAAAGTCGATTCTCTTCATATTCCGGAGAGAAAGGAGAGTGGTCTATTTGCTACTTTACATATTCAATGTACCCGTATTTACCACTGGCTGAGCAGTGTTGTCGCCACACAAAACCACCATGAGGTTGCTCACCATAGCGGCTTTTTTCTCTTCGTCAAGCTCCACAATGTTGTCTTCTGCCAGCTTTTCAAGTGCCATTTTCACCATCGTAACGGCTCCCTCTACAATCTTTTCCCGAGCCGAAATGATAGCACTGGCTTGTTGACGACGCAACATCACGGCTGCAATTTCAGGTGCATAAGCCAAGTAATTGATGCGTGCTTCCACGATTTCAATGCCTGCCATGGCCAGTCGTTCATCGAGTTTCTCTTCCAATTGACGGTTGATCTCCTCGCCACTGTCCCGTAATGTGGGTTCATTGGTATCTACTTCTGCATTGTCATAGGCATATTGCCCTGCCACTTGGCGCAAAGCGGCATCGCTCTGCACTTGTACAAAACGTTCGAATGCCCGCATAATGCTCGTTACATCAGTGCCGAGCGTACTGTTTCCGGCCGTTCGAGCCATAGTCTGCGAGTCTATTTCGAAGATAGCTTTATACGTATCGCGCAGTTTCCACACCAAAACCATCCCGATCATCACGGGATTTCCCACTTTGTCATTTACCTTGATAGGTTCTGCATCCAGGTTACGTGCCCGAAGAGAGAGATGTTTTGTATTGATGAAAGGATTCACCCAGTGAAAGCCCACGAGCGTAAACGTGCCGCGGTATTTCCCAAAAAACATCATCACGCGTGCTTCGTTGGGTTCCAATCTGATAAAACCGCGGAAGATCAACACGCCTGCCACGATCTCGAAAATGCCTGTGATAGGGACAATCATGCCCATGTCGTTGTGCATTCCGATGCCGCTACCAACAGAAAAGGCACCTATGATTACAAGCAAAATGCCCGCAAAGAGCATCAAGAATCCATTCATGACCAAACCTTTAAAGGCAAATTCTTTTGTTTCCATCACTTTATTTGTTTCTAATTAAATTGATTTGACATCATTTTGATATTGCAAATATCATCATTTCATTTAATTTTGTCAAGTGTTTTCTTGTAAATTAAACTTTATTTAACGCATGATCGAAGACTAAATTTGTTTCACCTGGAGGATGATAATGCAAAAACGGCTCTTTGACCGATGCTTAATCGCGCTGCAAATAAGCATCAATTGTCGTGCGTTTAAGCGTTGGTTACACTGCAATTAACCGTTAGTTGCAAATGGATTTATAGCTTATTGAAAATCAATGAAATAAAAAACGATCTATTGATGCGGCTCTCTCAGATTGGATCCGATGGTTCGTGACAAGTGGATTGATGGCATTGAAGGCTTTATTTGATAGTGAATGAAGCAACATTTCTTTAAAAAATATCGGAAAGAATTTGGTCGAACAAAATATTATCACTACCTTTGCAACCGCTTAGTAAGAGCTAAACGAGTTTGGTGCGTTAGTTCAGTTGGTTAGAATGCCTGCCTGTCACGCAGGAGGTCACGAGTTCGAATCTCGTACGCACCGCCAATTCGTTTCTTGATAAGCACCAATTGGTGCGTTAGTTCAGTTGGTTAGAATGCCTGCCTGTCACGCAGGAGGTCACGAGTTCGAATCTCGTACGCACCGCTTTAAATACTCTGAAAATAGCATCAGAGATTTCTAAAGAAAATCGTAAGTATCATAACTTCAAGGAGTTATGATACTTTTGTTTTGTATCACTTCTTCTTTTCGGAGTATGTGTAGATACACAAAAATATCCCAAAATACTCCACAACGGCTACAATTCAGCTACAGAATTTTTTGAATTTCAAAAATTGTAGCCAAGAGTGGCTACAGAGTACATCAAGAGTACGTAAGAATTGCTCATCATTTGGAAATTATGTTGAACTTTGCAGCATAGTAGTGGATACAAATGGCTACACTGTTTTTTGGTTTTGGCTACACAAAATCCATACTATGGCTACAATTAAAAACAAGTATTTATGAAGTCAATTTTTAAGTCAACCTTCTATCTTAGAAGTAATTACGTGAACAAAGAAGGGAAGAATCCTGTGATGTTGAGAATCTATCTCAACAATGAGCGTCTCTCGATCGGCTCAACGGGAATCTCTGTTTTGAAGTCTCTTTGGGATATTGACAAAGAACGTCTCAAAGGTCGAACAACTGAAGTCCTGAGGACGAATTTGCAACTCGATAATATCAGTAATGGGTTGCTTAATATCTTCCGCCGTTTGGAGTTTTCAGATGATTTGTGTTTGGAACGAATCAAAGAAGAGTTTTTAGGAAAGAAAGGAGACATAGATACATTTATGGCTCTTTTCGAGAAGCATAATGAAGACTTCCGAAAGCAAGTAGGAGTTTCTGTATCTGCTACTACTTTGCGAAAGTATGAATTATGCAAGCGCCACTTTGCAGAGTTCTTGAAGCAGAAATATAGTCGGACAGATATAAAGTTGTGTGAATTAACTTATACTGTCATCTATGATTTTGACCTTTATCTGCAAACAGCTGCCGGGCAATGTCGTAACACAGCAACAAAGACAATGAAGATTTTTAAGACAATAACCATTTTAGGTCGGAAATTGGGTGTGCTGCACCATGATCCGTTTGCTAATTACCATTTTCACTTGGAGCTTGTCGACAGAGGATTTCTCACTGATGAAGAAATTCTCAAAATTGTGAATAAAAAACTTACGATACCTCGTTTATCCCTTGTCCGTGATATATTCATATTCTCATGTTTCACAGGCTTGTCATACATAGATGTTGCCAATCTCACACCGGAACATTTAGTTAATATGGATGACAAACAGTGGATTATGACGAAGAGACAGAAAACAAATGTAGAATCTAATATTCTGCTTCTTGATATTCCAAAGCAGATTATAGCTAAATATAGCAATAAGACTTATCGTGATAGTAAACTGTTTCCTGTATTAAGTAATCAAAAAATGAATGCTTATCTAAAGGAAATAGCTGACATTTGCGGTATTGGCAAAAATCTTACTTTCCACATGGCTCGCCATACATTTGCTACAATGTCACTGAGCAAAGGCGTTCCAATGGAAAGTGTGTCAAAGATGCTGGGGCACACCAACCTAAAAACCACCCAAATCTACGCGCGTATCACGAACAAGAAGATAGAGCATGATATGGAAGAACTGGCCGGCAAGCTTGACAAGTTCAATACGGCAATGGGTATGTAATATGATAATGTAATAACTCTAAAATAGAAAGAAGATTATGGAAACAAAGAAAGAAATGTCTTACTTCCGATTGAAGTTAGAGACTTATCTTGGTGAGCATTTCCCCGAAATGCTGAGTGACAAACCATTCATAACGGCAAGAGCTGATGAAGCCCTTACTGCTACTGTGATGCAATGGCACAAGGATTCTCTCACCCGGAGGCAGAGGTAATGGCAAGCGAAGTTCTGTATCAAGGACTACATTTCTCCAAGTACGACACCCTTGTTTCAGTTTTAGAGAATGAGTTTGAGAAAGAACTCCCTTCTCCTCTTCCCGAAAGACTAACACCAATGCTTCTGAAGAATAAGACCGTACAAAGCGTTTTCAACAAGTATGAACTGACGGACGACTTTGGCGCAAGTCCGGAGTATGAGAAACTCTACACCGAACTGACAGGAACAATCGTTCTGCTCATTGAGGTTAATGGTCTGCCAACAGTCGATAGTGAGAACATGATCTGATGTAACACCATCGGAAGCTTTTGTAGTGTCAAGAGCCAAGATAAACGCTCCGCTCCACACGCCAAGAGTTTGTACTAACACTTGTCTTTGTGTAGCCTGCGCATCTTGTTATTGCTCTTGAACTATTAAAAGCTCCGATATGAATACATTTATCATGAATCAAGACGTTCACACACCTGCCTTCATCAAGGCAGACGCATCGAACAAAACCGATAATATCAAGCAGCAGCCGACTTCTCCCAAGCAAGTCCGCCGCTTCGGTTGGACACGCTTCATCGAACTCACTATCCTGCTTTCCGTCGTTATCGGTGTCATTTGGCTTATCTCGAAGATTGTAACGCCGCAAGTCGTAACTGCCGTCTCTGTCATTGCAGGTTTTCTGATACTGCGCTTTATAGTCAGGGTAATTCTAAAAGTGACAATTACGCTGCTGAGCATTCTCTTCTGGTTGGCAATTCTCTGTGCCATCCTGCTATGCGTGCTTTGAGAAGCATAGTTCTGTAAAACCTTTCATTTTATTTCATCAGGTGGTTATCTCGCTTTTTGAGATAGCCACCTTTTCTATTTTCCACTACGGCTGTTGCACTTTTGCTTCTTTTCCAATGCTCCACGATATGCGATGACAAGGAGACGGATGCTGTTCCCTTTTTATCCGCAAAGGTAGTACGGGGCTTGTGGCTTTCAAAAGGTCTGTGCCGCTTGGTTTGTCTGGAAAATCTCCACACCTACGGGTTGTATTTTCCGCCAAAACCTTGTGCAAGCCCGCCCCGCTACCTCTTTTTTGCTACAAAAAGGAATCAGCATACTCCGATCTTTGGACGCATAAAAAAAATGTCGCTATGGATAAGCAAAAAGGAACTCGAAGAGGGCGACCGAAGGGAAAGCCAAATACAACATCTTCGATGAACAGCAAAGGATATAGCTCCTCCTCTCATTACCGCATTAACCCTACGGTTGAAAAGAGTGAGCAAGTGTTGGCAATTAAGTTTGTACAATGGGACGTTCCCCCTTTGGAGAGTCTTTGTAATAGTAAAGTATATCTCCTACGTGCAAAACTCAATCGTGGCGAGTGTATGAGCGTGAGGAAAAGAATTGGCTATGCGAAGCGGTGAACTCTAATACCTATTTCCGCACAGCCGTTCCACTGCAAGGCTATCGCTTTGACTTCTTTGATGTACTGAAGAAATACCTTGTCAATCAGTACGGACAATGGACAGAGTATTACGCACCCGACAGAACAAGCCTAAGAGCCTACCTATATGGACGCATCAATCAAATAGTAGAAATTCCTAAATATTAAAGAACTATGAAAGGAACAGAACATTTTACACGGACGATTACAGAGTATCTCAACCAGCGTGCAGCGACAGACCCCTTGTTTGCCCCCAACTTGATGAAGCCTAACAAGAACATAGAAGATTGTGTAACCTACATCTTAAACGAGGTGAAGAAAAGCGGTTGCAAAGGTTTCGACGACGATGAAATCTATTCTATGGCAGTGCATTTTTTCGATGAGGATAATATCGACATCGGCAAACCCCTTGATTGCCATGTGGCGGTAAACCATGTGGTACAGCTCACGGACGAGGAAAAGGCAGAAGCACGCAGACAAGCCATCGAGCAGTACCAACGCGAACAGCTTGCCAAGATGCGTAGCCACAGCGAGCGTACCAAGAAAGCGGAAAACAAGGTTGTGCAACCCTCCTTATTCGATTAAGCCTATGAAACCGAGAAACAAATTTGAAAAGGCGGTTTTGGGGCAAAGCAAGCATCTTCGCCCGATAACCAAGACACAAAGCAAGTGGGCTTTCCGTGAGTGCATAGACCACTTTGCCTACCGCTTGCCAAAAGGTCGTACTACTTGTATGGATTGTGGGCATAGTTGGGTAATGGACAAACAGAGAGAAACTTGCACTTGCACGGTTTGCAGGGCAAAGTTGCAGGTCAAGGAGACTTTCCAAAGGAAATTGCAGCAGAAGCGGTATTTTACCACGCTTACCGCTTGTGAGGGGTATCAAGTTTTGCGTATGTTCCTCCTCGTGGCTGAAATGGAGAAAGGCTGCAAGGCTGAACACTATGTGCTTGAAATCGGGCAATATTGGTGGAACGCACAAGGGCGGAAAGCATTGGTTGCCATACAACGTATATTGGGACATTACGTTGATACATTTTCCTTTTGTGCTCCTATGGCAATACGCAACGACAACGAAGCCTACCAATATGCAGCCTATTCTCAGACATATCCGAAGTTCAAGGTTACGGACACACTCCGCAGGAATGGTTTCAAGGATGATTTTCACGATATG
>NZ_BAIX01000063.1 GCF_000613405.1 Hoylesella enoeca JCM 12259 | reverse complement strand
TTCTTTTGCATCGCCGTGCTGCTGCTGGTTATATTTGCTTTTGTTGTCATATTCTTTAATTGTTCAGCCCCCCATCCCCCTAACTTAGGGGGCTAAGAAAACTGGGGGCAAAGGTAGATAGAATATTCTGAATATGCAAACTTTTATTGAAAAGATTATGGAAGGGGGATCAACTTTGCGCGGCAACGCAATCATTCAATACGCCATTTTCCTCCGTTCTCACCGATTGCGGTGCTTCATATACCATGGATGAACAAAGAGATTATAGAGGAATAACGAAACGACTGTGAGAACCAAACAACAAATGATCAGCTGTGCTCTATTGCCATAAAAATAACCGTATCCCAAAGATATGCCCAGGGTGATGCCCGATTCCCACGCAAGCATAAACGTGCTTTGGGATGTTCCGCGCTGGCAATGACGGCTTAGCTTAATGAAAAACAAGAGGAAACGACTCCCGATAATACCGATTCCGAACCCGATCAGAAATGGAGCGATGTAGACGGCAACGGTATATTGACGGTTGAGAATCAGCAACAGAGCTGTGCCAATAACAATGAGTCCGGTCACCGTCTCGCTCTTTAAATCAGCATCGGCAAACACGAATTTCTCCGAAAGCAGCGCCAAGAGGAAGCCGGCCATGATCATTACATAAAACAACACGGTGGTTTCGATCGTCATAACGAGTCCGATAATCATTGTCATCAGCATCAAATTGAGGAACAACCATTTGCCCTGTGGCAAGAAAAATCGATCGAGCGCCATGTGTTTGACATTCTCTTCGGGAGCTCGGAACGGGAATCTGACAGATTTGATTAATGCGATCGAAAGACTGGCCGTGATCGCTGCGGCTATATAAACATTGTAATGGGCTTGTAAAAGAATGATAGCAAACAACGAACCGATGGAGAGGGCAAACCGACCGAACCATGAGGCGTGATGATTGGCTTCTGTGCGCTGAAACGATTCACATTTGTCGATCACCAATGTGCTGCACAACACCATCTGTGCAAGTCCGAAAGCTGCTCCTAAAATCAGACGTAGTGCAATCAGAATGGTCACATTCAGATGCCATTCAACATAATAACGTTGAACATATCCAAAGGCAATCAACACGCCGACCACCACGCAACTGCCCCCACACAAATGTTGCTGCGACGGTATTCTTGCACAAGCCAACTGCAAAATGGGCCTAACAGAAACAAGCCCACGCCGTAAGCTCCCATCACTGCACCTGTTTCCTGCGGAGATAACCGCAACGTGTGCAGCAAACTCTCGGGCAAAGCGATGATCAACATATATACGGCTGTTGTCAGCAACAAATTAGCCAAGGCCAAAACCCAAAAGTCTTTATGCCATAATCGAATATGAATCGGTGTGTTTTGTGTATCCATTCGTCAGTCCTTTTAACACGCGTCGTTAGTAGCTCTCCTCCTCGCTGGGAAAAGCCGACTGCTTGACATCTTCTGAATAACGGTTGATTGCATCGCAAATAATCGTTGACAGCGAGGCATATAAGCGTAAAAAGCGAGGCCGGAAAGCGTTAGTCATCCCAAGCATATCGGTCGACACCAAAACCTGTCCATCTGTTTGGCAACCCGCACCGATACCAATCGTGGCGCAGGAGACAGCTTCCGTCACTTTGGCTGCAAGTTCTGCGGGCACTTTTTCTAACACAATGGCAAAGCATCCGGCTACATCCAAAGCCTGCGCATCAGCCAAAAGGCGATCGGCTTCGGCCTTATCCTTGGCGCGAACTCCATATCCTCCAAACTTGTGTATGCTCTGCGGTGTGAGTCCGAGATGGCCACAGACAGGGATTCCGGCCGCAATCAACGCCTTGACGGTATCTAAAATATCGGCTCCGCCTTCTACTTTCACAGCGTCGACACCCGTTTCTTTCATGATCCTAACGGCATTGCGAAGCGCTTCTTCACGGCTAATCTGATAACTGCCAAAAGGCATATCACAGATCACCAAGCTCGCTTCACCGCCCGTTTCACGCTGCGTGCATGATAAATCATTTCGTCGACAGTGATGGGGAGCGTGTTTTCGTTGCCCGCCATCACGTTAGAGGCCGAGTCGCCCACCAGAATACAATCAATACCCGAGTTGTCTATGAGCGATGCCATGGTGAAATCATAAGCCGTGAGCATCGCTATTTTTTCGCCCCGTTGCTTCATTTCAAAGAAACTCCGGGTGGTAATCTTTTTACTGTTTATCGTTAAATATCCGCTCATTGGCGTGCAAAATTAATGTAAATTAATGAGAACCTGAAAGTAAGTTACATAATTTTTCGAAGTCTAAGTCAGCATAATCCGAGATGACAACGTCCGAAAGCGGAACGATTTCGCTTGCAGGATTGGTCGTGGCAAGCCCCACCACCGTCATTCCCGCAGCCCGCACAGCTTTCAATCCGTTGAAACTATCCTCGAAACCAATGCATTCCGACGGCATCGCATCAAACCATTCGGCCCCTTTCAGATAACCGTCGGGATCGGGTTTGCTCTTTGCGAAATCTTCGGCCGTGAGTATTCGATCAAACATCTCTTTAAATTCCGGACGTTTCCGATATACATTTTCCATCTTCACTCGATTGCTGCTGGTCACCACAGCACACCGAATACCTCGGCGTTTCAGATCAGACAAAAACATTTCAAATCCCCGGATATATCGGAAGTTCATCTCTCGCTCAAACGCATCGAGCTTTTGTGTGATTTCCCGTTGCACCTCTTCCCTGTCTTGAAAATACTTCTCATAAATCTGAGTCAACGTCTGCCCTTTGATGCACTCGGCCAAATCAGGCTGTTTGGGATAATATTTCCGAAAGATTTCACTCCAAAATTGCGTGTAGAGAGGCTCTGTATTAAATACTACCCCATCCAAATCAAACAATGCAACTTTATACATTCAAATGACAATTTTATGTAAGTTGCATGCAAAGGTACGGAAAATATTAGTACCTTTGCCGCGGTTATGCGGAATTTTATAGTAATCCTCTCAATCGTTTTAGCCATTTGTTCGTGTTCGGATAATCAGAAATCGATAACGAAAATCAATGGAATGAACATCGACTCGATCGTTGTCGACTCTACATATCATTTGCATGAGAGCAATGGTCCGAAGTGTGAGGTGTCGCTCCATATCGAATATTTCAAAGGTGGGAAAGGTCAGACGATCAACAACTCTCTCTTACGATCGGGATTGCTGACACCGGATTATCTGTCGCTTTCTGGCAAACCAATCGATATGCAGCAGGCTGTCGACTCATTTGTGCGGCGTTATATCAATGATTATAAGACAGATTTCGGAGCACTTTATCGTGAAGATCGCGAACACGGAGCCTCTTATAATTGCGCTTATCACGTAAAAACGCAAATCCGTAACAATGCTGACGATATTCTGGTTTACATCGCTTCAATCTATACTTATGCCGGTGGAGCACATGGAATCGACCAAACCTTGGTTAAAAATTTCGATACACGAACGGGCAAACTCATCCGATTGAGCGATATTTTCGTACCGGGTTACGAACAATCGTTGAAAGACAAAATCGTGGAAAAGCTCGCCGAGCGTTTCAAAACCGATGGATTGGAAGGGCTCAACAAGCAAAACCTATTTACGGATAACCATGTTTATATCCCCGACAACTTTATTCTTGACGACGACGATATTACATTTATTTATTGCGAAGACGAAATTGCACCGCACGCCGTGGGTGAAATTCGGGTTAAGATTGATAAAGACGAGCTTCGTAGACTATTGAAATAGACCGCGCAATGGATGAAATTCTGAAATACTTTCCCCATCTTTCCGAAGAGCAAAAACACCAGTTCGAGGCCCTCTCAGATCTATACAGAGACTGGAATGCCAAGATCAATGTAATATCCCGCAAGGATATAGACAATCTCTACGAGCATCATGTGCTCCATTCATTGGCCATCGGTCAGGTGTTACACTTCACGCCAGGCACTCGGATACTCGATTTCGGCACAGGAGGAGGCTTTCCCGGCATTCCGCTTGCGATCTTGTTTCCCGACTGCCAATTCAAGCTCATTGACGGGACAGGTAAGAAGATACGTGTTGCCACAGAGGTTTCAAAATCAATCGGACTGCCAAACGTCATCGCCGAACATCTTAGAGGCGAAGAAGAAAAAGGCAAATACGACTTTGTTGTGAGTCGGGCCGTCATGAAACTGACCGATCTCATGAAGATCATACGTAAAAACATAGCCAACGATCAGCACAATGCGTTGTCCAACGGAGTGCTTTGTCTCAAAGGCGGAGACGTCACACATGAAGTGATGCCATATAAAAAGATCGCGCAAGTGACGCCCATCCACACGCTGTTCAAAGAAGAGTGGTTCAAGGAAAAGAATGTTATTTACGTCCCAATCTGAACAAAATGCTGAACATCAAGAGATTTATCTGCAATATGTTGCAGGAGAATTGCTACGTGGTCAATGATGAAACGCGCGAATGTATCATCATTGACTGCGGCGCTTTTTATCCCGAAGAGCGCACCACCATCGTGCAATACATTCGTAACAATCAGTTGATACCGAAGCATCTGTTGGTCACACACGCACATTTCGATCATAACTTTGGCAACGACACGATCTTCAAGGAGTTTGGTTTGCAGCCCGAAGTGCATTGTAACGACAAACCTTTGATGGATAATCTCGCTCAACAAGCCGAGCGAATCATTGGAATGAAACTCAATCAGGAGCTTCCGCCCGTTGGGAAATACCTCAACGACGATGACAAGATCATGTTCGGCACCCACACATTCACCATCATCGCCACCCCCGGTCACTCGCCCGGCGGAGTTTTCTACTACTGTGCCGAAGAACATGTCGCTTTTTCCGGCGACACCTTGTTTCATTACTCCGTGGGCCGAACAGATTTCGACGGTGGCAGTATGTTCCAATTAATCCAGAGTCTAAGGATGATTTCGCAACTCCCAGACAAGACAGTCATCCTCCCGGGACATGGCGATCAGACCACCATCGGCACAGAAGTGGCCGGCAATCCTTATCTCGACCGCTAACAAATCATCATGCAAGTGGTAAACGAAAAAATCATCTTAGGCATCGATCCGGGAACCAATGTGATGGGTTACGGCGTTATCAAGATCGTCGGCAACAAACCGCAGATGATGGCCATGGGCGTAATCGACCTGAGAAAATTAGGCGACTCTTATCTCAAATTGGGCCGGATATTCGAGCGCGTGACGGGAATCATCGACGAATATCTGCCCGACGAACTCGCCATTGAAGCTCCATTTTTCGGCAAAAACGTGCAATCGATGCTCAAATTAGGCCGTGCGCAAGGCGTAGCCATCGCTGCCGCCATCCACCACGACATCCCCATACACGAGTATGCACCGTTAAAAATCAAGATGGCAATCACGGGGCAAGGACAGGCAAGCAAAGAACAAGTGGCCGGAATGCTGAAACGACTCCTCCATCTCGACGAAACCGAAATGCCGAAATTCATGGATGCCACTGACGCATTGGCCGCGGCTTATTGCCACTTCATGCAGATGGGGCGCCCAGAAACCGACACCCATTATCACGGATGGAAAGATTTCGTCCGCAGAAATCAAAATAAAGTGGCGTGTCTACATTCCACAGACAAACAACGAAACAATCAAATCAACATCAATAAACCCATTTAAAAGATTAGAGATTATGAAGAAGATGATTCTCATGGCTGCACTCTGCTTAGCCACAATCCATGTTCCGGCACAAAACGTGTACAAAGAAATCCTCCGCCTGTCAAAAGCTGGCGCAGCAGACAAAACAAAAGATCTGAGTACAAGACGTGTATATCAATTCAAAGTAGACGAACTGAACTATCTGCTGATGAAGACTCGCGAGCAAAAGCCTGATACCAAGATGTCGACTATCGACCGCCAGGCTTATGCTATGTATGAATTCGTCAACTCATATATAACAGCGCTGTCTAAGACAAAAAGCAAGAAAAACAAACAGCTCATCACCGACATTTACAAGGAAGCCACGATTCACAATCCGCTCTTCAACGATGATGACAAAGAGTTGGTATTAAGCTATTACAACAGAGAGGACTATCTGACGCGTTTCTCGCTCGACACCGATTGGATCAAAGCCAAAGAGGAAGTGAGTCGAAAGATGTCTAAACGCTGATTCACCCTGAATCCAACAACGCCCGGAAGTATCTCGCATCACTTCCGGGCGTTGTCTTTTTCAGTACAAAGAGAAAGACCTGTCAAAAGGTTGAATGATACAGCCCTTCAACTCATCGTTACCTGTTGTCCAACTCACCGTTACCTGTTGTCCAACTCACCGTTTTCTGTTGCTCAACTCACAGTTTTCTGTTGCCCAACTCACCGTTTTCTGTTGCCCAACTCACCGTTTTTCAGTTGAGCAACTCGTTTTACCTGTCCGGGAGTTTTTAATTTAAAGACATTTCAAGAAGGCGATTCCATTAACTATAAAACAAAAATACCATCCGCCATGCGAATGGTATTTTAATAGAACAAAATGAGGAACTGTTGAATGTTGAATTAGGAGTTAGGAATGTTGAATTATTGCGCTTCGCGCAATGATAAATTATAAATGATAAATTCTAAATTGCGCGCAAGGCGCGCAACCATTCGTCATTCAACGGTCAAAATTCAACATTGCGAAGCCTACGGCTTCGCTGGCTTCGCTACTCGTTCGTAGCTCACATCGTTAAGCTCAAAATACTTCTTCGAGAGCACCAAACGGAGAATCGGCTTGAGGATATGCTCCTTGGGATTGAATTTCGTCCCCTTGGGCACGGCCTTGCTCTTGAACGAAGGAATCAGCGTACCCATATCGCCGAACTCCACTGTGTCGCCGTTGGCCACGAAATCGCGCGCCGTATAAATGGCCTGGTTGATCACGGCCCCCACTTCTTGGGGCGAGAAAGTCGTGTTCTTCGCCACAGCATTGCAAAGCGTGCGGAAATCCACTCGCTCGCGTCCTGTGGCCACGGCGATCTGCACTTCTTCGTTGTTGTTCTTGTCTCTCATTTTCAGTTTGCGCAGTTTCAGGATGTACTGCAAAGGTCTGTTTGCCATAATTTTTGTGTTTTTAAGATGAATAATAGCGGCCAGTCCGAATCAGTGCACGCACTGGCCGCGATAAATGTATGTTCTCTCTGAGATCAGTGCATGCACTCTTTCAAATCAGTGCATGCACTGTTTCTATTTAGTGCATGCACTAATTTCGATGAGTGCATGCAATGATTTCCTACTGTTCAGATGGGACGGGACAGAAATGAATTCCCGTAGCTACTCGGCGCGCCACAGCGGATTGCCGTAGTCGCGGCTATTGCTATCCCCTATTATAACGTGTCTGTTGAATACCAGGTCATAGGCAAGTGCTGAGTTTTGCGGGTACGGCGTACTGCTCCAATAGTAGCCAGAACTGCCAAACTCATAGTGCGTATAGCCGCTGTAGTAGCCTAGCGCGGGCAGGTAGAAATAATTACTTAATATGCTTGCAGCAGGCTTACCTTGTGTAATAGAATTATTTTCGTAAACGTAATCGAAAGAGCTGGTACTTTTGGTGTAATCAGTACCATTAGGAGCATGCTCTGCTGTGTAACCGGAAATATAGGCTTTTTTCTTCAGCCACATGCCGCCTTTGTATAAATGTCCCATGAACGCCCAAAGTTCGAGAGTATCGTCCCAATGGGGATCGCCACCTTGTATGTACCAGCCTATTTCGTTGGCGTTGGGAAGAACCTGGAAGTGTGCTGTTGAAGGAAGTTCGGCGGGAGCTATGCCGGTAGGATCGCTGTAACCCTGCATGTCGTTATACCAACGATCAGGATCGGCTGCTTTGCTGTGAGGGTAATTATTTTGATTGTCAATGTTTCCATTGGCATCAAGATGGCCGTACCAGTAGCATTGCTGAGCATCCCACATATAATAACCGTCATTGGAATAGGTACTGGTTAGCAGATTTTGTGAAATCTTTTTGTTCTTGCCTTTGGTGAAAGTCACGGTGCCGGGATATTGCTTCGTAACAGTTCCGGTTTGGTTGGTTGTGGGGTTGTGAAGCGTGTAAACCACCGTGAAGTTGGTGTAGTTACCCGGAGCGATGACTGCGGTAGCGGCGTTGGTCGTAGGAGTAGCCGTAGCGGGAATGGCAAAGTCATTTAACGTGAGTTCTATAATTCGGTTCGTTGTTGTGGGCGCGGGACGTGAGCCGGTATCGATACCGTTGTCGTTGAAGTCGAATGTTCCGCAAAGGGCTTGGTCGGCAATCATTGTGATCTTTTGAATGACGAAATCGGCCACTAATCTATTTGAATTGTACGGCAGGAAGGTGGCGTAGGCAGCTTCGTGGTTGAGCGTGAAGCCGTATGCCTCGCTGCCTGTGGGTTTGGTTGCTGTTGACGTTCCGCAATCGCCGTCTTCGCCGATATGGCTCGCATCATTGGGAACGGTTTGTGATTGCGCGGCTTTGATGGTCACTTTGTTTGATGCACCGTTTTTACCTGTGTAGCGTACGGGATAACTCGTGGCAGTGTAAGTGCCGTCGAACCAAAAGCGAGCCGTGGCCGACTTGCCTGTGATGTTGTTGCTTGCGTCCTGCTTTAAAGCCGGAGATGCAGCCGTGTTGTTTACCCAAAGACGGTCGCCTGCTGTCCAATAGAAGTTTAGGCCCGATCCGTCGTATTCAGCCGAGGTACGAGTTTGGGCACCGTTATCCTCTACGACAAAGGCAGTCAAGCCATCGGACCCCGGATCTTGTTCGTTGTCTTTATTCTCTGTGTCGTCGCTTGCACAGCCAGCAAAAGATAGTAGGCCGGCGATGGCAAGCAGTGATAATGCGTTTGTCTTCATCTTGTCTGTTCTTTTAGTTTTAAACGCTCTTGTTTGTTAAATACTCCAATGCTGCGGGGTGTCTTCTTCTTCATCATCGAACCACCCCTGTTTGGCACTCAGGTCGTCTCCATCATCCCTAGCCTTGTTGTGTCCGCCACTGTTGGGGAACGAGGTGTCCATTAATTCGCTGTGAGGCTCCAAGCGGATGGCCTCCATTGCGGGCTTCGCGTAAGCCCATCTCTCTAATTGTTTTTGATTCATAATCGCTATGTTTTGAGTGAATAATTCGTGAAGTTTTCCCCCTTGCCGGGTTGGAAAAAGGGCATGAAAAAGAGAACAAAGGGAACTCT
>NZ_BAIX01000064.1 GCF_000613405.1 Hoylesella enoeca JCM 12259 | reverse complement strand
GGAGTTCTTTTGCATCGCGTTACGGCTATTTATATTTGCTTCTTTTATCATACTTCTCGTTTGATCCTTTTGATCGGTCTCTCGCTTGTTCAGACCCCATCCCCCTAACTTAGGGGGCGAAGGAAAGCGACAGGAACTGTCAAAACTGCCGGCAAAGATATAACAATCTTTTGAAACGGCCAAATATTGGTAAAAGTTTTCTACCAATATCTTTTTATCATAGTTTTGACGAGTAAACGAAGTTTTTTCCAAAAAACTTTTCGATCCCGACAGGCTCCTCTTTAAATAGACCGAAAAAAGCACTGCCACTTCCGCTCATCTGTGCATAAACTGCTCCGGCGTTATAGAGGGCGACCTTGATGGCACTCAACTCCGGATAACGGGAAAGAATCGGCGTCTCAAAATCATTTGATAACATCTCGCGCCATTGCTCAATAGGTTCTCGGACGATGTCACGACAGCATGTGTTTGGTCGGCTGGGTACGAGAGAGGTATAGGCCTCGCGTGTCGAAATGGCGACGTCGGGTTTGACGATGACAATGTAGTAATTGTGCAGCTGTTTGGCTAGCTCGTCAATAGGGGAGAGGTGGTCTCCGATTCCCGTGGCGTAAGCGGGGCGGGCGGTAATGAAAAAAGCACAGTCGGCTCCTAATTTGGCGGCATACTGCTGCATCTTCTCATTAGTAAGATTCAGGTCAAAGAGTTTGTTGAGCATCCGAAGCGTGAAAGCTGCATCGCTTGATCCACCGCCTAAACCGGCTTGCGAGGGGATTTGCTTGTGTAAATGGATTTGCACTCGGCCGAGTTGGTGGTCGCGAGCCAACAGACGAAAGGCTTTGACGACAAGATTGTCTTGCTGGTTGCCTTCGATAGCATGTCCTGTGATTGTTAGCTCGCACCGCGGGTCAGATGGGGACTGCTCTTCTATCCGTGTGATTTCGAGCGTATCGCATAGTGGGATGGGGTAGAATATGGTTTCAAGATCATGATAGCCGTCGGCACGTCGGGCTACGACATTAAGGCCTAAATTGATTTTGGCACAGGGAGATGTAATCATTGTCGTTTGTTTTTTGTTTTTGCAAAAATAGTAAATTAAGCGGAAAGATCGGGATCTTTTTCGTACTTTTGCAGCCTATATGACAATCCTCAAATAATATGCCGGAAAATAAAGAAAGGGGTAAGAAGAAGTCGGTTACGATGATCGACACGCGTTATGGTCACTTGCAACCGCAGGCTTTGGATATCGAAGATGTGGTGCTTGGTGCGCTGATGATAGATAAAGATGCTTTCTCGATTATCAGCGAGATTATTCGTCCCGAAACTTTTTATGAGCCTCGTAACCAGAAAATTTTTACCGCGATCAGGCATCTTAACATGAATGAGCGACCAGTGGATATTCTCACCGTCACGGAGGAACTGAAGCGTGAGGGAACGTTGGAGGATGTTGGAGGTGGTGCACGTATTGTCGAATTGAGTTCGCGCGTAGCTTCGTCGGCCCATATTGAGTATCACGCCAATATTTTGGCTCAGAAATTCCTGGCTCGTCAGCTCATTACGTTTGCCGGCCAAATTGAAAGTGAGGCTTTTGACGAGACTTCAGATATCGCCGAACTGATGCAACACGCCGAGGGACGACTGTTTGAAATCTCTCAGAAGAATATGCGGCAGGATTATACGCAGGTGGAGCCTGTCGTACGTCAAGCCGTGGAAATCTTGCAAAAAGCATCTGCCAGTAGTGGTGGTTTGACGGGAGTGGCCTCGGGGTTTACAAAATTAGACAATATAACTTCGGGTTGGCAGCCGTCGGATTTAGTGATTATTGCCGGTCGGCCGGCGATGGGTAAGACTTCATTTGCATTGAGCATCGCCAAGAATGTAGCTGTGGATTATGGGGAACCGATCGCCTTTTTCTCGCTCGAAATGAATAATGTGCAACTGGTCAATCGCCTCATATCCAATACTTGTGAGATTGCCGGCAACAAAATGTTGAGCGGCCAGCTTACGCCCGACGAATGGGAGCGATTAGACAAGAATTTGCAGAAGCTGAAAGATGCACCTTTATATATTGATGACACACCAGGATTGTCGGTCTTTGAACTTCGGACCAAAGCTCGCCGATTGGTTCGGGAGAAAGGTGTGAAGGTGATTATGATCGACTATTTGCAATTGATGAACGCTAATGGTATGAAGTTTAATAGCCGGCAAGAGGAGGTTTCGACGATTTCGCGATCCCTGAAAGGATTGGCCAAAGAATTGGATATACCGATTTTAGCTCTTTCCCAGTTGAATCGAACCGTTGAAAATCGTGAAGGGCTTGAAGGAAAACGTCCGCAACTAAGTGATCTTCGCGAGTCGGGAGCTATCGAACAAGACGCTGATATGGTGCTTTTTGTGCATCGTCCAGAGTATTATCACATTTATCAAGACGAGAAAGGTAATGATCTTCACGGTATGGCACAGATCATTATAGCCAAACACCGTAAAGGTGCAACAGGTGATGTGCTTCTTACTTTCCGCGGAGAATATACTCGATTTGAGAATCCAGAGGACGGATTTGGTCATCCATCTACATTGGATTCTGGTGGAGAGATCATCGGTAGTAAAATGAATAGTGATGATGTCCCATTTGGTCCGCCGCCAATAGGGGATAATGATATGCCTTTCTGATTAAGAATCAGCACAAAAAACGATGAAATTAAAGATAGTATTTAACGATGAAATTAAAGATAGCATTTTTCTTGTTTTTTATATTCTCAATTGCTCTTTCTGCCCAGACAAACCAAGCATTGAGAGATAGTTTAACTCTAGCCTCAGATCGTTTGGCTTATCATCCCGACAGTATTGATCTGCGACTGCGTAAAGCTTCGTGGAATGTACTGTTGGAACAATGGAATTATGCCCGTGATGAATACGATTATGTTCTTCGACGGGAACCAGACAATGTAGCTGCGCTTTATTATCGTGCCTTTGTCAATGAAAAACTGGGGCGATTGAGTTTTGCTCGTTTGGATTATGAAAATCTGTTGAAACGTATTCCTGGAAATTTCGAAGCCCAATTAGGATTGGCACTGCTCAACGAGAAAGATCATCACTATACGGAGGCATTCGATCAAATCAATCGACTCGTTGACCAATTTCCCGATAACCCCGTAGCATATGCGGCTCGGGCGGGTATTGAAAAAGAGCGAAAGATGTATGAACTCGCCGAATATGATTACGGAGAAGCGATCAAACGCGATACAACCAACACAGATTATGTTCTTAATCGTTCGGATATTCGTTATTTATTAGGCAACTTTGCTGAAGCACGAGAAGATCTTGATAGAGCCGTTCAGTTAGGAATTCCTCGTGCTAATTTACGAATGTATTACCGGCGCCTGAAACAAAAAAAATAATGCCATAGCCTCAGTGGTGCGTTGAGTGGAGAGAATATAGAAATTTTTATTTATCATAATATCGATTATTGTTATTTAATGGTAGCGATTATTATTGTTGGAGACTTTGAGTTTAATCAACAAAAAAGAGATATATCGATGATTATTCGATATACCTCTTTAATAAAACTTTATTTGGAAAAGAATTTCTAAGCCTCTGTGGAAACTTCTTCGGCAACAGGTGTCGTTTCTTCTGCAACCTGCTCTGCTTGTGCTGCAACTATAGCAGCCTTTTTCTCAGCTACCTTTTTTGCTATTTCGCTATTGATTTTCTTTTCTGCTTCAAGTTCTTTATCAAGTGCATCTTTCTTAGCTCTTGACTCTTTTTCACGGACAGCATCTAAGCCTTTTTGTCTATCCTGTTTCCAAGCGTCGAACTTGCTTTGTGCAGTAGCTTCATCGAATGCGCCTTTTTTCACTCCTCCACGCAGGTGTTTCATCAAATACACGCCCTCACCTTTAAGAATATTGCGTGCCGTATCAGTTGGCTGTGCACCAACTTCCACCCAATACAATGCGCGATCGAATTTCAAATCAACAGTAGCAGGATTGGTATTAGGGTTGTAAGTACCAATCTTTTCAATAAACTTACCATCTCGTGGTGCTCTCACATCAGCGATCACAATGCTATAAAAAGCATAATTCTTACGACCACCGCGTTGCAATCTGATTTTTGTTGCCATTTTTTACTTTACTTTTAAGTTTAAATATGCTGTCAACTCGTAACAGCGGTGCAAAGATACGACTTTTAACTGGAATTCAGTCAATTGTCAATCGTGCTCCTCGTTATTTAACATTCATTAACCAGTCTACATCACACCGTTCTCACGAAGTTTAAGTTGCCATTTCCATGCCGATGCAAGCACATCTTCGAGTGGCGTTTCTGCTTTCCATCCAAGTACTTTATTGGCTTTGTCAACGCAGCCCCAAACTTTCTCGATATCTCCTTCACGGCGTGGCGCAAACGCCCAATTGACTTGCACGCCCGTAGCTTTCTCAAAAGAGTTGATGACTTCCAAGATGCTAACACCTTTTCCTGTACCAATATTGAAATATTCGATAGGATCTGTATCCATATCCAAAACGCGAGTCATTGCAGCAACATGGGCCTTGGCGAGATCCACCACATAGATGTAATCTCGAATACAAGTTCCGTCTGGCGTATCATAATCATTTCCGAAGACCTTCAATTGTTGACGGATTCCCATAGCTGTCTGCGTGACAAATGGAATCAGATTCATCGGAACTCCATTGGGCAATTCGCCAATCAAGGCCGAAGGATGCGAGCCGATCGGATTGAAATAGCGCAGCACGATGCTCTTGATCGGCGCACCACTATGAATGAAGTCACGAATAATCTCTTCATTAATTTGCTTCGTATTTCCATAAGGAGAGCATGCCGTTTGAATCGGCGCTTCTTCGGTTACAGGTAAATTCTCGTTAGAGGGTTGTCCATAGACTGTGCAACTCGATGAGAAAATGATACCTTTCGTGCCGTATTTCTGCATTAACTCAAGCAGATTCAAAAGAGAAACGATATTATTGTGGTAATACAGAAGCGGCTTCTCGACACTCTCCCCTACTGCTTTGCTTGCGGCAAAATGGATAATTCCTCGAATCTCAGGATATTTTTTGAAGACCGACTCTGTCGCGTTCTTATCCCGAAGATCCACTTGTTCAAAAGCAGGACGTACACCCGTAATTTTTTCGATGCCGTCTAAGACCTCAATGTTGGAATTAGAAAGATCGTCAATGATGACCACCTGATAGCCTGCTTCTTGCAATTCTACTGTTGTGTGCGAACCAATAAATCCGGTTCCGCCTGTTACTAAAATTGTTTGTTTCATTTCGTTGAAATTTACACGAGCAAAGGTACAGATATATTTGCAAAGCAACAAAAAATAACGAGAAAAAGGTTAGGCTATGCTCACTTTAAGAATTTCTTCTTATATTTGCATCACACAACCGAAAACGATATGAAAGCTAACGAGCAAATAATTCAGCAGATCGAACGCGCAATTAGGAAGATTGCCCAAAAATTTCCGTTGACAGAAGAAGCATCCGTTTTGACCGACATTCATCTACGCGTTTCACAGGAAAGCGGCGAGCTGCGGGCTTTTAACGACGATGAACACGAAATCACTCGGTGTATCGTCGCGCAATGGATTGACAACAAGGATGAGGATTTTTATGACGACGTGACTATTCTTCTACGCGAGATCTTGAAGCGGCTGCACGAAATAGTTGACGGCATGGGTATTTTAAAACCGTTTAACTTCATATTAGAAGACGACGATAAAGAATGTGTGGCCGAACTCTATGTCGCAGACGATGAAACAATGATTATCGGAGCTGATCTAATGAAAAATCTCGATAAAGATCTTGACGCATTCTTCAATAAATTAATGGAGAATAACTGAAAAGGAGTGACGAATACAGATCATTCAACATGCTACATTCGTCACTCGATCATTATAATTCCACTCTTTTTCTCCGTCCTTTACTCTCGTTGCTCAGTCGGTCGAGTGCCGTCACTACATAAGTATAATGTTTCTTACCGTTGGTGTAAGGCAGACGAATTTTTGTATCTCTCGTGATTGTTATGATCTTCGACGCATCATCGAGATTGATCTCTTCGTCATCAGCAAAACAATAGACCACATATTTTGTCACTTCATCGCGCCAATTTGCTTTCCGGGACCGTAGCCAGAAAGCCCACCAAGGAATTTTCGGTTCCGACCAAAAAAGAAAATATCCATCACTCGTCCAGACTAGAGCCAATGCGCGCGGCTTACGTGGACGACTATGATCTATGAAGGGCATACGCGGTTGCAAGGCCGGATAACGCCAGTAGTACGTCCGAAGCATCTGCCCATATCCCCCAACATTATCGACAACAGCTTTTGAGTACCACAGTACTGCTCCCTCAATATTTTCCATCCGGTCACGTAGGGCAAACTTGGCTGACATCTGGTTACTCTTCGGATTGGCCGGATCAGCAAATTTTACAGTTCGTTCGACATCTTCACCAATAAAAAGTGGTCGATTAGAAGCGTTTCTATTCCACCAACTGATCAGTGTTTTATAATCGGCTGTTGGATGTCCTATTTGCCAATAAAGTTGTGGCACGCAATAGTCCACCCATCCATTTTTTACCCATAAGAGTACATCAGCATATAAATCATCATAACCTTGTGTTCCGCGAGTGTCACTACCAACTCCGGGCGCTGACTGTTTGTTACGATAAATTCCAAACGGAGATACACCGAATTTTATCCACGGCTTGACACTCCGTATCGAGTCATGCATTTGTCGGATCAGTCGGTTGACGTTATCACGACGCCAATCTCCTCGATCTTTAAATCCTCTGCCGTATTGTCGATATTCTTTTTCATCATCGATCATTTGTCCAGCCACATGATAAGGATAAAAATAATCATCGATATGTAGTCCGTCTACATCATAACGTTTCACGATATCACTGGCAATCCGACAGATATACTCACGATTGAGTGGATTTCCCGGGTTAAGAATATATAAGCCATCATAAGAAAATACTCGCTCGGGATGTCGCATAGCGATGTGACGAGGAGATAAGGCTGTCGTTCCTTTTGTTTTGGCACGATAAGGATTGATCCATGCGTGCAGTT
The DNA here is from genome assembly GCF_000613405.1 of Hoylesella enoeca JCM 12259. GTDB lineage: Bacteria > Bacteroidota > Bacteroidia > Bacteroidales > Bacteroidaceae > Prevotella > Prevotella enoeca. The sequence continues at coordinate 1,674 of NZ_BAIX01000064.1, read as the reverse complement.
CCATCCCCCGTTTATGACATTCTGTAACCATCCATGCCAATGGATCCCAATAGGGAGATGGAGCCTGTCCTTGAACGCCGGTAAGAAATCTGCTCCAAGGCTCAAATCTACTTTGATAAAGTGCATCACATTCTGGTCTCACTTGAAAAAGATAGCATTCACGCCATCTTTTTTCAATTCGTTTAACTGTCGCGTCAACTCCTGTTGCATCCCCGCAGTAGTCATTCCCTGAAACTGACCATTCACGCTCTGGATCCATGTCCCACGAAACTCTCGTTTACGCACGGGTGCCCCGGCTTGTAAATCATTACCAAAACATACGAAAAATAGCAATAGTATGCCGATAAATCGCAATTGATTTTTCTTCATTTATATTATTCTTGCTGATCTGTTGTTGGAATTGAAGGTTTGGGAGTCAGATTGATATCCACCAATACAAGCTTATCCATCCCTTCTTTCGTCTTTACGATATGAACCCAAACTTGACGTTTTTCATCCTTGGTTGATAAGAAATAAAGACGATTCTTTCCTGTTCCCTTTGTCTTTTCAAAGAATGAAAGTGATTTTTCTTCCAAGCCCATCTCTTTTTCCAAGGCAGGAATCAGAGGTTTCAATAATTCTGTATATTTTTCCATCCGCTTCAGTTTTGCAGCCTTTCCGGTTCCAACGCGTTTAGCCAACAGTTTCCGCTTCTTATCCACAAGGGCGTTGTATTGTGTGATGAGTTCTGCTAATCCGGCGGTGGTCGGTTCGAGGTCATTGAGCGCATCAATTCTAATAAAGACAGCATCTAAGGCAATATCTGTGGCAGCGCGCAACTTTCTAATATCAAAAGTACCTGACGGAATAGCTGATTTCAATCGCGAACGATAACGCGTATCAAAATCTTTATTCGCTTTATCAAGCCGATTGACATAGGGTACTCCTCCAACCTTATTGATAATAGCTACTGTCTTAGCTTCTCGTAAATCGGCGATGAGATTCTTAATGAGACCTGTTGCTTTGTCATAATTAGCGTGTAAGATGCCCGGATAGGTCCGCAGAACACGATTGATTTCATTTGCCGCAGCCAATAATCCTGGATTGTCACTATTCAAATTTAATTCGACCAGCAGTTGCAACGCCTTGTAAGCTTTGTCACGATTTTTGTCGAGCGTACGTAATTCTTCGGTAGCCTCTTCCATTCGTGATTGATTCAAAGCTTTGTCCTCAGCTGCCAGCGCTGCTTCTAATGGCGGAAGCACACTTACCAACTTCTCGATCTTAGATTCTTTACAAATGGCAACGATGTGTTGTGCAAACTGGAAGTGCTCCATGTTTTGGAGTGAACTTAATGGTGCTGATTTAATTCGCATGGCGTTTAGGTTTTTAGTTTATTAAACAATATAGTATTTACAATCACCGATTACTCGGATGTGCAAATATAAACATTTTCTTTCAACATGAGATCTTTTTTAGCATATTTTTTTTGCTTTTTTCATCAAAAATGCTATTTTATGGCAAAATAATCGTGTTTTTGACTACTCAAATAGTTCAAGAGATCAATTTATGAAGTAGTTTGACTAAATTATTGCTCGGAAAGTGAAAATCAAGCGGATTTTGATCATCCGAGTGGTCGGAAAGTGAAAATCAAGCGGATTTTGATCATCCAAGGGGTCGGAAAGTAAAAATCAA
>NZ_BAIX01000065.1 GCF_000613405.1 Hoylesella enoeca JCM 12259 | reverse complement strand
GCACCTGGCGTAGACACCTTCACGGCTTCACCTTACGCGCGCGCGTAAAGCATGCGCTAAACACCAATAAACAAAGGGATCAAGAGAGTTCCCTTTGTTCCTTTTTTATGCCCTTTTGCCAACCGAGCAAAGAGCAAAATAAGCCCGAATTTATTTATCAAAACAATATGTAATTATGAAGAAAAATCAAGTTGAATTAAAGCGTTATCTCGCACCCAAGTACGAGGTCATCCGGTTGGACAACGAATCGGCGCTGCTACTTGGCAGCGAAATCAAACCCACGCCGGGCGTCGGAAATCCGCCGATCGAGGTGGGCGACAACGACGAAGATGAAGAAGAATTAGAGTTCGATTAATTAAAAACAGAAAATGACAATGAAAAAGTACAGTAAATACCACTTTTCGGCCCTGCTACTGATGCTAGCAACGGGCCTCGCGAGCGTCTCCTGCGCCGACGAAGACATCGCGAAAGACCAGGAGAACAACGGCAAGAGCAATTTCAGCTTCTCCGTAACCGACGTGCAAGATGCTCCCGACGCCGACCTTCCGTCGCGTGCCACCGACGCGGAAACCTACCTCACGCACAGCATCGACTTCAACGAAGCCGGCACCTCCGACATCTGCCTGCAGGAGTCGACCGTCCCCGGCGTCAATCCGATGAAGCGCACCCCGCAGACCCGTGCGTGGCTCAAGAGCACCATCGACGCCAACTTCGGCGCCTTTGCCTGCAAGAACGGTTCGGCAGGTCCCGACTTCTTCTACAATGAAGAAGTAAACCGCCACGGCCAGATGGTCAGCCCCATCAGTTGGAGTCGTTCGGCCGCAACCCTCAAGTTCTATGCCGTTTATCCCTATATGGACGGCACGAACACGCGTCAGAAGCTCGTACAGGCCACCACCGGCAGCCTGCCCTACGTGGAGTTCGAGGCCTCGACTGACATCGCCAACCAGACCGACCTGATGACGGCCGAAACCGCCACGCTCAACTATACGGCTACGGGCGGCTCGCCCCACGTCGTACCCCTGAAGTTCTACCACGCCCTGACCGCCATCCGTTTCGGTATCGGCTCGAACCTCTCGTGGAACAAAACCATCAAGAGCATCGAGTTCCAAGGCATCTACAAGGCCGGCCACTTCGACCTGGCCACCAAAACCTGGAGCCACCAGAGCGGCGCGCAGACCTTCAAGCTCGACAACCTCAACCAGTCGACCTCCGGCACCCTGAACACCGTCATCGTGAAAGACGGCAACACCTTCCTGATGGTGCCCCAGACGCTTCCCTCGGGCGCAAAAATCGTGATCACGTTTGCCGACAACAGCCACATCACCGCCAACATCGGTGGCAAGACCTGGGCACCCGGTACGACCAAGACCTACATGATGACCGAGCGCAACAGCAGCTGGGAGTATAAGATTGAAGCCACTGACCCGGCCGACATCGCCTACGACCAGACGACGAGCACGACTCCCTATACTATCAAGAGCTATCGTAAAGACCCGGCGACCAACACCTTTCAACCGGTTAAATGGAAAGTCGTGAGCTACCAGGAGAGTGCTGACGGCGGTCTGACATGGGGAGCAGAAACGCAGACCAAGCTACATGGCTGACCAACCTGACCACCGAGAACGGCGATGGCGGAACAGCTGCCGAAAGTGGAACGGTAACTGTGACGAAAGATGTAACCGATCTGTTCGCCGCCCGCAACAATGCCTTGAAATCCGCTACGGCATTAGCTCCGCCGGCAGTCCCTACGACCTCTCCACCAAAGGTGGAAGCACAGCACGCAACACAGCCAACTCTTACCTTATCTCTGCCCCTGGCCATTATCGCATACCGCTTGTTTATGGTAATGCCATCAAGAACGGAGGCAATAACACAGGTGCTTACCAAACAGGTAACACAGCTCCCTATTGTCTTAACAAATTCAAAGACCACAACGACCAAGACATCACCGACCCTTGGATTGAGAAAACCAACGGTGGTGCCAATGCAGGTATCAATGGTGCGAAGATTGTTTGGGCTGACGAGAAAGACCTTGTCCACTTGTCTGCTTCTCCTATCAAACAAGATGGTGGTAATGCCTACTTAGACTTCGAAGTTAAGCAAGCCGACATCAAGAGTGGTAACGCCGTCGTAGCTGTAACCAAGAACGGCACCGTTGTTTGGTCTTGGCATCTGTGGTTTGCTCCTAAAGACGCTCTTAGTACCATAGCCGTTACTAACTATCAAGCAAGACCTACAACTTCACCAAAGAGACCCTCGGTTGGAAGCCTAAAGGTATGGTTTCATCTTACACTACTCCTCGTACTGTAAAAGTCAAGGTGGAACAAACCATCGCTAACGGTGGAGTAAAGCAAGTTACTATCATCAATATCACTCAAAACCCTGGTGGCAAGAAAGAAGGTATTGCTACCCTTTATCAATTTGGTCGTAAAGATGCACTTCCTGGTACCAATACTTTCTACCCTACAAATGGTTACTCTTTCGATAATACCACTGGCACTGGTGGTCGTTCTTTAGGTTACGCAATCCAGCACCCAGAGAATATGTTCATTAATGCTGGAGGTGGCGGAACAAATCAATACGACTGGTGTAATGCATCTTACTACAACCTTTGGTCTGCCGATAACACCATCACTGGTTACAACGACAACGCCGTAGTCAAGACCGTTTACGATCCTTGCCCTGTTGGCTTTAAGATGCCTGCAAGCAATGCCTTTACTGGTTTTACCAGCAATGGTCAGCAGCAGACCACAGCAGCTAATATCAATGCCAAAGAGATCAATGAATCATTGGACAAATTCATTGCTGCCTACGGTCTTAATTTCTATACCAATAGTAGTAAGAACGCAACCATCTTCTTTCCTGCTTCGGGTTACCGCGTCGGCATCGGCAGTGACGGTGGCTCGTTGTACCGTGTTGGGGACGACGGTTACTGTTGGTCGGCAGTTCCGTACTACACGGGCATCGGTTGCGGCCTGAACTTCTACTGGATCAATGTGCTCCCTCAGTACAGCGACGGCCGTTCGTACGGATTAGCGGCACGCCCCGTCTCAGAATAATTGATTGATTCGATTTATTCGGTTTATTGCCTGCGGCCTTCAAAGCCGCAGGCGTAAATACCGGTAAAAAAAGAGTTTTTCATGCTTCTGTACACTGCAGAAAGATAAAAAGTTGATTTTTCACGCTTCTGCACACTGCAGAAAGGCAAAAAACAGATTTTTCAAGCTTCTGCACGCTGCAGAAAGGCAAAAAAAGAATTTTTCAGGCTTCTGCACACTGCAGAAAGGCAAAAAGTAGATTTTTCAAGCTTCTGCACACTGCAGAAAGACAAAAAGTAGATTTTTCAAGCTTTTGCACATTGCAGAAAGACAAAAAATGAATTTTTCACGCTTTTGCACACTGCAGAAAGGCAAAAAAAGAATTTTTCATGCTTCTGCACGCTGCAGAAAGGCAAAAAACAGATTTTTCATGCTTCTGCACATTGCAGAAAGGCAAAAAATAAATTTTAGGCGCTTCTGAACACTCCGGCGAGATATTATCATTAATAAAAATGTAAAATTATGAAACAATTAAAGATTCAATTACCCAAGATGGTGCAAGTCGACAGCAGCTATTGCGGCAGGTACACCAACTCGCATCATCTGCAGTTCCACTTCAATGTGCACGAGCTGGTAACCGAGGTCGACAAACAGAAGTTGCACCTCTCGGACACCCTGCTGAAGGCCTGGGCCGAGTGCCTGGAACTGGAAACCGAGATCAACAAACAGGCCATGGCCACGACGCAGACCGACCGCATGGGCGAGCTCGACCGACAGCGCGACGACCTGCTGTCGAACCTTTTCTGGGTGGTCAAAGGGCAGCGGAAATCGCCCGTAGAGCTGGTGCGCAACGCAGCGAACGAACTCGACAAAGTGCTCGGCATCTACACCGGCATACAGTTTAAATCGGCCGACGACGAATCGGCGACGTGCGCGGCATGCTCAAGGATCTTGAACGACTCACCGACGAAATCGCGGCCCTGGGCCTCACGCCCGTCGTGACGGCGCTGAAAACGGTGAACGACGAATTTCAACGCGTGTACAAGGCGCGGCAAGAGAAAACGATGGATCTGAAACTGCCTCCGCTGGCCGAAGTCCGGCCGCAGACCGACGCCATATTCGCCGCCGTATGCCGCTACATCGAAGCCAGTCACCTCTTTTCCGAAGTGGCAGCCGACCGCACGATGATCGAACGACTGGTCGACCGCATCAATCAGGAGGCCGACCGCTTCAAGGCCACGCACAAACTCAGCGCGTCGCTGAAACTATCTGCGAAAGAGAAAAAAGAAGTGGAAAAACTGCTGCCGGCGTTCGAATCCGCCCAGGGCTTCGCTCCGCATTCGCTGTCGCTGACCGGCAAAACGGCCAAGGATTCGGATCATGCAAAACTCTACGAACTCGTTTCATTAAGCGGCGAATCCGTTTGGGTAAAGGTCGAGGGCGGTAAGCTGGTGAAAGTGGAGAAGGCGAGTTAAAGTGGGGAAATGTGAAAGAGTGAATTAAACCGGGGAAAACCGGGAAGGGTGAAAAGATGGGTGAAGGCTGTCTTTTCACCCTTTTGCTTTGTTGGAGGGAGGGGGAGGTTTTTGTTGGGGTTGATTTGAAAAAACAGGGTGGGACTGTGCGCCCATTACGGTGATTTTTCCTAATTTTGCAGCATTGAATCAGAAATACATGATAATTAAATTTAATCCTAATGACTAAGAAGATCTTTTCTTTGTGTGTGTGGTTGGCCGTTGCGACTACGTTGACGGCTCAAACGAAAGACGGCGGAATTTCTGCGCAGATGCTCAGGCAGATCCAGGGGGCGCCGCGTGTGAGTGTTGCAGACAAGGCGCTATCCAATGCGATTGCGTCTAACTCGATTGATGATTTGGCCCGGAACTTTGCCGCCCTGGGGCCGGTCGACACTTATTTCAGCGACGAGACGCCTAAGCAGAGCATTATGAATCAGCGCAGCAGCGGGCGTTGCTGGATGTTTTCGGGGCTGAATGTGCTGCGGGCTAACTTTGCCAAGGCGCATGCCGACACGTTGGCTGTAGAGTTTTCGCATGATTACCTCTTCTTTTATGACCAGTTGGAGAAGGCTAATCTGATGTTGCAGGGCGTGATCGACTGTGCCAAGAAGCCGATGGATGACACACGGGTGCAATTCTTCTTCAAGCATCCGATCAACGATGGTGGCACGTTTTGCGGCGTGGCTGATTTGGCCGAGAAATATGGTTTGGTGCCCAAGAGCGTGATGCCGGAGACTTATTCGGCCGAGAATACGAGTAGGATGGGGAAGATTTTGTCGTCTAAGTTGCGCGAATTTGGTCTTGAACTGCGCGGAATGGTCGGCAGCGGGAAGCCTGCGGCTGCGATCAAGGCCCGCAAGACAGAGATGCTCGGCACGATCTATCATATCTTGACGCTGACCTTGGGCGAGCCGGTCAAGTCGTTTCAATATGCTTTTAAAGACAAACGAGGACGCGCCGTGTCGCCGATGAAGACTTACACGCCACTCGATTTTTATCGCGAAACGGTGGGCGGACCGCTCAACGGCACCTTCATCATGGTGATGAACGATCCGCGTCGGCCTTATTACAAGACGTATGAAGTGGAGTGGGATCGCCACACTTATGACGGGCACAACTGGAAATATCTCAATCTGCCGATGACAGATATTGCCAACCTGGCCATCGCCAGCATCAAGGATGGGCGGAAGATGTATAGCTCGTATGATGTGGGGAAGCAGTTGGACCGCAAGCGCGGTTTTGCCGACATCGATAACTATCAATATGGCCCGCTCTTTGGCATCACTTTCGGCATGAACAAGGCACAGCGCATCGCCACATTCGATAGCGGTTCGACGCACGCCATGACGCTCACGGCCGTCGACTTAGATGCTGCCGGCAAGCCGCTGCGGTGGAAAGTGGAGAACAGTTGGGGCACCGGCGATGCCCAGAACGGTTATCTGATCATGACAGATCGCTGGTTTAACGAATACATGTTCCGTTTGGTGGTCGACAAGCAGTATGCTTCTCCCGAACAATTGAAGCAATATGCGCAGAAGCCAGTGATGGTGATACCCGAAGATCCCTTGTTCTGCGACGATAAATAATGATCGATATGAAGAAGAATATTCTGATTTTATTCGCAGCTTTATGGACTGCGAATTTCTCTTTTGCCGCAGATATCCATGTGAAGACATTCAGATATGCTGGTCCGTTTGCTTTGCAACAGCCATTGATGGTGGACAGTGTCAATCTGTCGGATAAGAAGTTTTCGGTCGAATCGCTCTTAGATACGCCTGTGAATCTTGATTTGGCGGCGTCGGGAACACCATTCAGCGGTGCGATCGTGCCCGGAGGAAACCAGAGGTATAATCTGAATCTTTTGGGTTTCACACTGAGCAACACGGGGTATGCCAAGGCTACGATCAGGTCGGCAAATTGAAACATTATGAACTATACGTGGACGGGGCGAAATCGGCAGGGAATACACTCACGCTGTTGCCTCGTACACACAACATTGTGATCAAGTATCTGGTGCAGAAAGGCCAACGCGATTCTCTCGATGTGACCGTATCATCGGATCAGTCGGCAGCGATAACCGTCAACGATGCGCAACGCATGTTTTCGCTCGACTGCGTATCAGACGGCAAATACGTGCGCGGCGTAGCTCTCTCGTATAGCGGTCGGTATCTGAAAACACTTTATTGCACAACGCTGGCAGGCGGAAAAGCGCAGTGGAAGACACGTATTTCTGAGGTGAAGACGGGTAGGACGATCGCCGATACCTATGACTATGTTTATTGGATGCCGAAGACCGACGCTTATTATTACACGCGTCAGGGCAACGGCGGACGCCTGCTTGTTGTCGTAGATGTGCCAGGGGGGCGTGAGCGAGTGATCGCCGAGAAATTGCCAGAGGGTAATTTTACGATGTCGCCGACGGCCGATTATGTCGTGATTCAGAAATATAACGAGGGCCCGAAGGAAGATAAGGAAGTCTATCAAATCCTTTCTCCCGAAGATCGTCAGCCCGGATGGCGCGACCGCACCAGTTTAGAGCGGTTTGATTTACGCACCGGATTGATTCAGCCACTCACTTTCGGATATCACAATGTGGGGCTTCTAGATATCTCGCATGATGGCCGTTACATTCTGTTTATGACTTCGCGGGAACGTTACATGCAGCGTCCCACAAGTTTGCGAACACTTTATCGACTCGATCTGAACACCATGCGGGCCGACACGTTGATCAAAGACGACGGCTTCATAAGCGATGCCAAATTTTCGCCCGACGGTCGGCAAATTCTCGTGATAGGTTCCCCCGAATGTCTTGGTGGCATCGGCAAAAACGTTCCCGAGGGTCGCATACCCAACGCGTATGATCGTCAGCTCTATGTGTTGACCATCGCCGACCGACAAGTGAAGCCGCTCACAAAATTCTTTAAGCCGTCGGTTAATCAAGCACTATGGAGTAAAGCCGACGGCAAGATCTATTTCACGGCCGACGATCGCGACTTTATCCATCTCTTCCAAGCCGATGCCAAGACCGGCCGAATCGATCAAATCGTTCAGCCCGAAGACCTTGTCACTCATCTGTCGATGGCCGATGGTGCGCCACTGTTGGTGTTCAATGGCGAGGGAGCATCCAATGCCGACCGCGTTTACACGGTCAATACAACCCGTCGGCAGGTTACGCTCGTCGAGGATATGAATCAATCAATTCTCAAAGGAGTGGAGATCGGGACGTGTAAAGCTTGGAACTTCGTGAACAGTCGCGGCGACACGATCTGCGGTCGATATTATCTGCCTCCCCATTTGGATCCGAACAAGAAGTATCCGCTCATCGTCAACTATTATGGCGGATGCTCCCCCACAAGCCGAAATTTCGAGACTCGTTATCCGCATCATGCCTATGCAGCACTCGGTTATGTCGTTTATGTCTTGCAACCGAGCGGTGCCGTGGGTTTCGGCCAGGAGTTTTCGTCGCGTCATGTCAATACGGCGGGCGACGGCGTGGCCGATGACATCATCGAGGGAACCAAGCGATTTGTGGCCGAACATCCTTATGTCAATGGCAAAAAGATCGGTTGTATCGGCGCTTCTTACGGTGGATTCATGACGCAATATCTGCAAACCAAAACCGACATTTTCGCTGCTGCCATCTCGCATGCAGGCATCAGCGATCACACCAGTTATTGGGGAGAAGGCTATTGGGGTTATTCTTACAGTGAGGTGAGCATGGCGGGAAGTTATCCTTGGA
>NZ_BAIX01000066.1 GCF_000613405.1 Hoylesella enoeca JCM 12259 | reverse complement strand
TCCGACGGGGCCACGCACCAGCTGCATGGACGAAAAAGAATCTCCGACGAGCACAAACTATTCATTTTCACCATAAAATAACAAGTAACATGAAACCTATTAAGCAAATCAATGAAACATTGAGCTCGAAATTCTCACTCGGCCTGCAAAGCTGGTGAAAAGGTGAAAAGATGGAATGAGACCTCTGCAAAACTCCTCCTATAATTTGTCTTTCTTAAATATTTTTTGTACCTTTATGGTATGAAACAGAAGTTATCCTCTCCCAGTTTTGCTGACCTGTTCCTTGATCAAAGAAAGGTCAAGCAGACATTCTTTTCACAAATAAACACAGTCATTGATTGGGCACCTATTCGTGCTATAATAGAAGTGGCTTATACGAAAGGCTATAAGTCTACTGGCCGGCCCAGCTATGACAGCCTTGTTTTATTCAGGATTGAATTACTCCGCACCTGGTATGGTCTGAGTGACGGAGAAGTTGAAGAGCAGGTTAACGACCGTCTGTCTTTTAGCCGTTTTGCAGGTCTTGGCATGGAAAATATCGTTCCTGACAGTACTACTGTGTGCCGTTTTCGCAACATTCTTGTTGAAGCGGATTTGTATGATACACTTCTTGCGGAGTTTAATCGGCAATTGGAAGCTAAAGGAATCATTGTAAAGCGTGGTGCCATTGTTGATGCCAGCATTACGAATACTCCCCGTCGTCCCCGTGGACATAAGAGCTATGAGGTCGTTGAGGATAGAAAAGAGAGTGAGAACATAGAGGCTTTTGAGAAAGCCATGCTTAAAGAAGTTGTCAAGCCTAACGTAGATACTTTTTTCGCTTAGTCGGACGCCACGACAACTGGCGGGAGGCTTGCACCGGCGTTGCAAACGTCAAACCAAAAGGAAAGTTAAATGCTCCGGTGTTGCAAATGTCAAACCAAAAGGAAAGTTAAATGCTCAACATGAGCAAACGCCAAACCGAAAGGAAAGTTAAATGCAATGGCGTTGCAAGCGTCACACGGTAACGGATGAAAACGGAATGGTGCTTGCCGAGGAAACGACAGCTGCCAATGAAAGTGATATGAAACACTTAGAAACACCCCTGAAGAAAGCTAAATTGCCACGGAAAGCACTTGTTTATGCCGATAAAGGATATGACTCGATGGAGAACAAAGAAACCCTCAAACGTATGAAACTTAAAAGTCGTATCATGCATAAAGGAACAAGAGGACATGAAATTACTGAAAGGCAGCAGCGCATCAACGTTGCGATAAGTAAGACACGCTACAAAGTAGAACGCACCTTTGGTTCTATGCATAGATGGTTTGGTGCAGGAATAGCAAGATACGTTGGACTTTCAAAAACACATGCGCAGCATATTATGGAATCCATTGCCTACAACTTATACCGAACGCCTGGGATTATTGTGTCAAATTCTATCAGATAAGGGGAAAATACACCGATAAAAGATTGTTATCTACTCAAAAATAACCTCCAACGGCATCTTTCAGTCAAAAATATTCATTCTTCTAAGAGTATATGGGTGAAAATTGAGAGGGTGGTGGGTTTTGCAGAGACCTCATTCTGTCTTACGGGGGCCAACGTGGATGACAGGGATAGCAGGGTGTGGAATGTATTTACAAAGGTGCTCTATGGAAAGGTCCTTGCTGACAGAGGATATATTAAGCAAGAACTCTTCGAAAGTCTATTCTGTCAAGGTATCCAACTCGTTCATGGCCTAAAGGCTAAAATGAAGAACAAGCTGATGCCCTTGTGGGACAAGCTGATGCTGCGAAAGCGATATATAATAGATAAGCCCGAGGCATTGCCAGTGAGTATTGAAAAGAGTAGGCAATTGGAACTATTCTAAGCCAATACTTATCCCGAACTGGCGTATCTGTTTGGGATTTTACCGAAAAAGATTAGCTCGTTTTAGTAATGGCAAGATTATGCCCTCAAAGTTGCGTTCATATCTGTCGATTTTACTGTATTCATCAAATAAATCATCATGCCCCACAAGAAGCTCTTTCAACACATCATTCTTTATCCTCACGACTTTGTTTACCCCCGGTGTGAAAAGATAACAAACGTAATTACTGCGAATGTTCTCAGTAGCCGCCAACATCATTGTCGCCCCGATGAGTCCTCCCATAACACCCATGCTGGAAGCCCCTCCCATTTTTGACACGTCATAGTAAGTTATGACGTATCGCCCGTCTTTTAAAGGATATGCCCGTGCAAAATCGCGCCCCATAGCTCCTACCAAACCAATACGAAGAGACCGTAAATTAAGCATAAACGTACTATCGCATTTAACAGCAAGCGCCTTTTTCCCAATTTCCTTTCTTACAGACTTCTTTTGTAATAAAAAATATAGCTCTGTGGTCGCCTTTTTTTCACCATTCGCATCTTTTACAAAGGCAGGTTCGTCCACCTGAAGCTCAGACCAACGGTTGTTTATAAGGTCTTCATGAGAAATGCAATATTGAATAACATGGGGAAGCAATACCGTATCAGGGGCTTCTGCTTTCATTATGAATGCATTAAAAACAAATGTAAGAACTGCGGATAAACGAAAGAATGGAAGGCTATAATTCATATATCTGGAAACTTATTAAATGGTTTATTACAATATCAGGTGACGAACAAAACCAGCACCAAAGCACAAATGTATATAATAAATTTCTAATTTACAAATATTTTAAGATAAAATGGTAACAACAAACCCTATAATAAGTTCCACTAAGAACGTCCGCTTCCAACACGGAGGTCAACTCTTGCTATCACCCATTAAGAAATTTGCCTATCTCAATTTTCTTTGTACCTTTATCGTATGAAACAGAAGTTATCCTCTCCCAGTTTTGCTGACATATTCCTTGGGCAAAGAAAGGTCAAGCAGACATTCTTTTCACAAATAGAAACACCCCTAACGAAAGCTGAATTGCCACGGAAAGCACTTGTCTATGCCGATAAAGGATATAACTCGATGGAGAACAAAGAAACCCTCAAACGTATGAAACTTAAAAGTCGTATCATGCATAAGGGAACAAGAGGACATGAAATCACTGAAAGGCAGCAGCGTATCAACGTTGCGATAAGTAAGATACGCTACAAAGTAGAACGTACCTTTGGTTCTATGCATAGATGGTTTGGTGCCAGAATAGCAAGATACGTCGGACTTTCAAAAACACATGCGCAGCATATTATGGAATCCATTGCCTACAACTTATACCGAGCACCTGGGATTATTGTGTCAAATTCTATCAGATAATATGAAAATACACCGATAAAAGATTATTATCTACTCAAAAATAACCTCCAGCGGCATCTTTTGGTCAAAAATATTCATTCTTCTAAGAGTATATGGGCGAAAATTGAGAGGGTGCAGGTTTTGCAGAGGCCTTGAAAGGGCACATACGTGGCTCTTCCATCTTTTTTTGGTAATTGCAGATGCGGGAGGAGTAAGGGCGGTTAACTTTCTCTCATTTCACGCAGAAGTGTTTTTTGACGCTCGTTGAGCGACGTGGGGAGCTGCACATGATATGTGATGATAAGATCGCCGAAAGTTCCGTCGCCGCGATCATAACCTTTGCCGCGCACGCGAACCTTTGCTCCATTTTGTGTATTCTCCTTTACTTTGAGTTTGATCTTCGTCCCGTTGCTGAGTTGGATTACCACTGCGCCACCCAACAGAGCCGTGTAAAGATCGATGTTGACTGTTGCATTCATCTCGCCCGAACGCATTCGGCTACTCCTCTGAGATGTTCCGCCCCGCCCGGACGCACCAAACAGGTCGCGGAAGAAATCGGAGAAGCCACCACCGCCACTACTGAATCCGCTGAAATCAAAGCCTTCGAAGGGGCTTTCGCCACCACCACCGCTCCAATGATAAGTGCCACCGGTTCCGCCGCCGGCTCGTTCGTAGGCCTCAGCATTGCGCCATTGCTCGCCATACTGATCGTATTTCCGGCGCTTCTCAGGGTCGTTGATCACATCGAAAGCTTCGGTCAGGGCTTGGAATTTGGCTTTTGCTTTCGGGTCATCGGGATGTAAATCGGGATGAAATAACTTCGCCCGTTTGAGGTAAGCCTTACGAACATCCTTTTGAGGAATGTCGCGCGCTACACCCAGAATCTTGTAATAGTCTATAAATGCCATTATTTTGTCTCCTTATATTTATATCTTCTGTTTGGCAAAAACTATGCCGTCTTGATGTTAAGCCACACCATTTTTTGTATCTTTGCACGCAAATAAGCATGAGAAGTATGAGAAATCTGATCTTGGCGTCGATCTTGACGCTCGGTTTATTACCTTCATCTACGACAATGGCAAAGATTAAAACGGTGCGACTCCGCGTGATTCAGACCAGCGATGTGCACGGAAGTTTCTTTCCCTACGACTTTATCGGCCGCAAAGAACGCGGTGGTTCGCTGGCTCGGGTCAGCACTTATGTAAACTCATTGCGCAAGAGTTATGGTCGCAATCTGATTCTTTTAGACAACGGCGATATCTTGCAAGGCCAACCCACGTGCTATTATTGTAATTTCGTTAAGCCTGAAATGCCTAATGTGGCGGCTTCGGTGATCAACTATATGCGCTACGATGCCGAGACAATGGGCAATCATGATGTTGAGACGGGGCATCAGGTGTATGACAAATGGATACGCGAGGTGAAATGTCCGATGCTCGGCGCCAATATTATCGACACGAAGACGGGACGACCGTATGTGCATCCTTACACGATTCTCGATCGAGACGGCGTGAAAGTAGCTGTTATCGGGATGCTCACTCCGGCTATTCCCAATTGGCTCAATGAGAGTTTGTGGAGCGGATTAAGATTTGATGAGATGGTGAAAACAGCCCGATATTGGGTTGATTATTTGCAGAAAAACGAGCATCCCGACGTCATCATCGGTTTGTTTCACTCAGGAAAAGACGGCGGAATCAAAACAGCCAATTATGCCGAAGATGCTTCGCTTGAAGTAGCTAAGCAGGTACCAGGCTTCGACTTGATTCTTTACGGACACGATCACACACGGCATCGTGACGTAATAAAGAATATACGGGGGAAGAAAGTGCTGTGTTTAGACCCTTCCTGCAATGCTTATCTCGTAAGCGATGCGATGATCACGATCACGAAAGACGGCAAGAAAGTGGTCAGGAAAGATGTAACGGGCGACCTTGTCGACATCAGCAAGCAAGCCATAGATGCTGACTATATGGCCCATTTCAAGCCTGAGATTGACAGTGTAAATGCCTTTGTGAATCGCAAAATCGGTCATTTCAAACGCTCGATATACACACGCGACTGCTATTTTGGCAGTGCTCCGTTCACAGATTTTATTCACGACTTGCAATTAAGGATCACCGGAGCCGATATTTCATTCAATGCACCCTTATCGTTCGATACGCGTATCCAGGCAGGCGATGTACACGTGAGCGATATGTTCAATCTCTACAAATACGAAAATCAAATCTATGTGCTTCGGATGACAGGTAAAGAGATTCGCAAACACTTAGAGATGAGCTACGATCTTTGGTGTAATACGATGACAAGTCCTGACGATCACATCATGCTGATGAATGATCATGCTAAAGAAGATCAACAAAGATTCGGATTCAAAAACCTTGCTTTCAACTTCGACAGTGCTGCCGGCATCGACTATGAAGTGGATGTGACCAAGCCCAATGGCCATAAAGTGCGCATTCTGCGGATGAGCAACGGACAGCCATTCGATGAAAATCGCTGGTATAAAGTGGCCATGAATAGCTATCGAGGCAATGGAGGCGGCGAGCTGTTGACCAAAGGAGCCGGTATTCCGCACGACGAATTGAAGCGCCGTATCATCTTTGAGAGCGAGCGAGATCTGCGTTATTATCTGATGAAAGAGATTGAGAAAGTCGGCGTAATGGATCCGAAAGCACACGGAACTGGCGTTTTGTACCCGACGATTGGGCAAAACCAGCTATCGAACGAGATAAAAACTTAATTTTCGGAACGCCTATCGACTCGAAAGACAGTAAATAAATGAAACGATATTGGTTTGTTTTCTGCCAGTCGGATATTGTTTTAGAGAAGTTGTCCGACGGCACTTACACGATTCCTTTCAGCGAAAACGCTCCCGCCTTTGTAAAATCTTCGGCAACTGTTCACACTATCACACCGTTTGAAGACGGATCGGAAGTACGAGCCGTAAGCCTCGACATACCCGTCATTGACGATCCGCGATATGAGATGTGCGGGCTTCGCGCATCTTATTACAAACTCAACATCAATCTATACAATAAAGCCGGAAAGTGCCAAGAAATTCTTTATTGGGATCAGAATACACGCTTTTGCGGTGTATGTGGCGGTCCGATGAAACTCCATACCGATATTTCCAAACGTTGTACTGTATGCGGTAAAGAAGTTTGGCCACAATTATCGACGGCCGTTATTGTGCTGATCAGTCGCGGCGATGAAATTTTACTCGTGCATGCCCGCAATTTCCGAGGCACATTCTACGGTCTTGTTGCAGGCTTTGTAGAAACCGGCGAGACCTTAGAAGAAGCCGTAAGACGAGAAGTAAAAGAAGAAATCGGTCTCGCAATCAAGCATCTTCGCTATTTCGGAAGCCAACCCTGGCCCTATCCCAGTGGCTAATGGTTGGATTCTTTGCCGAATACGACAGCGGAACCATTCATTTGCAACAATCCGAATTGGCCGCAGGAGGATGGTATCATAAAGACAGTTTGCCGCAGATACCCGAGAAATTGAGCATCGCCCGTAAGCTGATCGATCATTGGCTCGACCATTTTAATACAGAAAAATAATGAAAAATCTTTTAGAAAAAGCGCTCGGCTTTGATGCCAAGTCAATGAAACTGCGTACCGAACTCATTGCGGGCGCCACCACTTTTCTCACAATGAGCTACATTTTAGCTGTCAATCCTACCATTTTATCAAGTACCGGAATGGATAAAGGGGCACTATTCACAGCTACGGCATTAGCCTCTGCCATCGCCACTCTATTGTTGGCGTTTATGGCCAAACTACCATTTGCACAAGCGCCGAGTATGGGGCTTAATGCGTTTTTTGCCTACACACTCTGTTTAGCGATGGGTTACACGTGGCAACAAGCATTGGCCATCATGCTGGCCGAGGGTGTAATCTTCATTCTGATCACCTTTTTCAATATCCGTGAACTCATTTTGGAGAGTATTCCTAAGAATATGCGGTTTTCTATTTCAGCTGGAATCGGTATGTTCATCGCCTTTATCGGACTGAAAAATGCTGATATTATCGTAGCCAAAGAAGCCACATTCGTAGGATTAGGTAAATTTACTCCCACCTGCATTCTCGGTATTGTGGCCATTCTGATGAGTGGAATTTTAATGGCCAAAAATGTCAAAGGCTCATTGTTTTACGGCATTATCGTGGCTACTTTGGTCGGAATTCCGCTCGGAGTGACGCAAATCCCCAATGGATGGATACCCATTTCAGCTCCGCAAAGCTTGTCACCCATTTTCTGTATGTTCGATTTCAAAGACTTTTTCACCTTGCAGACGTTACTCGTAATATTCAGTCTGCTCATCGTTAACGTGTTTGATACGATCGGAACCATCGTAGGTCTCGCTTATAAAACTGGTATTGTGCGGGCTGACGGTAGCATACCACACGTGAAAGAAGCGATGATGAGCGATGCCATCGGTACGACCTGCGGTGCAATGCTCGGTTCGTCGACCATTACGACCTACGTAGAAAGTGCATCAGGAATAGCAGAAGGCGGTCGGTCGGGTGTGACTTCATTTTTCGTCGGACTACTTTTCATCATCGCTTTATTCCTCTCTCCTATCTTCCTGCTCATCCCCAGTGCTGCCACCAGTGGTGCTTTGGTATTAGTAGGTGTGTTGATGATCGACTCGGTCAAGAAGATTGATCTCAGCGATGTGAGCGAAGCATTCCCTGCTTTCATCACAATGATTACGATGGTACTATGTTACAGCATTGCCGACGGTATCTGTCTCGGTATTCTCAGTTATGTCATTGTCAAGCTCTGTACCCTCCAATTCAAGCAGCTCAATCCCACCCTTCTCGTCCTCTCCGTATTGTTTGTCATCAATTTCATATTCGGGTAAGAAACTGCGGATTTTTCGTTGCCTGACACTCCGGGAAGCAAAAAACCGCGGATTTTTCGTTGCCTGACACTCTGGGAGGCAAAAACCGCGGATTTTTTGTTGCCTGACACTCCGGGAAGCAAAAACCGCGGATTATTTGTGCCTGACACTC
>NZ_BAIX01000067.1 GCF_000613405.1 Hoylesella enoeca JCM 12259 | reverse complement strand
ATCGGCATGCTCACCCTTACGAGCAGTTCGCACACCCATATTTTGGAGCATCTGCCCGAACGTTGAAGTCTCTGAGAAATTGAGTTTACATCCTAATGTGAAATATGCTGCTGTCTTGTTCTGAAAAGCAGAAGTATCAATCATCCTTTACACCTTATTATATATAGAGTTGACAAATGAACAAGTAGACGAGCAACCAGGGATATTCCTGCATCGATTTGCTAAATTTCCAACTCGCAAATGAATCAAGTCGCTTTGTTGCCAACCGAAATTCCTCCTGCAAAGGTACGATAATTGTTTGAAAGATAACGGCGAACAGACTCGAAAATTATGCCTATCAAAACTTTAACAATTATTTAATGACCATATCGTTCTATATATCAAGCACTTAGAGAAATGTTACAACGTGAAGCAAAAAAAGTGAGATAAAAATGAGTTTCGTATCAAAAAAATACTTACCTTTGCATCGTTTTAATAAACAAATGATTGTTTTACAGATTAAAAAAGCAAAGAAGAAATGAAGAAATTAGTTTTAACGTTCGTAGCAATTGCAGCGATCTCTTTCGCATCTTGTGGTAACAAAACAGCAGCTCCTGCTGCAAACGCAGACTCTGACACTGTTGCTGTTGATTCAATGGCAAGTGATTCTATGGCTGTTGATTCAGCTGCTGCTGACTCTGCTGCTGCTATGTAATCAGCTCGAACTGAAAAATGAGAGATTGACCGACGGACTTAGTTCGTCGGTCTTTTTGTTTATTCCCTATCTGGTCATCATTTGCCAAACGCCCGCTACAAATAAGCCGTCCATCGAATGATGATAAAATCCAAAACAAAAAGCATCTTATCGCGTCGCCACTAACAGTTAATTACGGTTGAACTAACCGTTAAACGCAGTGCAACTAACCATTAGTTGCAAAACTAGTGATATACTATTGGTTTTCAAACAAATACGAATCCCTTGCAGAGCAATGGTCTCTCTCGATCCGAAAATCAATCAAAGACTGTGCCCGTACACTTTTTTAGCGGGCGTCTCATACTTAATCACACTTTTTTTTCGTACTTTTGCAGAAGATTATACAATTAGATATTTAAAATCAAAAGATAAAAATGAAGGATTTAGACTGGGCTAATCTGTCTTTCGGTTACTTGCCGACAGATTACAACATACGCTGTTACTATCGTAACGGAAGATGGGGTGAGCCTGAGGTTTGTTCCGACGAATACCTCAAACTGCATATGGCTGCCATCTGTTTACATTACGGACAGGAAGCCTTTGAAGGATTGAAAGCCTATCGTTGTCCTGATGGCAAGATCCGACTATTCCGCATGAACGAAAACGCAACACGTTTACAGGCCACCAGTCGGGGCATCATGATGCCCGAAGTGCCGACCAAACTGTTTGAGGAAATGGTGACAAAGGCGGTCCGTTTGAATCAAGACTATGTGCCGACCTACGAGAGTGGCGCCACGCTTTACATCCGTCCGTTGCTCATCGGCACCTCTGCACATGTGGGCGTAAGGCCTTCCGAGGAGTTCATTTTCCTCGTTTTCGTTACTCCTGTGGGGCCATACTTTAAGGGAGGATTCGCTGCCAATCCTTACGTTATCATTCGCGACTATGACCGTTCGGCACCGCTCGGCACGGGAATGTATAAAGTTGGCGGAAACTATGCAGCCAGTTTGCGGGCCAATTCCATTGCACACGAGAAGGGATATGTCAGCGAATTCTACCTGGATGCTAAAGAAAAGAAGTATATAGACGAATGTGGCGCAGCAATTTCTTTGGTATCAAGAACAATACTTATATCACGCCGAGATCGACAAGCATTCTTCCGAGCATCACCAATAAGAGTTTGATGCAGATAGCGACAGACATCGGGATGAAAGTTGAGTGTAGACCCGTTCCCGAAGAAGAGTTGAGTAGCTTTGAAGAAGCTGGTGCCTGCGGAACGGCTGCCGTTATTTCGCCTATTTCTTACATCGATGATCTCGACACAGGAGTGCGTTACACGTTTAGTAAAGACGGCAAGCCAGGCCCCATCTCCACCAAACTTTATAACCATCTCCGTGCCATTCAATATGGTATTGAGGAAGACCGGCACGGCTGGACAACAGTTGTAGTGGGATAACAAACCAATGATGGTTTATGAATTATAAACTTTGTCTCATCCCATCAATAGCCTTTTGTGTCGCCGGGAAAGCCTAAGAATGATTTCAATAACGTCGTCTCGGTTTCGTTGGTATAATAATCGGTCGTGCATTCAAAGGCATTGCAGACCAAGACATCAATCTCTTTGAGGATAGGCCTTGCAATGGCTATCAAAATGTTTTAAGTTAGTTACACGGGTGTAAATCTAAATTTACTCCCGTGTAAAATTGAATTTACTCCCGTGTAAAATTGGATTCGCTCAACACGATAGTACTTGTTGCTTAACACGATAGTACTTGTTGTCCAACACGATAGTACTTTTCACTCAACACGATAGTACTTGTTGACAAACACGATAGTACTTGTTGCGCGACGATTAACGGTTAGTTGGCGTGCCATAAACCGTTAATCAGCGTGCGAAATACATGTAATTGAAATTATGGAAAGATGGAGGTGTGAAACGAGTCTTCGTTTCACACCCGATTAGATATTAGCAATCGACATGATATTGGCAAATACTCCGGCAGCCGTTACACTCGCTCCGGCTCCGTATCCTTGGATTTGCATCGGATATTCCTTGTATCTTTCGGTTGTCA
Organism: Hoylesella enoeca JCM 12259; assembly: GCF_000613405.1. GTDB lineage: Bacteria > Bacteroidota > Bacteroidia > Bacteroidales > Bacteroidaceae > Prevotella > Prevotella enoeca. Next base: position 5,216 of record NZ_BAIX01000067.1, on the reverse strand, counting down.
GCAGCACGATGTTGTTGGATCCTTCCAGGTTATAGAAAGGATGATTCTGGTCCACTTCCTGTAAGGAGACGCTCGTTTGACCGTGATCCATCGTTGCAACGAAACGCCAATGCTTGCCAGCTTGTTCGAGTCTTTTTCGTTTTTCTTCAAACGATTGATTCAGTTCGGGCAGCCGTTTCCAGAACATTTCAAGCGTGCCTTTGAAGTAATCATCGGGCAGGAAGAGGTGTTTCTCCACATCACTTTGCTCGATGGGATAGCCCGCTTCACGCGTCAGGATCACCAATTTGCGGATGACGTCGATACCGCTGAGATCGATACGCGGATCAGGTTCGCTGAATCCTTCTTCCTTTGCGCGTTTGACAACTTCAGAAAAAGGCAGTTCTGCCGACAGACTATTGAAGATATAGTTTAGCGTCCCGCTCAAAACGGCTTCGATCTTCAATATTCTGTCGCCCGAATTTCTCAGATCGTTGATGGTGCCGATGATCGGAAGACCAGCTCCGACATTCGTTTCAAAACGGAATTTTACGCCCCTTGACAATGCGGTTTGCTTCAGTTTGAGATAATCTTGATAATCAGATGAAGCTGCTATCTTATTAGCTGCAATGACACTGACATTGTGTTCGAGAAGCGATTGATAGAGTGCGGCAATCTCTTTGCTGGCTGTGCAATCCACGAAAACGCTGTTGAAGATGTTCATTCCGATGATATGCTCGCGCAATTGATCGGGCGTGCTGTTCTCGGATAATTTGAGTTGGTCTTTGTAATGCGCCAAATCGATGCCGTCGCGGTTGTAAATGGCATTCTTGGAACTGGCTATTCCCACCACATTCAATTTCAACCGCGAGTGCTCTTTCAGTTCCTCGTATTGTGATTTGATTTGTTCGATAAGTTTGCCGCCTACGGTTCCGACACCGCAAACGAACAGATTCAGCACCTTGTATTCGGAAAGGAAAAACGAATCGTGTATGACGTTGAGCGCTTTTCGCAGATATTGGCCGTCGATGACAAATGAGATATTGGTCTCCGAAGCACCTTGTGCACAGGCGATAACACTGATTCCGCTGCGCCCCAACGTCCCGAAGAGTTTGCCGGCGATGCCCGGCGTGTGCTTCATATTCTCTCCAACGATGGCGATGGTGGCCAATCCGCCCTCTGCATGCATCGGAAACATCGCGCCGGTTTCGATCTCTCGCGCATATTCAGCATTTAAAACGCGGACAGCTTTTGCTGCATCTTCATCTCGAATACCGATGGATGTGGAGTTTTCCGACGATGTCTGGGCCACCATAAAAGCAGAGATCCCATTGTCGGCCAGTGTCGTAAAGATGCGGCGATTGACTCCTCTGACGCCCACCATTGACAGACCTGTAACCGTGATCAATGTTGTTCCGCTGATACTGGATATGCCTTTGATGGGCTTCCGGTCATCGTCAATCTTACTCTTGATGACAGTCCCTTTGTTCTCGGGATTGAAAGTGTTTTTGACTTTGATCGGAATATTCTTCACACAAACGGATAAATCGTCGGCGGATAGATCACTTTGGCTCCGAAATTGCAAAGTTCCATCGCCTCGATATAGCTGAGTTCGTTGATCGTGTAAGCCGTTTTGATGACGCGTGGATCAGCCGTCATAAAACCGTCGACATCCGTCCAAATCTCTAAAACCTCTGCATCGAGGGCGGCTGCGATAATGGCGGCAGTGTAATCGCTACCGCCGCGCCCGAGATTCGTGATCTCATCGGTGTTTTTGTCGCGACTGATGAATCCCGGAACCAATGAAATGCGGGGGAGGTCGACAAATGTCTTGCGCACCAAGTTGTTGGTTAGTTCGGTGTCTAATTTGTGTTTCTCGTTTTCTCTTTCGGTCTTGATAAATTGGCAGGCGTCAAACCATTGAGCGCCTGTTATGAGTGTTGCGACGATTTGGGAACTTAATCTCTCGCCATAACTGACGATGGCATTCTGTGTCTTCTCGCTCAAATCGTGGATGAGAAACACGCCGAAATAAATGCTGCGCAACTGTTCCAGCAAGGCGTCCACAGTTTGCGACAACTCTTCTCGGGCTTGATCGTCTGTGATGATTGTGTTGATCATCCGGTGATGTCTGTCTGCGATGGCATCAAAGTCGTTTTTCCAATGCTCGTTCCCATGTTTGGCCAGTTGGGCAGTAGCCAACAATTTGTCTGTAATTCCGCCCAAAGCGCTGACCACAATGACGACTGGTTGTTTCTGAGCTTCATGCTCAACGATCTGTTTTAAAGTTAAAACACTCTCCACGGAACCGACAGAGGTTCCGCCAAATTTCAAAACTTTCATTCAGTTTAAATGTTTATGAATGTTTGGTGACACGTCGCAAAAGTACGAAGAAATATATCTTTATCCAATCTTTTTAACTGCTAAATGCGTAATTTTGTGCCAAAATACTGACAAGCGGGTGCTTATGCCACCTCATAAAAGCAGCGCAATGATACAGGAATTTCAGTTAAGGGTATTGCCACAGCAAGCAGTCTCTGAGTCGTCAATCATAGAATTTATTGCCCAAGACAAAGGGTTGGATGCCCGAACCATCAAGCATGTGCGCGTGTTGAAACGAAGCATTGATGCCCGACAGCGCATGATCTTTGTCAATTTGAAAGTGAGAATCTATATCAATGAGTTTCCGCAGGACGACGAATTTAAGCATATAGAATACGGAGACATTTCTTCACGTCCCCGCGTGATCGTTGTCGGGGCAGGCCCTGGCGGTCTGTTTGCCGCCCTTAGACTGATCGAGTTAGGACTGAAACCTATTGTCTTAGAGCGAGGGAAAAATGTGCACGACCGCAAAAAAGACTTGTCGGCCATCACCAAGACACAAAACGTGGATGCCGACAGCAATTATTGTTTCGGGGAGGGGGAGCAGGCGCTTACTCGGATGGCAAACTTTACACCCGCAGTAAGAAGCGCGGAAATATCGAAAAGATTCTCCATGTGTTTTGCCAACACGGGGCATCAACCTCCATTTTATCCGATGCACATCCCCATATCGGGACAGACAAATTACCGAAAGTCATTGAGAACATCCGCAACACGATTTTGCGCAGTGGCGGCGAAGTGCATTTCCAAACCAAAGTGACGGCATTGATGATAGAAGACGATGCGAATGTTGTCGGCGTTGAAGCTGTCGATTTGGTCACAGGAGCCGAACGCACGTTCCGAGGACCTGTTATCTTGGCCACCGGCCACAGCGCTCGCGACATCTATCGTTATCTCGACGATGCGGGAGTCGAACTCGAAGCCAAAGGATTGGCCATAGGCGTGCGCTTGGAACATCCATCGGCACTGATCGACCAAATACAATACCACAACCCGAAAGGCCGCGGACGCTATCTGCCCGCAGCCGAATACAGTTTTGTGACGCAGATAGACGGCCGCGGCGTCTATTCATTCTGCATGTGTCCCGGCGGCTTTGTGATTCCTGCGGCGACAGGTCCGCGGCAGCTCGTTGTCAACGGGATGAGTCCGAGCAACCGCGGAACGCAGTGGAGCAATGCAGGGATGGTGGTCGAATTGCGGCCCGAAGATGTTCCCGGAAATGCCGTTCTGAGAATGATGCACTTCCAGGAAGAAATCGAACAAACCTGTTGGCAACAGGGCAACATGCAACAGACAGCCCCGGCACAACGCATGGCCGATTTCGTCAACGGCCGACTGAGTTACGATTTGCCACGGAGCAGTTATGCCCCGGGATTGATTTCGAGTCCGTTGCACTTCTGGTTACCGCCACAGATCACGCAAAGATTACAGGAGGATTCAAAAAATTCGGTGCCATGAGTCACGGTTTTCTCACCAATGATGCTGTGCTCATAGCCGTAGAGACACGCACATCGTCGCCCGTCCGCATCTTGCGCAATCCGGCAACCTTGCAACACGTGCGGCTCCGTGGCCTCTACCCTTGCGGCGAAGGTGCCGGATATGCCGGCGGAATCGTGTCGGCTGCCATCGACGGAGAGCGATGCGCCGAAATGTGCGCCGCCCAGTCCAAATAAAGCAAAAGAGTGAAAAGACAGCGTCAGCCATCTTTTCACCCTTCCCGGTTTTCTCCGGTCTAATTCACTCTTTCACATTTCCCCACTTTAACTCGCCTTTTCCACTTTCACCAGCTTCCCATCCTCGACCTTCACCCAAATCGAGTCGCCGCTGGCGGATTTCAGTTCATAGAGTTTCGTGCCATCTTCGTCTTTCGCCGTTTTGCCGGTGATCGAAAGCGTGCCGGGAGCAAAACCATTTTCCTGTTCAAAGGCCGGGAGCAATTTTTCCACCGCCTTCTTGCTGGTCGAGGGCTTTTTCTCGCCGTCTTTTCTCTTCTTCTGCGCCGTGCTTTCATTATAACTGGTCTTGGATTCGTTGATAATCCGATTCAGTTTGTCGATGAGATCAGAAGCGATCTTGCGATCAGCATCATTGGCAGCCATCATATAGGCCACCTCGATATGCCGAAAAATAACAGCTGTCGTTTCATCGTTTTTCTTGCGAACGGCAGCCCCGGTGGGCAACGTGTCGGCGGCTTTCACCTGGGCACGCTGCGTGCGGATGACATCAAACTCGCTGTTGGCCTTGCGCAATAAATTAATAAGCGGAGCAAGAGCAAGCACATTGATATTGGCTAAGGCGGCGGGTTTGGCCAAATCCGTCAGCAGTCCGGTAATATGAGCCGTTTCCTCGCCAAGCGTCTCCCGTTGCAAGCCGGCATACGTGTCGACAATGAGTTTGAGTTTGCGACCGGCTTCGGCACGAGTCGGAATGGGCGATTTGGCGGCCTGCCGAATCTCGTCGAAGATGGCCGTAACGAGACGATCGCGCTCCCGGTCCTTTTGCACGAGTCGCGCCGTCTCTTCCGAGGCCGTCGTCTCTCGGGCCACCTCACTCTCTGTGTCGATACCCGCCTTCCACAGGGCGATATCAGCAGCTTCAAGGAGGATCTTGGCCGGTGCTGTCTTCAAGATCATGTTGTAAAGCCGAATTTGCAAGTCGCATGCAGGCCGAGTGAGAATTTCGAACTCAATGTTCCATTGATTTGCTTAATAGGTTTCATGTTGCTTGCTATTTTATAGTGAAAATTAATAGTTTGGCCCCGTCGGAGATTCTTTTTGGTCCATGCAGCAGGTGCGTGGCCCCGTCGGAGATTCTTTTTGGCCCGTGCAGCAGGTGCGCGGCCCCGTCGGAGATTC
>NZ_BAIX01000068.1 GCF_000613405.1 Hoylesella enoeca JCM 12259 | reverse complement strand
GCAAAAAGTTGCTAGCGGGAGCCCCACTACTCACTTTTCAAGCAAAAAGTTGCTGGCGGGAGCCCCGCCGCTCACTTTTCGAACAAAAAGTTGCTAGCGGGAGCCCCGCGGCTCACTTTTCGAGCAAAAACATGCTGGCGGGAAGTCCCGATACTCACTTTTCGAGCAAAAAGTTGCTGGAAACAACGTTTTTTTGATGAGTTCAGCGACAGGCACATCATGAATATTTCAAAAGGAATTGAACCGAAGGGCAGGAGAAAAAAACTCAATCTTGATGCGCTTGACTTCTCATTTCAACAAAGAGGGATGATATGAGGTGTTGAATAAATCTCAATGAAATAAATCTTATATCGAATTCGCATTAGACTACATCAACAGAAGCTCCAAAGCTGGGATATCAATCCGACCGCGGTGAAGCGTGAGCAATCCTTCCGCTTGCAGAGCGTTCAGAACGATAGAGATGCTTAGCCGACTGTCGTTTAATTCATGAGCCAATTGCGTCATTTTGATTTTGATATGCTTCTCACCGGCCGGTTTGAAGCAGTGGGATTCGAAAAATCGAATCACTTTTCCGCGCAGATCTGCGGGTTGTCGACGCCACGGCTGATGACTGGTGCGTTGCAGGTTCGTAGCGATCCGATTCATCAGATTCAGTCGAAAGATCATAAAGCGATCGATCAGTTTCATCGTTTCAGCTTTGTCTAAGGCGATCAGGCAGCATTTTGTTTGGGCCGTATAGGTTCGTGTGAAGCGCTGGGTGAGGCCAAACAGCCGTTCGGGTTGAATCAGGTTGGGAGCCGAAATGATTTCCTCGAATGTGTAACTATGGTCATCGGCAACGGATTCGGCGGTCAATGTGCCATCCATCAAACAGTAAAGCTGATCGCAAACATCACCGTCTTTTAGAAGTAATCGACCTGCCGGCAATTTAAGAAACCCAATTTTGGTGTGTCCCACGACCAAAGTTAGGTCATCGCGACTCATTCCTTGAAACAACGGAAGCTCCAGCATTTTGTCATAGAGTTGATTCTTGCCGTCCATCTTTCTCTATTTTTGCGTTACGGTTTGCCTAAAATCTTGCCTTTCATCGATGGTGAAAACCATACAGCATTATGTCCGCGGGCGTCAGAATAGATGAGATATGCCATCAGTTCGGGATGTCGGTCCAATATGTTTCGTGCTCCGTCGAGTCCCAACACCATGAAAGATGTGGCGTAAGCATCGGCCGTGGCGCAGTCTCTGGCTATCACCGTAGCGACAGGATGTTGTGCTGCACGGGATAGCCGGTCTTCGGATCAATGGTGTGTGCATATTTCTTACCGTTTTTGTAATAGAATTTTCGATAGTTGCCGCTGGTTGCCATCGCTTTGTCCGTCAAGTTTAAGACAGTTTGGAGTTCTTGATTCACAGAGAGAGAGTCGTCTGTGGGTTTGGTCACGCCAATGCGCCAGGGCAACCGTTTGTCGTTGATGCCGCTCGTAATAACTTCGCCCCCGATCTCAACCATGAAATTATTAATACCTTGCTGACGTAAAAAGCGGGCTACGACATCACTTCCATAGCCTTTGGCAATGGCACTGAAATCGAGCATGACGCGTGGATCGGCCTTGCGAATTTGGCCGTTTTTTAGGCTCACTTTCTGATACCCCACCAGCGAACGAATGCTGTCGATCGCGTGCCGAGTGGGTTTTACGCCATTTTTAAAGCCGAATCCCCATGCGTTTACAAGTGGAGCGACTGTGATGTCGAATGCTCCGCCGGTTTCTTTCGACACATCCTCGGCCAAACGAAACACCTCTTCAAACATTGGATCTACCGTAACAGCTTCGTTGCGATTGATTCGTGACACGACTGACTGTTTGTTGAATGCAGACATTGAGGCGTCGACTTTATTGAGTTTGGCCATGATTTCGGCATTCAAATCTTTGTCATTCTGATAGGTGATGTTGTAAATCGTTCCGAAGATATAGCCCGAATCATGTTGATAAGGCATTGAATGCTGCTGCCGAATGATCAAAATTGTGCCGAGAATGAGGGCTGCGAGGAAGGGTATTTGCCATAAAAGGCGCTTACGTTGTTTGGTAAACATACTTTGAAAGATGAAAAAGTGAAAGGGTGGAAAGGTGAAAAGGATGTGAGATTGGGCTATAATTCAAAGATGACATTGAATGTTCCGCCTAATCGCGAGTTGCCTCCTTTGCCGAATCCGGGCACATACCAGGCATTGCCGAAATCGCTTTCGCTGTGGAACAAGCGGCGTTTGTAACGCACACTCCATCCCAATCGAATCGGTCCCCACAGCTTGGCATCGATCCCGATCACTGCTTCCAACCAATGATAAGAGCATTTCACGTCGTGTGCGCCAAATTCCACGCGTTCGCGCCAAATAGGATCCAAGAGTCCCGGACTCTCTACATCGTATTTGAATGACGTGAAAGCGTAGCGGAAACCGAGGTAAAGGCGATAGTCGTCGTGCTTGTTTTTCATCATGTTGAAGTCTAAACCGGCCCGCGCATAAGGTGCATTGGTTTTGTAACGCAGTCGTGTTGCCACATCGTCTGCATTGGCCTTGCCGTATCCGAGTTCGAAAACGGGGAAGTATTTGTCCTTTAAATTCATGCGCAGCGCAGCTTCATACTGGCCGTAATCGCCGAGAGTGAGTTGTGCAAACCCCACTAAATCGCCCGAAACGGCAACGCCTCGGAACAGCGGAATGGTGTCGGGCTGCTGCGCGATGATTTTCTTCGGTCGTTGTGCTGTAGCCGAAACGCCGCATAAAAGTAGCAGACTAAGGACGGCCGCCTTTAAAGAATATGAGGAAATGAGTGGTTGACGCATTATAATTTACCGTTGAATTGTTGAGCACAATTGAGTCGATTCGGTGGTGAGTATATCTGATTCCTCGGATCGTATGGAATATCGTGGGATTGCAGTCCACTGCTTCGAAGTGGGGATGGTCCTCTTTTCGTACGACGATCGTATCGTGATAGACCACCTGATTGGTGTCTTTCATCTCGAAAAAGAACACGTCTTGCTCTCTGTGATAGCTCATTGGAAGCAGAAAACTGTCTTTTTTCACATCTTTGTTGATTAACACCGAGTCTTTATTTGCAGCTGTCTCAGTGTAGATGGTCAATGTGTCGATTAGCGTGCTGACGTTTCCTGCCAACTTATATTTGGTGAAAACACGACTGTTTAAAGGGCAATCGATCGATGAACAGGCGACTAACAGCAAGATTAAAACTATGAGAAGGATCAGTTTCCGCATCTAATTTCCTCCTCTATTTGGTAGTCGTTGCGATTCTGCGACGTGCGACTGATCAGGTCACCCAGGAATCCTGCAAGGAACAATTGCGTGCCGATCATCATCATGGTCAATGAGATATAAAAATAAGGAGAACTTGTCACCAGTCGTTGTGGTATGCCTTGGGACAATGCCCAAAGCTTATCGGCACCGATAACGAGCGTCGACAGCAGACCGATGAGAAACATTATCGTGCCTAAAAAGCCGAAAACGTGCATTGGCTTTTTGCCGAAATTGCTGAGAAACCACAGGGTGATCAAATCCAAATAACCGTTAAAGAAACGATTCAAACCAAACTTTGACTTGCCGTATTTGCGGGCCTGATGGTGCACGATTTTCTCGCCGATCTTGCAGAAGCCTGCATTCTTGGCCAAGTAAGGGATGTAACGGTGCATTTCGCCATACACTTCGATGTTTTTCACCACGTCTCGCCGATAGCTTTCAGGCCGCAATTGAAGTCGTGCAAGTTATGAATGCCGCTGATTCTGCGTGCTGTTGCATTGAAGAGTTTCGTGGGAATGGTCTTTGAAAGCGGGTCGTAACGCTTCTCCTTGTAGCCTGACACGAGGTCGAATCCCTCTTCTTTGATCATCCGATAAAGCCCGGGAATCTCGTCGGGGGAGTCTTGCAGATCGGCATCCATCGTGATCACGACATCGCCTTGTGCTTCTTTGAATCCACAATAAAGGGCCGGACTCTTGCCATAATTACGCCGAAACTTGATGCCTTTCACGCAATCCGACTCACGACTGAGCTTTTCGATCACTTCCCAAGAGTGATCCGTAGATCCGTCGTTGACGAAAATCACTTCGAAAGAAAAGCCATTTGCTTGCATCACCCGCTCGATCCAAGCATAGAGTTCGGGCAAAGATTCATCTTCGTTGTATAGGGGAATGACAACTGAAATATCCATATCGTTGTTGCTTTATTTGATTTTCTGACCTCCGTAGCGATTTTTTCGCGTGCAGACGGCAGCTATCGGCAGACTCAAAAGGAGGCCGATGAAGATATTCTGCATCATGAACATAAATGTGAGTTGTATCGGTGTGAGCGATCCGAACATAGAGATCGCCTCCCGAATATCTGTCTCTTGCAGTCCCTGGGCTTTGTAAACGGGGAGCAAGACCTGTGCCGTCTCATTCATCAGTTGCATCAAAACGCCTTGGTCCAAGAATTTGAAATAAAGATATTGAACCACAGCAAAGAGCACGGAAGCGTAAAAAAACGTGTAGCAAGAATAAGCCAATGCCCGCCGAAAAGAGATAACGCCGCCTAACGCATAGTTGCGGAACCTGATCAAACGCCATCCGATGACAAACGGGGTAGCAATAGCTAAGAGACTCCCCCACGGCAGTTGGGGACTTAAAAGCGTAAAAGCAAAACTTGCCGTCCAAATTAAAGCCACGATCGCCCCATCTTGTCGGGCAAATGCTTTCAGCTGAATCAATGCTTGAGATATCGTCATATTCGTCGGCAAATTTACGCATTTTATCTCATATCTGTTCATCGATCGTTGATAATTAACAATACAAATCAAGGTGGGAAGAGTGTAAAGTAAACTGTGTCAGGCTACAATAAGAAGTAGTTTAACACAGTTTACTTTACACTCTCTCCATCCCCACCCACCCTCAACAAAGCAAAAGGGTGAAAAGAAGCTCACCAGCCATCTTTTCACCCTTTCACTTTTAAATCGTCTTTTCCCTTTTTCTACGGTTTCTGCGGCGTCGTTCCACCACCGCCTTTCTTTTTCCGCTCCTGTTTCTGCACCTTGTTATACTTCACGCCTTTCAGATCGCGGAAATCCTTCGTGGGAGTGAAACGGATCTGCGCACGCTTGATGTGTTCCGAGGGTTTGAAATCCTCGGCCTTCTTCACCGCCTTCGACTGAATCGATGGGCGGAACGTGCCCAGCGGACCGGCGTCCACGATGTAACCCTGCGAACAAAGGAAGTACACCACCTTGCGCGCTTTGTAAAACACGGCGGCGATGTCGGCCTCGCCCACAGTCGAATCCTCGGCCATCAAAGCGCAGAGGCGGTCAAAAGCGATGTGCTCTTTCTGACAAACAAGCGTTGCCACAAACTGTTTTTTCTCTTCATCACCGGCGAATTTCAATTCGCGCTCATTTAATGAGTAATCCATTTTTGATCTCCTTTTTATTGGTTTATAATATACTGATTTACAATGCTTTACAAATTCACTTTTCGTGCTCCAAAAAACGTCTAGATGTTTCATCCAAAACGTCTAGTCATTTTCCTAAAAACATCTAGACGTTTTCCCGAAAACATCTAGATGTTTTTTCCGAAACCACTACACGTTTTTTCCGAGCATCATTTTATTCATCTCAAAACTTATTGGGCGGTCCATAGCTGCATGCTGCCGGAGCGAAGGGCGTCGTTCACGGTCACGCAGCTACTGCTGAGGCTCAGGTAGTGCACGTCGATTATATCCCACTGGTAATACGTACTCGACCAATAGTAGCCGTATTCGCCAACCCTGTGCAAGTGACCAGAAGCGTATTCGCCACGCGCTGGAAGATAGAAATAATCGTTTAAGTTGCTGGGCTTACCAGGAGTGATACTATGGTTGTTGAAAGAGTTAAATGTGGTGCGGTAATCGGTACCCTGATAATTGTTGGCGTTAAAGCCCGAGATCTTATCCTTTTTCAGAAACCACATGCCGCCAGCATAGAGGTGCCCCATTGTGGCCCAGAGTTCGGTGTCCCAGTGGGGCTCGCCTTTCATGGCATACCAAATGCATTCATTGACGTTGGGACAATCCTTGCATGATCGAGTAGCATTCCCAGGGAAAATTGGGTTATACCAGCGAGGATCAGTGCCGTTTTGAGGATAGCGCTGCCAAATTGGATGTTGCTATTGACCGTAGGTTGGTCTACATCTGCTACATAACCGGCTTTGTCCCACTCATGGCCTTTCCAATAATGCTGTCCCTCGGCGGCATCCCACATGTAATATTCATCGCCGGGGTATTCGGTGACTTTGATATTGGCTGTGATGGGATAGACGGTGTTCTCGGCATAAGCGGTTGAGGCGATGGTCTTGATGATTGTTCCACCAACGTTTGTTACGATGTCTTTAATGGTGTATTCGATGGTGAGGGCGTGGGTGCCCGGGGCGATGACGGCATAGATGGCGTTGGTGCTCTGACTGGTGGCGGCGTTATTCAGAGGGAAGCCGTTGGCGTATGTGCCGCTTGCACTCTTCGTTGTGACAGTGATCTCCTGGGATGAGCCGCTGCCGGTGAGGCCTGTGGATGAGAGCGTGTAAGTGCCGGCAATGTTGTTGTCTGCCGTGATCTTGACTTGCGTGATATAAGTACTCACCAGTCTGTTTGGCGTGCGGGGTAGCAGACAGAGATAGGAGGCCTTGTGGTCGAGATCGAATTTGTAGCTGTTGTCCGACTGCTTGTGGGCTGTTGCCGTGCCGCAGTCGCCGGCTGCGCCGAGATGCTTGGTTGAGTTGGGTTCCGTCTGCGTTTGTGCCGTTGCGATGGTCACTTGGTTGTAGGCCGACGCGTTCACGCCCGGATAATATACGTCTACGGTCGACGTTGTGTAAGCCTTCGACATGCGGAAGTTGGCTGTGGCCGATTTGGCTGTGATCTGGGCCGTGCCCGTGGCTCCGTCGGCCGTCCAAATTTTGTCGCTCGGCTCCCAGAAGTAGTCGACAGTTGTGCCGCCCGGTAAAGTCACGTCGAGCGATGTGCGGGTTTTGACGGCGCTGCCGCCGACGAAGGTCATGCCTGCAGCTGGTGCTTCAGGATTAGTTTCCGGCTTTGTTGTTTCTTCGTTCGCGCAAGCCGCCGTGAATAGTGCGAGTGTTGCGGCGGCGAATATTGATGCAATGTTTGTCTTCATGTTGTTTTTCTTTTTCATTTTCTTTGTCTTATTGTTTAATAGCTCTCTAATCCCCAAAGGCGCTCCTCTCTTGCGGGAGAGGAGGTTAGGTTTTCTTCATCCTCTTCTTCCTCAAACCATCCTTGTTTGGCGTCACCTCCGCCGCTACCTACGTGGCCTTGGCTGTGTCCTCCGCTGAACTGGGAGCCTGTCGACAACAATGACTCTGCATCAACAGGGTTGATGGTTACCGCGGGCTTGCTGTAAGCCCAACTCTCTAATTGTTTTTGTTTCATAATCGCTATGTTTTGAGTGAATAATTCGTGAAATTTTCCCCCTTGCCGGGTTGGCAAAAGGGCATAAAAAGTGAAACAAAGGGAACTCCGAGAAGCCCTTTGTTTATTGGTGTTTAGCTCACGCCTTACGCGCGCGCGTAGGGTGAAGCTGAAAAGGTGTCTACGCCAGGTGC
>NZ_BAIX01000069.1 GCF_000613405.1 Hoylesella enoeca JCM 12259 | reverse complement strand
CGAAGTTCTTTTGCATCGCCGTGCTGCTGGTTATATTTGTTTGTTTAATCATCTCTTTAATTGTTCAGCCCCCCCACCCCCCTAACTTAGGGGGCTAAAGAAAACTGGGGGCAAAGGTAGGTAAATTAATTCAAACGAACAAGAAAAATATAAAAAGATTCTATTTGCATGCTTATTATCGCAGTTTTATGTATTTTTGCGCTATGGATTCAGTCTCGGTCAAAATCATTTCCAAATCGGAGGAGTTGCCGAAGTTGGTGTGCAATAACTTCTTTCATAGCACAGAGTTGTTCAAGATTCTTGAAAGAACTCCTGCGCATACGCCTTACATGGCATTGGCCGAGCATAGAGATGGACGTGTCTTGGGGCACATCCTTGCCATCGTGAGGCGCAGATGGGCATTGCTCCCACCTTATTTCTTCACACAAGGCCGAATCTATGGCGAGGGAGAATATGTCGATGAAGAGCAGAAAGAGGAGATTTTCGGACTTCTGCTCAGAGCTATTACCCGGAAATTCAGGCGCAAACTCTGTCTGTTTATCGAGTTTAGCAACACGGATAAAAAGATGTTTGGCTATCGTTTCTTTAAGCAAAACGATTATTTCCCCATTCCCTGGCAGGAGGTGCACAATTCGTTGCACAGCATGCCACCCGAAGAGCGACTCAGCAAGAAAGTCAAGAAACGCATCAAGCATATTTACCAGAGCGGCGTGATTACGCGGGCGGCTGAGACCAAGGCTGAGATCCATCAGTTTTACAACCTATTGAACAAATATTATAAGCTGAAAGTGAGACGATTCTTACCGCCGGAACCGCTGATTGACGAAATTGCTCACAGCAACAACGGCAAGATCTTCATTACCCTATATAAAGATAAGGTGATCGGTGGTTGTTCTTGCGTGTACTCCGAAGGGAACGCTTATCTTTGGCATTTGGCGTCGAGAGATAAGACCTATCCTCATTTGCGCCTAATTTAATGACTGTCTGGCAAGCCGTGAAGGATGCTTACGAACACAACTATGCCCATATCTTCTTCCTCGACGCTGGACTTCCGTTCAAGCGCAACAGATATCGGGAATTTATTCTAGGATTCGGAGGCAAACCGGTTGCCAAGTACCGATGGTTCAGGTTCTCCATTCCTTGGGTGAATCGGATTCTCTCGTGGTTTTACAGAGATTGAATTTGGCATAGCCATTTCCTCAATGTTTCTTCGATGCGGGCAACTGCCGTCAGCGGATCCATCGCCTGCGCGATGTCTGTATTCTCCGGATTGATACATAGGACGGTGTCGAATCCGGCTTCGAGCAATTGCTTTTTGTCCGCGATCTGACCAGCTATGAGAATCGTGCGAACTCCCTTGCGTCTAGCTCTTTGCAATATTCCGTAAGGCAATTTACCCATCAGAGTCTGGCGGTCGGCGCGGCCTTCACCCGTGACAACACACGAAGCTCCTATCAGACATTGATCAAACGATGTCAGATCAAGCAAAAGTTCGATACCCGACTGCCGCTCTGCTCCCAAGTATTGCATCAGCGCATAGCCCAATCCTCCGGCCGCACCAGCACCCGGTTGTGATGAACGATCGTAGCCGAAATGTTGGGCCGACAACGCAGCAAATCGTTGGGCGCGCCTATCCAACAGTCGTACTTGTTGCGCATCAGCTCCTTTCTGCGGCGCAAAAACGTGGGCGGCTCCATTCGCTCCGCATAAAGGATTCTGCACATCGCATGCGAGCGTGATATGCAGATCGGCAAAGTGACCTCTGATGTCATCGAAGTCTTCGCCACCGAAATGATCGATCAAAGCCCGCAGCATCCCCACACCGCAATCGCTCGTGGCACTTCCGCCCAAGCCGACGATCAGTCGGGTGCATCCTTGCTGCATGGCATCGCAGATCAACTCCCCTACTCCATAGCTCGTGGCCTTCAAAATGTTGCGCTCCATCGGATCTACCAAAGACAGCCCGACGCTTGCGCCACCTCAATCACTGCCGTTTGACATCCGTCGCCTGGTGTGATAACACCATACGCTGCCGTTATCGGGCGCATCATCGGATCATGACAGGACACGTGTTTCACCGTTCCGCCCAATGCCGCGCAGAATGCTTTGAGCATCCCTTCGCCGCCATCGGAAACTGGAATACTGATGATTTCGGCCCGACTGTCTGCCGAGCGGATTCCCCTTTCGGCAGCCTGCTCGGCTTCAAGAGAAGTGAGGCAGCCTTAAAACTGTCTATGGCTAATACGAACTTTTCCATATACAATATTAACGCCCTCTGTGCGTTTGTTCGTATATATGAGAATGAAATTATTCTATACCATTATAATAGGATTGATTTCGACAATAGAAATCAGCGCCCAACAGTTTATCTTGCAAGGTCGGGTGGTCAACGAACGAATGACGCCTCTGAAATTGGTCAGCGTCTCTGTGCCCCGACAAGGAAAAGTCACGTTTACTTCGCTGAAAGGTGCATTCAGATTACAATTGCAATCCGCCGACTCAGTGGCGGTCAAATTCTCGATGATCGGTTATAAGACGCGAACGAAAATCCTCATCCGTCCCAAAGGGAAACAGACGCTGCAAGTCGTGCTCCGTGAGAACGACAACACATTGGGCGAAGTCACCGTAAAAGAAAGGCAACGACAGACCGGCCAAACACAGAGCATTGGCACTGCCGACCTAAACCGAATGCCCTCCGTGAGCGGAAATGCCGTCGAAGAACTCATCCAGTCGCAAGCTGGTGTGTCGACCCACAACGAACTGTCGGCTCAATACAACGTGCGTGGTGGATCTTTCGATGAAAACAGTGTCTACATCAATCATGTCGAGATCCATCGCCCCTTTCTGATCCGTAGCGGACAGCAAGAGGGACTTTCGGTCATCAATCCCAATATGGTTGAGAAAATCGGCTTCTCCACGGGCGGTTTCGAAGCCAAATACGGCGATCGGATGTCTTCGGCCCTTGACATCACTTACAAGCTCCCGAAGACATTCGAAGCCTCACTCTCCGCGAGTCTGCTCGGGGCGAGTGCTTATGCAGGCTTCGGTAATGGGCATTTGACATGGAGCAACGGCATCAGATACAAGACCAATAAATATCTATTAGGTTCGCTCCAAACCAAGGGCGAATACAAACCTGTCTTCCTCGATTATCAAACCTATCTGAGTTATCAGCCCAACAAACATTGGCAGATCGATTTCATCGGCAACATCTCGGATAACCGCTACGACTTCGAGCCGCAGGACCGAGAGACAGCATTTGGAACCATGAAGGATATCAAATCCTTTCGCGTGTATTTCGATGGACAGGAACGAGATCTTTTCCGCACTTATTTCGGCTCATTGTCTGTCAAGCACAATCTCGGCAGCCGCACGTCCGTAGCGCTCCAAGCATCTGCCTTTTACACCCAAGAGCGAGAGACCTATGATATTCAAGGCCAATATTGGCTCACACAAACCGAAAGCAGCAAAAACCTGGGTGTCGGAACCTACTTCGAGCATGCCCGAAACTATCTGAAAGCTCGTGTCGGAAGTATCAAACTGATGTTTGAACACCGTTGGAACAAGCATCGGGCCGAGGGCGCACTGACTCTTAAACGCGAGCACATCAGCGAGCATTCGGCAGAATATGAGATGCGCGATTCTGCCGGTTACAATGTTCCCCACACGGGCACGGACCTGCGAATGATCTATTCCCTGCGTGCCAAGAACACGCTCAACGCCAACCGTGTCGAAGCTTACCTGCAAGACACCTATCGTTTCACCAGCCCCAACGAGCACACCCTCTTCACGCTAAATTACGGCATCCGTTTCAGCCATTGGAATTTCAACCGAGAAACCATCGCGAGTCCGCGTCTCTCCCTGGGCATCATTCCGGCCTTCAACCACAATATGACATGGCGATTGGCTGCGGGACTCTATTACCAGGCACCTTTCTTCAAAGAATTGCGAGACACCACGACCATCAACGGCATCACCGCTGTCCACCTAAACAATAAAATCAAGAGCCAACGATCCATCCACCTCATTGCCGGTTACGACCATCGTTTCAATCTCGGTGCCAGGCCCTTTAAATTCATTGCCGAGGCCTATTATAAACTCCTGAACAATCTCGTGCCATATAGTATAAACAACATGAAAGTGGTTTACGATGGCAGCACCATCGGCAACGGACATGCGGCCGGCTTAGACCTGAAACTGTTCGGCGAATTCGTACCAGGCACCGACTCTTGGCTATCACTCTCCGTGATGAACACGCGTATGAAACGCAACGGCCGAAGCATCCCCCTACCCACCGATCAGCGATTTGCCGTCAACCTCTATTTCACCGATTTCTTCCCCGGCACCACACGTTGGAAGATGTCTCTGAAGCTGGCTTATGTCGACGGCCTACCCTTCTCAGCACCGCACAGAGAATTGGAGACCAACTCCTTCCGCGCACCGGCTTACAAACGTGCAGATATCGGCATGAGCTATCGCTTGTTGAACAACGCAAACGGCCAGCGAGCCTCCCTCTTCAAGAATATTTGGTTGGATGTAGACTGCCTCAACCTGTTCGGTATCAGCAATGTTAACAGCTATTATTGGGTGACCGATGTCACCAACTGCCAATACGCCGTGCCCAACTATCTGACCGGTCGCCGCCTCAATGCCCGGATCACCTTCGAGTTCTGATCCACCCCCGCACACAGTTTTTCCTATATTATCTTATCACCTATCGTAACCTATCCCAACAAAAACAAAAAGGGTGAAAAGAAGCTCTCCCCAGCCATCTTCTCACCCTTCCCGGTTAATTCACTCTTTCACCTTTAAATAGTCTTTTTCCTTTAAATCATCTTTTCACGGTTTGGGAGTCTTCGCCTTCTTCTGCCTGGCCTTATTGATCACGTTCACTTCGGCCGCACGAGCAGCCTGGCGCATTTTGGCTTTGGGCGTGTAGATGATTTTGGGCGTTTTCAGTGTCTCGGCTGTCACATCTTCCTCCTTGTCCATCATCTTCGAGGGGAAGTAGACGCGTAGCGAACCCAGGTCTCCCATGTCGATGCTGAATCCCATCTTCACACCGCGGCACACGATGCGAGCCAGCGTAATGAGTGCATTCATCACATCACCGCGCGAGAGCGACGTCTCGTCTACAATCATGTCGCACAGCATCTCGAGCGTCAGGCGATTCCCATTCTTGGCCACGGCATAATACACCGTCTGCCCCTTTTTCGAGCCGACCGTCTGCTTCTTCGATCTCACTTCAAATTCAATCATGATTTTGTCTCCTTTTGATTAATTGATTAAACATGTAATTATTTGTTATATAATGAGCGATATTGCTCTCTTTTAAAGGTGTATAACACCAATCTTTAAAGGTGTATAACACCAATCTTTAAAGGTGTATAACACCCTTTATCAAAGGTGTTAAACACCTTTCTGCAATGGTGTACTACACCTTCTTGCACAAGTGTTTAACACCTATACAGCACTCTATTTTACATACCGAGCGGCCGGTATTGATTGTCGCTATCGTCGGCTTTCCATATCAGGAAACCTTTCGTACGAGCGTCTTTTCTCACGGTTACGTTGCTTTGGCTGAATTCCATGTAGTAAGCGTAGTCCGAGTGGTACGTATATATCGGGTGTGGCGTACAAGACCAAAAGAAGCCTCCATAGTTAAGTAGGCATAACGAACTTTGATAGTTGCCAAGCATTGGGAGGTAGAAGTAATCGCTTAGATTAATAGGCAGGTTTGGAGTAACACTGATGTTATCGAAATAGCCATCTGTATTACGATAATCGGTGCCATTATAGTTAGATTCTGTAAAACCAGATATCTGAGTTTTTTTCTTCAACCATATGCCGCCCTTGTAAAGGTGCCCCATCGTGGCCCAACGCGTTTGATCATCATAGTGGGGATCGCCTTGCATGCAATACCATATACACTCATTTACGTTGGGACAATCCTTGCAGCTGCGATTGGCGGCGGGATAAGGCCAAGAAGCATCTTCTCTACGCCAGCGAGGATCAGTGTTGTTTCTAGGATCGGTGCTAGTATTTTGAGTTCTGTTCGTAGGTTGGTCTACACCTGCTACATAACCGGATTTGTTCCATTCATGACCTGCCCAATATTGCTGCTGAGCATCCCACATGTAATAATTATCGCCGGGATACTCGGTGACTTTGATATTGGCTGTGATGGGATAGACGGTGTTCTCGGCATAATGGGTCGACGAGATCATCTTGGTGATCGTTCCGCCAACGTTTGTCACGATGTCTTTAATGGTGTATTCGATGGTGAGGGTGTGGGTGCCCGGAGCGATAACAGCATAGATGGCGTTGGTGCTTTGGCTGGTGGCGGCGTTGTTGAGCGGGAAGCCGGGAGCAGGAACGGTGGTTTGCGTTCCGTCGTAATTAAAAGGGCCTGGAACAAATCCGTTACCGAGCGTGGTGACGGTGATCTCGTTAGATGAGCCACTACCCGTCAGGCCCGTGGATGAGAGTGTATAGGTGCCGGCAATGTTGTTGTCGGACGTGATCTTGACTTGCGTGATATAGGTGCTGACGAGCTTGTTCGGCGTGCGGGGCAGCAGACAGAGATAGGCGGCCTTGTGGTCGAGATCGAAATGATAACTGTTGTCAGCCTGCTGGTGAGCTGTTGCTACACCGCAGTCGCCGGCCTCGCCTAAGTGCTTGGTCGAATTGGGAGCGGTTTGCGTTTGTGCCGTTGCGATGGTCACTTGGTTGTAGGCCGTGGCGTTTACGCCCGGATAATACACGTCTACGGTCGACGTGTTGTAAGCCTTCGACATGCGGAAGTTGGCCGTGGCCGACTTGGCTGTGATCTGGGCCGTGCCCGTGGCTCCGTCGGCCGTCCAAATCTTGTCGCTCGGCTCCCAGAAGTAGTCGACTGTTGTGCCGCCCGGTAAAGTCACGTCGAGCGATGTACGGGTTTTGATGGCGCTGCCGCCTACGAAGTTTGTGCCTGCGGCGATTTCTTGATTAGTGTCTTGCTTGGTGGTCTCTTCGTTAGCGCAAGATGCCGTGAAGAGCACGAGTGCAGCGGCAAATATGGAAGTGATATTTGTCTTCATGTTCATGTCATTTTTCATTTTGTGTTGTGTTACTCAATTAATCCCAAAAGTTCTCCTCGCTCGTGGGAGAGGGGCTTTCATCTTCGTCTTCCTCATCAAACCATCCTTGTTTGGCGTCGCCTCCGCCGCTACCCACGTGCCTTGGCTGTGTCCTCCGTTGAACTGGGAGCCTGTCGACAACAATGACTCTGCGTCAACAGGTTGATGGTTACCGCGGGCTTGCTGTAAGCCCAACTCTCTAATTGTTTTTGTTTCATAATCGCTATGTTTTGAATGAATAATTCGTGAAAATTTCCCCCTTGCTCGGTTGGCAAAAGGGCATAAAAAGAGAACAAAGGGAACTCC
>NZ_BAIX01000070.1 GCF_000613405.1 Hoylesella enoeca JCM 12259 | reverse complement strand
GACGATGATGCGGTCTGCCTTATCAAAACAGGATCGTATCACCTTGAGCTGTTTTAGTGCTGCTGGATCGGATATATACTCCTTGTCCTTACGTACTTGTCGTACCACTAACTGAAAAGGATTGGGACGGATGGGTAGATCTTCAGCTTTGTAGGCAGAAAAACCGTAGGTTTCGGGCATGGCAAGGGCGATGAGGTGTCCCATTGCCCAAGTAACGAGATACCCGTTACCCTCCATATATCCGTCCTGTCTGCTGTTTGCTCCGACAATGCGGGCAATGTCTCTGGCTACCGAGGGTTTCTCGGCAATAATACAAGTTGTCATAGTCGATAATAGAATTAAGGGTTACATCTTACGTCCACGGGACTTTTTCTGCTTATTTTCGTCCTGCTTCTGTTTTTGGGCGGCAGTGGGCTGTGTCTGTCCAGTCTTCAATGGCTCTTTCACATTCTTCGTGGCTTCGTTGGTCTTGCCGTGGTTATTGACCGCCACCTGTGTCTTGTGTTCCTCTGCCACGGCTTCCACCTTGCCGTTCTTCTGACTTTTGTCCGGGTTCCATTTATAGAAGCGTGGACGGTTCTGTCCCTTGTCCATACGGACGTAGGCATTGAAGGACTGTCCCTGCTTGTCCACCATGTTCTTCAAGTAGAGCGTCTTGCCACCGTCGAGTGCCTCTCGCTGCTTGTCGGAAAGTTCCAATCCACAGAGCTTACGGGGTGCGCCCTGCTGCTGTGTCTGTTGCTGGCGTTCCTTGAAGCCACGATTGTTGTCGAAGATGAACTCAATGCCCTTTCGTTCGGCATTGACCTGCAACGTGGCATTGAAAGTCTTGCCACTCTTGGCGGTCATGCCCTCCACTTTCACGGCTTTGCCCTCCACAAGGTCTTTGTATTGTGCACCGGAAAGGGTAACACCCTTGATTTCCTTGGGAATGTTCACACGGTCGGCGCGCAGGGCGATAATCTCATTGGTCTGCGGGTCGATGGAGACGTAGGCAGCAAAAGGTTCTCCGTTCTTGGGTGTTACCTCGATGGTCTTGCCGAGGTTGCCCGTAGTGAGGAGCTGTTCTTTTTCTTCGGGAGAGAACTTGTAACCCATATAGGGAAAATCGAGTTGCGGTTCCTTCCTCAAAGGATGGATAGCCAGGCCGATGTTGCCGTTGTCGTCCGTGCGGAAAGCGAGACGCGCATCTGTATAAATAGTGGTGTTACCCATCGGGATGGCAATAGTTACGAGATTACTCTTCTGCCAAGAGAGCATTCTCTCTAATTCTCCGCTTTGTTCCAGTCGCTCACGGGAAAGGCCGAGGTTGTCGAGCTGCTTCCAATCAATCTTCGACTCGTCAATGACGGTGGCGTTCTTCTTCTGCGGCAGATAGTCCTCAAAGGGTACGCCCATCTCTTCC
This sequence comes from Hoylesella enoeca JCM 12259, assembly GCF_000613405.1. Lineage (GTDB taxonomy): Bacteria > Bacteroidota > Bacteroidia > Bacteroidales > Bacteroidaceae > Prevotella > Prevotella enoeca. Next base: position 5,431 of record NZ_BAIX01000070.1, on the reverse strand, counting down.
AGTTGCTGTTTGCTTTCGTCCTTCTCACGGCTTTGGAGCAGAGTGCGAAGATTGTCCACGCCTTGCTCCACGTTGCTTGCCACGACCTTGTACAGTCCGAAACGGGACGGCTCGTTGAACTGTTTGAGGAAGTTGGTCATGAAGTTCTTCAGAAGTCCGTCCTTGCTATTGAACTTCAAGAATGCTGCTTGGTTGGCTGCGGCGGCTTCGGTGGTCTTGAGGTTACCCTTGTCGTCGATACCCGAAACTACCGACAGATTTCCTGAATCCTGTTCATTTTTCACTTCCGTGCGGTCTTCCAAGACCAATACATAGTTGTCATTGCTGTTTGATTCCATAATTCTTTGTTTTTAAGATGAGTAAATCGCTATCGAACGGCAAATATATAAGCAATAATACTGCCTTAAAGACATAGGGAAATCACGGGAAAAGGAGAGAAAACAAAGGTTTTATTGAAAGATGTTTTATAAACCTTAGACTTGATTACTTGAAAAAATATGATGTCGATTTCTTTGCTATATGAGAACATAGAAGTCTTTGTGGAAAAGGAATTTCTAATAACTTCTCATTTGAAATTTCTAAGATAATCTTCTTACATGTGGGCACGATAAAAGAAAGTTAGACTTGTAAACTCTCGGATACACAGTAATCATTTGCAAATCCCATTAGGAATAAAAAAAGATAGACTTAATCAAAGAATAGAAGAATTAGGGGGGAGAATGATGGCATGTTAGATTTCTATGTTTTGCATAGATAAAGAGTCTTTATAAAATCCTCTTTATAAGAACTTTGCAATATAAGCGCATATATATTCATAACAGTATAATCTCTCTAACCTATAAATTAACACTTTATATTATGGTTGCAAATAACAAGGAGTAAAGATTATAAAAACAGATGTGAACTGCTGATCATCAGTTATTACACTCTATCACTCCAAAAGTCGGATAGGCATTAAATATTAAATCATCAACACAGATCTATATAGCAATATCACTAATATTAGGTATACAGGGCGGTTTTTTATAAAAACTCCATTAACTTTCACTATTCTTAGGTATTTTAATGGTTTTGTAAGAACAAAAAATGGCAAAAATTTGCTTATTTGCTTTTTTATCGCTATTTTCGCAAAAAAAAAGAATTAGCACATAGAAAATATGCAATACCGACAATCTGATAGAAAACTATATTTTCAAGAGCTTTCCACGACAAGCCGAAAATATTTTATTCCTTATATTGAAAAATATAAGAAAATAATTTGCGGAATGAATGTTTTGGAAATAGGTTGTGGTGATGGAGGAAATCTTTTGCCTTTTTCTCAAAAGGGATGCAACACCTTGGGGGTAGATTTGGCGGAATGCAGAATTAGTGATGCCAAAAAGTTCTTTCAAGAAGTTAATGCTACTGGAGAATTTATAGCTTCAGACATATTTGATATTAAAGGGATGGATGGTCTTTTTGATCTAATAATTTGTCATGATGTTTTAGAACATATAGATAATAAGTCTTTTTTTATATCTTCCTTAAAAAGGTTTCTTGCCCCACAAGGAATTATCTTTATCTCTTTTCCTGCGTGGCAAATGCCGTTTGGAGGACATCAACAAATTTGTAGAGGAAGAATTCTTTCTCATCTTCCATGGTTTCATTTGTTACCTAAAGTTTTATACGAAATCTTTCTCAAACTTGGGAGAGAAAAAAAAGATACAATTAAGGAATTACTTAACATAAAAAAGACAAAATGTCCAATTGAACTTTTTGAAAAATTGATTGATAAAAAATTTAGTGTTCTTGATAGAACTCTATTTTTCATAAATCCACATTATGAAGTAAAATTTAAGTTAAGACCTCGCCTATTACATCCGATAATTGGAAAAATTCCCTATATTCGTGACTTTTTCACAACGTCTTGCTTCTATTTATTATCATAATAATTTATTGAACAAGACGATACTTCTTTCAAAAAATGATTTCATAATCCGATAAATTAATTAAAACCTAACAGCAATGAAAAATTTAATGGTTAAGAAGGTTGTTTCAACCTTAGTTTTTGCTCTTTTTTGCATAACAGCGAATGCACAAATAAAGTATGATAGTAACGGTAAGCTAACCTTTGGTAATACAGCTCCATTTGGTTTTTACGGCATTACTCTAAATAGTAATGGTATGTATTTTAAATGTAAAGATAGTAATTTCTTTCAAATTGACGTCTCTCCTGTTGGTACCCGTTTGGCAAGTCATGCTGACCAAGTTGTATTCTACAATACACAGACAAATACTTTCAACAGTATTCAAGTTAAGGATGTTTATAATTATTCTGATGCAAGAGCGAAATCTAATATTCGTTCTTTGCAAAATGGACTAAATTACATTCTCAAATTACATCCCGTGTCATACTCTTTTTCTGACAACCCAACTAGAGAGGCTTCTCTACTAAGGAAAGGAGGAGATGAAAGGGAAATAGGTCTACTCGCACAAGAGGTTGAGAAAGTTCTGCCCAATGTAGTTTTAACTGATGCGGAAGGTAAGAAATTGATTAACTATACCGCACTTATCCCTGTAATGATTGACGCTATCAAATCTTTACAAAAGGAAATAGAAGTTCTTAAAAATAAAAAATAGAATCTATGAGATACAAGAAATTTATACTACTTTATACGGCGTTGATTTGCTCTTCTGTGGTAATTATATCTTGTAGTGATGTAATAGATAATAATATCATCAACAAGCCAGATAATCAAATTTCGACACGAGCAAGCCGTGGACGCCCAATGGATTATTATTATTGGTATAATGGTGAAAAGATAGGAATATCTTCTTTACGGAATTTATACTATATTTCATCATCCGATAGTTCAAAGTTAGTGTCTATTGACTTGAAAAATTCTGCCGTTTCTACAATTACAACTAAACAAGCAGTACAAAGCCAAAGAAGCTCTCAGTCGCGTTTTTGGAAAATAGTCGAAATAAGACCAGTTGGTAATGTAACTACGAATGGAATTCTTAGTTCAATGACACAAAAATTGAAAGGAAACAAAGATATTCAAGTTGCACCTGTGTTTGGACTTGATGAACAAAACTATATATCAACAAGTGAGTATTTCTATATAAAGTTAAAATCACCTCAAGACTATAATATTCTCCAAAGTATTGCGAAAGACTTTGGAGCAAAGGTCATAAAGGAAGTTGATTACATGCCTAATTGGTACATTATAAAGTCGCCGATACATTCTAATGGTTTGGAAACTTCCAACAAATTCTACGAAACAGGTAAATTTGCGGATGTAGACCCTGCTTTTATGTTTAATTTTAAGACAAATAATTGTACCTCTGAGCCTGATTTTAATCGGCAATGGGGACTAGAAAAGGTCAATGCGTGCAATGCTTGGAAATTAACTAAAGGCAAACCTCAAATTACTGTTGCGGTTTTAGACCAAGGTGTAGATCAAAACCATAGAGAGTTCGCGAATAATTATAGTCCATTGTCATATGACATACATAATGGTCATTCTCCATCTGTTGTTCGCGGAACACATGGTACTCATGTAGGAGGTATTATAGGTGCAAACCATAATGGTATTCAAATAGCAGGTCTTGCCCCTCAATCCACAATTTTATCCATCAGTCATGGATTGTACCTTTCACCAACTATTAGTAGCGAGTTAGCAACAGGGTTTGGATATGCGACATCTCACAATGTTGATGTTATCAACAACTCCTGGGGAGATCAGGGTGGAGCCTTTTACAAAGAAATGCATAGTGCTATCTTGGAAGATGCTATTAGGACCGCAATGACTTCTGGTAGAAAAGGGAAAGGAATGGTTGTTGTTTTTGCTTCTGGAAATTATAATAAATCAATGCCAGATTATCCTGCAAATTTCCATCCAGACATTCTTGTTGTTGGATCCGTGGACCAAAGGGATAAAAAATCTAGTTTTTCGTCTTATGGGAAAGCTCTTGATGTTGTTGCACCAGGAAGTAATATTTTATCAACAGTTCCTAACAATGGGCTTGATGAGATGAGTGGTACTTCTATGGCTGCTCCTCATGTGAGTGCCATAGCTTCATTAGTTTTATCTGTTAATCCAGAATTGACAAGAAAAAATGTTGTAGATATAATAGAACAAACTGCACAAAAGGCTGGAAATTATGCATATTCAACTATGCCTGACAGAACGAATGGAACTTGGAATGAACAAATGGGATATGTATCTGCGATGCCTTTTCAGCTGTTTCAGCAGCACAAGGAGGGATTGTTTACTTCTATGATCAAACTGTAACATCCAATAGAAATGTAGTTGGGTGGATTATTAAAGCAAGAAATTTTAATGTTACAAATAATTCGTATTTGAAGTTCACATATGGTAATAATGTAACTATTGACGCTCCATTCACCATAACGAAAGGTTCTGTATTCGAAATCTCCAAGAAATAATTATCTTTTATTCAGAAGAGGGATTAATCTTATCCCTCTTCTGTCATTTATTTTAAAGGCATTTATTCCTTTTTCACCCGGAATTAATCTTTTATAAGATGTGATAATGAAGGATCAAACTTAATCCTTTTTATTTCCTTGTCAACAATGCCTAAGCTCTCTCTCTTCACTCTTTTATAGTTTCCTTCGATCGTCTCTTTGAGAATATCCTTGCCCTCTTCATCCGTGAACTCAACAATGACAGGGATTGAGCGATAGGATTTCATCTCAGCGGAGACTTTGGCACTATCCACCACAATCTCAGCATGGAAAATCTTCTGGTCAATGCGCTCGTCAAAGTTATCGGACACGGCACCCACGAACATACCCTGCGTGAGGTTGGAAATTTTGCTTGCCGGGATAAGACTGTCCATCTGTGTGGAAATAGACGTGGACTTATCGTTGCGGTTGATGGTCATGGACTGTCGTTGCTGAAGCACCTTGCCGAAACGCTCAGATAGCGTCTTGGCAGTTTCTCCGACGACTTGCCCGGAAAAGACATTGCCCACCGTATTTTGAATCACCTTGCTTTCTTTGTCTCCATAGTCACGGGTTAACTGCGAAAAGTCCTGAAAACCCAGACACACTGCTACTTTATTACTTCGTGCAGTGGCAATCAGATTGTCCAAGCCACGGAAGTAGATTGTCGGTAACTCGTCGATAATAACTGAAGATTTGAGTTGCTTCTTCTTGTTGATGAGTTTTACGATACGGCTGTTGTAGAGTCCGAGTGCTGCTGAATAGATATTCTGGCGGTCTGGATTGTTTCCCACGACGAGGACTTTCGGCTCATTAGGGTTATTGATGTCAAGCGAGAAATCATCGCCTGTCATCACCCAATAAAGTGCAGGAGAAATCATACGTGATAGCGGTATCTTGGCACTGGCGATCTGTCCCTGCAACTGGTCCTGTGCTCCACCCTCCATGCGTCCATAAAAGGAGAAAGGTAGTTGGCAAGCT
>NZ_BAIX01000071.1 GCF_000613405.1 Hoylesella enoeca JCM 12259 | reverse complement strand
TTTTATCACATTTAAGGTGGTTGATAAGAAGATGGTAAAGCGTACCGCTATACAGGAACAAGTATTACAGCCACTTCGTGCCTATCATCAGGTGATGCAGGTGCGTGGCATGGGCAGTGAACACACAGTGTTTGCGCTCGAGCAGTTTTCTCTGGCGGAAGACAAGCAGCTTGAAGTGACGCTCTATGAGAGAAATGGCGGTCGCACACTGACCTTTTATGTAACGACAGAAGACCTGCAGCTGGCAAAAAAGATTGATAATCTCAAATTGAAATGGTAATGAAGAAGAACAATATCATTTTGACAGTATGCGTTGCGGTGGCCATGACTTTCTGTTTGCCATCGCAGGCACAGCGACTGATACCCAAGCAAAGGGGCGTAGAGGTCGTGGGGAGTGTTCCGCTTATCAAGGGAGAAAAGTTCCTTGCTGCTGGCAATTTCGGCATGGGAGCATCACTCACCCGATATTTGAGTCGTGAGAATTATACTTTTGTTATGGCAGAGTATGAACAGCAGTATATGCCGTACAGAAGTTATAACGTAAAACTCAAAGATGCACTCTTGCAGGTGGGCTATATGCACCCTGTTCTTTCCGACAGAGGCAAGAACGTATTTCTCTATAGTGGCATATCCGCTTTGGGTGGCTATGAGCAACTGAACGAGGACAAAAGGCTGCTGCCCGATGGGGCAACACTGCTCGACCGTTCCCGCTTTGTCTATGGTGGTGCCGTGCATGGTTCGGTGGAAGTGTTCCTGACGGACAGAATTCTCTTTCTTATAAAGGCGCAGGGACGTTTCCTCTTTGGAACGGACGTGCATCGTTTTCGTCCGGTTGTTTCAGCAGGACTAAGGTTAAACTTTTAAGTAGAAGAAAAGATGAAGAAGATATTGAATACGATTTGGGTAATGGGTGTGCTGACCCTTGCCGTGTTTTGCCTATCTGCTTGTGATAGGGATTTGGATGTTCAGCTGTCTTATCCTTTCACTGTCGAGACGATGCCCGTTCAGAAGGACATCGTCAAAGGACAAACGGCAGAAATCAGGTGTATGCTCAAATGGGAAGGCAACTTTGCCGACACGCGCTACACCATCAGATATTTCCAACCGGACGGGAAAGGCACGCTAAGAATGGACAATGGAGCAGTCTTCAAGCCCAACGACCGCTATCCGCTTACAAAAGATGTGTTCCGACTTTACTACACCTCCGCTTCCACAGACCGACAAACCATTGATGTGTATGTGGAGGACAACTTCGGACAGACCGTCAAGCTATCATTCAACTTCAACAACGAGAAGAATGAGGACACGCCCAAAGTGATAGTAAAAGTACCGATACGACAATGAATTTAGCCAAGACAATCATATTATTTTGTTTACTTTTAATGTGTTTCCAACCATTGTCAGCTCAAAGTAGGCGGAGGCGGCTCGCTGATCTCCCGCCCTTTGAGCGGGCGGTGGTCTGCATCAAGTATTTTGAGGGAATGCACGACAAGAAGGATTACCCATATGTCGGATATGGGCATCGACTATTGCCCGGTGAACAATTTTCTTCCAATATGTCAGAATGGCAAGCGGACTCCCTACTTCGGGCAGACCTTTGGAAATGCTTTGAGATATTCAAGAAGTACGGAAAAGATGCTTTGCTACTTGCCGTGCTGTCATATAATGTTGGTGTAGGACGAATTTTAGGTTATGGAAAACATCCAAAAAGTCAGCTGCTACGAAAGATTGAAGCTGGAGATAGAAATATCTACAAAGAACTTCTGACCTTTTGCAAATACAGAGGTAAAGTCTTGAAAGTGCTAGTTAAGCGGAGACAAGTAGAATATTTCCTATTTTTCAATCTTTAAGATTGAAGTTGAAAAAGAAGGGAAAATGGACACTTTTTCATAAAAAGACTATACCTTTGCAAGAAAACCTCATGGAAAGAATATTACCCTATGAAATTAGTTACAAATGCTTAGAAAAATGGAGATTTGTTGAAAATGGATTTTTATGGAGTCTTCTTCTATGTCCTTTTTTAACAGTACTATTACAAAAACAAAATAATGAGTTTGTTGTAAGATGTATAAACATATTATCAATAATCAATTATATATCTATAATAGGATACGCACTGCTTTATATAATTGTAGAGATTTTAATGCAGCCAATGACTGCAAGCAGTAGAAGAAAAGGGTTTATTGATAATTCTTTAGGAACTAAGTTTTTAGATCAGCCAGTTACTAATTACTATGATAATGATTCCATTAAAGTTGGAACATATAAAATGTTAGTAAACTGTTTTGAAAATTGTTTTTTCACTTTTAGCCTAGTTAAGGCTACACTATCAAGAAAATTTTTTAAAAACGTAATAATCGCATTGATTCTTATTTTCTTTACATATTATGGAATCAAGAATTTAGATGTGACAATACCTATATTACAACTTTTTCTTTCATTCTTCTTTTTAATGGACTTAGCATATCATGTTAGCTTTTATTTTAAACTACGCTCACTATTTGAAAGATTTAAATCTATTTTTTCAAAAAAAGTTATCCAAAAAGGAAACACTTCAGCAGGCATTCTATATGGTTCTTGAGTATGAATCAGCTTTAGCCTATAATAAATCATCAATCAGTAACTTAAAGTATAAGGAGATGAACGAAAAATTGACAAATGATTGGGCAGAAATAAAAAGAAATTACAACATATCATAATGAAATATACTGTAGAAAACGTCTTGCAAGGCCATCCTGATAAGATTTGTGATCAAATAAGCGATGCGTTATTAGATGAATGCCTTAAATTAAACAAATATGCTCACACTGCAATAGAATGCCTTGGTACTGGTCATAATGTTGTTGTAGGTGGAGAGATTGACGGAATTGAAGATTTAGAATTAGATGTAGTGAAAATTGTAAATGATCTGTATCACTCTATTGGATATGAAGAATTCCTTTCCGTTCAAAATTTATTAAGATGCCAATCAAGTCAACTTAAAATGGGCCTCATTAAAGATGGTGCTGGTGACCAAGGTATTATGTATGGATATGCCGTCAATAATAAATATAACTATTTACCTTATGGTGTATATTTATCAAGTTTAATAGCAAAAGAAATTGATAAGTATAGACTTAATTCCGACTATCTATTACCTGATGGAAAAATTCAAATAATAGTAAATGATAATAGGCTAGAAAAATTATCAGTTAATATTCAACATAAGGGTAAAGTCGATAAATGTTTTATGGAAAATGATATTGTGGACAATGTTTTGAGTAAATTTATTGACCCATCTGAAACAGAATTTAATATAAATCAAAACTCAAATTTTCTACAAGGTGGCTTTTTGAATGATACCGGACTAACTGGACGAAAAATCATAGTCGATACTTATGGAGGAATAGCTCCTCATGGCGGAGGAGCCTTTTCTGGCAAAGACCCAACTAAGATGGATCGAACAGCTGCATATATGGCACGTTTTGTTGCCAAAAACATTGTTGCTAACGGATTTGCAAATGAATGTACAATTTCAGTAGCGTACGCTTTTGGTGAAGAAAGGCCAATTATGTTGCAAGTTGTAACTGAGAAAAGAGATAATCATAAAATGCTGACTCAGCTAATAAATGAGAGATTTGACTTTAGACCAGAAGCTATAATAGAGCGTTTAGGATTAAGACAGTTTTCATTTTTACCTACATCTCGTTATGGTCACTTTTCAAATTCTGATTATCCATGGGAACAAGTCTATACATTATAGAAAACATCTATAATCCTGCGACTTTCTTTTGCTTCTTTTCTTTGGTCGCCTGCTCGTTCAAAGAAAAAGAAAAGAAGCCACGCAATTTTGAGGTTGCGTGGCTCATTATGTTAGGGCTTTTCAGTTGTTTCAATTATCCGCTCTTCGGGGTGGGTATTAAAAGCCCAATTGATTTGTTCATCGGGCAGTGTGCTGTGTATTCCTCTGCCCATCACCATTCCACAATCTTCAAGGATTTTCCGCTCGGCTTCTTCTCGGTCTGTGGCTGCTACCTCAAATACTCCTTCAAAAACGTATTGCGTGCGTACTCTATAAACTTTCCTTTCCATATTTTCAAAATTCAGCGATTAGTAATCTGTGTTCCATTGGCTCGCCATTCGATAGCCAACGGTGGGTTAGCCAAAAATGATGTGCACCGTAACCATAGACAAAAAACTTGTCAAGTTCCGTTTCTTGGGAGATTTGGAGGAGTGCGGTCTGCAACTCCTCCTTGTTCTCAGCTATGCTTATGGCATTGATTACTCTCACGATGATGTTGGGGATTTCGTCTGCCCAACTGCGAATAATGCCTTCTATCTGTACTTTCATATTGCTTTGTTTTATGGATTGTGTTATGCGGTTGCTCTCTGCGCTATCGTTCTCATATTCTTCTGCATCAAGGCGAGTATCTGCTCGTGGTACTCGGTGTTCTTGTTGCACACGCCACGACTTTGCACCACTTTCATAGTTTCCAATGATACCTCGATGGTCTCGATGCGCTCTCCGTCCTTTGTGGCAGAAAAGATAAGCGACTGCGGTTTGCTGTAATAGCGTGCATCATATACGCAATGGTGCATTGCTGTGCCTTCCTCCAAATGCTCCTGCACACTCTCCAAAACGTGGATGCGGATAATGCCGTCCGTAAACTCTATGCCAAAGAATTTTGCTTTGAGTTGCTTGTACTCTTGTTCGGCTTCCATTGCTTCCTTACGCTTCTTGATAATGTTCTCACGTTCTTTCATCGCTCTGCGCTTGGCTTGGTAATGGTCGTGTGCTGCTCTTAGGTCGGTGGGGCAAACGTACTTCGGACTGCGTATGTCCTTGTTGAGTGTCGCAAGCGTATCAACCATATCGCACCACAAATTGCCGTCCTCCACTTGGTAGCTGTTGCGCAAACAGATACGGATAGATGCCCAATACTTGTCAATCTTGGCATATCTGTCCCTAATGAAGTGGCGAAGTAGGGAGATTTGTCCAGACTTCAATAAGGTTTCCGCCTTGTTGTCCGTAAGAATGGAATGGAACAACTCAAAGGGGGTAAGGTCGTGGAACGCTCCCTTAAATCCGTTGCGCCTAATGTCTTTCATCACTCCATAACGTGGGTAAATGCCGTGTGGGAGTATGTCGTACAATAGTTTGTCGGGACGGATTTCCAACTTACTGCCAAACTGCCACGTATCATACCAACAACTCATCGGGCGAAGTCGTGCCAATACTGCGCTTTTGCCGTTGGGTGCCATCCAACGCTCAACCACCTCAGAACAAAATCGTCTTATCGGTTGCCCTTGCTTGCGGTACACCTCCATATAGAAGTAACGTATCACTTGGTAGCCTTTGAAGGTGGTAAGTACGCAATAGTATGCAATATCTCTAGATACCCTCTGACGTTCTGTATGTATGGTGAGTTTCGTTCCGCAATGGGGGCAAATGGTGGTCTTGCCTTTATGCCGTGTGTCCGTCCATTGGTGTCCACACTCCAAACAAGTGTGTTCGCCTTTCGTGTTGCGCTTGGCAATATGCTCAAAAAGGTGCGTATATGCCCACTGACTTTGCTTGTCGGTAATGGTGGGGAGTTGGATAGCCAACTCCGCCACTTGCTTCTGAAATTTATTTCTTGGTTTCATTTTCTGTCCTCCTTGTTTTACTCGTCACGGAATACATATCCACTCTCAAACCAATACCCCTCGTCAAAGAGTTCGTCCGCATATTTGTCATAATCGAAATATCGTTCTGCAAACTCGGATAGTTCGTGTTCCATACTTACTATTTCCCTTGCAAACTCTTCTTTGTTCACATATCTGCCTACAAAAGCGGAATTGAATTGTCTCATTAGGTAATAGACGGACTCGGTTAAATCCTTGCCGGTATTCTCTACCCATATCCAAAAGGCACTCACATTCATACCGTCCAAATTCTCCAACTCGTCCCTCAGTTCAAAGAAGTTGCTATCCAAATGCCCCTCGTCAATGAGTTCTTCGGGTATGTTCCCCCAATCTTGGAACATCAATTCGGGTTCTTCCTCGTCTTGGTGGAGTTCGTGGCATACTTCCATAAACTCGTCTTGGTCGTAACACTCTGAAAGGTCTATCCACTTACCTCTTAGTGAGCCTTCGTTGTACTTGGCGTAAGTGCCTACATAGATGCGTGCTTCGCTTAAATCGTATCGTTCCATAGTCTTTGCTTTTTAGAAGTCAAACAATGAAGGTTGTGCAACCTCTGCCGTTTCTCTCTTTTGTGGTCTTGCGTTACGGCTCTGTATCTTGGCAAGTTCCTCGCGTTGGTACTGCTTGATGGCTTCCTGCCGTGCTTCGGCTTTCTCCTCCTCCGTGAGTTCCACAATATGGTTTACTGCCACTCTGCAAGTGATAGCCTTACCCACCTCGATTTCGTCCTCGTCATAGTAATGCTTATCACGACTCGTGATAA
>NZ_BAIX01000072.1 GCF_000613405.1 Hoylesella enoeca JCM 12259 | reverse complement strand
CTGACAACCGATAAGAAGACCAATCAAAGAATCGGCGAGTTTAAGGAACTTGTAGAAAAGACCTATCAGGATATTCTGATAAATGACGGGGTGGTAAGTGTGGAACTGCTCAAGAACCGTTTGCAGGGAGTAGCCGCTACGCCGACAACACTTCTTGCCATGAGCAAGGCAGAACTGCAATCCGTTAAAGAGTGCGTGGGCAAATCGAGAGCTGAGGGAACCTATCAGAATCTTCTCTATTCAGATAAGTTACTTATGGAGTTTGTAAAGGATAAGGGAATGACGGATATAGTCATAGCCACTATAACGGAAGACTTGTTTGAAGAATACCGTTTCTATCTGAAAAGACGAGGCTTGGCAACAGCAACCATCAACCGCTACCTTTGCTGGTTGAGTAGGCTGATGTATCGTGCGGTCAGTCAAAGGCTCATTCGCTGTAATCCTTTTGAGAATGCCAAGTATGAGAAAGCGGAACAGAAGATACGCTTTTTGCAAAAGAGCGAAGTATCTAAACTTATAGCACTGAGAGTACCTGACAAGGAGGCAGAACAAGCAAGACGGATGTTTGTCTTTGCCTGTTTTACAGGTTTGGCTATTGCCGATATGGAACATCTGCAATTTGGACACATACAAATGACAGCCGACGGACAAAGATATATCCGCAAGGAACGGCAGAAGACAAAAGTGGAGTTTATCGTACCCCTGCACCCGATAGCGGAGGCCATCATCAATCAATGCAAGAAAGAACAACCGAGCATGAAAGAAATGCAGACGGTGAAAGGAAAAGGCGACGACTTTATCTTTCACTGTGCTTGTAGCCGTAGCGTGATGAGTGCAAAGCTGAGCATCGTGGGTAAGGCTTGCGGTATCAGAGAGCGGTTGTCCTACCACATGGCAAGGCACACGTTCGGCACGCTGAGTTTAAGTGCAGGAATACCCATCGAAAGCATTGCCAAAATGATGGGGCACGCCTCTATATCCAGTACTCAAATCTACGCACAGGTTACCGATAATAAGATTTCGGAGGATATGGACAGGTTGATAAGGAAACATCAAAAAGAAGAAACAAAGGAGGAAGCCGTATGAATGTCAATCACCATCAAATAAAAAGAGACCGCAGTTATTTCGAGTGGGGCGATAATATGCAAATCACTTGCAAAGGCAAAGGCGAAATAGCCATGACAGAGAGTGAACTGGTGGATTTCTTTAGTGTAACATGGAGGAAGCTCAATTATCGTCTGCAACTTCTACTAAAAGTCTCTCCCCTGCAACCCGACGAAAGGGATACAGGGGAGCAGGAAGTCTACGTGAACGGACGACTGCGAGGATATGCTCCGCTTTATCCACTCACAATCATCATCGCTTTGTCTTATCAATTGGACAGTACGGAAGCACACTTCTTCAGGAAACATGTATGTCAGAGATTGCAGAAACCTAAATCCATAATAACACCGATATTCTTAATAGGAAAGACGGATACCTGATGATTATATTTTCTTTTTCTTTCATTGATTATATCTTACTACATAACTACAATAAGGTATAATACGTTGAAAGAAAAAGGATTAAAGATTTTTATTGATATACGAATATTCTTTCAATTATTTACTACGCTACTACAAAAGAAAGATTTTTATTAAAACTGAATTGACAGTGTATAAAAACTAAAAGCACAACCATGAGAATTTATAGTTTATAACACATAAACTAAAAGAGCTGTATCAAACCCTATAATGAGTAACGACACAGCTCTTTTTCTTGTTTTGAGGGAGATTAAAGTTTCTAATCAAGAAGTTCGCATCCTTTCAGATGTTGAGTTTGTATCCAATATATTTTATGGCAACTATTTAAGCTCATGCAACATGTAGGGTGCTCCAGAAACCTTTACCTTCAATTTTTCATAGCTTCCATCATCCATGTGATAGACAGAGTAGCCCATGCCTTGGTCTGTTGACATGCCGAAGATGATATTATTGCCAAACTTGCAGATGGATGTGGCCCAGCCTACAGTTCCAGAAAAATTCATCTTCTTGCAAGTCTTATTGTATAGATTAATTTCAAAGGCTTGAAATGATTTGTCATGAACGTAGTCAGGTGGATTGCTTGCCGCTCCGGGAATGTTAAGGTATCCATAAACCTTTCCGTTTCCACCATACACTTTATTATAAGCATACGATGTTCTATTCCCCTTTACTCCTTCTAAGTTTACGTCTGCAAGGGTGAAGCAATATGAGTTGTCAAAGTCTTGCTCCCCTTTCTTAATGCGCAAGAATCCTTCTTTGACCCCAGGCTGGTATCCAAACATAGCTACGCAATAGAAATAGATGTCACCCTTCTCGTCCACGAATGGGTCCCCAGCAGGGTCATAGAGGAGGCCATTGTAGCACGAGGGTCACTAATCATTTTGATGGGCTTATCGGTCTTGGTATCTATTAAGGCTATATGTGCCCCCTTCTCGCATGAGTAGGCAGACTTTAATTGGCAGAGCGTCACGTATAAGATGCCGTCTCTGATGATGGAAGCACATGGTTCAGGATTATTGTCGCCAGCCAACTTCCCCAAGGAATAGCCAGATAAATCTATTTCTCCTGTTTTTGTCATGGAGGACGGATCTATAATCCACACCTTTCCTAATCCAAGACAAGAAACGTAGGCTTTCTTCTCGGATAAGAATGTGATGTATGTGGCCTTTGCACCACTTGGAAATAGCATGGTGTTTCCTTCTTGAACAAGGATTCCATCCTTAGGGATGTACTTGTAGAGGTGTTCTGTATCTGTCACATATATCTTATTTTTATACACGAATGTGAATGCCCCCTTCGGAAGCACCAATGCATTGTCTGTATTGAGTGAACTAACACTCAAATCCTTGAACAGGCTAATATATGTGTTTTCTCCGATGTTTACGCTGTGTACAAATCCTACTTCAGATTTTGTAGAGGGAGGAAAGTCCGGAGAGTCCTTTCCGCATGAGGTGAGACCTACAAGAGATAGCAACACAAGGGCTGCGATTAAAAAATAATGTTTCATTTTATTTGTTTTTAAATTGGTAATATATTACAAACTCATTGCTCCGCCCGATGTTTTGTCGCGGAACAGATTAAAACGCAATTTTGTTTTAAAAGTGCGTCCTTGCAGTGGCATCTTGAATTCCATATAGTTCTCCTTGTCAAAGATGTTCTCAACTTCGAAACTCAATGAAATGTTGTTGTGCCAAAAGGATTGTTGAAGGCCTATGGTAAACACATCGTTGGAGGGGATAATCCATTTTTTACGCTGGTCGGACAGTGTGCTCATTTGCCATCCCCAATCGAATTCTCCGACATGGGACACATCCATATAAATTCTAGATAGTTCATTTCGCCCCAGCAAATTTTCTGCATGATACTCCAAACCATAGTTAAAATAGAAAGACGGTATGTTGGGTACATGTTTATTATATGTGGGATTATCCGTCCCTTTTGCATCGTTTAACCATTTCTGCCGGTCTCGAATGTCCTGTAGTGTAAGATTGAAATATGTATAGATGTTTGGTGTCACGTCTACTTTCAAATCGGTATCAAATCCCATCGTGCTCGTCTTTCCCAAGTTTGTGTAGATGGAACGGATATCAGCGGGGAAAAGCCTTATCATATTCTGGATATACATGTAATAGAAGTTTGTTTCCCACTGCACGCGGGTAAGTCCCATCACATTTCTTGTATCTATGATGGTTCCAACGTTCAGGTTGTCTCCAATTTCAGGCAGTAAGTTCACTGATGGCTTGATGCTCATTCCGTTACCGAAAAGTTCTCCTGTGTCTGGGAGTCTCACATTGTGTGAAAACGAGAACTTTCCCCTCACGCCTTTCCAAAACTCATAGCTCACTCCCTCACTAAATCCGTAGTACGTTCTGTTCACACTTGTCTGTTTGGGAGCTGATGCATCTTTCATTTGGGCTTTCGACAAGGCATCGCTTGTTCTAAAGATTTTTGACTTCAGATAGTAAATGCTTATCGTCAAGGAATTCTGAAAACGATGATTGGAAGAGGCATACAAATGACAGAGTCCGATATTGTTTGAAATCATTTTGCTGGGAAACGAGCTGGGATCGAACCCGAGATAGTCATTCATGCGTTCATCTTTAGGACGGTAGTCCGAAAGAGCAAGTTGATCATTTATGTTGAATGTATGTTGTCCAAATGTATATTTTAAATTAAATTTGTTTCGTAATTCAAATTGCCGGTTATGGGATTCATTAAGAAGATTATCTTCTGTTTCCCCCATTGCCTGAGTGATGGTTCCATCCCATTGTCTTCTTGTTGTTGTTGTGTCTATCAGGCTCGTTTGTATAATAGGAATAACAAGGGATGATTTCATTTCCAAACCTTTAAAGATGAAGTCGTCTTTTTCTATATGCAAAGTGGGCATTATATTAAAGCCTTTCATATAGGCATGCTGCGAATCAAAATTAAGAGACTGTATACCTTTTTTATTTCTGTAGAAGGCGCATTCCAAATCCAGTTTATCGAAGTATAACTTTCTAAAACCA
Source organism: Hoylesella enoeca JCM 12259 (assembly GCF_000613405.1). GTDB lineage: Bacteria > Bacteroidota > Bacteroidia > Bacteroidales > Bacteroidaceae > Prevotella > Prevotella enoeca. The sequence goes on along the minus strand of NZ_BAIX01000072.1, from coordinate 1,834 downwards.
ATGCCGACATGATAGAAGTCTGCGTCATAATAGTCATTATTTCGTCTTACCTTTCTGTATTCTGAGACTGGCAGGTTTATTTCGAATACTGGCCATGACATCGTGTAGTTGTTCTTGGATTTATTCTTAAAGAAAGCAACATTAAATAATATGCCTGACTTTGCAAAAAGCTTTTGAGCACTTGTAAGTGTCTTGGATGTTCCGAATGATGCCAATTCCTGCGTGAATCCTACTAAGTCGCATTCATCCTCACGTGTCACAATATTGATGGCTCCTCCTAATCCGTCGCCTCCATATTCTGCAGGCACAATACCCTTGTACACCTCTATATATTTGATTACATCTATTGGAATATCGTTGATGTCGAAAGAACCGTCAGGACTGTTGAGTGGAAACCCATTAATATATACGGCGACACGCTTACCTTCTAAACCATGTACAGATATGCGCGACGCACTTCCCAATCCGCCTGTCTTTCTTACTTTGATGCCAGACGTGCGTGTAAGAATTTCTTCTATACCGCTTGAACGTCCCCGCAGCTTGGATCCGTCCACTACGGTTACAGCCATAGGACTCTGCCGAATGCGGTTTATTTCCGCCTGCTGGGAAGATCCCCTCACTACAACTTCGTTAAGGACGTTCGCTGATGATACTAAGAAAAAGTCTTTTGTGATATTGCCGTTTAACACAATGACTTGCCTTACTCGTTTATATCCAACAAATGAAACCTCAACAATACATGTTCCATTTGAGGGAATGTCAATTTGATAATTGCCTGTCTTGTCAGAAACTGTTTTCTGTTTTGTATTTTTGATTGATATGTATGCCCCAGATATGGGAAGTCCTGTTTCTTTATCTATGATTTTCCCACGTAATATATTTTGGGCAGACAAAACTGTTGTACACAAACACAGTATCGTTACGATGAATAATCTGTTCATAATTTTATGGATTAATGAGTTCTCGCCATCCTGCTGTATTATAGCGTATATATTCAGACAAAACCTGTTTTGCCTCTTCTTTACGGATTTCTGGATTTGAGACAATCTCTCCAACGATTGTTACCCATGTAGAAGAGGAAATCCGAAAGAATAGTGACGAAACTTTTGTTTGTATTTGTGGATAGACTTTTTGCATTTGGTCAATATATTCTTTACTTATTGCAACTTGTTCTTCGATAAAATTTTCACGGAAAAATTCTACAGAAGTACCTTTTGATTCAAAGAGCAATAACTTTAATTCTTCTTTATACAAGAAAATTATTTTAAGCGTTTCTCTTAGCAAATCTTTTTGACTTTGTATAGAGAAACGAAGTTTGTCTATTTTGTTGGATTCTATGCGATAGGAGGACAGCCTTCCATCCAAGACAGCAAGTAAAGGCCTAAGGACAGCATAAAAAATATCATCTTTTGTCTTAAAATAATTGTATATATTACCTAAGACAACTCCTGATTTTGCAGAAATTGTTCGCATCGAAGTTTTTCTAAAACCATTTTTAATAAATTCATTGCGGGCAGCTGTGACAATTCTGTTTCTTATATCTTCTTTTAATATTTTCATTACTATTTTATTAACGGACATCGTTCAATTTTGTTCATAAAAAAAGCGTACTGTTTAAAAAACAGTACGCTCCTTTTATTGTTGCCTTTATGCGGCTGTGTGATATTTTTATCATTAATTCCATTTTGGATACAAAGGTATGGGAAGAATTCTATACTGGCAATACTTATTAATAAGTATTTTTAATCGAATTATAATACTAAACTCAAATGGACTTAAAATAGTAATTCTCCTCCAACATCCTTTCCAAGTCCGAAGCCTTGTAGAGTATCTT
>NZ_BAIX01000073.1 GCF_000613405.1 Hoylesella enoeca JCM 12259 | reverse complement strand
CCCTCCTCATTATCAGTTAGTTTACATCAATTTCGATATTTCTTCATTTTCATTGATTAGTTACACTGCAAAAAACGCTTAATCGCAAGGCTACTAATCGTTGATCACACAGTAAATCCAGTTTTATAGCTAAACAACAAGTACTATCGTGTTGAATAAAAAGTACTATCGTGTTAAGCAAAAAGTACTATCGTGCTGAGTAAAAAGTACTATCGTGTTGGGCAAAAAGTACTATCGTGTTAAGCAAAAAGCACTATCGTGTTGGGCAGATTCTATTTTACATGGGTATCATTCTTTTCAACGGCACGGATATTACGCATCAAACCTGCGTATTTAGCACGCTTGATAGCACTGCCTTTGAATAGTTTTCGATATTCTTCTTCGGTGAGTTTACGCCATTTTTCGCGTGTCATAGCCAAAAGCTCGGGCTTAGGCTGAAATTCCGGGACGGTTGTCGGTGGCGCAAATCGATTCCATGGGCACGCCGTCTGACAGCGGTCGCACCCGTAAATGGTGCTACCCATCGCTGCGGAAGCATCGGCAGAGAGTTCCCCCCGATTCTCAATGGTCTGATAAGAAAGACATTTTTCGGCATCGAATAAACCGGGAGCATCACCCTGCATATCGTTTGGCATCCCCAAAGCACAGGTAGGACAGGCTTCGATACATTTGTGACAGGTGCCGCATCGGCTCTGCATCGGTGTATCATAAGTCAACTCAATGTCTATGAAAAGCTCACCGAGGACGAACATACTGCCGGCTTTAGGGATGATCAATTGATGATTTCGCCCTGTCCATCCAAGTCCTGCGCGTTGTGCCCAATACCGTTCCAAGACGGGAGCACTATCACAAAAGGCACGATAATGCGGCCTATCTTCTTGCGAAATATCGTTTATCGCCGGATGCTTAACAGACTCTTGTATTACGAACGGCTGTAAACCGAAGTGTGCTGCAAGCTGATGCAGCTTCTCTTTTACAACGTCGTGATAGTCTGCTCCATAGGCATAGCTTGCCAATTGCAATTCACCAGGGGGAATATGCTGGGCCGGCGCATAGTTGAGTGCAACGCAAACGATAGATTTTACACCGTCCATCAATAAACGCGGATCAAGTCGTTTGTCTATATAATTGCCCATATAGGTCATCCCGGCATTACCTCCGACATCAAGCCAACGTCTTACATGCGCAGCAACTTCATCTGCCACGGGTTCAGCTCGGGCTATTCCGCAAGCAAAAAAGCCGAGACGCAGAGCCTCGGCTTTGATTTCATTCGAAAGTTTTAAACGCATATCCTTGTTCTTTCAACCATCTCAGAGCCTCGGGCAAAGCATAGTGTAGCTTGTCAATACTCTTTAATGAGTCGTGGAAAGTAATAATCGAACCGTTTCGGGTATATCGTTTCACATTGTTAAGGACGTCTTCCGCCGTCATCCATTTGGAGTAATCGCGTGTCACGAGATCCCACATCACGATACGATATTTACGTCCCAACCACGCATATTGACTTAATCGCATCCATCCGTGAGGCGGACGAAAGAGGTTGGTGTGCAACAGCAAATTGGCTTTTTCTGCATTGGCGCTGTACGTTCGGATGGTATGGCGAGCTCCGCCAATGTGGTTATATGTGTGGTTTCCCACTCGATGGCCCGCTGCAACAATCTGTTCGAAGAGCTTGGGATGCTTGCGCACATTGTCTCCCACCATAAAGAAAGTAGCCCGGGCATCGTATTCAGCCAGTGTACGGAGCAGAAATGGCGTCGACTCCGGTATCGGACCGTCGTCAAAAGTAAGGTAAACCGAATGGTCATTCCTATCCATTCGCCACGTCGCTCGGGGATAAAGCCAACGCAGCCAGATGCTCGGTTGCTCAATTATCATCCGCTTTCTACTTTCGTTCGGGGGGAATACCGCCCTTGTCGAGATACTGTTTGTAAAGTATTTCCACCTCTTTGGTCATTCTATCACCCATTTTCTTGTCTACCATTTGAGCAATGCCACAGAGCTGGTGCATCACGTAAAATTGTGTGAGACAGTCGTTCATTGACTCAGTGAAGCGTCCGCCCCAAAGTGACAGATACCACTGAGCGTATTGCCTACTATTAGTCCAAAGGGCATTGAGCACTTCCGTGGCTTTGGCTTTCTGTCCGAGAAAAGCATAAGCACGTGCAATGTCGGCCCCACCACTCATATAAGTCATTGGGATGTTATAAATAGGAAGCACTCGTTCGGCCTTTTGCAACACGTGTAAAGCCTTAGCGTCCTGATGTTCGGCAATGAGTTGCAAAGCTAATTGCCCCATCAAACGGCGATGGGTATAGCACATTCGCATCACTGTCTCGTCAATATAAAGCCCCTTTTGTTCTAACCCGCCGTAGCGATAGCGAGTCATCACGTTTCGATAAGTCTTCTCTGTATCGAAGTTTTTAGCTCCCGGCTTGTTCGTTGTAAACGGACTGATGCGGTTGGCAAGTCCTTCTTGGATAAAGTTATCGCCCAGATTCATATAATTTTCTTCACCAACGGTAAGCGCAACATATATCGGGCGCGTCCAGTTGCACTGCGAAATCATTTCCAACATCATCAGATCGCCTTTACCAAGCGCGCTCTTTCCGGCAAGCGAAATCACCATTCGATCGGGAATAGAATCGCTGGCCATCATCATTCCGCTACGTTTCACGGCTGCTTTATCAATCGTGACATAAACTGTGTCGGTAGGAATAAAGTGCATCGAAGCATCTTTTGAGCGTACCCAATACTTCAAAATATTCTTCAATTCAAACGGATTATCTCCAAATTGGGCTTTGGCTGGGTGGGATTTTGTTTGTAGAAGTCGAGCAATTGCTGTTTGGCTTGCGGCTGAATCTCTACATAATCGTTGACACCCCCAACATATTCGAGACGCGGCCAAGTAATGGGGACAGATGGCGAATCATAAGCCGGGCGCCGCATTTGGTCGATATACCAATCCGTTTGCAGATAACTGAGGTTGCAGACACGTGCATCTGTGCGTTTACCTTCTACGTCTTGGTTATACCAAAGTGGGAACGTGTCGTTATCGCCGTTGGTAAAGATGATGGGATTGCCCTTGTCTTGCAGCGTCATCAGATAATTCTGACCAAAGTCGCGACACGTATAACGACCGCTGCGATCGTGATCGTCCCACGTTTGCGATACCATCTGAATCGGCACCAACAAGCAGAGCAATGCCACAACGGCCGACACCACAGTGCCTTCTACTTTGAATCGCTTCTTGATCATATCGAGAATGGCTGCTACACCAATGCCACACCAAATTGCAAAAGCGTAGAACGAGGCAGCATAAGCATAATCCCGCTCACGAGGTTGCTGCGGCGTCTGGTTCAAATAGATAACAATGGCCAATCCGGTCATAAAGAAGAGGAAAAAGACCACCCAGAACTGACGAATACCTCGGCGTCCGCGGAAAGCTTGCCAGAACAAACCAATGATGCCAAGAAGCAACGGCAAGCAATAGAAGACATTATGTCCTTTGTTGTTTTTAAGTTCGTCAGGTAGTTTGCTTTGGTCTCCCAAACGGAGATTATCAATAAACGGGATTCCCGTTATCCAGTTTCCATGTTCGAGTTCACCATTTCCCTGAATGTCGTTTTGCCTTCCCGCGAAGTTCCATAAGAAATAACGCCAATACATGAAATTGCATTGATAAGAGAGGAAAAACATCAGATTATCTTTCTGAGACGGCACTTTGACCGTTATTTGTTCGCCGCAACGATCATAAGGAACTTCTGTTCCCTCTACGCCGCCCATCCAGTCCTCGTATGCTTGACGATGAGCAGCATCATACATCCGCGGGAACAGCATATTCTGAGCATAGACATATTTATCCTTATGCCCTACAACGATATATCGGTCGGATTCATTTTTCGAGGCTTTCTCCTTGCGCTGATAAATGGGAGCGCCCTCTGCACGACGCGGTTTACAGATATTTCCCTCGACGTCAAGCTGCACTTGCGAAGTGTAAGCCTGTCCATACATCAACGGACGGTCACCGTATTGATCACGGCTGAGATAGTTTCCGAGCGTGAAGATATCTTCCGGCGAGTTCTGATCCATCGGAGGATTAGCTGAAGAACGAATCACAATCAGCGCATAACTGGAATAACCGATCATCAACATCAGCATACACAACAGTGCCGTATTCTTGATGCGCGACGAAACAACAGCTACCCGCTTCTTGTCAATCACTCGTTTGTAGTTCAGTACAAGCCATAACAGAGTTAAAACAATTACTCCAATTACTACCGACGACCAACCATAACCATAAAAAGGGATGCCGAGCATAGCCACAGAAGCGACAAAAGCAATATTTTCCCGCCGCTCGCTGCGAGATGTGTAAGTTTCATAAATCGCCCAAATCACAATGGCTGCAAGCAGGATGATATACACGATCTCGCCCGTGTTGAACGGACAACCGAGATAATTGACGAACAACAGTTCAAACCATCCACCCACCGTGATAATGCCGGGCACAACACCATAAAGCACGGCGGCCACAAGAACGAACGAAACCAACAGTGCGATAAGCGACCCTTTCAGCTCAATCTCTGGAAATTTGCGATAAACGAAGACCAAAACAATAGCCGGAATGCACAACAAATTCAATAGATGCACACCGATAGAAAGCCCCGTCATATAAGTAATCAACACCAGCCAACGGTCGCTGTGGGGCTCATCGGCATGGTCTTCCCATTTCAAGATAAGCCAAAACACAATAGCTGTGAAAGCCGAAGAATAAGCATACACTTCCCCTTCGACGGCCGAAAACCAAAACGTATCGCTGAAAGCATAAATCAGTGCACCCACCATTCCCGAGGCTTCAATGGCAATCAGCTTGCCCATTGTGAGTGCATTCCAGTTTTTAAGAATCAATTTGCGCGTGAGATGCGTTATCGACCAAAACAGAAAGAGAATCGTTGTGGCACTGAGCAACGCACTCATCGTGTTCACCATACGAGCCACCTGCGATGCGTCGCTGGCAAACTGCGAGAACAAATTAGCTGTGAGCATAAAGAATGGTGCGCCTGGTGGGTGGCCAATCTCTAACTTGTAACCCGTTGTGATAAATTCGGGACAGTCCCAAAAACTGGCTGTCGGCTCGATGGTGGAGCAATAGGCGAAAGCCGCAATCAAAAATGCGACCCATCCCAGCACATTGTCCACAAGTCTGTACTGCTTCATGATTCTCTTTAATATGATGTTATTTCGAAATACGGATGCAAAGGTAACATATTTAATTGATAAAGGACAACTGCTCTATGAAATTTGTTGGGACCCGCTCTTCCGCCAGGACAGGGGGATAGAAACTGTCAAAAACAACGTTTCCCATGTTTGGGAAGAGCAGAAATGGGAAAAAACAACGTTTCCCTTGTTTGGGAAAAGCAGAAATGAGAAAAAACAACGTTTCCCTTGTTTGGGAAAGGCAAAAATGAAAAAAACAACGTTT
>NZ_BAIX01000074.1 GCF_000613405.1 Hoylesella enoeca JCM 12259 | reverse complement strand
AGGCGCTCAGCGACCCTAACTACCTGCCTGATTCGGGGACGTGGTACTATATCGTCTTCTTCCTCATCGGCATCGTGGGCTACTTCTGCGTTCCCACCGTTGCAGGCTGGATTATCGAAGCAGGAGGCGGTATCGGCTCTTATGGTCGCAATGTCAATCAAGCTGCACAGCGCGGTGCACAAAGTGCCTACACGGGCGGAAGATATGCCGCGGCAGGTGCAGGGTCGGTCATCGGTAATGTCGGTGGACGTATCAAGGGTGCACTGCTCAAAGGAAAGTAATCACAAATAAAGAAAGGAAAGAAATGGAATTCAAATCACTTGGTAATATCGAGACCTCATTCAGACAGATAAGACTCTACGCCTTTGTCTTTGCCATCGTCTGCGTGGCAGTAAGTGGTTATGCCCTCTATGCCTCGTACAGCTTCGCTAAGGAGCAGAGGGAGAAAATCTATGTGCTTGACCAAGGCAAGTCGCTCATGCTTGCCCTCAGTCAGGATGCAAGCCGAAACCGTCCCGTAGAGGCAAGGGAGCATGTACGTCGCTTCCATGAGTTGTTCTTCACCATTGCGCCTGACAAGGATGCCATTGAGAAGAATATGGAACGTGCCTTCGTGCTGTGTGACAAGTCGGCTTTCAACTATTATAAGGACTTGGCAGAGAAGGGGTATTATAACCGTGCCATATCGGGTAATGTCAATCAGCGCATAGAGGTGGACTCTATCCACTGCAACTTCAATACTTACCCTTATGCGGTAACGACTTATGCACGGGAGTTTATCGTCCGTCAGAGCAACGTCACGGAGCGCAGTCTTGTTACGACCTGCATGCTGCAGAACTCTGTCCGTTCGGACAACAACCCGCAAGGCTTCCTGATGGAGAACTTCCTCGTCAAGGAGAACAGGGACATACAGACTTATAAACGGTAAGGCTATGGCAAGGAAAAGAAACTTTTTACTCTCACGTCAATATCTGCGCTTTCACCTGTGGCTCCGCCATCGGTGCGAACGGCTCACGATGAGGCAGAGAAAGGAAATCGTCTATGGGCTGAGCTTCATCTATCTGCTCTGCTCGCTTTGGATGATAGTGCAGTTTTTCCTTCCTCCAAAGAAGGAGAAACTACCCATCCCCACGGGAAAGCTGACGAACAGTCCGATACGGACGGACAGTACTTTACAAGAGTTATACGGCAATTTTTATCTACAACTTCATCAAACAATCAAAGAAAATGGATAATAAACAGAAAGAACAAATGAAGAAAGGCTTGGTCTTCGGAGGACTGGGACTGCTGTTTGCCCTCTCGATGTGGTTTATCTTCGCACCTTCGAGCAAGGATAAGACCGCAGCGGAGCAGGGACTCAATGACAGCATCCCGCAGGCAACGACGGAAAAGCTCACCGAAAACAAGCTCAAAGCCTATGAATTAGGCGACAAGGCACACGAGGAGGAACAGACCCGCGAGGAGATGGGCAGGCTATCGGACTATTTTGCACAGAACACCGCTCCATCAGAGGAGCAGCGTGCAGAGACAGCAGCATCTACGGCAAAGATAGAAAGCTCCATGCATCGCTATGAGGAAAATAATCGGCTCTTAAACTCTTTTTACGCTCCCGACCCACACGAGCAGGAGCGTGAAGCCTTGCGCTCGGAGATAGATAACCTTAAAAAGGAACTCTCTGCCAAAGACAGCAAGGAGGACAATGAAGAGAAACGGCAGCTTGCCTTGATGGAAAAGAGCTATCAGATGGCAGCGAAGTATCTCCCTAAAGCATCAACCCCACCTACCTTCAATAATGGTCTGACAGCAGGAAAGGAGAAGACGGAAGAGACAGCAGGTGGCTCTGAAGCCGCTAAGGGCAAGACCATGCAGAATGAAAAGCCTGCAATGGAAGTTCTGCCAGAGCGTAGGCAGGTAGTTTCTTCACTTGACCAGCCTATGAGCGATGTGTACTTTATGGAGGAATACGGCAAGAAGGCTCGCAACTTGGTTTTCCATTCGCTTACCGGAAGTCCTCCTTCTTTGCTGCGCAATACGCTCAAAGTAGTAGTGGACAGGACTACTATTCTTAAAGAGGGTGACAATGTCGTACTCCGTCTGCTTGAAAGTGCCAAGGTACAGGGACTGCACATTCCACGGCAGAGCGACTCATAGCAGTCGCCAAGATAGAAGGCAACCGTATGCACCTGCTTGTCAAAAGCATTGAGGTGGACGGCCATATCATAGCCGTCAAGCTCTCGGCATACGATACGGACGGACAGGAGGGTGTGTATATACCAGGTTCGGAGGACATCAATGCGCTCAAGGAAGTCGGGGCGAACATCGGCGGTTCAATGGGCACATCTTTTACCTTCGCTTCCTCTGCCAAGGACCAGATTATCTCCGAGGCTGCACGTGGGGTGATGCAGGGTGCAAGTCAGCTGCTTCAGAAGAAACTGCGCACCATCAAGGTAACGCTCAAGGGTGGCTACCACCTTTTCTTGGTTCAGTCCAAATAAAACAATCGAAAATGATAAGTAAAACAATAATATCAAATCAATAGCAACAATGAAGAAAATTATTTTATCAATGGCTATGCTTGCCATGGTGGGAGCAACAGCCACAGCACAGGAAAACAATGATGGTCTGACACCAAGCCGTCCGCTTACTTCGGGAGAGCTCTTTCAAGGTATGAGCCGTGCCATACCAACGGGGCGTGTCGTACTGCCGTATGGTCTTGACATTACCTTTGACAAGACCGTGCATCTTATCTTCCCTTCTGCCGTTCGTTATGTAGACTTAGGTTCACAGAACATCATCGCAGGGAAGGCGGAGGATGCCGAGAACGTACTGCGTGTAAAAGCTTCGGTGAAGGACTTTGAAACGGAAACCAATATGAGTGTCATCTGTGAGGACGGCTCATTTTACGCTTTTAATGTAAAATATGCCGATGAACCGGAAAAGTTAAGCATCGAGATGAAGGACTTTCTCTCTACAACAGAAGGCAGGCTGCCAAGCAATCGCTCTGACATTTACTTCAAGGAACTCGGTAACGAGTCGCCCGTATTAGTAAAGCTGATCATGCAGACCATCTATCAGAATGACAGACGCTGCATTAAGCACATCGGTGCACAGCAGTTCGGTATGAAGTTCCTGCTTCGTGGCTTGTATGCCCATAATGGCTTGCTGTATTTCCACACTCGTATGGAAAACGGTACGAATATGCCGTACTCGGTGGATTTTATCACCTTTAAGGTGGTGGATAAGAAGATGGCAAAGCGCACCGCCATACAAGAACAAGTATTGCAGCCACTTCGTGTCTATCATCAGGTGATGCAGGTGCGTGGCATGGGCAGTGAACATACTGTGTTTGCACTCGAGCAGTTCTCTCTTGCAGAGGACAAGCAGCTTGAAGTGACGCTCTATGAGAGAAATAGCGGTCGTACACTGACCTTTTATGTGACGGCAGAAGACCTGCAACTGGCAAAGAAGATTGATAACCTCAAACTGAAATGGTGATGAAGAAGAACAATATCATTCTGACAGTATGCGTTGCGGTGGCCATGACTTTCAGTCTGCCATCGCAGGCACAGCGACTGATACCCAAGCAAAGGGGAATAGAGGTTGTAGGGAGTGTTCCGCTTATCAAGGGTGAAAAGTTCCTTGCAGCTGACAATTTCGGCATGGGAGCATCACTCACCCGATATTTGGGGCGTGAGAATTATACCTTTGTTATGGCAGAGTATGAACAACAGAATATGCCGTACAGGGATTATGCAGTGAAACTCAAAGATGCACTCTTACAGGTGGGCTACATGCACCCGATACTCTCCGACAATGGCAAGAATGTGTTTTTCTATGGTGGCATATCCGCCTTGGGTGGCTATGAGCAGCTGAACGAGGACAAGAAGCTGCTGCCCGATGGGGCAACACTGCTCGACTGCTCCCGCTTTGTCTATGGCAGTGCCGTGCATGGCTCGGTGGAAGTGTTTCTAACGGACAGGGTTCTCTTTCTTGTAAAGGCGCAGGGACGTTTCCTCTTTGGAACAGACATGCATTGTTTCCGTCCGGCAGTTTCAGCAGGACTAAGGTTTAACTTTTAAGTAGAAGAAAAAATGAAAAAGATATTGAATACGATTTGGGTAATGGGCGTGCTGACCCTTGCCGTGTTTTGCCTATCTGCTTGTGATAGGGAGTTGGATGTTCAGCAGTCTTATCCGTTTACGGTGGAGACAATGCCGGTTCAGAAGGACATTATAAGGGGACAGACGGCAGAGATACGCTGCACGCTCAAACGAGGGGGTGAGTTTGCTGACACTCGCTATACGATACGTTATTTCCAGTCTGACGGCAAAGGCTTGCTAAAAAATGACAACGGCACTGTCTTTAAGCCGAATGACCGCTATCCGCTGACAAAGGAAGTGTTCCGCTTATACTACACCTCGCTCTCCACCGACCGTCAGACGATTGACGTGTATGTGGAGGATAGTTTCGGCAGGGTTCAGCAGCTGACTTTCAGTTTCAACAACAAGAAAACAGAGGACAAGGAAAAGTCCTCTGCTGTAATGGTTTCCAAAGTACTGAAGGATGCGGACAGCTAAACACTTTGCTTTATTCTGTATTTTATGTTTATTCTGCCAGCCCATCCTTGCCCAGCGCAGGGTGCGGTTGGCAGACTTGCCTCCTTTCGAACGTGGTGTGGTTGTTATTAAATACTTTGAGGGACTTCATAATAAGCCGAAGGATTTTCCTTATGTAGGATATGGTCATCGATTGCAACCAGGAGAGCACTTCACGGCGGATATGACGGAACGAGAGGCGGATTCACTGCTCCGTGCCGACCTATGGAAATGCTTTGAACACTTCAAAGACTATGGTAAGGATGCGCTGCTATTGACCTTACTTGCCTACAATGTGGGCGTGGGGAGATTGATCGGTTATGACAGGCATCCCAAGAGCCAGTTGCTGCGAAAGATTGAGGCAGGAGACAGAAATATCTATCGTGAGTATGTTTCGTTCTGCAGATACAAGGGAAAGGTCTTGAAAGGGCTGGAGAAACGAAGAAAGGTAGAGTTCGCCTTGTTTTATCTTCCTTGATTTTATAAATATACCTTTTGCACTTTTCGCGCAAGGGAACTTGTTTTTAATCGGAGAGATAAGAAAATCCATTTTTCTTTCTTAGATAAGCATTAAAAGCATTACCTTTGTAGCAAGATGACAGAGAAACTACCCATACAGCAGGAACAAGC
>NZ_BAIX01000075.1 GCF_000613405.1 Hoylesella enoeca JCM 12259 | reverse complement strand
ATTGTAACCGACATCTACATATATAAATGAAAACGTACGGCTAATGTTGTTCTGCTCAAGACGAATATCCGAACATATATATAAGAGATAGCAATCTCTAACGAAATTTGACAAAAGGTAAGTTCGTTACCTTAAATTCATGCCCCTACAATACATAGAGACATTCCCTGTACTATATGCTGTCTTATGTAAATTGTTTCAAAGATCTCTATCATGTTGCTCACGCCATCTATTGAAGCGAAAGCGAGTGCAAAGTTAATGCAAATAATTTTACCCTCCAAACTTTTTCGCAAGAAATTTCAAAAAAAGTGCATTTTTTCTTCTTTTTCCACCTAAAAACCCTTTACACCTTATATATAATAGGAGGCAGAAGCATTCGAAAAACATGGCGAGAGGAGGATGAGTCATTTTATCATGTCCCAAACGATTGTCACAGGGGCGGCTGTTGACCTACGTTGCTGCCCGATGAGAGGTATACGACTTCTGCCCCACAAGTCGTATAGTGCTGCCCGACTCCCTTAGGACTTGTCACCGGGCAGTAATGAGGCGGGACGCCAGTCGTCCGGCAAAGGCTTTGCAGGCAGCACCGAGCTGCGATGACGCATTCGGTTTCGGAAAAGCGTGCGCTTTAATAATTTATTTGACCACCGTTGCTTCGACGATACGAACATCTTCGAGCGGTCGATCTTTGGCATCGGTCTCGACGGATTGGATCTCTTTGATCACATCCATGCCGCTCAGAACTTCGCCGAAGACCGTGTACTGACCGTCGAGATGCGGCGTGCCGCCCAGCGTCTTATAGATTTCGCGCGTCTCAGGAGCCAGCACAATCTTCCCGTTGGTCGTCTTGTCCAGTCGTGCTTGCAATTGATCAAGCCCGTCTTCGGTAAACCGGTGACCATACACGATATAGAATTGGCTGGACGACGAAGCTCTTTCGGGATTCACATCATCCGACTCGCGAGCTGCTGCCAAGACGCCCCGACGATGAAAGAATTTGGGATAAACGATTTCGGCAGGCACCGTGTAATCAGGCGAATACGCCCCCACTTCGGTTCCGGGAGTAGCATGACGGGTGGTGGAATCGCCGCACTGGATCATAAAGTTACTGATCACGCGATGGAAGAGCACCCCATTATAATAGCCACTTTTGACCAGCCGAATGAAATTGTCACGATGTCGGGGCGTTTCGTTGTAAAGAGCGAGCAGGATATCGCCTTTGTCGGTTTTGAGAAGCACCTCACGGCGAGGTTCATCCTGTGCCGCACCGGCCGGCGCAGGCGTCAGAAGTAGCAGCAACAGCAATGCATAGATAATCTTTTTCATATCGGTTGAATTAAAGTTTACTATCGGCAATAACGTCCGTCGTCAGCATTTATTTTATTGTGAAGCAGAAATTTTATCCGGAAAGGCAGACCGGTCTCAGATGTCGGCGCACCGTGCGCCAAGGCTTAAAAAGGATTTTTGATGGCGGCGCAGATTGCGCCAGGACTTAAAAAGGATCTCGGATGCCGTCGCAGGGTGCGCCAGGATCTAAAAAGAATTTTAGGCGCCGGCGCCGGGTGCGCTACAACTCAAAAACGATTTTTGGGGCCGGCGCCATGTGCGCCGACATCCCCAAACGAAAGAAGCGCCGGCGCAATGTGCGCCGACGCCTCCATCCTGTTTGTTGCGAGGGAAGCCATCAGTAGGCATCTTCGCTGATGATTTCTTTAGCATCTATCTTCTTCCGATCCATCAGATACCAGACGTAGGCGATATAGCCCAAGACAAAGGGGATGAACAGCGAAACCACAGACATGGCCCGTAAGGTGAATTCGCTGCTGCAACTGTTGGCTATGGTGAGCGAACTCTGCAAGTCGGCATTCGACGGATAATAAGCCGTGTGATTCCAACCGGCACAGAGCAATAAGACCAGCACGACTAATACGACGCCGATGCTGCCCGGCCATATACCTTTGATATAGGCCTTATCGAGCGCAGTGCGGACGACGGCAAAGAGCAACATCACCACGCCCAAGACCAAGACAAGGAGCAAATACCACATCTCGATCAGGTTATGGAAATACTTCTGCGGTTGCATCGAAATGACTCCCGTGGCCGGCTCATAGGCGTAGCCGTCTTTCAACAAGGTGCGCCCGAGGAACGTCAAAAACAGTACCAAAAAGATGCCGGCATTGATGAGCAATTGGCGGCGGGAACGCGAACGGATCTGTGGGTCGTCGACGTTATTGACAAGATAAAGTGTCCCCAGAACACGCGCTAAGAAAAAAACAGCTAATCCAAACACCAGATTCCACACATCAAGCAACGCATCCAGTCCGTTGCTGGCATTGGCCCATCGGCTGATGACAGGTTGGCCAAGCCGAGTGATATTGCTCTTGTCGATGATAAAGTTGGAACCGTCAAAGAATGTTGCCACAGCTCCTCCGAGCAACAACGGGCCTAAGATTCCGTTGATGACGAGGAAGATCTGGAAAGTCTTGGCACCGAAAACATTCCCGAGTTTGTTCTGAAACTCGTAGCTCACGGCTTGCAACACAAATGAGAAGAGAATCACCATCCACAGCCAGTAGGCGCCGCCGAAGCTCGTGCTGTAAAAGAGGGGAAATGAGGCGAAGAAAGCACCGCCAAAGGTGACGAGCGTGGTGAAAGTGAGTTCCCATTTCCGGCCGGTAGAATTGATCAGCATACGCCGCTCGATGTCGGTCCGCCCCAGGTTGAAGATCATTGAGTTGGCCCCCTGAACAAACATCAGGAACACGAGTAATGCACCCAGTAACGAAACCAGGAACCACCAATATTGTTGATAAAATTCGTAAGTCATAATTTGCGGATTGATGAGTTTATTGTCTCCCTCAGCAAAGAGACTGGGGATATGATTAATTAGAAAGTTTATCTGTTGTGAGTTCGTGTGTGCCTAAGTTCTTGGCTGCCTCTCCGCTGGTGTCAACAGTATCGCCATATTCCGGCCCTTTCTTGATCTGCTTGCAGAGGATTCGGATTTCCACGATCAACAACGCCGTGAAAAGGGCGAGGAAAATAAAGAAAGTGAGCGCAACATAGCTCGACTCTAAGTCGGACACAGCGATCCACGTAGGCAACATGTCTTGAATGGTCCATGGTTGGCGCCCCATCTCTGCAACGATCCATCCGGCTTCACTGGCCATGTAAGCCAGAGGCAGCATCACCAAACCCGAGACCAACAGCCATCGATAACGTGCAATATCCTTGCGATAGACGACAAAGAGCGTCACGGCGAAAAAGAGAATAAACAGGGCGCCTAAGCCCACCATGACGCGAAACGACCAAAAACACAACGGGATAAAAGGCACCAACTGGTCGGCCGACGTCACATATCCGTAACCGAAATATTTCATATTGGGTTTGACCACAGCCAAATACTTGGCCGCAGCTTCACTCTGTCCGGCTTTCTTTGCTTCTCGATAAGCCATCAGAGCCTTGACAGCCATCTTTCCACGCACCAACTTCTCGGCCACCGACAATTCGCGCGTACCATCTTCGCGGGTATATCCCTTGATGAGATCATTCACTCCGGGTACGAATCCGTGTAGCGAATGCGTCGCGAGCAACGAGAGCGCATAAGGCACAGAGACGCGCAACGACACTTCTTCCTGATTCTTATAATCGCCCTGCTCCACAGGATTCACCCAAGCCACAGCCGTCAAGCCTTGGTCTGTGCCCCCGTTATACAAAGCCTCCATCGCCGCCAGTTTCATCGGTTGCACCTGAGCTACTGTATAAGCCGAATGATCACCGGTTATCGCAGTCAGCACCGACGCAATCAATCCCACGACGGTACCGATCTTGATACTTTCCACAGCTAACTTCTGCTCACGTCTACGCAACAGATAATAACAACTCACAGCCACTGTGAAGACGGCTCCAATGATCCACGACGATGTTACCGTGTGACAGAACTTGTCGATAGCAAACGGCGACAACGCCACATCGGCAAAGCTGATCATCTCATTGCGCATCGTGTCGGGATTGAAGTCGCATCCCACAGGATATTGCATCCACGAATTGGCTACCAATATCCACCAAGCCGAAATCGTCGCACCTAATCCCGTGAGCCACGTCGATGCCAAATGAAAACCGCTCGACACCTTGTTCCAACCGAAAAACATCACGGCGACAAACGTTGACTCCATAAAGAAAGCAATAATTCCCTCTATCGCAAGCGGCGCTCCGAAGATATCGCCCACAAACCAAGAGTAATTGCTCCAGTTGGTGCCAAATTCAAACTCCAAGATCAGTCCTGTCGCAACACCCATCGCAAAGTTAATACCGAAGAGCTTCTGCCAGAATCGAGCCACATCTTTCCAAAACTGCTTCTTCGTGCGATAATAACACGTCTCGGCTATGCCCATAATCACGGCAAGTCCCAATGTCAGCGGAACAAACAGCCAGTGATAAATGGCTGTCAACGCAAACTGTCCTCTCGACCAGTCGATCGTCCCCGACGTAACATCTAATAATAGGTGATTGATCATACTTACTTTTCTAAGGTGATATAATTTAAAATTTTCTTTTCATCTCCAACCTGCCAACGGCTATTTCGTCCTGTTGATCAACTCTTTCGAAACATAATCGGCCTCATTTCCCTTCGGTGCTTTCTCTTTCAAGAAATTAGGAAAGAAAAAGAACTTCAATATCGCAAACATGATAAACAACTTGATGAGAATGATGGCCCACAACGATTTGCCCAGCTTCATACGCCTGAAACCGTCGTAATAAAGATCGAACACACGATAAACGAAACTATTTTTGTTCACCAGATTGTAATTTTTACAGCCGCAAAGGTATAGATTATTTCCCAATCTCCATTCCTTTTACCGAAAAAATTCAAACGCTGCCATTCATCCCGTCCATCTATATCT
>NZ_BAIX01000076.1 GCF_000613405.1 Hoylesella enoeca JCM 12259 | reverse complement strand
CGGTGTGTTTGCTCTTTTCTCCGAATGCTTTGTGGCAGCATTCTGCAAGGCTCAAGATTTCATCTCGCAGCTTTGCCCAATTGGTTTCTGTAATGATGTAATAGTTCATAATTTTATATTGTTATTGTTTGTTGTTTCAAATCTTTCCAGTTTCCATCGGCAAAGATAATGGCGTGCGTACACCTCTCAAAGCCGTGGGGAACAGCAGGGAAGTATCGGGAACTATCGGGAAAAGAGCAATCCGTTTCATCGGTTCACATTTGCGTTTTCCTGCCCCGTCTTTTTTCTTTTATTGCAAAGACAATGCAAGCGAGTGCAGAGGAAAGTTCACTTATCCTTTGCCGAGCGCAGCTTGTCTTATGCAAAATTAATATCGGACATTTCTTATTCCATCACTTTTCATTCACGTGGCAGCTTGTGGCGCTATAACAAGGACAAAAGAGACAGATTGATGTTCTTGCCACTGCACAAATGAGGTTAATAAGGTAATCAAAGCAAAAGACCGCATCTGAAAGCAAACAACGACAATCCGTATTTCTGTTAACCTTTCTTTCCTGTCATCCATTTTTTGCTTAATGAGGCTATAAATGCCCTTCTTGACAGCCTGTTCTCCTAAGAATTTTAAAGCGGACGAGCGCAACATTATACAAGAGGGCTCTGAATGCTTGGAAGTTACGCATTCTCACCCTAACTTCACTCTTGGAAACTAATTCAAGGGAATAATGAAAAAGAACGCAGATGCAGGCAATACAGGCAGCAGGAGAAATCCCCATCGAAGGGGTAGTTCATCCAAGAACGTAGAGATAGAAACCTATCTCTCCACACACTACGATTTTAGATACAATACAGTATTGGGCAGAACCGAATACCGAAGTAGGAACAGCGGCATATTTACAAAAGTCGGTCGTTATGAAATCAATACGCTTCGCAGGGAACTTGATTGCGATGAAAGCATAGCGACTTCTGCCGAGAACCTTTATTCCATCATTGAAAGCAGCTTTTCTCCCCGTATCAATCCTGTGCAGGAGTATTTAAAAGGGTTGCCATTGATAGATATAGGTGATGGTTGTAGCAATGGTGGTAGTTACAGTGGTAGTAGTGTTCTTACTTTCTTTTCACCAAAAGCAATTCCCGATTTGGCAAGCTGCGTTGTTGTCCGTAATTCTAACAAATGGTTGCCGTATCTTACCAAATGGCTTGTGGCGGTGGTCGCCAACGCAATGGACGACCGCGAGTGCCGCAACCACACCTGTCTTGTGCTGACAGGCGAACAGGGCAAGTTCAAGACAACATTTCTTGATTTGCTCTGTCCGCCGGCACTGCACGGTTACAGTTATACGGGAAAGATATATCCGCAGGAGAAGGACACACTTACCTATATCGGGCAGAATCTTATCGTAAACATTGACGACCAGCTCAAAGCCCTCAACAAACGGGACGAAAACGAACTGAAAAACCTCATTACCTGTCCGATGGTTAAATATCGCATGCCCTATGACAAATATGTGGAGGAACATCCTCACTTGGCGAGCTTCGTGGCATCGGTGAATGGCAACGACTTCCTTACAGACCCGACAGGCAGCAGACGTTTTTTGCCCTTTGAGGCCTTGTCTATTGATATCAATAGGGCAAAGGCTATCTCAATGGATAAAGTCTATACAGAAGCCAAAGCTTTGCTCAAATCAGATTTTCACTATTGGTTTGACGATGACGAGATAGCCGAACTGTATCGGGAGAGCGAGGACTTCCAAGTGCAGACAGCAGAGATGGAACTCTTGTTGCGTTGTTTTGAGAAGCCAACGGAGGACGAAAACTATTTGTTAATGACCACTACGGAGATACTCACCTATTTGGGTATTTATACCCACCAGCCACTTCTTGCCAAACGTATGGGCGAAGCCTTGAAGAAAGCAGGATATATAAAGGTGAGTAAGCGAAGAAACGGTGGGAATCCCATCTATGTCTACAAGATTAGAAAAATCTTGCCATGTCCACTCATTCAAGCTTGTAGTAGCCAGATGTAGTAGAGTGTGTAGTATCTCCACATACTACTAACTGTTGCTGATTATCAATTACTTATATTAAAATAGTATGTAGTAAGAAGAATGGTAAAAAAGTTTGGAGGGAAAAACTTTAGAAAAGAGGATTTCATTCAAACGGCATTCAAATATCATTCAAACCAACCATTATTATTCAAATAAGAATTATCCAACCATTTAAAGTTTATGACAATGAAAGAAGAAGATTTATCAGCTATCAAGCGATATTCCATCGTGGAATATCTCGAAAAGAAAGGCATCAAGCCTGCCCGCAAAACACCGACCTATGCTGTGTATCGCTCACCATTGAGGGAAGAAGTGCATCCGAGTTTCAAGGTGGACAGGGAAAAGAACCTCTGGATAGACTATGCCGAAGGCAGAGGTGGAAGCATCATCGACCTCTGTATGCGCCTGGAGGGCTGCACGCTGTCGGAAGCCATCTGCCGCTTGGGACAGACCACTTCCTTTGATACAGCGTGCAACAATGCCGAATCCTCAAAGGAGAAGGCATACAGCAGCAATGGTAGTATCAGACTACCAAAAGAGAAAATGGCAAACGGGGCAAGGAGACTGATAGATGTATCAGACACCTTACCGTCACATTTGCAGGAGTATCTTACAAAGGTGCGCTGCATCAACTTGGAAAAGGCATTGCCCTTTCTCAAATCCATCAGCTATGAGGTAAGAGGAAGAAGATACGAAGCCATTGGCTTTGCCAACCTCTCCGGCGGCTATGAACTTCGGGACGACAAGACGTTCAAAGGAACGATTGCCCCGAAAGATATTACCGCGATATTTGAAAACAAAGTGCAGCCCGTCTGCCTGTTCGAGGGATTTATAGACTTTCTCTCTTTCCTTTCAATGAAAGAAGAAGTGAATAACCGCTGCCTTGTGATGAACTCTGTGAGCAACATTGGAAGAAGTATCAGCTACCTGAACAACCATCAAGTCTCTTCTATCCGTATTTTCCTTGATAACGACGACGCGGGGCGGAGAGCAACACAGGAGCTGATAAAGGCAGGTTTTAAGGTAGAAGACATGTCTGTACATTACGGGA
Organism: Hoylesella enoeca JCM 12259; assembly: GCF_000613405.1. GTDB lineage: Bacteria > Bacteroidota > Bacteroidia > Bacteroidales > Bacteroidaceae > Prevotella > Prevotella enoeca. Next base: position 1,802 of record NZ_BAIX01000076.1, on the reverse strand, counting down.
ACTTTAAAGACCTCAACGAGTATCATGTCAGCTGTGTTCGTGAGCAACAGAAAAAGTTGGAGAAAACACCCAAAACAAGCAATAAGGTAAAACAAGTCAAACTAAAAATACGATAGAGCAATGAAAAAGATAAAAGCAATCAGAAAGGAGATAGACCAATCCATAAAAGACGCGTTCAACATGAACAGACAGGAAAGTAATGAAAGAGCAGACAGGAAAAGTCTTGCATATTACTTGGGAGAGAAAGACGAGGAGGAAGAACACCCACAGGCAAAAGCTCCATCAAAGGAAACAGATTGCCAAGAAGCAATAGCTTCCGAGTCTGCACAGCACACAGAGAATGCAACCGTTCAACGGCGTATCAGTGCCAAGATGAGACGGGGAACGCTCGAAACCTACAAGCAGGCTTTTCTTGTTCCGACTAAACTGAGTGACCGAAAGGCGGTTTATCTGAGCAGGGAGACACAGGAACGTGCGGACTTCATCGTCCGTAGGTTGGGCGACAGGGGCAGCAACCTTTCAAGTTTTGTGGAGAACATCGTGCGTACGCATTTGGAGGAGTATGGTGAGGACATAGAGAAATGGAGGAGGTTATAAACCGCAGGAGGGGGGCGAGGTATGAATTTCAAAAGATTTATTTCCCGCTCTAATCCTACTATCGCATTAAAATATGATGTCATATTCTCGTAAATGAGACGTCATATTTGGGCAAATATGACATCATATTTTTAGCAAGCAGACATCTGAACGATGAGAACACCACGAACACAGTTAAACACAGAATGCACGGCATTCACTTTTCGGCTGCAAAACGCCTCGTGCGTAAATGGTCTTATCACTGACATTGCAAGACGTCAGTTTGTACCCACAAACTGCGCTTGCTCCCCTCGTTTAATTATCGGGGAGATTAGACCGTAATCACTCCGTTCTCATCGGTCAGTGTTCAGGAATTAAGCAAGATTGAAAACAAAGAAAAGAGGACTTTTATATGAACAGATATAATAAAAAGACTGCCAAATGGCAGAGGCAAAACAAAAATGAAGTGCGGATGAACAAGACGGAGTTCATCAAGGTAAGATGCACCTTAGAGGAAAAGCAGCGTATCAAGTCAAAAGCGGAAAGCGTAGGGCGGAAGTTCTCCGACTACTGCCGTGAAATTCTCCTTAACGGAGAAGTGGTTGCCGTTCCCAAGATGACAGACAATGAGAGGGAAGCCATTGCCATTCTTCAGCATACAGGAAGATTCTACGGGCAGGTTTCCAACCTCATCAAAGTCAAGGACGAAGATTGGCTACATATCACAAAGAACCTCTCGCTATGTGCCAAAGAAGCATTTAAGCGGTTTTACGACCCGCATTTTCGTGTGGATGATGAGGTATATAAGGTCTTAAATTTGAAGAGAGATGATAGGAAAATGTAAGGCGATAGCGCACGGCAGCACGGCTCTGGACTATATTTTCAGAGAAGGCAAACTCGGCAGTCGGCTTGCCTTCCACAATCTTTGCAGCAGGGAGCCAAAGAGCATCTATGAGGAAATGAAAGTCGTCAGCGACTATAACAGCCGTTGCAGGAACAAGTTTCTCCGTATCGAAATAGGCATTGCACCGCAGGACGAGAAAAAGTTGCCTGTATCCGAACTGATGCGGATAGCCCATCTGTTTGCCAAACAAATGGGACTTGACAACCATCAATGGGTGGCGGTAACACACAAGGACACCGACAACAGACATATCCATATCATTGCCAGCCGCATCAGCCTGTATGGGGAGGTCTATGACACCACTTTTGTGAGCAACAGGGCT
>NZ_BAIX01000077.1 GCF_000613405.1 Hoylesella enoeca JCM 12259 | reverse complement strand
CCGTGTGCTTACTCTTTTCTCCGAATGCCTTGTGGCAACTCTCGCAAGGCTCAAAATTTCATCTCGAAGCTTTGCCCAATTGGTTTCTGTAATGATGTAATAGTTCATAATTTTATATTGTTATTGTTTGTTGTTTCAGGTCTTTCCTGTTTCCATCGGCAAAGGTAATGACGTGCGTGTGCCTCTCAAAGCCGTGGGGAACAGCAGGGAAGTATCGGGAACTATCGGGAAAAGAGCAATCCGTTTCATCGGTTCACATTTGTATTTTCCTGCCCCGTCTTTTTTCTTTCATTGCAAAATTAATATCGGGCATTTCTTATTCCATCACTTTTCATTCACGTGGCAGCTTGTGGCACTATGACAAGGACAAAAGAGACAGATTTATACTTTTGCCACTATACAAATAAGGCTAATAAGACAATCAAAGCAAAAGAGTACATCTGAAAGCAGACAGTAACATCCGTATTTCAGCTAACCTTTCTTTCCTGTCATCCGTTTTTTGCTTAATGAGACGATAAATGCTCTTCTTACCTGCCCGTTTACCTAAGAATTTTGCAGCAGACGAGCGCAACATTATGCAAGAATATTCTGAATGCTTGGAAGTTACGCATTCTCACCCTAACTTCACTCTTGGAAACCAATTCAAGGGAATAATGAAAAAGAACGCAGATGCAGGCAATATAGACAACAGAAGAAATCCTCATCGCAGGGGTAGTTCCTCCAAGAACGCAGAGATAGAAACCTACCTCTCCACACACTATGAGTTCAGATACAACACGGTATTGGGCAGAACCGAATATCGCAGTAAGGGTAATAGTAGTTTTGTAAAGGTTGGTCGCTATGAAATCAACACACTTCGCAGGGAACTTGATTGCTATGAAGGCATAGCGACTTCTGCCGAGAACCTTTATTCCATCATTGAAAGCAGCTTTTCTCCCCGTATCAATCCCGTGCAGGAGTATTTAAAAGGGTTGCCATTGATAGATATAGGTGATGGTTGTAGCAATGGTGGTAGTTACAGTGGTAGTAGTGTTCTTACTTTCTTTTCACCAAAAGCAATTCCTGATTTGGCAAGTTGTGTGGTCGTCCGTAATTCTAACAAATGGTTGCCGTATCTTACCAAATGGCTCGTGGCGATGGTCGCCAATGCGATGGACGACCGCGAGTGCCGCAACCATACCTGTCTTGTACTGACAGGCGAGCAGGGCAAGTTCAAGACGACGTTCCTTGACCTGCTCTGTCCCCCAGCACTGCATGGTTACAGTTACACAGGAAAAATATATCCGCAGGAGAAAGACACACTCACTTATATCGGTCAGAACCTTATCGTAAATATAGATGACCAGCTCAAAGCCCTCAATAAGCGGGACGAAAACGAACTGAAGAACCTTATCACCTGTCCGATGGTCAAGTACCGTATGCCGTATGACAAATATGTGGAGGAGCATCCCCACTTGGCAAGCTTTGTGGCATCAGTGAACGGCAATGACTTTCTTACAGACCCGACAGGCAGCAGAAGGTTTCTGCCCTTTGAAGTTCTATCCATAGACATAGAGAAAGCCAAGCGTATTTCAATGGACAATGTCTATGCTGAAGCCAAAGCCCTGTTAAAGTCAGGTTTCCGCTATTGGTTTGATGATGAAGAGATTGCCGAACTATACAGAGAGAGTGAGGACTTTCAGGTACAAACCGCTGAGATGGAACTTTTGCTGCGTTGCTTTGAAAAGCCAACGGAGGATGAAAACTATTCGTTAATGACTACTACGGAGATACTCACCTATTTGGGTATTTATACTCACCAACCACTTGTTGCCAAGCGTATGGGCGAAGCCTTGAAGAAAGCAGGATACATAAAGGTGAGCAAACGAAGAAACGGTGGTAGCCCCATATATGTCTACAAGATTAGGAAAATCTTGCCATGCCCGCTCCTTCAAACTTGTAGTAGCCAAATGTAGTAGAATGTATAGTATTGTCTTATACTACAAAGTAATACTGATTATCAATCACTTATCACAGAATAGTATGTAGTAAGAAGAAAGATGAAAAAGTTTGGAGGGGAAAAACTTTGGAAACGGTAAAACCATAAAACAGACAAGCATAAATAATTATCATTCAACCTATTAAAGTATCAAAACAATGAAAGAAGAAGATTTATCACTTATCAAGCGATATTCCATCATGGAGTATCTCGAAAGGAAGGGTATCAGACCTGTCCGCAGGACACCTGCCTATGCAATGTACCGTTCACCGCTCAGGGAGGAAACGCGTCCGAGTTTCAAGGTGGACACGGAAAAGAACCTTTGGATAGACTATGCCGAAGGCAGGGGTGGAAGCATTATTGACCTTTATATGCGCTTGGAGGACTGCACGCTCTCGGAAGCAATCTGCCGTTTGGGGCAGAACGCTTCAGAGTATACAGCGCACAGCTATTCAAAGACTGAACCCCGTATTGGTCTCAACCAGACAACTACAAGACAAGCAAGCGGAACAAGGAGACTGATAAGCATATCAGACACCTTGCCGCCGCACCTGCAGGAGTATCTCAAAAAGGAACGCTGTATTGATTTAGAAAAGGCAACACCATTTCTCAAATGTATCAGTTACGAGGTAAGGGAAAGAAGATATGAAGCCATCGGCTTTGCCAATTCTTCGGGTGGCTATGAGCTTCGTGATGATAAGACTTTCAAGGGAACAATTGCTCCCAAAGACATCACTCCGATATTTGAGGAAAAGGCACACCCCGTCTGTCTGTTCGAGGGCTTTATGGACTTTCTCTCTTTTCTTTCAATGAAAGGTGAAATAACCAATCAATGCCTTGTGATGAACTCTGTGAGCAATGTGGCCAGAAGTATTCACTACCTGAACGAGAGGAATATAACCTCCATTCGTGTTTTTCTTGATAATGACGATGCAGGACAGAGAGCAGTACAAGAGTTAATAAACGCAGGCTTTAAGGTAGAAGATATGGCTGTGTATTATAGAGACTTCAAAGACCTCAACGAATATCACATCAGCCGTGTTCGTGAGCATGGGAAATCCCAAAATACAAGCAACAAGATAAAACAAGTCAAACTTAAAATAAGATAGAGTGATGAAAAAGGAAAGAAGAAATATGGAAGAAATAGATCGTTTCATAGGAAAAACTTTTGGTATGAGCCAAGCTGAAAATTCAAGTGAACAAACCGTCTCTGAATTCCGGGCAAAGGGAATGGAAAATATTCAAGGGCAAAAACAACAAGAGGCAGAACATGCCATAGAGCATGCCACGCCATCCGAGCCTGCACAGCATACAGAGAGCGCAACCGTTCAACGACGCATCAGTGCCAAGATGAGAAAGGAGACTCTCGAAGCCTATAAGCAAGCGTTCCTTGTTCCAACAAAGCTAAGTGAGAGAAAAGCGGTTTACCTGAGCAGGGAAACACAGGAACGTGCGGACTTCATTGTCCGTAGATTGGGAGATAAAGGAGCCAATGTCTCGAGCTTCATCGAAAACCTTGTGCGTATCCATTTGGAGGAATACGGTGAGGATATAAAAAAATGGAGGAAGCTGTAAACAACAGAAAAACGGTCAAGGACTATCGAGTAAAAGGATGTCCTTTTCACTCAAAATCCTCGACCGTTTTAGGGTAGTACCAACAATAGATTTTTACTGAACACATTGAACGGTGGGAATGCCACGAACACAGTTAATCTTCTGAATGCATAGCATTCATTTTTGGACGACAAAACGCTTTATGCGTAAACGTTTCGTTAGCTGACATTGCAAGACGTCAGTTTGTACCCACAAACTGCGCTTGCTCCCCTCGTTCGGTTATCGGGGAGATTAGACCGTAATCACTCCGTTCTCATCGGTCAGCGTTCGGAAATTAAGCAAGATTGAAAACAAAGAAAAGAGGACTTTTATATGAACAGATATGATAGCAGAACTGCCAAATGGCAGCAACGAGGTAAAGAAGAAGCGAGGATGAACAAGACGGAGTTCATCAAGGTAAGATGCACCTTAGAGGAAAAGCAGCGTATTAGGTCAAAGGCGGAAAGCACAAGACGGAAGTTCTCAGACTACTGCCGTGAAATACTCCTTAATGGAGAAGTGGTTGCCATTCCTAAGATGACGGACAATGAGAGAGAAGCCATTGCCATTCTCCAGCATACGGGCAGGTTCTATGGGCAGATTTCCAACCTTATTAAAGTCAAGGATGAGAGATGGGTACATATCACACAGAACCTTTCGCTATGTGCCAAAGAAGCATTTAAGCGATTTTACGACCCGCATTTTCGTGTGGACGACGAAATATATAAGGTCTTAAACATGTCGAGAGATGATAGGAAAATGTAAGGCGATAGCGCATGGCAGCACGGCTTTGGATTATATTTTCAGAGAGGGAAAGCTCGGTAATCGGCTTGCCTTCCACAATCTTTGCAGCAGAGAACCGAAAGCAATCTATGAGGAAATGAAAGTGGTCAGCGATTATAACAGTCGTTGCAGAAACAAGTTCCTCCGCATTGAAATCGGTATAGCACCTCAGGATGAGAAGAAACTACCCGTATCCGAACTCATGCGGATAGCCCATCTGTTTGCCAAACAAATGGGACTTGACAACCACCAATGGGTAGCAGTAACGCACAAGGACACCGATAACAGGCATATCCATATCATTGCCAACCGCATCAGCCTGTATGGAGAAGTCTATGACACCACTTTTGTGAGCAACAGGGCA
>NZ_BAIX01000078.1 GCF_000613405.1 Hoylesella enoeca JCM 12259 | reverse complement strand
TTATATTTGCTTTTTTAATCATCTCTTTAATTGTTCAGACCCCCATCCCCCTAACTTAGGGGGCTAAGAAAACTGCCGGCAAAGGTAAGTAAAGTTTCTTAATCTCGCAAACATTTATACGAAAAGTTGAGACTGTCCTCCCATATTTGCAATTCTTGAAGCACAGAGACAGGTAGCTGATCAGGAGTTTTGTTTTCCTCGGTTTTATGCTTATCTTTGTGGCTCGTAAAGCAAAACGGATATTTCACAATGGATCGAAACAACATTTCAGCGGCGGCTTTTGCCGACACCAAACCTCATTATCATTTGTTGGACGGACTGCGTGGCGTGGCTGCACTCGTTGTCATTTGTTACCACATAGGCGAGGCTTTTGCCACCAGCTACCTCGACCAATGCGTCAACCACGGTTATCTGGCGGTGGACTTCTTTTTTATGCTGTCGGGGTTTGTCATCGGTTATGCTTACGACGACCGTCGGGCTACGATGGGTGTGTGGACATTCGTCAAGCGCCGACTTGTGCGTCTGCATCCCATGGTGGTGATGGGAGCTGTGATCGGCGCATTGATGTTTTACACCCAGGGGTGTGACTATTGGAGGGTTTCGGATGTTCCGATCCTCCTTTTGCTCTTGGCCACACTCCTCAACATGTTTTTGGTGCCGGCGTGGAGCAGTGTGGAAGTGCGCGGGTTTGGCGAGATATTTCCGCTGAATGGTCCCACGTGGTCGCTGTTTTATGAATATATCGGTAACATATTGTATGTGTTGCTTATTCGCCGATTGTCCACGCGTTGGCTCTCTGTTTGGGTTTGTGTTGCCGGCGGCGCCTTGTTGGGTTATGCCGTTACCAATGTCGACGGCTATTTGGGGGCCGGTTGGACGTTTGACAATGGCGGATTCTGGGGCGGGTTGCTTCGCGTGTTGTTTGCTTTTCCTGCGGGATTGTTACTTTCCCGAGTGTTCCGGAAACGAACTGTGCGTGGTGCCTTTTGGTGGTGCGCTTTGGGTATTGTCGTCGTTGCGGCCATTCCCCGAATAGGTGGGAGCGCGCACCTCTGGGCAAATGGTCTCTATGATGCTTGCTGCGTGCTGCTTGTCTTTCCGTTTGTGGTATGGCTGGGCGCATCCGGGCAAACCACCGACGCTCTTTCCACGCGTATCTGCAATTTTCTGGGCGACATCTCTTATCCCCTTTACATCGTGCATTACCCTTTCATCTACTCGTATTATGCGTGGGTGAAGAACAACGACCTCGCCTTTTCTCAAACTCTTCCACAAGTCTTTGCCTTGGTTGTGGGCTGCATTGCACTGGCGTGGGTGTGCCTGAAATGGTATGACATCCCCGTGAGGAAATGGTTGCAGAAGAGATTTGTGTGAGGGAAGGACAATCTGTTTATCCTAATTCGAGGTCAACAGCCGAGAATCAAATACTAAAAAGCAGGTAACATGCGCTACCTGCTTTTTCAGTTCAGTCTAATCTTCTGCTGGGATTCACGGCTTTGGCTTCGCCGGCGTTTTCTTCTTCCGCTCTTGCTTGGGCACGCGATGAAACTCTACGCCCTTCAATAATTTGAATTCGGCCGACGGTGTGAATGTGATATGAATGCGCCGGATATGTTCCGAGGGTTTAAAGTCCTCGGCCTTGGCCACGGCTTTCGACTGAATCGCCGGACGGAATGTGCCCAGCGGACCTGCATCGACGATATAGCCCTGCGAGCAAAGAAAATTCACCACTTTGATGAATTTGTAAAACACAGCCACGACATCCGATTCACCCACGGTCGAATCCTCGGCCATCAGTTTGCAGAGCTTCCCAAACGAGATGTGATCTTTCTGGCAAACCAGCGTGGCAACAAACAGTTTTGCGCCGATTATCTTCAATTCGTGTTCATTGAGAGAGTAGTCCATTTCCTGTCTCCTTTTTGTTTGTTTATAATATATTGATTTACAACGATCTACAAAACCCTTTTTCGTTCTCCAAAAAACGTCTAATCATTTCAGGAAAAACGTCTAATCGTTTTATCGAAAACGTCTAATCATTTCACTCAAAACCATTAGACGTTTTGCCCAACATGTCTAAACGTTTTGGGTGAAATGACCAGTCGTTTTCATTCCTCTGTCCTTTTAGTCATGACATAGTTAGAAATGGATGAACGGGCGCACATGCTTATTATTGGAGGAATAGTTTGCCCCTGCATATCCTGTGCCAGGAGTAGAATATCCCGCACTATTCCAATCTATACCGACTGCCTTGCCATACTCGCTGGTCCAGTATTCTTTGTTGCCTATGGTTCCTGAAGATTGGAAAACATATTCTTTGTCAAGGGCTGCATAGTATATGGACTGCATCTCGCTAGTGCCCCCTATATACCTGTGAAAAGCAAATGTCGGTCAATGCTTTATACCATTCGGCTAATGACGGCAGGTACCATTGGCTCAGATTTGCACCCGTTGTTATAGGGCCGTAGGTGTTATAATAGTTGATAGCTTGGGCTGCACTATACTCGTCCATTTCATAATCGCCATCGCTCTTCTTTGCATCTTCGAGCGCTATGGCCATGCCGCTGCCCGCTGTCCCGTTATTGTCTGTCACGACAACGCCTATGGGTTTGGCTGATGCCGAATGGTTAGGCGTTCCGTTTGGCAATAGCAGATCTACTGTCCCATCGCTGTAAAGGAGTTTATAATTATATCGCAGTGTGATTTTAATCGTGTACGAACCGTTCTGGTAAAATGTCCTAGGAAGATTATTGACGCGCTGAACGATTCCGCTAAGGCTCTTTTTGTAAATGTTGAGGCTATTGATATTGATCTCCAAATCGGACGATGTTGCTGACGGGAGGATATATGCGTAGTCGGATGCAGTAGCCGTATAAGTGCCGGTGCCGTCGTTGGATGCGTTAAGATACATGAGAGAGCCGATTGGAGTCCATGTTGTCAAGGGGTCACTGTATGTATAACTGCCTGTTGTCGCGTCGAGTGTGGATGTTCCCCAAGCCTTATATTGTGGTCGAGCATCTCCGTAGAAAGGCATATATCCTTCGAATTTATAGCGTATGCGGGCGCCGACATGCTTCATGGCAAAGCTGACGGTCTGATGGTGCGGCGTGGCCGGGAGCGTAACGGTGGTGGTGCCGATACGGGCTGTGCCGGCATTGGCCAACGACACGTTGAGATGATCGCCCGAAATGTCTACCTTGTCGTTACAACAATAAAACGTATAGGTGCCGGGGGCAAGTATAATGTCTTGATTGGACGATGTGGCCGTAAACACGTTGCTCGTCACCGTGCCTTTCAGCGTGCCTTTGAGCACACCGCCCTGATAAGCCAACACGGTGTAGGTGCCGTTGCTCATGCCCGCAGCACGCGTGGTGGGTGTTTGTTTTGCATCGCGCTCTACACTCATTTCGGCAGTGATATTGTTGCCCAGGTTGATGGTATCACGACCGAGCACAGTGTCTTGACCGGCACGCGTGGCGTCGATTTCTGTGTCGGCACCGAAGTCTTCGTCTATGAGTTGAAAACGAATGGTTTTGTTTGCACTGATAGTTTGGTCCTGCTCGGTGTTGTCGTTGTTAGAGCAGGCACTGAATAAGGCTGCCGTCAGCATCGTGCCGATGAGCAGCATTTGGTTGATTCTCTTTTTGTTCATTGTTTTTTTCTTTTTCGGTTACTTATCGGGTGACGATTAAATGTATATGTCGCCCCCATCTACTTCTTGGTCTGCATCCCAATCCTCTTCCGTGGATGTCTTCGGTTCGGGCCTTACGGATACGCAGATAAACTGTTCCGTGCTCGTTTCGATAATTTCACACTCGGGCTTCTCGTAGCCCCATCTCTCTAATTGTTTTTGATTCATAATTTCTATGTTTTGAGTGAATAATTCGTGAAGTTTTCCCCCTGGCCGGGTTGGCAAAAGGGCATAAAAAAGAGAACAAAGGGAACTCCGAGAAGCCCTTTGTTTATTGGTGTTCAGCTGTCG
>NZ_BAIX01000079.1 GCF_000613405.1 Hoylesella enoeca JCM 12259 | reverse complement strand
ACGTGTGTCCGTTTACGGTACGGGTTCCATAGAGATGGATGCTTAGCGGTTTTTCTCGGGAGTTTGATTACCTGCGCTATTATCCCTTTCCGAAGAAAGAGATATACTATCGGAGTTCGACTCGGGAAGTGGATTTGCCTGCTCCCCTCAACATCTACATCCTTTAACGGAGAATTCCGTTTCTCCGCGGCAGTGTCACGCCTCCGTCACCACGTCGCTCCCTATGCAAGTCACGGAATATTAACCGTGTATGCCATCGGCCTCGCCGTTCGGCTGAGCCTTAGGACCCGACTGACCCCGGGATGATTGGCATTGCCCGGGAAACCTTAGTCTTACGGCGGGAGGGAATCTCACCCTCCTTAGCGTTACTTATACCTACATTTGCGTTTCCATAAGCTCCAGCAGAAGTTATCCTCCTACATTCTACGCTCATGGAATGCTCCCCTACCGATACTTTTAATATTCATTACTATCCCGCGTCTTCGGTTCTGCTCTTATACCCGATTATTATCCATGCACGGACCTCGACCAGTGAGCTGTTACGCACTCTTTGAATGAATGGCTGCTTCCAAGCCAACATCCTGGCTGTCACCGGGACCACACTTCGTTAGACTAACTTAGAGCAAAATTCGGGACCTTAGACGGCGGTCTGGATTCTTCTCCTCTCGGGGACGGACCTTAGCACCCGCCCCCTTACTGCGTATCTGCTACCCATAAGCATTCGGAGTTCGTCAGGTCTCAATAGGCGGTGAAGCCTCTTGACCTATCGGTCGCTCTACCTCTTACGGGGATCGATACACGCGGCACCTAAATGCCTTTCGGGGAGTACGAGCTATCTCCAAGTTTGATTGGCCTTTCACTCCTACACACACCTCATCGGGAAGCTTTTCAACGCTTATCCGTGCGGACCTCCATTCCGTGTTACCGGAACTTCATCCTGGACATGTGTAGATCACTTGGTTTCGCGTCTACCCCATCTGACTTATGACGCCCTATTCAGGCTCGCTTTCACTGCGGATACGCGTCTCATGACGCTTAGCCTTGCCAGACATGGTAACTCGTAGGTTCATTATGCAAAAGGCACGCCGTCACTGCAAAAGCAGCTCCGACAGCTTGTAGGCGTATGGTTTCAGGAACTATTGCACTCCCCTTATCGGGGTTCTTTTCACCTTTCCCTCACGGTACTGGTTCACTATCGGTCTCACGGGAGTATTTAGCCTTACCGGATGGGCCCGGCGGATTCATGCGGGATTACTCGTGCCCCGCACTACTCAGGATTCTGCTATGTCTTATCTTGCTTCGAATAAGGGGCTGTCACCCGCTATGGCCGTACTTTCCAGAACGTTCCTCTCACAATTAAAGTACAATCACGCAGTCCTACAACACCATCTTTGCGTTACCACAACGGTGGTTTGGGCTAGTCCCCGGTCGCTCGCCACTACTGGGGGAATCATTCTTTTATTTTCTTTTCCTCGAGGTACTAAGATGTTTCAGTTCCCTCGGTTCGCCTCACTAAATGATTAGTGATACCTATCCAACAGATAGGTGGGTTGTCCCATTCGGAAATCCACGGGTCAAAGGTTATTTGCACCTTACCGTAGCTTATCGCAGCTTATCACGTCCTTCATCGCCTCCGTGAGCCTAGCATCCGCCATACGCCCTTAGTTACTTTCCTTAGAATATACACACCATAGATTCTTATACAACAAAAGTCGATTGAAAAGACTATGGTGGCTCGTACTTTCAGTAGTTATTTTGTCTTGATTGACTCTTTTTACTTTCAGTCTTGCTTGTATCAATATGTCAAAGATCGGGTTGTCAATTCTATATCCATCCTACATTAAGCATAATGAAGAATCAGATGAACGACATGTCGTGGAGAATAACGGATTCGAACCGTTGACCCCCTGCTTGCAAAGCAGGTGCTCTAGCCAGCTGAGCTAATCCCCCATTTCATGAGCAATGGTGAGTTATGAATGATAAAAATTTCCAAACGGAATGGCAAGAATGTAAATAAACTATTCTATTTCCCTAATCCCAAATTACACATTCAAAAGAAGTAGTCCCAGGCAGACTTGAACTGCCGACCTCCACATTATCAGTGTGGCGCTCTGACCAACTGAGCTATAGGACTGTCTGACAATCAAGAATCCGACCTTGCCACTTGATCGCTCTGCTTCTTTGTTCCTCTTACTTACCAATATCTTATCTTTACAAAAACAGCAAGCACGTACAGGAAAAGAATTCAAGATTCTAAACATACCTTAGACTCTTATCATATCGTCCTACATCATATTCATCTCTCCAGAAAGGAGGTGTTCCAGCCGCACCTTCCGGTACGGCTACCTTGTTACGACTTAGCCCCAATCACCGGTCTCGCCCTAGGCCGATCCTTGCGGTCACGGACTTCAGGCGCCCCCGGCTTTCATGGCTTGACGGGCGGTGTGTACAAGGCCCGGGAACGTATTCACCGCGCCATGGCTGATGCGCGATTACTAGCGAATCCAGCTTCGCGGGGTCGGGTTGCAGACCCCGGTCCGAACTGAGACGCGTTTTAAAGATTTGAGAGTGCTTGCGCAAACCCAGCTCTCTGTACGCGCCATTGTAACACGTGTGTAGCCCCGGACGTAAGGGCCGTGCTGATTTGACGTCATCCCCACCTTCCTCACTCCTTGCGGAGGCAGTATCCTCAGAGTGCCCGGCTTGAACCGATGGCAACTAAGGAAAAGGGTTGCGCTCGTTATGGCACTTAAGCCGACACCTCACGGCACGAGCTGACGACAACCATGCAGCACCTTCACAGAGACCCCGAAGGGCATCACCATCTCTGGATCTTTCCTCTGCAATTCAAGCCCGGGTAAGGTTCCTCGCGTATCATCGAATTAAACCACATGTTCCTCCGCTTGTGCGGGCCCCCGTCAATTCCTTTGAGTTTCACCGTTGCCGGCGTACTCCCCAGGTGGGATGCTTAATGCTTTCACTTAGCCACTGAATAAAAATATCCAACAGCGAGCATCCATCGTTTACCGTGCGGACTACCAGGGTATCTAATCCTGTTCGATACCCGCACTTTCGAGCATCAGCGTCAGTCACGAAACGGAATGCTGCCTTCGCGATCGGAGTTCCTCGTGATATCTAAGCATTTCACCGCTACACCACGAGTTCCGCATTCCCTCTTCGTACTCAAGCCATCCAGTTCGCGCTGCACATCACCGGTTGAGCCGGTACATTTCACAACACGCTTAAACGGCAGCCTACGCTCCCTTTAAACCCAATAAATCCGGATAACGCCTGGACCTTCCGTATTACCGCGGCTGCTGGCACGGAATTAGCCGGTCCTTATTCATGCGGTACATGCAATGAGGGACACGTCCCTCACTTTATCCCCGCATAAAAGCAGTTTACAACCCATAGGGCCGTCATCCTGCACGCTACTTGGCTGGTTCAGACTATCGTCCATTGACCAATATTCCTCACTGCTGCCTCCCGTAGGAGTTTGGACCGTGTCTCAGTTCCAATGTGGGGGACCTTCCTCTCAGAACCCCTACTGATCGTTGCCTCGGTGAGCCGTTACCTCACCGACAAGCTAATCAGACGCATCCCCATCCATCACCAATTAATCTTTCATCCAAATTAGATGCCTGCTTCGGATTACATAAGGTCTTAGGCCGACTTTCGACGGGTTATCCCTTAGTCATGGGTAGGTTGGATACGCGTTACTCACCCGTGCGCCGGTCGCCATCAACGATTGCAAGCAATCATCATGATGCCCCTCGACTTGCATGTGTTAGGCCTGTAGCTAGCGTTCATCCTGAGCCAGGATCAAACTCTCCATTGTAAAAAATG
>NZ_BAIX01000080.1 GCF_000613405.1 Hoylesella enoeca JCM 12259 | reverse complement strand
CGTAGGCGAAGACCTAAAATATCTCTACGCCAGGTGCGATGTGTGTGTGTGTGTGTGTGTGTGTTAAGACTTTTTCCGAGATATGCAAATATAAACCGTTAAAAGATGCAAGAGAAACAGAGTTCTTTTGCATCGCGTTACGACTGTTTATATTTGTTTGTTTAATCATCTCTTTTTTGTTCTTTTTGATTGGTCCCTCTCTTGTCCAGACCCCGATCCCCCTAACTTAGGGGGCGAAGGAGGCGAAGGAGGCGACAGGAACTGTCAAAACTGGGGGCAAAGGTAAGTAAAGTTTCTTAAAGGAGCAAGAAAATATGAAAAAAGATGGCATTTTATTCGATATGTTCGATGGTCACACCGTCGAGCCGGGAGATGATGTCGAGGATGCGATCTTCGTATTGGCTGCGTTTCACGCGCATTTCCATGTTGACCAAATAGACGCAACCGGCCGACGAACATTGCTCTTTCATATCATAGGAGTCGATGTCTGTGCCCTCTTGGCGCAGGGATTGAATGATTTGTCGGATGTTTTCGCGGTCGGGCGAGGTGAATGTCATGGCGATGTTTCGCGATCCGAACCGATGCTGGATGAAGTAGACGGCTTCCAGACAAAGCAACACCAGCACTGTGGCCGTGATAGAAAGGACATACATTCCGGCGCCGCCCGCTAATCCGATCGCGGATGTCACCCAGAGTCCGGCTGCTGTGGTGAGACCTCGAACCACGTGTTTTTGAAAGATGATGGTGCCTGCTCCGATGAAACCGATGCCCGAAACCACTTGGGCCGCCACGCGCGACGGATCGAGCGAAACGCCGGGATGGCGCAGGATTTCTGCAAAACCGTATTGCGAGACGACCATAAACAGTGCGCTGCCGAGCGCCACGAGGAAGTGAGTTCGGAATCCGGCTTCCTTGGCGCGATATTCTCTTTCGAGTCCGATGATGCCGCCCAACAGAGCAGCAATACTGATATTCAAAGTGAAAGCTGTGTCCATCATTGTGTCATTGTTGTGAAAAATATTTCCAAAGTGGTGCCACCATCATTGCCTGAATGAACTCGCCGCGTTGCAACATGGCGTGAACCTCTTCTTTAGTGAATGTAAACACCTCGATATCTTCGGTCTGATCGAGATGTTGTCCGCCCGTTTTCTCCACGCCCCGAGCCACGAAGCAATGGCAGAAATTGGTCTGTGTGCCGGAATTCGGAGCAATCTTCATCAGTTCATTCCATTCTCCTCCCGTGTAGCCGGTCTCTTCATAGAGTTCTCTTTGAGCTGCTTGGAGAGGCGTCTCGCCCGATTCGATGACGCCGGCGCATATCTCAAAATTCACCGATTGATGCCCGTGACGGTATTGTCGTTCAATGAGTATTTGTCCGTCGGCTGTTTCGGCGATGACGTTGATCCAATCGGGATATTCCAAAACATAATATTCTTCGCAGACAGTACCGTTGGGCAGTCGCACGGCATCTCGTCGGGCCGTGAGCCACGGACGCCGAATGAGATACTCACTGCTGATGATTTCCCATTTTAATTCTCTTTGTTTCATGATCATTTTATTTTAAATGAATAGTTTCGCGATGGCTTATTGTCCTCCCTGCGCTATCTTAAATAAGGTGCCTGTGGGGCAGATGAAACGACAGTAAGGGCGCGGAACAAAGACCGAAAGCGCTGTGACGATACCGGCAAAGAGCAAAACCACTATCGAAGCTGAGCGGAAGATGAAGGCCGTAAAGATTTCGTAGTCCATCCATTGAAACCAAACGCCGGCCAGCATCAGCACCATCAGCACCGACCAAAGCAGTTGGCGGATGTTGCTTAATTGTTTGACGGTCTTCGAACTCATCTTCCATTTGCGTTTCCGAGTCTTTCCCGCCAGATCTTGCAGTGCGCCGCAGGGGCAGATGTAGTGGCAGTAATGATTCTTTTTGCCGAAAAGCGGATAGACGAAAGCCGTGATAAGCATCACGATGGGGATGAGCGAGGTCCACGGATCGATGCCTGCCGACATATAGTTTACGATGAGCGAATAGGAAATAAACGTGCCGCACCACAATCCCAAGATGCCGATGTTGAGAATCATTTGCACCATTCGATAGCGTTTATCTTTCCAAAAGAGCGGAAGAATGGCACCGGCCAGCACCACGATAAGTCCGATGAGCGATTGGGGCGACTTATCGATTCGATCCGCAAAGGATGGCGTGGAGGCTTTTTTCTGCGCATATTGCAGTCCGCGTTGCATGTTCCCGATGATGCCGCGCGATGAAAATGTGGCGCCGCTGATGCCGTTTACTTTCATGGCCAACGCCTCGTCGGGCGTTTTGCTGTTCCATCGTGTGAGCAATCGGGATGCTTCTTCAAAGAAGTCGGGCGTCTCCGAGTTTTTCAGCGCCTTGACTTTGACCACCCGACCGTCCTTTACATAGATTTCCAACGGCACTTGTCCGCCGTATCCCGAAATATCTTTGGCCAAATTGGTGGTGTTGATCACGATGGTGCCATCGGCCTCTGTGCGCATCGTGTCTGCCTGGATGGTTTTGCTTTGAGCCGCTTGTGGCGTTGCCAAATCATGCCCCAACACTTTGTGATCGCGGTTGATGGCCACGCCCATGATCACCATGACGCAGGTGATGAGGCTCAGCAGCTGTTTGATCTTGTCTTGATTCATTTTCCGTTGTGTAATATCTTGTTGCGCAAGGTGTTGTAAGCGATCCTCTGATTAACGGCTTTTTGCCTCGCAAGAAAGCGTTAATCGCTGCGCGAAAAAGCGTTGGTTGAATCGCGAAAAGGCGTCGGTTGCAAAGCTGTTGGTCGTGTTGCGCCTGATCACCTACTTCTGCAAAAGTAGGCATAAATATTCAATTAATGGATCTTCATCCTGCAAAATGATGATTTTTTCGTAACTTTGTCCGGCAGTGTTTCATACCGATAAACAGTGGTGCGAATGAAAACAGAATTTGAAAAAATGCGTAGCGGGGAGATGTATTGTTTCTCTGATCCGGAAGTTTACGATAGTTTATTGCATGCCAAAGCGCTTTGCAGGCGCTTGCAGACGATGACGCTTGACGATGCCGATTATCGGTCGGTGATCGAAGAATTGATTCCCGGTATTCCGAAGACCACGGCCGTGTGTCCGCCATTCTATTGCGATCACGGTCATGGGATTGTGTTGGGCGAACACACTTTTATCAATTGTGGTTGCACGATACTGGATGGAGCGCTCGTGCGGATAGGTTCGCATGTGAAAATCGGCCCCAATTGTCAGTTTTATACGCCGCAACATCCGGTTGATTTCATGGAACGTCGCGAACCGAAAGAGATGGCCCATCCCATCATTATTGGTGACGACACGTGGTTGGGAGGTGGTGTTGTGGTGTGTCCGGGAGTCATCATTGGCAACCGTTGCATCATTGCGGCCGGCTCTGTTGTCGTTCGCGATATTCCCGATGATTGTCTGGCGGCAGGTAATCCTGCTGTTGTGAAAAAGAGATTGAGTGTATATATATAATAAGGTGATAGCTCTTTGTTTTCCTATTTATTTGTAATGATTTAGGAAAAAGACAGTTTATTATTGAAATTTTCCATGAAAACATTTGGTGTTTATCTTAGAAGTGTGTACTTTTGCATCCGCTTTCGGGTTACCGTTAGCTATTTCAGAACGTGATCTTTGAAACAATTTACATAAGACAGCATATAGTACAGGGAATGTCTCTATGTATTG
>NZ_BAIX01000081.1 GCF_000613405.1 Hoylesella enoeca JCM 12259 | reverse complement strand
GCAAGAGTGGCGGAGGAAATAAGTCGCTCGAAAGGCTTGATCATTGCAAAGGAAGTAAAGGCGGAAAGACAACACCAAAAAGCAAAGGCCAATCCTACGAGAGAACAGACCAAGCAACAAATACAGAAGATTTGCTATGCCTACTTGAAAAATACAAAGGCACGGGTATCACAGGGCACTCCATGTTTCTCTACGAATTGAACAAGAACAACATCATCATAGAGCGCATGAAGAACAAACAGGGAAAAGTCTATGGTTTGAAGTTCTCCTACTGTGACCAGACATTCAAAGCTTCTGAAATCGGCAGGGAGTTCGGCTACCGTTCTTTGCAAAAGAACTTTGGATCATACAATAAAGCCGAAACAAAGGAGACGATGACAAAAGCGCCCACAATAGCACACGAGTCAGCAAAGAATAAAGCTCAACCGGATACAGGCTATCAACTCGTCCCTCCCAGCCGTTCGTGCATACTACCGAAAAACACAAATGATAGTTCGTCTATTGCACAAGCCGTAGGAAATGTAGCAAGCACTGCCTTGAATGCTGCCGAAGAAATGATTTTGGGGGCAGGTGGACTTATTAATCCACAGACACATGGTGATGATTATGCAGAGATGGCATGGCAACATAAACTCAGAAACCAAGCCAAGAAAAAGAAGAAAAGAGGAAGAAGTATATGAGGCTATCTTTTTTTGTGTTATTTTTGTATTACAAATCATACAAAAGCTATTCTAAAGGTTTATTCAACCCTTCATCAACAGCACCTTTGATTTTATCAAGCAATTCTATAAATTTTTGTTGTTCGAACTCCTCTATATTCTCCCAGTCGCATTCTATTTCATTCTTTTTAATAAGTTGTTTTAACATTTCCACATAGTCATAATCTATGACAGCAGTACCTTTCTGTATTTGAATAGTAATATTTCCAATTTCGTCCTTTTTAAAAAATAATTTCATATGCTCTACTTTGTAAATTTCTTTAAGTTATATTTTTTTACTCGTTTCTTTATTGATGGTTTGCCACCATCCGTTATTGAAGCAATTAAATCAAGAACTGATTTTTCTCCGATTTCTCCTTCAAGCGGTGATGAACGAATTACTATCACTCCATTTTTATTTTCACAATAAATAATTTGTTGGGCATCTCCCATCATAGGAATTGTTGCATTATGGGAAACAAGAATTATCTGTTTCGTGTTTTTTACCTTCTTAATAGCATTCACTAAACCATCATTAATATATTTAGTTGCAAGATTATCTTCTGGCTGATCAATAATAATGGGAGCTATATCTTTATCATATCCAAGAATAAGATCTAATAGTACTGAAGTTTTCCATCCCGCACTAAGACGACTGAAATCTTTTCCCTCTTCAGTTATAATACTATAAACGGTCTTATTCATATTTTCAAAATCTTTATATACTCTATTTATGAAGTCTTGATAGTCTGCTACTTTCGGTTTTTGCCCACTAAAATTCTTTTGGTATAATTTCTCTGGTGAAATATTATTAAAAGTATCAATTTTACAAATCGTTTTTAATTTATTATTAAAGACATCAAGAACAATATTCTTGTTAATTTTATATTGATTTTTTATAAATAGAGAATGTCCCGAGGATTTTATTTCTCTTGTTTCAAACTCAACTTGATAGGACGCTATTGCATGTAAGTATTTCTTGAATTTTCTATTTAAATAAATATAATCACTTATTTGCTTTATCAATTCATTGAATTGCTGTGTTTTAGTTTGATCTTCCAGGCTTTCTGATCGAAGAATACTTGCATATGTGCTATTGGCATTGTCAATAGTTGTAAAAACACCATTTTCAACTTCACTATATTTATACACAGTCTGTAATACTTTGATCAATTCATCTATAGTTGTATTATAATTAGCCACAAAAGGATTATTCCGTAAAAGCGTTTTTATTTCTAATAATGTGGATATATGACTAGTTTTCTTACTATTCTCATAGGAAATAGAATTACGTTCATTTGATTGGGGTAGCAGGATGGAAATAATGTTTTGTCTAGTGGGCTTTAAAACAAGTAATCTGCCTACTTGTGGAGTCACTCTCATCTTATGTTCTATAGATTCAATATCTTCTACCGTGCGGATTAGTTCTGTTAAGTCTTTTTTTAATGTAGCAAGGCTATTTCCTACTTGGGCTGAAATTTCTCTATTGTCAGGAAACAGGCTTTTAATGATTTCGATATCTTCAATACCTTGCTCAGAATCATTTCCTATAACTTTCATAATATAATTCTGTCCTAAGTAGTGAGGAGTCATCTCCGAAGGATTAACTACATTGATATTTTCAACATCAAAATCTTTATAATCGGAATTTTCAAAAGATTTCTTGGACAGCTTCCTCCATATAGAATCAACCAAAAGTGTTTTACCGCTTGATGAGCCCCCAATAACAACATTGAGTCCTGAACTAAATTGTACATCTATATCAAGAAGCTCATTTTTATATTTAACGCTTTCAATTTTCTCAGACCATGATTCTGGTTTAGTTTGGCTATATATTAAACGAGATTTCTCAGACAAAGATAATCTGAATCCTTCAAAAGTGGGTTGAGAAAACATCCAAGTTGGAATGAAAGGTTCTGCATCCTTGGCTTTAGCATCAGGGTATCTATCTGGATCATAATTGTCTGAACACGTTACAAGATTTACAAAATCACTAATACCAAGTTTTTGAAAGTATTTATCTGTCTCATCTCGTTTAGATTCACTTCTTGCTGTAAAGCCATCGAACTGATTGTAATAAACGCTACGCTCCATCATAGTATCAAACTTTTTTGTTGGTGGTATAGCCTTATTGAAGGTAGCGTGAGATTGCCCTCCATGAGGAAGTAGAACAAAATCATAGTTGTCAAACTCATTGATAACCTTATCAAGAGTTGGAATAGAAGTATCCTTCTTTTCAACTGTCTTTTGAGGATAAAGTCTTTTTAATATACCATTTATATCGTCTATTGACTGTTCCGTTACCTCATTTTTGAAAAACATATGGCAATGATATGCCTCTGTCTCTGGAACATAATGGATATGTAATTCTACGCCAAGAATTAAATGTATATCTGTACTACACGCATCAAGTGCAGTAATATATGCTTTCTTATTTATCACATTATGGTCAGTAAACGAAAGCAAAATACTTTGTCCTTGTGCTTTGCTTCTTACCTTACTGAAAAGAGTTTCAACGTCATAATCCACATTAAGATTGTCAGGGTTAGATAATGTATGAATATGAATGTCAATGTAAACAGGTTCCATATGTCGAAATATTATTCTATAAATACCAACTAAGAGTTCCAAATCTATAATTAATTATAGTGTAAGAATATTCTCAAAGAAGTATAATACAAAGATAGTGTTTTTATGGCACAAATCCTTTGTTTTCTGATAAAAAGTATATTTTTCACAATAAAAAGTTGCTCTGTTCGGTATTAAATATTATCTTTGCATATAGAATTATAAGTGTTCTTTGTCGATGCAGAAACCTGCGATTAATAGCACTTCGCTCGTTTCCAAATCGTTACCTATTTAGCTTACACAATAAGGTAACTTCTTTATTTTCAATTAGATACATTTTTGAATTTATCTT
>NZ_BAIX01000082.1 GCF_000613405.1 Hoylesella enoeca JCM 12259 | reverse complement strand
GGAACTGATCGTCAGATGAAACGAACCCAGGTCGCCAAGGCGCACGCTGTAGCCGTTTTTCAACGCCTGAATAATCTCGAATTGCAAGGCGTCGAGCACGGCTTTGATGTCGGGACTCGAAACGGTGCTGCGCTTCTCGATCAGCACAATAATATCGGCCAGCGTCAACGGCGTAGACTCCGAAATCTGTGCATAATACTTCGTTTCTGTTTTCTTCTGGGGATTCTTCTTCCCCACGATTTCAAACTTGATCATGATTGATTTTTTTAATGATTAATAAATAATTAATTGAACAATAATCAGGCTTCCGCGCAAGGCTTCCGCCTGTTTTTCGTATTGCCTTTTTGTTGATTATTCTGCCACGGGACGCACCGCGTACCCAGAAGGCCGATAGTAGCTGAACAGCGGGAGCACGCCGCCCGAGTAGAAGGCCAGGACGTAACCGTGGGTCTTGTAGTACGGAACCGCCGACCAATAGTCACCGCCGGAGCCGACGCTGCTCAGCGAACCACCACCGTAGCTGCGAACGCCCGAAGCAGGGAAGTTGATAGTAGCAGTCTTACTGCCGTCCGTCCAGAAATTATGACCGAAGTTGTTTTGGAAAGTCTGCGAATTGTCTGTACCATTAACATTCATAGTGCCATAGCTTTGACCATTAGCCGTAAAACCTGTAAACGCATTACTTGCTGGCATCTTGAAGCCGACAGGACAAGGATCGTAAACGGTCTTGACGACAGAATTATCATTGTAACTTGTTGTCGTGTTATCGGCAGACCAAAGATTGTAATAAGAATAACCCGTTGGAGGAGTACTCCACCACGAACTACCACCCGTGTAGAAACTACCAGGATTCTGAATACCATTCTGGATAGACATGTTATCATCTGCATTCGCCGTGAAATGGCTACCTACAGCTAACTTAGATTCATCTACACCAGGGAAGGCATCCTTACGACCAAACTGATAAAAGGTGGTAGCACCCGTCTTTTTATCTCCAGGCTTCTGGGTAATAGTAAATTCAGAAACCTGCTTTGTACCGTTATTTGCAACTGTCTGTTCAACCTTTACCTTGACTGTACGAGCACTTGAATAAGTAGAACCACTCCACTGGGTTGGCTTCCAACCCAAAGCTTCCTTGGTGAAGTTATAAACAACCCCTTGATGGTTGGTAACAGGAATCTTATCGAGAGCGTCCTTAGGAGCAAACCACAAATGCCATGACCAAACAATGGTGCCACCCTTCTTGACAGCAACAACGGCATTACCGCTCTGGATGTCGCTTGCCTTAACCTCGAAGTCGAGGAATGCATCACCACCATCATGCTTGATTGCTGGAGAATGAACGAGGTTAGCAGCATCTGCCCAGACCACTTCTGCACCATCGACACCAGCGTTGGCACCACTATTGGTCTTCTCTATCCAAGGATTGGTAATGTCATTACCTGCGTGATCCTTGAATTTACGCAAGACATATTGCTCGTATGGTGTACCCGTAGGCGCATTGCTGATATATGACTTAGCATTGGTCGACCCGTTCTCAATGGCATTACCATAAACAAGAGGAATACGATAAACGCCAGGAGCAGAGATCAAATAAGAATTGGCCGTGTTGCAATTTGTATTGTCACCTTTGTAATTATGCATAGAAAGGTCGTAAGGAGCAGAAGCAGAACCTAAGGCGGTTGCCTCCTTGAGTTCCTTGTTACGCTTAGCGAGCAAATCGCCAACATCTTTTGTCAATGTGGCTGTACCCTGGTCGGCAGCAGTGCCACCATCGCCCTCCGTTTTGCTAAGGCTGGGCAGCCATGTGGGCTTTTCACTCATGGAGAAGTTGCCATCGTTGTTGGCATCGTAACCTACCACTTTCCATGCCACTGCCTGTTGCGTGCCGTCGGGAGCTTGCTTATAACTGGTGATGCCGTAGTTGCCGGTTTGAGTTTCGTCGTAAGCGGCGGCTGCGGGATTGGTGGCGGTGAGATGGAATGTCCAGTCGCTGGTGTTTTGGCTCAACTTGTAGGTCTTCGAGGTGCCGGGCTTCCATTTGCCCGTCAGCGGAATGGTGATGGTGTTGGGCGCGGGGCTGGGATGCGCCGGGTCGTTGTTCTCCAGCGTGACAACCACCGTGACGCCCGTCAGGTCTTGCGGCAACATATAGAAAGTGTAGTTGTCGGTCGCATTGCCCATGATCACCGTGTTGGGTGCTTGTCTGAGGTCAACGGGCGTGGCTGATACGTCGAGCGTGAAGTCTGTGCGGGCTGCGAGGCTGCTTGTCACCCAGGCGCCCTTGCCGTTAAACTGCGTGGGCAGCGTGTATTGGCCTTTGCTATAGGCATTCTTGATTTCTACCTTGGTAATACGCTTGTTCCACGAAAGGTTTTGCCCCACGGCGAAGCGCACGGCCGTCAAAGCGTGATAAAACTCCAGATTGGTTTGCGGGGCGGTGCCGCGGGTTTGGTATTCCACCTCGCCCGAGCAGGCTGTCATCAAGTCTTTTTGGTTCTTCACATCCTGCTCCACCTCGAATTCCACGTAGGGTGTGCCCGAATAGGTGGCCGGCGACATCTTCGCCTTGGCGTCGTAGGGGTACACGGCATAGAAGCGGCCGTAACGATAACCCCAGAGCCAGGGGTGGTAGGCCGTAAGCGTGCCGTTGCTGTTGGTCTTCACGCCGCAGAACCAGTCGGGAGTGCCGGGCGTAAACCCTGGCGTAGCGCTGCGATAACCCGACGCAGTGAAATAATTGTCGATCGTGGTCTTTACGTTGGCTCGCGTGTCGGCAGAGGGCAACACGGGATTCACGCCCTCCACGGTGGTTTCTATCAAGCAGAGGTCGGAGGCGCCTTGCACGGCATGTTTGTGCGTGGCGAGGTCTTCGAGGGTGAGTCCCTCGTCGGCCAGGCGCGAGAGAGCGACTGCCCGTGTGGCGGGCATTTGCTGTTGTTGCTGGAGCATCTTGTCTTGCGCGGTGCTCACGTTGAAGCTCACGGCCACGCCCTTGTCGCCTTCTTCTTGGTCGTCGATCATGCGGTCGTCGGCACACGAAACGACCATCAGTGCTGCACAGAGCAGCATGGCTTGTATCTTAAACATCTTTTTCATTGTCTTTCTGTTTTTTTGATTCATACCTTTATTTCTTCTATTCTTCGTCTTCCCACAGTGGAGCGCTCCATCGCTTGGCGCCTGAAACGTCTTCATCTTCGTCGGGGTCTAACGGATTGACATGGATGTTACCGCCACCACCGCCTCCGGGCTGAGCATTGGGACTTGCGGCTAGCAGAGCCGCTTCATGGTCTAACGCAATTATCTCATACTTAGGTGCGAGATAGCGCTTGAATTCAACTTGATTTTTCTTCATAACTACATGTTGTTTTGATGAATAATTCGTGAAATTTTCCCCCTTGCCGGGTTGGCAAAAGGGCATAAGAAAAGGAACAAAGGGAACTCCGAGAAGCCCTTTGTTTATTGGTGTTTAGCCCACACCTTACGCGCGCGCGTAAGGTAAAGCTGTGAAGGTGTCTACGCCAGGTGCGATGTGTGTGTGTGTGTGTGTGTTAAGACTTTTTCCGAGATATGCAAATAT
>NZ_BAIX01000083.1 GCF_000613405.1 Hoylesella enoeca JCM 12259 | reverse complement strand
ATCCGGCAATGTCCTTGACATTCAATCCCGAAAGGAGCCGGTTCATAATCAGGGTGTGGGGCGGTAAGCCCCACCGATTTTTTCGGCATGAAAATTCAAGAAGTGAGATGCCGGGCGATACCTGACACCTCACTCATATCAAATTAGCTACATATCTGGCAACTCATCAAGTATGTTCTCCAAATGTCCTAAGACTATATCCAGCTTCAAATCGGTGATGGTTCCCTCAAAGCCATCTTCTTTGTCTTTTACCAATATTGACAGGAAACCATCTTCTTCCTTTACCGCCATTACTTTCAGGTCGGCAGGTTCCTCCCCCAAATATCCTATGATGTAAGGATGTTCCGCCTTTTCTCCTTGTTCTTCGTCGTCATAATCCATCCCAAAATGAAATTCATGGTTAGGGAAATTCTGCAAAGCGTCGATTAGTTCCTGCTTCTGTCGTTTGTAAATCTCTTCATAAAGAGGGGCATAATCAAAATGTTTCATTGTTTTGTCTGTTTTAATAAGGTGGGGTTTCCACCTTGCATTGGTTATTAATCAAGTGTTTCATAAAAGTAGTCTAATTCCTCGCCTTTCAGGTTTTCGCAACCATAATTGTCCGCTTCTTCCCAAAGGGCATTGTAAACACGTGCCAACTCATCGTTTTTCTCGTACCATTGCCAAATTTTATGATTGAGCACCATAACAAGCTCGGTCAGAAATTTATAGTCACCTTTCCATTCTTCAAAAGCTCGTTTGAAAGTGCCTTTTACTGCCTCTATGCCAAATTGCTCTGCCGTAGAGAAATCATTCCAAAATGTTGTGAGAGGCTTGTAACCTGTCATCTTTTCAATGTTCCACATTGGTGTTACAAATTGAATTGTTGCTGTTTCCATTTTCTTATTGTTTTATGAATTTAATATTTATTCTGGGCATCCCGATTCTCAACCTTTTTATAGTTTTTTCGTTTCTTCGACCCGAACTTTTTTTTATCATTCCGGTGTAACCGTCATCTCGAACCTTTTATGTGCAAGGTAACATCGCAGGCGTTAAGGGGACATAAGGCAAACAATTGGCCGGTAAAAGTTTTCAGGAAACCGCAATCTTTGATTTCGGAGGGTCATGAAAAGTTTTCCGTCAATAGGACTTGTTCCGGTGTTTTCCGTATTCCCTGCCTGCGATACCTTTGCAGAATAAAAGTCGATGGATGACCGCAAGCGGACGAAAAGTGAGGTCGAAATCAGAAACGGAAATGGGAAGATAGATAAGGAAATGTAAAATAGAATCCCCATAAGTTGCAGGAGACGGAACGCATGGAAATGGTTACAGGGGATGATAATAGCCATCTCTTGGTTGTTTCAAGATAACAATAAAAAAATTGAATGATGAAAACTTCCATATATTTAATATTTAGAAGTTTTATCAATAAAAATTGCTATCTTTGTATCCAAAAGAAGATATATGGAAGTACGTATTTTATTTTGCTGGGCCGGAAATGTTTATAATTGGCGTGGAACATGGCCGTTTTCATGCGTTCCGTCTCCTGGAGATACTTTAGGTATTCAAAGTTTCATAGAAGAGGGGCATATAAAGGCTGACGAAGAAGATGTCGTGTTCAAAGGCAGCAACCTTTACAGGTATCGAGGCCTTGAAGTATCATTGGAGGGTCTGCTTTCCAATGAGTACAATACCAAAGTTGTCTCTGTAAATTGGACTGGGACAGGTATTGAAATTGAAATAACGACAGACATGTATCAGCAAAGAGACAGTATTGGTTCTAATCTTTGGGAAGAGAAGATAGAATAATGCAAATTTCAGACTTTAGTTGTTTTATGAAAGAAAAACTATTGAGGAAAGTAATCCATGTGCATCTCATACATAGCCGTAAGAATTATTACTTTGGCAGTGTGAATGCCATCTTTAAGAAGCTCTCCGAGAAAGAACTTGGGTGTACGGAAAATACTTTAAGTCACGTTTTAACGGAAGACGGTATGCACCATATCACATCCAAGGCACTTATCATAAGGTCACGTCTAATGACCTAAAATGACCTATTTACTGGCGAGACTCAATGGTTCGCCTATGGCTGCGACATTAAGGAGCAGCCCAAAATGTTTGGGGACATTTCATCCCCAAACATTTTCAATCAACATAAAAGCCGCCTTCACTTTGGGCAATATCCAACCATTCAGAATAATCTTCACTATTTTCTTCGCGGGGTTCATTGCCCATATCATCACAAAATTGAAGATAACCGTCGTATGTTGCATTGTAGCTTGCAATGGTCGTTTTGCGTGTCTTTAACTCAAACTTCTTGTGTTTCATGTTAAAAAAAGATTGCGGCAGGGTGGTTAGCCCTGCCATGACCTTTTTTCTTAGTCTTCAATCTCAAACTCGTGAACGTAGAGGAAATCATTGTCCCCTTTATGTTCTTTGTTCCAGTTCTTCAATTCTCCTTTGCTGACTTCCTCTTTACCAAGCAACTCTGCTGCATACGCCATTGCCTGTTTCTCTGTTTCAAAATAACCACTCTCATAGTTTCCGTTCACACAAGCGTCCACGTAGAACTTGTCTGTGAAGTATTTGCTCTCGGCATCATTGGTAGCATAGACTTCACAGCCTGGCTCTTCCACGATGTAGTAGACGGTAAGGTCAGGCATGAGCTTCGTAAGCACATGACGGAAATCCGTTGCTCCCCATGCTTCATCCGCCTCTATACTAATGATGTCTCCATCCATTTCATACTCTTGGATGAAACCACGGAGATAATTATTTTCCATCTGCTCGTCCGTCGCTCCCAAAACTCTGACGATATTTCCCTCCCATTCCTTGGATGCGTTTTCCTCGACAGGCTTACACTTGTCTGTCATAAAGCTGTCAATTACGTCGAACACTCGTTTCAAATCACTCTCGCTACCTTCAATACGGTAGCTTGTCCTTGCCCAATTTGCCATGTTTTTATAATTTAAGTTGTTTTTTATTCCTTGAAGCATTCTTTTGTCGGGAAACCGACAAAAGAACACATTATTATCAGTTAGCAGCCTTTGCCTTGCGCTCCAATTCAGCAATATCCTCGACCGTGCACCATTGGGGCTTTAAATCCTCGGGGATTATGTTCCAACGTCTTTTTACCTCTTCTATGGTTTCATTGACGGAATTTCCCCAAAGACCATATTTGTCGTTGTGGTAGCGAAAATCCTGTTTGTCTTGCTCTTCATTACCAGTCTTCCCAAGGTATGCAATCAAATCATGGTATATTTTTGAAAGCATCATATATTTATCCCTACAATTGTACTCCCTTATTTCCTTTTCCGTATAAGGGTTTGCAATCACAAAGTCTCGCTTCAACTCAAAACCTGCTTCACCGTCCATATCGTTGGCAGGACATGCACAATATAACGTTGTTGGATTACTTTGTGGGGACAGCGACAAATCCAAGTAATAGTTTCCTTTCTCATCCTTGTAAGCAGTATAACCATTGTAGTTTATACCAACTCGTTGTAAAGTGATTTTTTCCATTTTCCTATTTTTAT
>NZ_BAIX01000084.1 GCF_000613405.1 Hoylesella enoeca JCM 12259 | reverse complement strand
TCACTATTATCCAAAGTAAAATATTATCCAGAGAATGCCTTTGGTATACTATGTATTTAACTGTATATCAGATTTACTGGTGATAATGTTTGGCGGATAAGAATATTGTGCTATATTGGAAGAGTACCAACAAATTTTTCAATATGAAACAAACAAACATCAAATCACTAATTACTACCTGTCAGGAGAAGATGATAAGCAATGGCTATAGTGAGAGCACTATTGCCACACACATGTCGAATCTTGAACGGGGTATCCTCGCCTACATGTCAGAGAGAGGAGTAGAGTTCTATAATCCCGGCATTGGAGACTCTTTTCTTGAAAGTCTTACTAGAAACACCCAATGGGAAAAGCACTATCGTTGCATCGGCATGTTGAACTCGGTGTTAAGGTATGGGCATATAATGGTAAATCGTCCTCCAAGCCAAAGGCATGAACTTCCTGGAGAAATAGGAGCAGTGGCAAGACGGCTTATTGAACTAAAGCGTTCGGAACGTGCTTCCCCGAAAACGATAGAGGTTTACCAACGCGTAATATCCCAGTTTATCGCAGTGGTTCAAATTAAAGGAGTCAAGCAAGTGGCTGAAATCACAGAGTCGCACATCATCGATTTCATCTCCACAAGTACAAACAGCAGAGGACAGCGACTGTATGTAATGAAGATGTTCTTCAAATATCTTTTGACGGAAGGGCATGTCAAGTATAGCCTTGGGGCATTACTTGATTCAGTAAAGGCTCCACAACGGGAGAAAGTACCGTCGGTTTACAATCAGGACGAGATTGCCCTTATAGAAAACTCCATTGACAGGAGCAATTTCGGAGGCAGACGTCTGTATGCGATGTTTCTGCTGGCATCAAGGCTTGGGCTGAGAGTGTCGGATATAATCCGGCTTCGCTTCGCAAATCTGGACTGGGATAAATGCACCATCTCCATCATTCAATACAAGACAAAACACGAGGTTGTGCTTCCGTTGCTGACGGATGTAGGAAATGCAATCATAGATTATCTCCAAGCAGAAAGACCGTCCTCGGATGATGAACATGTGTTTATTTCAATGCGTCCGCCATACAAAGGAGTGTCGCGTGATACCGTATGGCTTGGGTTGCAGAAGGCTATCCAACAGTCAGGTGTAAACATACAGCGTCGTCGGCACGGTATTCATGCGTTCAGACATTCCCTTGCATCTCAGCTCCTGTCCAAAGAAACTCCATTACCCATAATCAGCAGTACATTGGGGCATGTGTCCACGGCAACAACCTCCAATTATTTGAGGGTGGACTTGGCGAAATTGAAGTCTATATTGCTTTCGCCCTCGTTGGTCCCGGAAAGATTTTATACGCAGAAAGGAGGTATATTCTATGAATAAAGGATACGTCTTTCGTAGCGCTTTTGCCCCGTACATACTGGAGTTCTTGAAAATGAAAGGCAATCTTGTCGTCAATTCGGATGTTTACCGCCACACATTGCAGCAATGGGACGAAGCCATGTTGGAGAACGGGTTCAATGAGCTGTATGTCACAAGAGGGATGGTGTCGGCGTGGGAAAACTCTTTAAGGAACATCTGCGACAGGACATCCTATGCCAAACATACCCAACTCATCCAGTTCCTCAAATACATGTGTAGACTCGGCATAGAGTGCTTTGTGCCAAGGGTTCCAAAGCGTCCATCCAACATATACTTTCCCTATGTGTTCACACATGAAGAAATGTATCGAATCATGGAAACCATTGACAAATCGGAACAGAAAGGCTTCTGTCCCAAAAGTTGCCTTATCTGCATGCCATGCCTGTTCCGGCTGTTATATTCGACCGGAATGCGAATCTCGGAGGCTCTTAACATTAAGAATGGAGACGTCAATTTTCAGTCAGATGCAATTTTATTGACAAAAACTAAGAACGACAAGGAGAGGATTATCCCCATGAATCCAGAATTGAAAGCGGTATTGTTACAATACATGAAATATCGTGACATGATGCCGGTGGAAGGAATCTGCAAGCCGGAACGCCACCTGTTTGTGTCAGGAATAGGAAAGCCGTTCACGGCAACCACGCCATACACTTTCTTCAAAAAGATACTTCGGCAATGCGGGATAGCCCACAAAGGCAAAAAACAAGGCCCCCGGGTTCACGACCTCCGTCATACGTTCGCAGTACATACCTTACAAAAGATGGCAACCGAAGGCGTGGATCTGTATGCCGGATTACCAGTCCTGTCAGTTCTCCTCGGCCATGCGGGTGTCAGGGAAACGGAATGGTATCTGAGGCTTACGCGTGAGTTCTATCCCGAAGTGATTGATATAATATCTTCTACAACTGGAGGCATCTTCCCCGATGTCGACAAAAACAACATGTATTATGGAAAAAGAAACTGACTTTGCCCGGCACCTTACAATTTTCTTGTCGGACTATCTGATGAAAGAGCGGGGCGTTAGCACCACACTCTTAGGAGCTATGCCTACACGTTTGACTTGATGCTGGACTATATGTTGGAGGTGGAGAAAATCCCGGCAGAACGAATCGAGCTGAAACACCTTACACGTGATTGCACGACAGGATTCTTAGACTGGCTACAGACTGAAAGAAAATGCACCGACAACACGCGTAACGCACGCCTTGCTGCGATACATGCGTTCTGCAAATATCTACAATACGAGGACGTTAAGAGAATCGGTTGCTGGCAACAAATAATGACAATAAAGGCCAAGCATAAAGCGTCAGGCCCCATATCCTCATTGAGCATCGAAGCAATGAAAACCCTACTTGCAGAGATACCGACTGACACAATGCAGGGAAGACGGCATCTTGCCATATTATCCCTACTTTACGAAAGTGGTGCCAGGGTGCAGGAGCTCATCAACCTTACTCCAACCGACTTGTCACTGGAACCGCCAGCATATGTGACTTTATTCGGAAAAGGCCGTAAGAAGAGGGTTGTTCCATTACAAAAGCGGCTGGTATCCATAATGAAACTGTATCTGTCCGAACATAAACTTGATTTGCCGGGAAGAGAGAGAAGGTATCTCTTCTACAATAACCGTGGTGCGAAACTCTCAAACTCCGGAATAGCGCATATCATTACATTGTATGCAAACGATGTAAGGGTTAAGCATCCCGGGTTTCTCCCGGATAAAATATCCCCACACTCTTTCAGGCACTCGAAAGCCATGCATCTGTTGCAGGCCGGCGTGAATCTTGTCTACATACGGGACATATTAGGTCATGCGTCCATCAAGACTACTGAAATATATGCTCGTGCAGACTCTAAGCAAAAGAGAGATGCGCTAGAGAAGGCATATGCAGACATCACCCCTGAACGCCCCGAGAAGGGAGAATGGGAAACTAAGCCCCACATAAAAAACTGGTTAAAACAGTTTACACGGAAGTAATATCATCAAATATTATCCCAAGCTATTATAGCAAGTAATGATGTTATATACTTAATAATCAATACTTATCGTTATTGGCTTGGGATAATCTTGAAGTGAGGATAATAA
>NZ_BAIX01000085.1 GCF_000613405.1 Hoylesella enoeca JCM 12259 | reverse complement strand
AAGCGCTCAGTGACCCCAACTACCTGCCTGATTCGGGGACGTGGTACTACATCGTCTTCTTCCTTATCGGTATCGTGGGTTACTTCTGCGTTCCCACCGTTGCAGGCTGGATTATCGAAGCAGGAGGCGGTATCGGCTCTTATGGTCGCAATGTCAATCAAGCTGCACAGCGCGGTGCACAAAGTGCCTACACGGGCGGACGATATGCCGCAGCAGGTGCCGGGTCGGTCATCGGCAATGTCGGTGGACGTATCAAGGGAGCACTGCTTAAAGGAAAATAGAAATGGAGCATTAATGCTTAATTCATCAACAGCTATAAAAGGAAAAAGAAATGGAATTCAAATCACTTGGTAATATCGAGACTTCATTCAGACAGATAAGACTATACGCCTTTGTCTTTGCTATCGTCTGCGTGGCGATAAGCGGTTATGCCTCTATGCCTCGTACAGCTTCGCCAAGGAGCAACGGGAGAAAATCTATGTGCTTGACCAGGGAAAGTCACTCATGCTTGCCCTCAGTCAGGATGCAAGTCGTAACCGCCCTGTAGAGGCAAGGGAGCATGTACGTCGCTTCCATGAGCTGTTCTTCACCATTGCGCCTGACAAGGATGCCATCGAAAAGAACATGGAACGTGCCTTTGTATTGTGTGACAAGTCGGCTTTCAACTATTACAAAGACTTGGCAGAGAAGGGCTATTATAACCGTGCCATATCGGGTAATGTCAATCAGCGCATAGAGGTGGACTCTATTCACTGCAACTTTAATACTTACCCTTATGCGGTAACGACCTATGCACGGGAGTTTATCGTCCGTCAGAGTAATGTTACAGAGCGCAGTCTTGTTACGACCTGCACGCTGCAGAACTCTGTCCGTTCGGATAACAATCCGCAGGGCTTCCTGATGGAGAACTTCCTCGTCAAGGAGAACAGAGACATACAGACTTATAAACGATAAGGTTATGGCAAGAAAAAGAAACTTTTTACTCTCGCGTCACTATCTGCGCTTTCACCTGTGGCTCCGCCATCGGTGTGAAAGACTCACGATAAGGCAGAGAAAGGAAATCGTCTATGGGCTGAGTTTCATCTATCTGCTGTGCTCGCTCTGGATGATAGCGCAGTTTTTCCTTCCTCCAAAGAAGGAGAAACTACCCATCCCCACAGGAAAGCTGATGGACAGTCCCATACGGACGGACAGCACCTTACAAGAGTTACACGGCAATTTTTACCTACAACATCATCAAACAATCAAGGAAAATGGATAATAAACAGAAGGAACAAATGAAGAAAGGCTTGGTCTTCGGAGGACTGGGACTGCTGTTTGCCCTCTCGATGTGGTTTATCTTCGCACCTTCGGGCAAGGATAAGACTGCAGCGGAGCAGGGACTCAATGACAGCATCCCGCAGGCAACGACAGAAAAACTGACGGATAACAAGCTCAAAGCCTATGAATTGGGCGACAAGGCACACGAGGAGGAACAGACCCGTGAGGAGATGGGCAGGCTATCGGACTATTTTGCACAGAACACTGCTCCATCAGAGGAGCAGCGTGCAGAAACGGCTGCTTCTACGGCAAAGATAGAAAACTCCATGCATCGCTATGAGGAGAACAATCGGCTCTTGAACTCATTTTACGCTCCCGACCCACACGAGCAGGAGCGTGAAGCTTTGCGCTCGGAGATTGATAATCTAAAGAAAGAACTATCTCAAAAGGATAGTAGGGAGGACAATGAAGAGAAACGGCAGCTTGCACTGATGGAAAAGAGCTATCAGATGGCAGCGAAGTATCTTCCCAAGGCTTCTGCCGCTGCACCATCTTTGGGTAATGACTTTACCGAGGGTAAAGGGCAAACGTCAACGAACAAAGGTCAGAGTATGGGCAGTAATATAAGCGGAGGTTCGGCCGACTTGCCTGCAATGGAAATCTTGGCGGAACGCAAACAGGTAGTGTCCTCACTGGGGCAGCCGATGAGCGACGCTGACTTCATCAAGGAGTATGGCACGAAAGCACGCAACTTGGGCTTCCATTCGCTCGCAAGTGCGGCTGCACCCACGATGCGCAACACACTCAAAGTGGTGGTGGACAGGACAACGACGCTCAAAGAGGGCGATAATGTCGTGCTCCGTCTGCTTGAAAGTGCCAAAGTGCAGGGCTTGCGTATTCCACGACAGAGCCGACTGATAGCCGTCGCTAAGATTGAGGGTAACCGTATGCACCTGCTTGTCAAAAGCATTGAGGTGGACGGCCATATCATAGCCGTCAAACTCTCGGCATACGACACAGACGGACAGGAGGGAGTGTATATACCAGGCTCGGAGGACATCAATGCGCTTAAGGAAGTTGGGGCGAACATCGGTGGTTCAATGGGCACATCCTTTACCTTCGCTTCCTCTGCCAAAGACCAAATTATCTCAGAGGCTGCACGTGGGGTGATGCAGGGCGCAAGTCAGCTGCTTCAGAAGAAACTGCGCACCATCAAGGTAACGCTCAAGGGTGGCTACCGCCTTTTCTTGGTTCAGTCCAAATAAAACAATCGAAAATGATAAGTAAAAAATAACATCAAATCAAAAGGAACAATGAAGAAAATTATTTTATCAATGGCTATGCTTACCATGGTGGGAGCAACAGCCACAGCACAGGAAAACAATGATGGTCTGACACCCAACCGTCCGCTTACTTCGGGAGAGCTGTTTCAAGGTATGAGCCGTGCCATACCAACGGGACGTGTCGTACTGCCGTATGGTCTGGACGTTACCTTTGACAAGACCGTGCATCTTATCTTCCCTTCTGCTATTCGTTATGTAGACTTAGGTTCGCAGAATATCATTGCAGGAAAGGCAGAGGATGCAGAGAACGTACTGCGTGTAAAGGCTTCGGTGAAGGACTTTGAGACAGAGACCAATATGAGTGTCATTTGCGAGGACGGCTCTTTTTATGCTTTCAACGTAAAATATGCCGATGAGCCGGAGAAGTTAAGTATCGAGATGAAAGACTTTCTTTCCACGACGGAAGGTAGACTGCCAAGCAATCGCTCTGACATTTACTTTAAGGAACTCGGTAACGAGTCGCCCGTATTAGTAAAACTGATGATGCAAACTATCTATCAGAACGACAAGCGTACCATCAAGCACATCGGTGCACAGCAGTTCGGCATGAAGTTTCTGCTTCGTGGCTTGTATGCCCATAACGGCTTGCTGTATTTCCACACTTGTATGGAAAACGATACGAATATGCCGTACTCGGTGGA
>NZ_BAIX01000086.1 GCF_000613405.1 Hoylesella enoeca JCM 12259 | reverse complement strand
GGGCGGTTTCAACATGCAAATGCACCGCCCGCAAAGTTAAAGAATATTTTCGTAAAAACACTCAAAAGGGGTACGAAAATTTAATTTTTCTCTTGGGCGACGGTTTATTTTGTCAGCAATTTTGGTCACAAACTGATGACTGATATTTTCAAAAGTGGATGATTTGGGGATATATTGCCTGATAAGACCGTTCTGATTTTCAATCGAACCTTTTTGCCATGATGAATACGGATCGGTGAAGTAGACCGTAACACCCAATTTTTTTGTAATGTATTCATGACAGGCAAACTCCAAACCGTTATCAGTCGTTATTGATTTAAGGAAAGCTTTATATGGCATTAGTATTCGAACAACCGTCTTTGCCAGTTCTTTGGCTTCTTTTCCTTTGTTCAACTTTCTCATAAACAACATGCCTGTACTTTTTTCAGTAAGGGTCAGTATGGCTCCATGGTTCCCTTTGCCTACAATGGTGTCCATCTCGAAATCACCAAAGCGTCTACCATCTGCTTCTTCCGGTCTTTCGCTTATATTTACCCTATTACAAATAATTGATCCACTGCCACTTACTGGACGTGCCCGGTGTTTAAGTTTATGACGACAGTAAAGATACAAAGACCCTCCATTCTTCTTGTCTGTGCGGATGATCTTGTATATAGTCTCATGAGATATTGACATACCCCGTTCCTTTAAAACTGCCGAAATCTGTTCCGGCGACCACTGTTCTTCCACTAATAGCCGCACTGCTTCATCCTTTATCTCTTGAGAAATGGCGCGGTTGCCTGGTCTTCGTATCTTTCTATAATCGGCATTTTTCTGGGCAGTCTCCCAATTATAAGTTCCACGGACTCCGCTGTTGCGGTTGATTTCACGAGTAACGGTAGAATGATTAACTCCTATCGAGTCTGCTATCTTTGCCCTGCTCCATCCGTTTTGAATAAAAGTTGAAATTGCGTATCTTTGCTGTGAAGTTAAATGGTTGTACATAAATGTATAATCTGTTACTTAATGAGATAATTGATCTTATTATTTTAATTAAATAATTTTAACACGAGGCTTATAATGCCTATGTTTATGATTTTTTAATACTTACGCTTTGTAGTCTTTTTTATTCAATAGGCTACTGCAAAAAGTCTCTTCCTGTATTATTTATTTGATGTATATCTATCTTTCCATTTCCGTTTCTGGTTTCGACCTCACTTTTCGTCCGCTTGCGGTCATCCATCGACTTTTATTCTGCAAAAGTATCGCAGGCAGGGAACACGGCAAACACCGGAATGCTCCCTATTGGCGGAAAACTTTTCATGACCCTCCGAAATCACAGATTGCGGTTTCCTGAAAACTTTTACCGGCCAATTCTTTGCCTTAGGTTCCCTTAATACCTACGATCTTACCTTGCACATAAAAGGTTCGAGATGACGGTTACACCGGAATGATAAAAAAAAGTTCGGGTCGAAGAAACGAAAAACCTATAAAAAGGTTGAGAATCGGGAGGCCCAGAATAAATAACAACTTCATAAAATAATAGATTATGTCAAACAACGAAATGATTTTAGCAGCATTAGGGTTTTCTAATTGGGACAGTCAGTTAGATGAGTTCAAAACCAACTTCGGTTATGATTGGACAGGTGAAGACTTGGACGAAGCGATAGAGGTGGCCGGATACAACACCTCAAATGTGAGAAATTGCCTCATGGAAATACTTTGGCTTAAAGTCGTTTATTACTTTGTTGACACAATGGATTGCAGCCGAGAAATGTTCGACAGCTATATCAACGGATCGCTTGATACCCATTTTTATTACAACGGGACAGAAGTCAAGTCTGAAGAGGAACTTTGGAAACTTGTAAACGCAGCATAAAAACAACTCAAAAATAGGATTTGCAAAATTGTTGAATAGTTTGTACCCTATAAAACAAGATAATGATTGTGTTTCATAAAATGAATATCAAACAAATGAATAAAGAAATTCACTATAAATGCCGGTGTACAGGTCAGAGATTTACATTTAAGGAATGGTGTAACTATTTGAAAGGGAATCCACCAAAGGTTGTGCATACATATAAAGAATTTTGTTTCAATATTGCCGATGTGTGTCTGACACCACATATTAAAATTGATTGGGCTAAAAAAGTCTGTTTCTTTAAGGTTACAACAGCGCAATCAGACAATGGGCGATGGGACTTTGGACTTAGTTATAATTTTTGGACACAAGGCGGTTGCTGTGGTGCAACTTATATTGACACACTAAAAGACGGTTACAATACCGAGAAAGAAGCTGTCTCCGCTGCCTTAAACCGTGTAGAGGAAAATTGTCAACGGGTCATTGACGAAATTCTATTCAGAGACGGTGACCCGAATGATGATGATGCAAACAAACTCGAAACAAGAGGTTCGTCTGCTCTTCCAATACTTAAGGATACGATGAATAAGATTAAGTCTTACAGAAAGTTGTTCAACCCCTGCCAATTAGAACTGTTTTAATTTATAAATAACACACTATGCTTAGGTTTCCAAGAATAGAAGTCATCAAGCGAACAATTTATGTTCCGATTTATCGAGAAAGTTACGAAGTGCAGACTATGCGCCCTAACCGACCGATGCAAAGCAAATTTGGCATGAGCAAGACGCAAGCCAATGCTTATTCAAAGCGTATGTTGGCTCTTCTGAAAAAGGAAGGATATGATAAAGCCGTATTCAAGTCTGTACTGATTGATTTACGGAAATTTGTTTTATGAAGTTTCCACGCTCCTATATGTCTAATTGTATGGGAGCGTGGTTTTTTCGGTGGGGCTTACCGCCCCACACCCTGATTATGAACCGGCTCCCTTCGGGATTGAATGTCAAGGACATTGTCGGTT
>NZ_BAIX01000087.1 GCF_000613405.1 Hoylesella enoeca JCM 12259 | reverse complement strand
TAGGCGAAGACCTAAAATGTCTCTACGCCAGGTGCGATGTGTGTGTGTGTGTGTGTGTTAAGACTTTTTCTGAGATATGCAAATATAAAGCGTTAAAAGATGCAAGAGAAACCGAGTTCTTTTGCAT
This sequence comes from Hoylesella enoeca JCM 12259, assembly GCF_000613405.1. Classification (GTDB taxonomy): domain Bacteria; phylum Bacteroidota; class Bacteroidia; order Bacteroidales; family Bacteroidaceae; genus Prevotella; species Prevotella enoeca. Next base: position 2,681 of record NZ_BAIX01000087.1, on the reverse strand, counting down.
TGATGCGCTGCTGGTTATATTTGCTTTTGTTGTCATATTCTTTAATTGTTCAGACCCCCATCCCCCTAACTTAGGGGGCGAAGACGGCGGCAAAGGTACACAAACTTTATTAAATGACCAAAGAAAAAAGTAAAGAATATTTGTTGCTTAGCGGAATATGCCACGCGGGAAAGCAGTCAGATGTACCAGCCATTGACCATTTCGGTGTACCACGGGAAGCAGGAAGCTGGCTTTGTCGGCGATTTGTCCTGCCCTTCCGATCGTATCCATACGCAGGTAATGATAGACGGTGAGTGATACGAGGGCTGTGGAGTCGCCGGCATCAAAGCGTATGTCGTTGATCTGATGACTGGCTCCTCTGCCCTGCGCACGTAGGATATCTATATCGCTCTGCTGCACGTTGCTGGCTGCAAAACGCAACCAAGGTTCCGACTCGGAGGTGCAATAGGATAGGGCTTGCCGGAATTGCCAATTATAATAATGTGTGGCAAATGAGTCGATGACGGCTTCCAGTTGGTCGTGTGTATCGGCATGGCGACACGCCGCGAAGAGGATTGCTGCGAAAAACAACATTGTCGCCGCTGTATAACGATGCAGAAGGTGAAGGATCGAGCGCATATAAAAACTTTAAAATATCGCCAAAGGTAAAGAAAATGCTTGGCTTTTCCAACGCTTTTCGTTACTTTTGCGATCTAAAAAGGATGAAATGCTGAAGTTTATATCATTCGGCAGCGGGAGTAGCGGCAATTGTTATCTCCTCTACACCGAATCAGACGGACTCTTGATTGATGCAGGTGTTGGTGTGCGCACGCTGAAAAGGTTTCTCAAGGATCGCGGTCTGTCATTCTCAAATATACACAACATCCTTATTACTCACGATCATGCTGATCATATTAAATCTGTCGGTAGTCTCAGTCGAGACTATGGACTGCCGGTGTTTGCCACGCATCGGGTGCATGCCGGCATAGAGCGCAACTATTGTGTGAGGCATAAGATCACGTCCGACTGTGTGAAAGTGATTGAGAAGGGAACGCCTTTCCGTTTGGGAGACTTCGAGATTTATCCTTTCGAAGTGCCCCATGACAGTAGTGATAATGTGGGGTATCAGATTCGATACGGGCATACTGTCTTTTGTGTGATGACCGACATCGGACATGTGACGGATGTCATGAAAGAAATGATCGCCTCTGCTCATTATCTGATTATCGAAGCAAACCACGACCGGGAGATGCTGATGGAAGGGCCGTATCCGCAATATCTCAAAGAGCGTGTCGTCGGACCGGTCGGGCATTTGTGCAATGAGGACTGTGCAAAGGCCATAGCCGAAAACATGACCGAGAATTTAAAACATATTTGGTTGTGCCATTTGAGCCAGGAAAACAACCATCCGGAGTTGGCCCGCAAGACTGTCGAGCAGTTGCTTCGCAATTACGGATTATAGCGGGTAAGGATTTTGCCTTGGATGTTTTGAAGCGGAAGCTGCCGAGTGAGACGTATTTGTTGGATGAGTGAGCTATTTCATCCTCATGAGCAAATACCCCAATCGATAGAGGTTGTATAACCAAACAGGCGGGTGTTGACCGCAAAGCCGTTTCCGCCAGACCATATATCGACGTTTGAATACGGTCAGAAAGAGAGACGCAAAGCCATAATGCAGCATTCGTTCGGCCGTGAGAAGTAGGGCGGAATAGCCTTTGAGTTGGTCGCGAAAAGCAGCCAAGGTATCAAGCGCCTCCTCTGTCTTAGCCATGAAAACCTGATTGTCGTCATAGCGAAGATAGGCAACGGGATTGTCGATAGAAACGATTGGGATATGGTGCTGTTGTAATTGTTTTCCCCAAAGCACATCTTCGTAACCATAAGTCTGTATCTCTTCACAAAACGGGAGGGCGCGGAGTGTGTCTCGGGCAACCATAAAGTTCGTGGTCCGAAACGACTGATAAGGTTGTTTCTGGCGTCGACTCAATGGATGTATCTCTGCATAGTGGCGCTCATAAAGATACCGCAGACAATGCTGGTCACAGGCTCCGGTTGTCCCCACGGCCACTCCTCCGCAAATCACCTGAGCCGCAGAGTCTGCCGATAGATATAGTCTCAGAAAGTTGTCATGATCCACGTGCACGCTGCTGTCGATGAAAAGCAACCATCGGTAACGTGCCATCTGTGCCAGAAAGTTACGGATCGCCGCCCGCCCCATATTCGTTGGGCGCATCAGGTAATGGCAATTCGGTTGGGTATTGATCTGTTTGTTGGCCGTCTTGACACCCTCATCGGTAGATCCGTCATCGGCAACAATGATCTCGTAGCTGATATTCGGCAGTTGCAGCGCCTGCTCGTTCAGCGTTTGTACGAGGTTGGTGCAGCAGCAGTTATAAGTGGGTATGAGGATGGATAACTCTGTCTTCATAATTCAATAACAGTGGACAAAGATAATGATTTGCTATGAATAACACGCGCTTCTGCTCTTGATTCCTTGCTATTCGCAGGTCACTAGCACCCATAAGAATACCCTATTCCCCATATTTTTTTAATTTTTCTTTGCTCGTTTAAAGAAGTTTCCTTACCTTTGCCGGCAGTTTCCTCCTTCGCCCCCTAAGTTAGGGGGATAGGGGTCTGAACAATTAAAGAGATGATTAAACAAGCAAATATAAATAGCCGTAACGCGATGCAAAAGAACTTCG
>NZ_BAIX01000088.1 GCF_000613405.1 Hoylesella enoeca JCM 12259 | reverse complement strand
CCTTATCCTCGCTTCGTTTCTGCATTTCGACGAGCAGGCTCAAGGCATAATAAGCATTATCGCGCGCGTTGTCGAGCAACTCGAGTTCTTCGGTGCCGTCGAGCACGCGGGGCTGGTTGAGTGCCAAATCTTCCTTAGCCACGGCAGCCGTGAGCGGCCCCAACACAGCAGTTAGTTTCGGCACATTCGCTTCCTTGCAAAGCTGTAGCACGCGGTCAGCAAACTGATAATGCTCCATGTTTTGGAGCCGACTTCTCATAAAATCTTTTAATTTCATAGTTTTGTTGTTTAGGAAGTTAATATTTATAGTTTATAAAAGGTTTGAAAGGCCGTTTTCTTTGTTTCGAGGTCGGCGTAGGGCTACGCCGTGCCCAATTTACCGTTTTTAGCTCGGCGTAGAGGTACGACAGGTTCCCGGCACTGATTTCTGCCTCGCGTACCCCTACGCCGCGCTCTTTTTACTGTTTTCTGCTCGTCGTAGGGGTACGACAGCTTCCCATCACTGATTTGGGCCCGTCGTACCCCTACGCTGAGATTAATACTTCACGAAGGGGCGGACGTTATTAAAATGAATGTATTTATTGTATGTATAGAACTCTATATGTTTAAAGTAACAAAAGGCGACGCCATGCTCGGAGGAATCGCATTCTGTACTTGCTAGATATGGAGCAGTTGGTAGGCCCCAATTGCCGGGTATTTGTTCAAAAGCAAGACTAGCTAAATTACCATACCAGACATATTGGTGATTAATTTGAGTCATTTCCGTTTTATCGCCGAAACCCAAAGGATAAACCCATTTAAAATCGCTCAGCGATGGTAAGTACCATTTCAATGCAGGAGTACCGGTATAAGTTACGCCAGGATCATAGTCGGCTGCGTTCTTAAAGGCAGGGAAGTCAGGATTCAACCCCTTCACCTTATTGCCGGTTACAGCACTTGTACTGTAGTTTGGATCCCATGTCTCATCATAGCCGCTTGTAGCCAGGCTGTTTAATGCATCAGCAAGATTTGTCACCATGTGTGTGTTGGCCTGCGTATAATAATATGGGCTAGTTTCTTTACACCAACGCATTACCGATAATCCATGTAGAGCTACACCTATATGGCTATCTTTATCTAGAACTACCGCAACGGGTGTTTTGGTGCCGCCACCCGATGTTGTTTCTTTAAAGTAGCCAGTGGTACCGTCGCTCATTAAATAAGTGAACTGCGGTTTTAGCTTGATTTTGACGAAATATGACTTACCTGGTTGCATTAATAAGGTGGCACTGAGTTGTGGAATAGTTCCTGTGAGCGGTTTCCAAAATACGGTGCCGGCTGAAAAGTTTAGTTTAAGTTTATTGCCCTCGGTAGTTGGGAGGAAGTAATGATAATCAGCACATGTAGAAGTATAGGAATAGTTTTCCCCATAATTCGAAGCTACGTATTTTGTTTCGGTGCTGGCTGGAGAATTGTTGGTTTCTGGAGCTATGGCTCCGTTGGTACCGATGTAAGACTTTGTTGTTGGATTGTAGACTACACTTGTGGGGATTACGTTGGAAGCCGTAGCTTCAAGCGTAGCGGTGATATTGCTTGGCATGTCTTTCTTGCAAACGAATTGCGTGCGCAGACGGCAACCGACGTGCTTCATCGTGAATTGCACTTGTATGGGTGTAGGGCCAGTGATAGTAACCGTGGCAAAGCCCATGCGCGCAGTTTCTGCTTTAGCACGTGTGGTGGTTAGGTTCGTGCCGCTGACGGTTACGTCGTCGTTAAAGGCAACAAAGTCGTAGGTGCCGTATGGGAGCATGAGTTTCTTACTGGAGCTGGCGTCAGGCGTGAATGTGCCGCCGCTAAACGTGCCTTTCATTTCGTCTTTGAGTGCGCCGGCTTGGTAAGCACGGATGGTGTAGTGCCCGTTGGCGGGCGTCAGTGCGCCGCGCGTCTTTGCTGCTGGTTCACTCTCTACCGTTATCTCGGCTTCACAATCGCCCAGGTCAACGATCTGCGGCTTCGCTCCTGCTGCGTTGGCGCGTGTTACGGCTTCATCCTCGCCGAAATCTTCGTTGGTAAAGCTGAATTGTACAGCTTGTGTAGGTTCTTTCTGTTCGTTATTCTCGTCATTGCTGCAGCTCGCTGTGAATAACAGCAGCGCTGCGCTTAAAAATATATACTTCTTCATGTTGTTGTCTTGTTTTACTTTCTACTTACTACTCAAATTCATATTCTCCTCCGTCGACATCTTCATCCGGATCCCAATCCTCTTCTTGCGAACCGGGGTGCGGGCGCACCGACGTACAAACAAATTGCTCTGTCGCCGCTTCGACGACATGGCATTCGGGCTTCAGATAAGCCATTAAACTCTCTACTTGTTTCTTCATTATTTCGTGTTGTTTTGAGTGAATAATTCGTGAAAATTTCCCCCTTGCTCGGTTGGCAAAAGGGCATAAAAAGAAGAACAAAGGGAACTCTCGGTAGCCCTTTGTTTATTGGTGTTCAACTGTCTCCTTACGCGCGCGCGTAAGATAAAGCCGTGAAGGTGTCTACGCCAGGTGCGATGTGTGTGTGTGTGTGTGTGTGTGTGTTAAGATCTTTTCCGAGATATGCAAATATAAAGCGTTTAAAAGATGCAAGAGAATTGGAGTTCTTTTGCATCGATGCGCTGCTGGTTATATTTGCTTTTTT
>NZ_BAIX01000089.1 GCF_000613405.1 Hoylesella enoeca JCM 12259 | reverse complement strand
CGTGGGCTAAACCCCAATAAACAAAGGGCTTCTCGGAGTTCCCTTTGTTCTTCTTTTCATGCCCTTTTGCTAACTGAGCAAAAGGAAAATAACGCAGCATTTACTCACTAAAACAACACAAAATAATGAGAAAACAAGTAGAGAGTTTAACGGCTTATCTGAAGCCCGAATGCCACGTCGTCGAAGCCACGACAGAGCAATTTATTTGTACGTCGGTGCGTCCGCACCCCGGTTCGCAAGAAGAGGATTGGGACCCGGACGATGATGTCGACGGAGGAGAGTATGAATTTGAGTAATCATCATTAAAAATCAGAAGACAATGAAGAAGTATATATTTTTAAGCGCAGCCCTGCTGTTATTCACAGCGAGCTGTAGCAACGACGATAATAACAACGAGACAAAAGAGCAGGTGCAAGCTGTACAATTCAGTTTTACCAACGAAGATTTCGGCGAGGATGAAGCCGTAACACGCGCCAACGCAGCAGGAGCGAAGCCACAGATCGTAGACCTGGGCGATTGCGAAGCCGAGATAACGGTAGAAAGCGAACCGACAGCGAAGACGCGCGGCGCATTATCACCTGCCAACGGTCATTATACGATCCGCGCTTACCAAGCCGGCACACTCAAAGACGAAATGAAGGGCACGTTTAGCGGTGGCACATTCACCCCCGACGCCAGCTCCAATAAGAAATTAAGACTCCCATATGGCACCTACGATTTCGTTGCCTTTAACGACGACGTAACCGCCAGCGGCACGAACCTAACCACCACCCGCGATAAAGCCGAAACCGCTCGCATGGGCTTCGCTACGGTTACTATCACTGGCCCTACACCCATACAGGTGCAATTCACGATGAAGCACGTCGGCTGCCGCCTGCGCACCCAATTCGTTTGCAAGAAAGATATCCCGAACAACATTACCGCTACGCTCGAAGGTGCTGCTGCTAACGTGATTCCCATAAGCGTAACTTACAATCCATCGACAAAAGCTTATACCGGCACTAATGGTGCTATGACACCCGAATCAAGTAATTCTCCGGCAAGTACAGAAACCAAATACAACGCTTCCAGATGGGGAGAAAACTACACCTATACCTCGACGAGTACCGATTATCACTATTTCCTGCCTACCACCGAGGCTTCTAACCTGAAACTTAGCTTTTCGGCTGGAACCTTATTTTGGAAGCCCCTCACTGCTACCCAAAAGTTGAATATCGCGCTATCGATGCTATCGAACAAATCGTATCTTGTCAAAATCAAGCTCAAACCCCAATTTACTTACCTCTTTACCGACGGCACCACCGGATATTTCAAAGAAACCACACAAGGCGGTGGTAGTAAAACTCCAATCGCTGTGGTTGTTGACAAAGATCTGCAACTTGCCGTAGCTTTAAACAACGCCTCTAATACAGAGATGCATTGGGGCGCAATAGGTGGTGTTGTCAACGTAGTAAATAATAGCGCAACATTCAGTACATTGGCGGCCGCGTTGACCGATATGGATGGTTATAAGTGGACTTGGGAGCCGTCGGGCAGTGCAGACGGCGTAACCGTGAAAGCCAACGATCCGCAATGCTTTGCTTTTTACAGCGCCGGCCATTACAGTCCCACGCTACCCACGGGTGTAACGCTGACCAACGGCATGGAAAACAAGAAATGGTACTTGCCCGCTTTCGGCGAATGGAAATACGTATATACAGGGTTAGGATTCAGTCATTTTATGCCCGATTTTTCTCCCTATAGTGCCAAATGGTATGGAAATTTAGCAGACCTGGCCTTTACGCAAGTGGGAGGGACTAGTATTCAGCCACCTTATTATAAGTTTTGGACAAGTACGGAGGGAAATGAGTTTTCTGCTAGCCTTGTTGAAGTATATCCGGCGGTCATGGGAGTTCGTGTGGGAAACATTTGGAAAAATCAGAATTACAAATTCTGGGTCCGCCCCTTCATCAGGTATTAATTCCCGAAAAATAATATCATCGGCTCGTCCCAACATTGGGAAAGGCGGAAAACGGAAAAAACAGGCCGTCCCAATGTTGGGAAACCGAGAAAAAAGCGAAAACAGGCTTTCCCAACTTTGGGAAGCTGCAAAAATGAGAAAAACAACGTTTCCCAATGTTGGGAACACGAAAAATGGATAAAAGGAGCGTTTCCCAAACTTGGGACGCAAAAAATCGCAGGCCGGGGGCGCTCTCACATCTTTAATTAACTTACCAAAACCAATAAACTTATGAAACTAAAAAATCTTTATTTCCATGCGCTCCAAAACATGGAGCATTATCAGTTTGCTGACCGCGTGCTGCAGCTTTGCAAGGAAGCTAATGTGCCGAAACTAACTGCTGTGTTGGGGCCGCTCACGACTGCCGTGGCTAAGGAAGATTTGGCACTCAACCAGCCCCGCGTGCTGGATGGCACCGAAGAACTCGAGTTGCTCGACAACGCGCGCGATAACGCTTATTATGCGCTAAGCCTGCTCGTCGAAATGCAGAAACGAAGCGAGGATAAGGCCACGGTTGCGGCCGCCAAAGTGCTGGCCGAAGTGATGAGCCGCTACCCGCGCGCTGCCGCCGAAAACTACGATAAGGAGACGGGCATGATCAAAAATCTCATCACCGACC
>NZ_BAIX01000090.1 GCF_000613405.1 Hoylesella enoeca JCM 12259 | reverse complement strand
ATCGGGTAGGTCAGGGGCATTACTGCCCTCTTCCCCCCTAAGAACCGTACTTGAGAGTTTCCCCTCATACGGCTCAAGCTTTTCCAAATCCCTATTCTTATATAGAGACCGGCTCATATTACTTCTTGTTGTTGTCATTGGATTTGCGGGATAATTTGAAACATTTGTCATGAACCAATAGGTTGCATTTTCGTCCGTTTTGGACGGTAGGCATCACATTCCATGCCTTGTGCGTGTTTATCGGCTCACCACATATTGGACATTTTCTACCCTGCTTTTCCCATAGGTGAAGCAAAGACTTACGCCCTTTCAGTGAAACAAGCATTTTCGACTTCATTCTTTGGTTGAAGTATAAACGACAGTCCACGTCAAACGGATTCATATCTCCTTTTATCTGCGTATATTGCAGAAAGGGGAACGAGGAAGTCAAAGTCAACAGTGTTAGTTGGTCTTCCTTTCCATTTGATTTCTTGAACTTGGCTGCAAAAGTCCAACTGTTACCTCGGATATTATGCCAATAGCGGTCTTTAATCCATCGCTTTCCTTTCTTGGAGTGGCGACGTTTAGCCCATTGCCATAGGGAGAGGAATATCTGATGGTCAATTCTGTGAAAGGAATCACGCGTTGCGCCATGCTGATAGTATGCTCCCCATCCTCGGATTTTAGCATTCAACATTCTGATTAAGGACTCCTGCCTGCAACCCTTGTTGCCTTTTATCACCTTACGAATATTCTCCATAAAGCGTTTTTCGGCTTTCTTGGTCGGCTTGGTCAATATTTCATTACCGTATTTGCGGATGTTGAAACCGAGAAAATCGAACCCGTCACGGACATTGGTTATCACAGTCTTTTCTTCTGATAAGGTTAAACCTCTTTCAGCCATGAATTCGGCAACCAATGGTTTGATTTCGTTCTCAAGCGTTTCCCTGTTCTCGCAGGTGATGATAAAATCATCGGCATAGCGTACCAAATTCACCATGGGGGAATAATGTTTCCCTTTTATGGTTCTTCTTTTATACCTCTCTGCGAGAACTTTCTGCAATCCATCCAATGCCATATTGGCAAGCGTCGGGGAGATTATACCTCCTTGTGGTGTACCCTCCTCCGTCGGGAACATCTGTTTGTTGAAGATATAGCCGCATTTCAACCATTTGCGGAGCATCGCCTTGTCCATAGGGATGTTGGCGAGTAGCCATTCGTGGCTGATATGGTCGAAGCATCCTTTGATGTCACCCTCCAAAATCCATTCGGGAGAATAGCCTTTTCGGAGAATATTATGGCATTGCATTACAGCGTCCATACAGCGGCGTTCCTTGCGGAACCCGTATGAACGAGTATCGGCTGTAGTTTCGGACACTGGTTCCAATGCCATGAGGTAGAGTGCTTGCATGGCTCTGTCTTTCATTGTCGGTATTCCCAATGGGCGCAGTTTGCCATTGCTCTTTTTGATGTGAACTCTTCTCAGGGGCTTCGGCTGATAGCCTCTGCGTCTGAGGTCGTTTATTGCTTGCATTTTTGTTTCGGGTTTATCCCATGTCTCCATGTCAACCCCAGGGGTGTTGCCACCTCCGTTAGAAGTTACTCTCTTTACGGCTAAGGCTTTTGCGTAAAAAGAGTGGGTCAGCGTCCACTGTAAGGCTTTCACCTTATTGTGTCTGCCGTCCTTTTGAGCCTTTACAATACGTGCTTGTAGCTTTCTGACAGCCAACTCTGCCTTGGTCCAGTCTATGCTGTCCCAAAGTGTCAGCTGATTGTCAGCAGGTGCACACGATGTTTTGTTTTCGTTCATTTGCATTCCTTCTTTTGAAAGTTCTAAAAGTTAATTGTAAAGAATTACCATTAGACAACAGTCGGGTATCTTGCCTCCCGAATATTGTCACAGAAGTCTGCCCACTTTCGTGTCGGGTGATGTCGCCCAAATCAACTCGTGATGTCGGCTCAATCCGTATCCGTTCCATTACAGAACGGCATTCGCTTTTTCTGTTGTCTTATACCTGCACACCGTTCAGCTTCCATTGCTGTCAGCTTACCTGTCATTTTGACATGACAGGAGATATACAGGCTTACCATGTTCCACATAGATAACTAACGGATAGGTTAGGTTCTGTCTCATCCTCCGGCGGTGCTTATATCCGTGTAATCCTACCATGGAGAGGATTAACTGACCGCTTCCCTTTTGGGAAGAGTGTACCAGTATCTTACACTCTTTCGTGACATTACGAAGTTTACTAACAGTTCGCTTACGCTAACCATACTATCCAGCCTCGCCACTCTACGGTATGATACTAACCGCACTTGACTTTCCCTCACGGTTCTGTCTTGTCCTTTCGGAAAGTGTACTTTGTCCCAACCGCTTAATACAACATTAAGGTGCATTGGTCGGTAGGCTACCGCTGACGGAACAGCGGGTTAAAGCTGATACTCGTAAGTATCATTCTAACAATTATCTATGCGACTTCATGTCGCACCCACGG
>NZ_BAIX01000091.1 GCF_000613405.1 Hoylesella enoeca JCM 12259 | reverse complement strand
CTTCTCGGAGTTCCCTTTGTTCTCTTTTTTATGCCCTTTTGCCAACCACGCAAGGGGGAAAATTTCACGAATTATTCACTCAAAACAATATGAAATAATGAAGAAACAAGTAGAGAGTTTAACGGCTTATCTGAAGCCCGAATGCCACGTCGTCGAAGCCACGACAGAGCAATTTGTTTGTACGTCGGTGCGGCCGCACCCCGGTTCGCAAGAAGAGGATTGGGACCCGGACGAGGATGTCGACGGCGGAGAGTATGAATTTGAGTAATCATCATTAAAAATCAGAAAACAATGAAGAAGTATATCATCCTAAGCGCGGCTCTATTGCTATTCACAGCGAGCTGCAGCAATGACGAGAATAACGAACAGAAAGAACCGACACAAGCTGTACAATTCAGTTTTACCAACGAAGAGTTTGGTGAAGACGAAGCCTTAACGCGAGCCAATGCAGCCGGAGCAAAACCACAGATCATAGACCTGGGCGACTGCGAAGCCGAGATCAGCGTAGAAAGCGAACCGACAGCTAAAACGCGCGGCACCCAAACTCCAGCTACCGGCCATTATACCATCCGCGCCTATCAGGCCGGCACGCTCAAAGGTGAAATGAAAGGGACGTTTAGCGGTGGTACATTCACCCCTGATGCCAGCTCCAAGAAGAGCATTTGGTTACCTCACGGCACTTACGACTTCGTCGCGTTCAACGATGATGTAACCGTCAGCGGCAATGATCTGACCATAGCAAGAGATAAGGCAGGAACGGCGATGATCGGAACCGTGACCGAGAATATCAACCAAGATCCCAACCAATCGGTGAACTTCACGATGAAGCACGTCGGTTGCCGATTGCGCACGCAGTTTGTTTGCCAGAAAGACATCCCCAACGCCATCACGGCCACGCTCGAGCAGACCGCTGCCAATGTGATCCCCACGAGTATGACCTATAACATCCTGACCAAGGCCAAAACCTACACCAACGGCGCCATGGCGGCTACGCCCAGCAACTCCCCCGCCAGCACGGAAACCAAATACATGGCTTCGTACTTCGGGAGAGACTTCTCCTACACCTCGTCGAGCGACTACCATTATTTCCTGCCCACCACCGAGGGCAGCAAGCTCAAGCTGACCGGCATCTCGGCAGGCACCGTCTTCTGGAAGGCTATCCCAACTTTCAACGTCCCGAAGCTCAACGCCACGCTCCAGATGCAGGCGGGCAAATCCTACTGCGTTAAAATCAAACTCAAGCCCAACTACACCTATCTGATGAGCGACGGCACCCTCGGCTTCTTCAAAGAGACCACCTTCGGCGGCGGCTCCAAGACCCCCGTGGCCCTGGTGCTGGACAAGGCCAGCCACATGGCCATGGCGCTGAACACCATTGGGAGCTTTGGCTTTGCCACCGTTGCATATATGTACACGGTGAGCAACACACACCAGCCGGCGAATCTAGACGACGCGTTGAACGGTTCGGCCACGAGCGGCCTGGACGAGACCTGGAATCCCAGTTACAGCGCCAGCACCGTACCCGGCAACAAAGTGAAGGCCTTGAATCCCCAATACCCCGCTTTTAAGGCCGCCGCCGAATATGATCCCGGTACGGTCTATACCGGCTCGCCCGCCCTGCAGTGGTATCTGCCGTCGTATAATGATTTCAAATGGATACTGCCCATGGGCTTTGGCGATAAAACTGCAGTAAACAAACACTATGTGGGCTATTATTATTATGGCAACCTGGTCAATCTCGCTTGTACACAAGTCGGGGGGAACGACCTGGTTGAACGAGAATATGTTTCGAGTACGGAGCAGGACAACTCATTCTGCGGCACCGTGAAGGTGGGAAGTTTGAGCATATACTGGTCTTCTTACGTCTCAAAAAACAATGGAGGCTTCGTCCGTCCTTTCGTCAAATACTAAGAAGATGGGCGAAAACAGCTCGTCGCTCGCAAGCGAAATGCAGAAAACGCGAAAAACAGCGTTTCGCTTGTAAGCGACGGACAAAAAACACAGAAAACTGGCTTTCGCTCGCAAGCGAAATGCAAAAAATGGGAAAAACAGCGTTTCGCTCACAAGCGACGGGAAAAAATAGTCAAAAGCAGCCCGTCGCTTGTGTTTTTTACTCAAACGTTTAACTTTTAAAATCAAAAAACAATGACACTACAAACCATCTATTACAGTCGGCTCCAAAACATGGAGCATTATCAGTTTGCGTCGCGCGTGCTGCAACTCTGCAACGAGGCGAAAGTGGGGAAACTCACGGCGGTGCTGGGACCGCTCACGGCCTGCGTGGCCGACGAAGATCGGGTGCTGAACCAGCCGCGCGCCGGGGCCGATACCAAGGCGCTGGAAGAGGCCGATCGCAAGCGCGACAAAT
>NZ_BAIX01000092.1 GCF_000613405.1 Hoylesella enoeca JCM 12259 | reverse complement strand
CGAACTGATCGTGAGATGAAACGAACCCAGGTCGCCAAGGCGCACGCTGTAGCCGTTTTTCAACGCCTGAATAATCTCGAATTGCAGGGCATCGAGCACGGCCTTGATGTCGGGACTCGAAACGGTGCTGCGCTTCTCGATCAACACAACAATGTCGGCCAGCGTCAGCGGCGTAGACTCCGAAATCTGTGCATAATACTTCGTTTCCGTCTTCTTCTGGGGGTTCTTCTTCCCCACGATCTCAAATTTGATCATACTCGTAAAATTTTTAAAAGGTTTATAATTTTGATTGATAACCAGGCAAAAGCCTGATTCTGACAATTAATACTTGATGAAGGGGCGGACGAGACCGTTATGGGGGGAAGTTCCGCTACCAAAACCATCGCCATCGCTGTGAAAATTAATGATGTGATAATTTATAACTGGAGGTGTACCGTCTATAGATTGCGTACTAATTAAATAGTTTTTGAGGGGGTCAATGGTTAATTTCGTGCCTCCTACTTTTGTAAAAGTCTCGTCCAACAACACTCCATACGTGGGGGCTAGGTTATTACTATTATTAAAACCGAGATATTTAACTCCATTTATCCATTCTCCCCAGCCTGCAAGATACCATTTCTTGCCCACGAGCGTGCCGCTCAAGGTTACGCCTGGATTGTAGTGCCCAGCTTCGTAAAAGGCCGGATAGGTTGTCTGCTGATTGGCCTTGATGGCTCCATCGGTGCTGCCGGCCGCTTCCCACGTCCATTTATAGCCTTCCATATCTGTGAGGCGATTTGTTGAGGTATACAAAGTAGTATTGTTAGCGTGTGCCGAAGGAGAGAGAGCGGGGTCACACCAGTAGTATGCGGTTACGTCGCTCACATTTTTCAGGGCAATGGCCACGCGCGCGGTAGGGTCGGCCACAACGCCTACGGGCGTCTTGGTGCCGCCGCCGAAAGTGGTGTCTTTGAAGTGGCCGGTGGTGCCGTCGCTCATCAGATAGATGTAATTGGGCTTGAATTTGATCTTGACCACGTACGATTTGTTTAATTGCATGGTTGGAAGCGCAGTGCTGAGTTGGGGAATGATACCGCCCGTTAGAGGTTTCCAGAATACCGTTCCGCCTGTGAATGTGAGTTTCAGTTTGGAGGCATCGGTGGTGGGCAGGAAGTAGTGGTAATCGCTGGTAGAGGTGTAGGCATAATCCTGTCCGAAGTTTGAATCCCAATATGTGTCCTCGGTGCTGGCGGGGGAGTTGCTGTTTTCGGCCGTCATTGCTCCGTTGGTTGATGTGTAGGCTTTCGTCGCAGGATGATAGGCTGTGGTAGTGGGGATGACGTTAGCAGCCGTGGCTTCGAGCTTGGCCGTGATGTTTTCGGGAATGTGTTTCTGGCAAACAAACTGGGTGCGCAGGCGGCAGCCGACGTGCTTCATCGTGAAGCTGACGGTTTGGTCGGGATCTTGATTGATATTTTCGGTCACGGTTCCGATCATCGCCGTCTCGGCCTTGTTTCTGGCTACGGTCAGATCATTGCCAGACGGAGTTACATCATCGTTGAATGCAACAAAATCATAAGTGCCATGAGGCAGGAGCATCTTCTCTTGTGAGCTAGCGTCGGGGGTGAAGGTGCCGCCGCTGAATGTGCCTTTCATTTCGTCTTTGAGCGTGCCGGCCTGGTAAGCACGGATGGTGTAGTGGCCGGTGGCCGGTGATAATGCGCCGCGCGTCTTCTTTGCTGCCGGTTCACTTTCCACGCTGATCTCGGCTTCGCAGTCGCCAAGGTCTATCGTCTGAGGCTTTGCTGTTTCTGACGTTCTCGTCAGTGTTTCATCCTCGCCAAAGTCTTCGTTGGTAAAGCTGAACTGAATTGTTTGTGTCGGCTCTTTCGCTTCGTTGCTATTCTCGTCATTGCTGCAGCTCGCTGTGAATAGCAGCAGCGCTGCGCTTAAAAACATATAATACTTCTTCATTGTTCCTTGATTTTTAATCGTTGATTACTCAAATTCATACTCTCCGCCGTCGACATCCTCGTCCGGGTCCCAATCCTCTTGCTGCGAACCGGGATTGGGGCGCACCGACGTGCAAACAAATCGCTCTGTCGCCGCTTCGACGACGTGGCATTCGGGCTTCAGATAAGCCATCAAACTCTCTACTTGTTTCTTCATTATTTCATGTTGTTTTGAGTGAATAATTCGTGAAGTTTTCCCCCTTGCTCGGTTGGCAAAAGGCATAAGAAAAGGAACAAAGGGAACTCCGAGAAGCCCTTTGTTTATTGGTGTTTAGCCCACACCTTACGCGCGCGCGTAAGGTAAAGCTGT
>NZ_BAIX01000093.1 GCF_000613405.1 Hoylesella enoeca JCM 12259 | reverse complement strand
GGTTGGGAGATACAAGTATTGCCTCCCGACCTTTTTACCTCCACTTTATTAAAAGAAAACACTATGGCATACAATAAGAAAGAAGTCCTGCAAGCCAACACGGAAGCCATCCGTGTGGTCTTGCGATTAGAAAAAGAACGCCGCGAAGCCACCGAAGCTGAGAAAAGTATCTTACGGAACTATCAGGGCTTCGGTGGCTTGAAATGCGTGCTTAATCGCACGGACACCCCCGACGACATACGCTATTGGAGCAAGTCTGAGCAGAATCTCTTTGAACCTACCCAACAGCTCAAGCAGATGATTTATCGTGAAGCCTTAGATGCCAATACCGCCAAGCGGTATTGGGAGAGCATCAAGGCAAGTGTACTGACCTCCTTCTATACCGATACCCGTATCGTCACCGCCATTGCCGATGCTCTCACTTCTGTAAATGTACCCATACGTCGATGTTTGGATCCTTCGGCTGGCATGGGTGCCTTTGCCGAAACCTTTGCAAGGCAGGCTGGAGTTGTAGATGCAATGGAAAAGGACCTGCTCACTGCTCGTATCAGCCAAGCCCTGCACCCTTATGGCAAAGGTAACATTTTCGTCCGGAATGAGCCTTTTGAAGCCATTGGAGAGTTAGAAGACAAGGACAAGTATGACCTTGTAACAAGTAACATTCCCTTTGGTGATTTCATGGTTTATGACCGAGAATACAGCAAAGGCAAGGACGCTCTCAAGCGTGAGTCCACACGTGCCATTCACAATTACTTCTTCGTGAAAGGTCTGGACTGCATCAAGGAAGGTGGCTTACTGGCATTCATCACTTCACAGGGTGTTTTGGACAGTCCTCGCAATGAAGCCATACGTCGTTATCTCATGCAGAACAGCCGCCTTATCTCCGCTCTCCGACTGCCATCGGGTATGTTTTCAGACAATGCAGGAACGGACGTAGGCAGTGACCTCATCGTCCTGCAGAAGCAGACAGGTAAAGAAATCAGCAAGGGCATCGAACAGCAGTTCGTAGAAACCGTTTCTGTTCCCAAGGAAGAAGGCTCTTCTGTCGTCTTCAAGCATAACTCTCTTTTTGTAGGAGAATGGAAGGACATTTCTCATCGCACCATTGCCACAGAGCGCATAATGGGTACAGACCCTTACGGAAGACCTGCATGGGAGTATCGATTCACGGGAGGGATTGAAGAAATGGCAGAAAGTCTCCGAACACGAATCTCCCTTGAAATGGGACAACGTATCGACCGTAAGCTATATCAGACCGGTATACCGATGACAGAGGAAGAATGGCAGGTGAGTTGATGAAATGCTGCAAAAATTAGGAGTTTCCGTGCAGGCGGAAGGAAAACCGCAAATGCTGGAAACAAAGGAGGAAGACGATACTGACGCCCATAACCTCATGCCCGACAGTATCAGGAAACAGTTGCCAAAACTTTACAGCACGGAAAAGGAACTCATAGGCGATAAGGTTGCCTACGCACGCTATTTCTTCCCTATGGGAGCATACACAGCCTACCTTCTGGAATATGACCCCAAGAGCCGCATTGGTTTTGGTGCCGTCACGATGGGCTATGGCTGGGAACTTGGCAATATGTCCCTTGATGAGATGGAAGGCGTGAAGGTAAGAGGACTGGGGATTGAACGCGACCTGTATTTCTCTCCTAAGAAATTGCACGAGATAGCCGAGTTGGAAGAAATCGTCAGGGAACAATATACCAAAGAAGAAGTGGTGGCAGAGGAAATCAAGGAAGAAGCGGTAACAAATACAGAAGACACGGTTAAGAAGACTGTGAACGGTACTTCTGGAATCAAGATATCCAAGGAAGAGTTGGAAACTGAAACAGAAATTAATGTCGGGCAAGTCATAGAACCGGACGATTTTACCATTACCAAGGCACAGGCAACAGAAAATACCGTTTCCAATGGAGAGACTACTCCATTGCAACCACCATCATCGGAGTCTGTACCACAGCAATCTGTGTCAGAGCAACCATCCATAAACGTTGAACCTGCACCCGAAGGTGTACCCGCCTTGACACTTCACCGACAATACGAACAGGAAAGGTCGGAAATCCGTACGGATATTGAAGCCCCAAGAGAGATGAACGGACAGACGGTGTTCTTTGACGACGATCATCATCCAGTGGTGGACAATAAT
>NZ_BAIX01000094.1 GCF_000613405.1 Hoylesella enoeca JCM 12259 | reverse complement strand
TTGGAGGACATCCGCTTGGGTGCTGACCTTGTGCGTGTGGGAGACAATATGCTTTGTCTGCATACACTTTCTGATACGGATGACCTGCCGACTACGGTCAGCACAGACACCCGATACGAGCGGTTATCGACCGACCGAAGCGACTGCCGACTTTCCTTTGCCTCGCCCGTAGGACTGATGTTGCCCTGCAACCATATCTATAACCAGTACCTCTTCATCGAGGACAGCGATGCCAACTTGGAACGATTCGAGAAGCAGGCAAGAAACATGCACTCGCTGGCACGCTACAGCCGTAGCAACCAAATCAATGAGGAATGGATACAAGAGTATCTCAATATTGCCCATTCACAGGGACTGACCTCCATCCGTGCCCACTTCAACGTACTGGCATGGAGCAGCGATAAGGAAGAACTTCGCCAGATCAAGAATGATGTGGGTTCGGCACTTGCTCTTATGGAATGCCATCCTCGCCACAACACAATTGATGCGGCAACGCTCTACTGGGCAGGTATTCCCGGCAATGCGGCAGACTTTCCAGCTGAAGAGTCGTTTTATACTTTCATCGAGCCTGCCCTCTGCTTCTTTACGGCAGAGACAAACTATAAGGATTCGCTCTCTCCCTTCGGCATCAAGATGGCAGACCGCCTTTCTGGAAAACCTGTCCACTTGGATATATCGGATTTACCGATGAAAAAGGGAGTCATTACCAACCGTAACAAGTTTATCTTGGGTCCTTCGGGCAGTGGCAAGTCTTTCTTCACCAACCACATGGTACGCCAGTATTACGAGCAGGGAGCGCACGTCCTCTTGGTCGATACGGGTAACTCATATCAAGGCTTGTGTGAACTTATCCACCGCAAGACCAAGGGCGAGGACGGCGTGTATTTCACCTATACCAATGAAAGTCCGATTTCCTTCAACCTTTCTATACGGATGATTACTTCTTCGACGTGGAGAAAAGGGAGAGTATCTGTACGCTGCTGCTCACGCTCTGGAAGAGTGCCGATGAGCATATCACTAAGACGGAAGCTGGTGAACTTGGTTCAGCCGTAAACTCCTATATCGAGCTTATATGTACTGACCATAGCGTTACGCCCTGTTTCAATACCTTCTATGAGTATCTGCGGGACGTGTACCGCAAGGATATGGAAAAGCGTGACATCAAGGTAACGCTCTCGGACTTCAACATCAACAACCTCTTAACGACATTGAAGCAATACTACAAAGGCGGTCGATATGATTTCCTGCTGAACTCGGACAAGAATATCGACCTACTCTCCAAACGCTTCATTGTCTTTGAAATCGATCAAGTGAAGGATAATAAAGACCTTTTTCCTGTGGTAACGATTATCATCATGGAAGCCTTCATCAACAAGATGCGCCGATTGAAAGGTATCAGAAAAATGATACTCATTGAGGAAGCGTGGAAGGCGATTGCTTCGGCAAACATGGCAGACTACATCAAGTATCTTTATAAGACGGTGAGAAAGTATTTCGGGGAGGCCATTGTCGTAACGCAGGAGGTGGACGACATCATCCAATCACCCATTGTCAAGGAGAGCATCATCAACAACTCCGACTGCAAGATACTGCTTGACCAGCGCAAGTATATGACCAAATTCGACGGAATACAGGCAATGCTCGGTCTTTCGGAAAAGGAAAAGAGCCAGATTCTCTCCATCAATCAGAATAACGACCCGAACCGACTCTACAAGGAAGTGTGGATAGGTCTGGGCGGTATGCAGAGTGCCGTCTATGCCACGGAAGTAAGCATGGAGGAATACCTGACCTACACCACGGAGGAAACTGAGAAGGTGGAGGTGATGAACAGGGCTGCACAGCTTGGTGGGGATATCGAAACGGCTATTCGTCAGCTTGCACAAGAGAAACGGGTTGCGCGGAATCGTTAATCGGACAAGACATATAAAGGATGTATTGGTTTAGCCAAACGTAAACAAATAATGCTCCAAACGTGGATAAGCAATTGGACAAACGTGTCCAATCAATTAGACAGTCGTGTCCAAATACTTGGACTAACTTGTCCAACTTATCCCTATAACAGCAAGTTGAATAGACATCCCTTAGTGGACATTCAGACAAACATAGTATTCACATCATAAACAAAAAGAACAATGA
>NZ_BAIX01000095.1 GCF_000613405.1 Hoylesella enoeca JCM 12259 | reverse complement strand
AATGCCTTACGTGCCCGGAAGATCGCTTTGCAATCGCCGATATTCCTGTTTAGAAACAACATTTGCAGTGCAGCGAGATAGTCTAAAAACCATCTTATCCGCATTACCGATTTCAATTCGTTTTCGGGTAGATTCTTATAGAGCATTGTGAGATTATTTCGGAAGTTGAGAAATGTCTTCATCGAATTGCTTTTTGGTAACGTGCCGCCGCCCACATGATAAACCCGACTGTCGGGAATGCAATAAATCTTGCGCCCCATCAGTCGCAGTCGCCAACAGAGATCGATCTCCTCACTGTGCGCAAAGAAGCGGGCATCGAGTCCGCCGGCATCCCAATAGTCGCGACTGCGAATGAGTAAACAGGCGCCTGTGGCCCAAAGAATTTCCGTGTTATAATCATACTGCCCGCTGTCGGGCTCAATCGTGTTGAAGATTCGACCCCGACAAAACGGATAACCGTATTTATCCAAATAACCGCCGGCCGCTCCCGCATACTCGAAATTGTCTTTATCACACTCAGACAGCAGCTTGGGCTGGCATGCGGCAACATCGGGATGGGTATCCATAAACTCCAACAATGGCGTAAGCCAATGGTGAGTCACCTCTACATCGCTATTCAACAACAAGTAATAATCGGCCTCAATCTGTTTCAACGCACGGTTATATCCCTCGGCAAAACCATAGTTTGATCCAGGAGAATCGTCTTGCAACCCTTGAATTTGTCGTGAATCAATTGCATGGAATCATCTGTCGAAGCGTTGTCAGCAACGTAAACGACAGCTTCATTACGCGAATACTCTATCACGGTGGGCAAATATTCGGCCAGCATTGCACGTCCATTCCAATTCAAAATGACAATAGCCAGTTTCATAATATCGCTTTTAAAGCCGACCGATCGTGATTAAACTCACCCAAAGTCACATCGATCAGCTGGTTATCATATTCTTCTCGGGCCATCGACGGCGGCAATTCCACACGGATATAATTCTTCGTGAAACCGTGCATCGCCTTTCCTCGGGCAGCCTTTTCAAATAAAACTTCGGCTTGGCGACCGATATGTTTAGCATAAAAAGCTTGTGTTTTCTCATCCGACAACGCCAAAAGACGTTTGGAACGCAACTTTTTGTCTTTGTCGTTCACAACATACGGAATAGAGAGTGCACTCGTCCCAGGACGCTCACTATATGGAAACACATGCAGTTGGGTGATATCCAATCCTGCCAGAAAGTTGTAACAATCTTCAAAATATTCAGGTTTCTCACCGCGACTACCCACCATCACATCTACACCAATGAATGCGTCGGGCATTTGTTCTTTGATCAATGCAATCTTATGAGCAAACAACGAGCGGTCGTATCGGCGATGCATCAAACGCAACACTTCGTCGCTGCCACTTTGCAAAGGGATATGAAAATGGGGCATAAACGCCCGACTGCTGGCGCAATAATCGATTAACGCATCGTCGAGAAGGTCGGGCTCGAGACTGCTGATACGAAAACGCCGAATGCCTTTCACTTGATCGAGTGCTCGAACCAAGTCGATGAAATGCTCACCGGTGGTTACTCCGAAATCACCTATATTCACTCCGGTCAGCACAATCTCCTTTCCGCCCTCACGGGCAGCCTGTTCGGCTTGCGCCACCAATGATGCAATCGAAGGATTTCTACTGAATCCGCGAGCATAGGGAATGGTGCAATAGGTGCAGAAATAGTTGCATCCGTCTTGCACTTTGAGGAAATAACGGGTGCGATTACCACGCGAACACGAGGGCGCAAAGGTCCGAATATCTTTCGTCCGCACCGAATGGAATTCATGCAAAGCGTCTTTCTCACCTCCTCTACTCCATGCTTCGGAGAGGAATTGAATAAGATTAGCTTTCTCATTGCTGCCTAAAACGAGATCCACACCATCGATTTTGCTCACCGTTTCGGCCTCTAACTGTGCATAACAACCTGTGACCACGACAAAAGAATGCGGATTTTCGCGCACCATCCGATGAATGGCTTGCCTGCATTTATGATCTGCCACTTCGGTCACCGAGCATGTATTGATCAGACAAAT
>NZ_BAIX01000096.1 GCF_000613405.1 Hoylesella enoeca JCM 12259 | reverse complement strand
ACTTGTTCCTGCTGTATGGGTAGTTTCTCTGTCATATTACTACAAAGGTAATGCTTTTTATGCTTATCTAAGAAAGAAAAATGGATTTTCTTATCTCTCCGATTAAAAGATAAGTTCCCTTGCACGAAAAGTGCAAAAGGTATATTTTCAAGGAAGATAAAACAAGGCAAACTCTACCTTTCTTCGTTTTTCCAGCCCTTTCAAGACCTTTCCCTTGTATCTGCAGAACGAAACATACTCACGATAGATATTTCTGTCTCCTGCCTCAATTTTTCGCAGCAACTGGCTCTTGGGATGCCTGTCATAACCGATCAATCTCCCCACGCCCACATTGTAGGCAAGTAAGGTCAATAGCAGCGCATCCTTGCCATAGCCTTTGAAGTGTTCAAAGCATTTCCATAGGTCAGCACGGAGCAGAAAGTCTGCCTGCCGTTCCGTCATATCCGCCGTGAAGTGCTCTCCTGGTTGCAGCTGATGACCATACCCTACATAAGGAAAATCCTTCGGCTTATTATGAAGTCCCTCAAAGTATTTAACAACAACCACACCACGTTCGAAAGGAGACAAGTCTGCCAACCGCACCCTACGCTGGGCAAGGATGGGCTGGCAGAATAAACATAAAATACAGAATAAAGCAAAGTGTTTAGTTGTCCGCATCCTTCAGTACTTTGGAAACCATTACAGCAGAGGACTTTTCCTTGTCCTCTGTTTTCTTGTTGTTGAAACTGAAAGTCAGCTGCTGAACCCTGCCGAAACTATCCTCCACATACACGTCAATCGTCTGACGGTCGGTGGAGAGCGAGGTGTAGTATAAGCGGAACACTTCCTTTGTCAGCGGATAGCGGTCGTTTGGCTTGAAGACAGTACCGTTATCATTTCTTAGCAAGCCCTTGCCGTCAGACTGGAAATAACGTATCGTATAGCGAGTGTCAGCAAACTCACCGCCTCGCTTCAGTGTGCAGCGTATCTCAGCCGTCTGCCCCCTTACGATGTCCTTCTGAACCGGCATTGTTTCCATCGTAAACGGATAAGACTGCTGAAAATCCAAACCCCTATCACAAGCAGATAGGCAAAACACGGCAAGGGTCAGTACACCCATTACCCAAATCGTATTCAATATCTTCTTCATCTTTTCTTCTACTTAAAAGTTAAACCTTAATCCTGCAGAAACAGCCGGACGGAAACGATGTACGTCCGTTCCAAAGAGGAAACGGCCCTGCGCCTTTACAAGAAAGAGAACCCTGTCCGTAAGGAACGCTTCCACCGAGCCATGCACGGCACCGCCATAGACAAAGCGGGAGCGGTCGAGCAGCGTCGCCCCATCGGGCAGCAGCTTTTTGTCCTTGTTCAGTTGCTCATAGCCACCCAAAGCGGATATGCCGCCATAAAGAAACACGTTCTTACCTCTGTCGGAGAGAACAGGGTGCATATAGCCCACCTGCAAGAGTGCGTCCTTGAGTTTTACGTTATAACTTCTGTACGCCATATTCTGCTGTTCATACTCAACTCCCACAAAGGTGTAGTTCTCCTTTTTGAGATAACGGGTTAGCGATATGCCTACACCGAAATTATCACCTGTAAAGAGTTTCTCACCCTTGATAAGCGGAACACTCCCTACGACCTCTATCCCCCTTTGCTTGGGTATCAGTCGCTGTGCCTGCGATGGCAGACTGAAAGTCATTGCTACCGCTGCACAAACCGATAAAATAATTTTCTTCTTCATAATGCTTACCATTTGAGTTTGAGATTATCAATCTTCTTTGCCCGCTGCAGGTCTTCTGCCGTTACATGAAAGGTCAGCGTACGACCGCCATTTCTCTCATAGAGCGTCACTTCAAGCTGCTTGTCTTCCGCCAGAGAAAACTGTTCGAGCGCAAACACAGCATGTTCACTGCCCATGCCACGCACCTGCATCACCTGATGATAGGCACGAAGCGGCTGTAATACTTGTTCCTGTATAGCGGTACGCTTTGCCATCTTCTTATCTACCACCTTAAAGGTGATGAAA
>NZ_BAIX01000097.1 GCF_000613405.1 Hoylesella enoeca JCM 12259 | reverse complement strand
AATACGCACTATGCAAACCAAACAAATATGTAAAAAATCAAAAATGATAATGCAGAAACGCACAAAATGCGAATTAGTTATAGATGTGATGTTTACATAACAAGTTTACATAAGTATATTTGCATAATGGTGATATTGCCATAATTAAAACAGTAATAACTGCATGACATTTTTAGAATTAAGGCATCAAGTAGAGGATGCATTGAAAACTTCAGGGTATTCTAAAGGAACCTTGAAATCTACTAAATGTGTGTTTAATCATCTTCAACATTACCTTGAAAAGGGTCAAAATTTTGAGTTAACTCATGAATTGGCTTCGCAATTCTTGTTGGAAAAAAATGGAACTTTAGATTGGGATGCATTGACAAAATCTCAAAAAGGAAGCGTAAGATGTGTAGAGTACTTAACCACGTGGCTTGAATCTAAGGAACTCCGCAAGAGTAAAAAACGAAGACGAAAGATTCCCTTTGAAGGAAAATTGGGGCAATCATTCGAGGATTTTCTTCTTCGGGAGTCCCATACCAAACATCCTGCGACACTAAAGCATCATCGCACGCGCCTAAGTCACTTGTACTTGTATCTGTATGAGCGAAATATGGTTTGTATGGATATAACGACAGAAATTATGATTGGATTCTTAGCTCACTTGGATAATATAAAAACCATTGCAGAAAGAGATAATCATATAATCTCTATTCGTGCATTTATGAAGTTTCTATGTGAGCGTAAAGAACTTCAAGATTGTAGTTACGAACGATGGATTAATTTACTCAGGCTTAAACGCCCGGTTTCTAAAAAGATTCCATCTGTCTATACCCAAGAAGAGGTGGAACGAATTATAGCCTCTATTGATCGCATTAGTACTATAGGGAAACGTAATTATGCGATGATTTTGTTGTGTGCAAGATATGGATTGAGGGCTATTGATGTCGTAGGTATGAGATTTTGTAATATTGATTGGGATACAAATGAAATACGAGTAAGGCAACAAAAAACAGATAAAGAAATAACATTACCCTTGTCTGAGGAGGTTGGGTGTGCATTGATAGATTATATAAAAAATGGGCGGCCATCTGCCAATACACCTTATTTATTCATAAAGCATTCGGCTCCATATGGAGCATTGTCCAGTGGAGTAATGGCACTCAATGTAAGCACATACATGAGGCGTGCCGGTATTGATTCTACTGGAAAAAGGACGGGCAGTCATATTCTACGGCACAGCCTCGCCTCTAATTTACTAAAAGCCAATGAGCAATTACCTGTCATTTCGGAAATACTCGGGCACAAATCCACGGAAAGTACAAAGAGCTACTTAAAGGTGGACTTAGACCGACTTCGTCAGTGCGCTCTTGATGTGCCATTTGTTTCATCTTTATTTTATGACAATCTCTATGGTAAATAACAATTCGAATAAATTCAAAAGTGTATTCTCTATAATGATAGTTAAATACATTGACTATATGCGTTCTATGAGCTTGGAAAGTAGAACCGCAGAAATTCGTTTAGCTCAATTTGATAAACTTGCCTATGAACGAGTGACAGAAGGAGTTGGCATTACAAAGGAGTTAGCGGACGAATGGGGTAAGATCCGGTCAAATGAGACTCCAAATAATCGCTATCAACGAATATCTCTTCTACGTAGATTCTCTTCTTTTCTTCAATTACACGGTATAGATTCATATCTGCCCAAGTTACCCAAATATGACAAAAACGCATTTATGCCATATATATTTACTACAAAGGAGATTACTGATATTTTTAGAGAATCTGATAAGCTACATGTTCACCGTAAATATCTAAACTCGAGTAAGTTCGTCATTCCAACTCTTATCCGGTTACTATATAGTACGGGTATAAGAATTGGAGAAGCTCTTTCGCTCAAACACTCGAATGTCAATCTTTGTGACGGGATACTAA
>NZ_BAIX01000098.1 GCF_000613405.1 Hoylesella enoeca JCM 12259 | reverse complement strand
CAAGAAGCCAATGCACCCGATGCAAAACCCGAAACGAAGTTGCCACCATCTATTGCCGTGAAGACGGCACTTGATAGGCCATGTGCACCGGCACGAAGCAGCTCATTGCCGAAAGTCATAGCTGTCCCCTTGAAAGCCTCACCAATACCGTAGGTTGCGGCGGAAGACAAAAGGCTCAACGCACCGGCTTTCCATACGCTCTTACCCTCAAATGAGGCTTGCATCATACTGCTTGCCACATTAAATACCGCAAAGGCTATCACGGCGTCATCTATTCCGAAGAGTTCTCCACTTGGATCTGTATATTTCAGCGGATTATTCAGACAATAGCTATAACGGTTGAAGTTCTGGCTATTGTCTGGCATCTGCACATAGTTGTCGGGACTAAAGAAGCGCCCGAGAACGGGATCGTACAGACGACCGTTCATGTTGATGATGTCAAACTCACTGAGCATCTCGTGCCCTGTGTAGCCGCGGTGCAAACCGATGGTGTTGAGCATCACAGTCTGCTTGCCCCAAGCATCGTATGAGGCTTCGAAAACTTTCGTTCCGTTTTCGTCCATAACGGAAAGAATGCTCCCTAAATTGTCCGTGAAGGCAAGATAAGGCTTCACTGTGCCGTTTTCCCTGATGACGACGATGTTGCCGTCAAGATCGTGGATTCCAAATAAACAATATTTTCCAACCATTATACTGATTGTCTGTTGGTTGCTGCTATACAATTGCGATTGCAAATGCTGCACAAATTCCTAATATAGTAGTAACGATAGACCCAATGCAGAATGCAAAGGTTATCCGTTTCCACTTTCTGTGCCAATGTTCGTCTTCTTTCTTGAACTGTCTGAAATATTTTTGATAACGATCTTTTGCAAAAACAGCTCTATATGCGGGAATGTAACATAGTCCTATGGGAATTGCGAGTATGGCTAATTTTGTAACATTACTCAAATTACCCAGTTCTCTTAATGCGAAACCTCCTAATAAGAATGAAAATAAAATCGAATAACCGGAATAGAAATAACCAAAACAATAGTGGGCGACACTAATAGATAATCCTGCTTTATTTCCATAATAGAAATCATCTAATTCTTTTGCCTTTTGCCCATCATATTTTTTTCTATATTTCCTGATAAAAGGAATTCTGAATATCACGGCAAATAGTCCATTCACCAGCTTATTTACTTTCTTGTTTGTCCAAACCTCTTCTAGATATATATTATAATGTATTGCATTCAAAAAATATTCAAACTTAAAGTCCATAATACCTCCTTTATTTATCGGCCATAAGCCTTATCCACACTCAATGTTCCCAAATAACTACCGCCAAAGGCTCCACCGACTCCTCCGATAATCCCACCAATAATAGCACCAGGAACAGCACCAACACTTCCTCCTATCAGTCCTCCAATTCTTAAACCAGCCCAAGCTCCTGTCCAGCTACCTGCAACTTCTGCCGTAGCCCGAACTGTATTGTAACCGTCTGTATAGCCATTACTCTGGTAGTTTTGGGTATCTGTAGCAATGCCATTCAGTATTGTGTATCCATCTAACACCTTGCCTACGGGACTAGTAACTTTAGTAATTCCTTTTCCTATTTGGCCCAATCTAATGGTCTTTACATACTGATTGCCATAGAACCCGCGTTGGGCAGTTGCATGCCAGTAGATTTTCCGATTACTGCCCCAAGAGGAATTCCCACTAGATTTTTTCATCGAAGTACCTATGCCATCTAAGATCGTATTCATTCCTACAGCAACTCCCAGAACATCATTACCCACATGCCTTGACGAAACAACGACGACTTCTGGAA
>NZ_BAIX01000099.1 GCF_000613405.1 Hoylesella enoeca JCM 12259 | reverse complement strand
ACACACATTATGTAAACCAAATAAATATGTAAAGTTCACCCACACTTAAATAAATTAACTTTCAAATATTCACTACTATAAGAAGCAATTAGCGGTGCTTTAAGAGTGGATAAACTTTACATAATTTTTCAGAAATCAAGTTGTAATGACTTCAAATACGATAACAATTGTGGATCTTTTTGCCATGATGATTTTCCTTCGATGATTATCCCGGGATTGAGTTTTGCAAGAGCTTCCTTTTTCATTTTATCGCTGGCTCTGGCATAAACCTCAGTTGTGGTTACAGATGAATGTCCGAGAAAGTCTCTTATCCAAACCAAATTCACATTAGCTTCTAATAAATGTATTGCCTTTGAATGTCGTAATGCATGGCATCCAATATCATCGGGCACAATAATCGAAGTGTTTTGCTTCAAAATTTGAAAATATTTTTTGACAATTTTAAGAACCGCCATGCGAGACAATTTTCCGTTCCTGCCATTTGAAAATAGGGGATTATTGAGTTTATTCTTATCTAACATATTATTTTCAAGCATATATTGTTTCAGATTATTTGCTTGCACATCAGTTAAGGGTATAGTTCTTACTTTATTTCCTTTACCGATGACACGTATTGTGACTATATCTCCAAATCGAATGTCGGATGGAGTAGAATCAATAAGTTCTTGAACTCTCATTGCACTATCATATAGTAATCCAATCAAGACAAAGTCTCTGCGCCCTTTTTTAGTCTTTCGATTTGGTAAATCCAACAATGCCTTAATTGCTTCCACTGAAAGAAACGGCATTTGTTTGACTCCTGTTTTCTTAAACTTTATTGATAATACATCCTGCCACATTGCAATACCGGTGACATCACGGTATTGAAGATATTTAAAGAATGCATGAATTGCACCTAATCTCGCATTCCTTGTATTTGTACTACACTTACGTGTAGTTTCCAACCAATTGAGAAATGATATTATTCGCTCCTTTGTAATATGCTTCAACGTTAATTTTTGAGCTCTTATTAGTTCTACTTCTTTGAAGTATTCCAGAAGAAGGGTAAAGCAATAACTATAAGTTTTGATAGTATTATTGGTTACACCGCATTCATTAGGTAAATAACTCCCGAAAAAATCCGAGATGTGTTTTGAAAAGTCAGTCTGATTCATTGGTTTCATTGTTTAGTTCGATTTCGGGGAAAAGATGTTTATATGCTTTGTTGACGTTCTTGAGAATACCCGGATACATTTCTTCCGTTAGTCTTACATAACGATTAGTCGCTGAGAGAGACTTATGACCAATATAAGTCATCAAAATCGGCATTGAATAGTATAAATCCAATCCTTGCTCACACAGTCGATGTAAAGTGTGCACGCAGAACGTATGTCTGAGGTCGTGAAGCCGAACTCCAACCCGATTGTGATTGTGATGTATCCCGGCACGCTGCAGAATGATTTTGAATGAATCTGCAATAGAGCCTCTCAAACATTGATTACCGCATGGTGATGTGAAGAAAAAAGAGTCATCTTCTGTTTTTATGTTCATACGTTCCTTATACGACACATAATCTTTACATATTTCTCTCATAGAAAGAGATAGCGGTACCAACCTGTCTTCACTGTTTTTACATTTATA
>NZ_BAIX01000100.1 GCF_000613405.1 Hoylesella enoeca JCM 12259 | reverse complement strand
GTTCAAATGGATATTACCTCAAAGAAGACTCCCTTATCCTTTCGGCAACCATTGGAGGCAAACGAATAGAGACAATTGAAGTATCATTAAGAACTTTGGAAGTGGTGCAAAGTCGTGGAGTATGCAACAAGAATACGGAATACCACGAGCAGATAGTAAACCTTGTCAATGCCAACAGCAGACTTATACGCCAAAGAATGAAGGCAACAGCATAAAGAAAAATATAAACCATCAAATTATCACAGCAATGAAAGTAGAAATAGAAAGCTTCGTATGTAACTGGGCAGACGAAATACCCCATATCCTCATTAGGGTTATCAATGCAATAACCCTATCCGATAACAAGGAAGTGTTAAGAACAGCCATTAAACAGATAGCCGAAGAAACGGAACTTGACAACTTCTTTGCCTATGGGTATGGACGCACTCACTTTTGGCTCACCCATCGCAGACTATCGAATGGCGAGCCGATGAAGCACAGATTGTTAATAGCAGAGTTTTAGGGATATGGAGAAGAAAAAGATATACAGAGTAAGAACGCAGTACATTTTCGAGGGCGTGTTTGAAGTCCTTGCCGATAACAAGGAGGATGCACGGCAGAAAGTTTTGCAAGATTGCGGGTTGGTAATGGGTAGTAACATTCACAGCACCTTGCCCGACGAGGAGGTGAGTTGGGCATTTTCTACCCACCCAAAAGTAAAAACAACAGCGAATAATCATTCAAAAGGAGTAAGCGACAGCGTACAAGCGGACGGCACATCCGCCGTCCGCTCCTTTCTTTCCATGAGCAATCAGGCGGGGAAAGATAAGGAGCAAAGAAAGCCTATGCCCTATCTTCAATAACCAACGATACCGAAACTGCAATTGAAAATGCTGTTTTGGTATCGTTCTTTTCATTGTTTTATCCTTATGGCACTGCCAACAGCCTTGTCACCGACCTTGACCAGTTCGTATTTTCCCAATCTGACATAAAGTTGCCCGAGTGTCTTGCAGCCGTAACGCTTGATTTTATACTTGGGCATCAGCTTTTTAAGTTCACCACCAATCAGTGAAAGCGTTACGGTATCATCCCCTTTACGTGCCGTCTCGAATGCCTTGTCAAACAAGGCACGGTCTCTGTCTATGAAGTAATCCGGCGTGTTATTATTCGGTTGGACGGGATCTGCCTTGTCCGAAAAGCGGAACTCATGACAGCTGTTTTGCAGTGATGCCGGTGTTTTCTGTTCGCCATAGCCCAACACCAATAGCCCTTCCTCTCTTATTCTCTGGGCAAGCAACGTATAATCGCTGTCGCTGGAAACGATACAAAAACCTTGCACGGTTTTTCCATGCAGCAAATCCATCGCATCGATGACAAGTGCCATATCCGTCGTATTCTTCACTCCGACATAAGAAAGCGCTTCCACCAAACGGAAAGAGAATGTCTTCGCTTCCTCTTTCCATCGTTTCATCGCGGACTTTGTCCAATCGGCATAGATACGCCGAATAATGGGATTGCCGTATGAGGAAACAAAGGAGATGATGTCGCCAAGTTTGTCGGCAGCAACATTATCGCCATCTATGAGAATGGCGATGGAC
>NZ_BAIX01000101.1 GCF_000613405.1 Hoylesella enoeca JCM 12259 | reverse complement strand
CCGCCTCGAGCGGGGTGAGCAACGGGTTGAGCTTCTCAACGTTGGCCGTTTTACACATGGCCAGCACGTGGCCGGCAAACTGGAAGTGCTCCATGTTTTGGAGATCACGTTTGTAAAAAGGTTTAATTTCCATGTTGTTGAGTTTATTTTGAAGATTTATACTAAAACCGGCGACCGTTTTGGCCGCCGGACTAAATTTTTGATCAAACCGGGGTACGGGAAAGGCCGCCGGACTAATTTTTTGATGAAACCGGGGTACGGTTTTGCTCGCCCAGCCAATTTTTGGTCAAATCGGGGTACGGGAAAGGCCGCCTGGCTAATTTTTTGATGAAATCGGTGGGCGTTTTTGCTCGCCCAGCCAATTTTTGGTCAAATCGGGGTACGGGAAAGGCTGCCCAGCCAATTTTTTGATGAAACCGGTGACCGTTTTTGCTCGCCCGATGCCGTTTTCTGCTTGGCGGGGCTCCCGCCGGTGCATTGTTGCCAACTTACTTGAACCACTGCGGCTCGACATAGAAGCCGCATTCTGGGTCGGTACCAGAAATAAAGTATATATTATTTTTTGTAAAATTGAAGCTTGCGGCCAACATAGTGTACGGAGTGGCCGGAGTAGGAGTATTGTTAGACGACCAGTAATCGCCAAAACCTGCATAGAATTTGTGCTGTCCAGGACCCCCAGGAAAATTCCCAAAGAATCCTGTAGTGGGCAGGAAGAAGTAGTCGGCCGTGGAGGCGAGAGTCGAGATGGACTTGATGGTAGAATTGTAAAAGCCATATTGGAGAACGGAAGGTTCTTCTACTGTATAGTATGTAGGGAAGCTTGTACATATCCTCGTTCTCCAGTCAGTCATCACATGTGTGCTTGGGTCAGGATAACCGTTCTTCATCGCTGTTAAGTTCGTGCTCTCGTCGTCGGCGATCTTCTGGGCTTTCTTGAACCACATGCCGCCTACATAGAGGTGTCCCAGCACCGACCACGGCTTTTGCCCGTCCCAATGGGGATTGCCTTTCATGGTGTACCAGATCATCTGGTTGCTGTTCGGACAATCCTTGCAGCTGTTCGAGGCGTTGATGGCTACGGTGGAGTTGGGCGCAGTATGGAACCATCGGTCGGGGTCGGCCGCCGCGCTCTGTGGGTAGTGACTGTCGGCGGGCACGCCGTCGTAGGTAGGCTGATACTGGTAGTAGCCGTACCACGCGTCATGCTGGGCGTCCCAGAGGTAGTATTTGTTCTCGTAGATGGGGATGCCGAGGTCTACGGTGATCTTCTTGTTCTTGCCGGGCGTGAAGGTTACGTTCGTGTAGTTGCGGGTAACGGTGGCGCTGTTGTGCGTGTCGGGGTCGTCGACCGTGTACTCCACTTTCAGTGTGGCGTAGGTGCCGGGGGCCACAACCATCGTGGCGGCGTTCTTCGCGATGTCGACGGCTTTGGGTACGCCGAATTTCATCGTGCTCAAATCTAACTCGATCGTCTGGTTGGCAGGCGCTGCCGTCGGGCGCGAGGCGAGCTTGAGGCCGCTGTCGTCGAAATCGAACGTGCCCGCGATGGCCTGATTGGCCGTTATCTTG
>NZ_BAIX01000102.1 GCF_000613405.1 Hoylesella enoeca JCM 12259 | reverse complement strand
AAACGGCTGGGCATAGCCGACCTTTACAAGAGTCAGAAGGATGCCGTGTGGATGCTCAAAACCAACAGTGGCGGCATCTGCGACCACGAGGTGGGAGCGGGAAAGACACTCATCATGTGTACGGCTGCCTACGAGATGAAGCGATTGGGACTGGCAAACAAGCCGATGATTATCGGACTGAAAGCAAACGTCTTTGATATTGCCGACACCTTTAGGAAAGCTTATCCTAATGCTAAGGTACTCTATCCGGGTAAGAACGATTTTAATAAGCAGAACCGCCAACGTATCTTCAACGACATCAAGAACAACGACTGGGACTGTATTATCTTGACGCATGAACAGTTCGGCATGATACCGCAGGCATTGGAGATACAGGAGGCTATCCTTCAGAAGGAGATGGACTCCGTGGAGGAAAACCTCGAAGTCCTGCGTATGCAAGGAGCGGACATCTCCCGTGGGATGCTCAAAGGTTTGGAGAAACGCAAGCAGACTCTTGAAGCGAAGTTACAGGGGATTCAGGACAGTATAGCCGAAAGAAAAGACGATGCCGTGGATTTCAAGATGATGGGTATTGACCACCTATTCGTAGATGAGTCGCACCAGTTCAAAAACCTCATGTTCAATACCCGCCACGACCGTGTGTCGGGTTTGGGCAATCCCGATGGCTCACAGCGAGCCTTGAATATGCTCTTTGCCATACGCACCATACAGGAGCGGTCGGGCAAGGATTTGGGAGCCACTTTCCTTTCAGGAACGACCATCAGCAACTCACTTACGGAGCTGTATCTGCTTTTCAAATACCTGCGCCCGCAGGCTTTGGAGAAGCAGGGTATCAACAGCTTTGACGCATGGGCGGCGGTCTTTGCCAAGAAATCGACCGACTATGAGTTCTCCATCACCAATGAGATTATCCAGAAGGAACGCTATCGTACCTTCATCAAGGTGCCAGAGCTGGCGGCGTTCTATGCGGAGATTTGCGACTTTCGCACAGCCAAGGACATCGGTATCGACCGCCCTGAAAAGAATGAGATTCTGCATAATATACCACCCACGCCCGAACAGGAGGTGTTTATCGGCAAACTGATGGAGTTTGCCAAGAGTGGCGATGCCACGCTTTTGGGACGAGCACCACTGAGTGAGAGCGAGGAAAGAGCAAAGATGCTGATTGCAACAGACTACGCCAGAAAGATGAGCCTTGACCTCAGAATGATAGATGAAAATGCTTACTCAGATCATATCGACAACAAGGCAAGCCATTGTGCCAAGATGCTCAATGACTATTACCGAAAGTTCGACGCACAGAAAGGTACACAGTTCGTTTTCTCTGATTTAGGGACTTATAAGCCCGGTGGAGACTTCAATGTCTATTCGGAAATCAAGAGAAAGTTGGTGGAAGACTATCATATCCCATCCTATGAAATACGCTTCATTCAGGAATGCAAGAACGAGAAAGCAAAGAAGGCAATGGTAGATGCGATGAACCGCGGTGATATTCGCATTATCTTCGGTTCTACGTCCATGTTGGGCACAGGTGTGAATGCACAGCAACGTGCCGTA
>NZ_BAIX01000103.1 GCF_000613405.1 Hoylesella enoeca JCM 12259 | reverse complement strand
AGACGATTGGGTATTGCAGACCTCTACAAGAGTCAGAAGGATGCCGTGTGGATGCTCAAAACCAACGGTGGCGGCATCTGCGATCACGAGGTGGGAGCGGGAAAGACACTCATCATGTGTACGGCTGCCTACGAGATGAAGCGATTGGGACTCTCAAACAAGCCGATGATTATCGGACTAAAGGCAAACGTCTTCGATATTGCCGATACCTTTAGGAAAGCTTATCCTAATGCTAAGGTACTCTATCCAGGCAAGAACGATTTCAATAAGCAGAACCGCCAGCGTATTTTTAACGACATCAAGAACAACGATTGGGACTGCATCATCCTCACGCACGAGCAGTTCGGCATGATACCGCAGGCCTTGGAGATACAGGAAGCGATTATGCAAAAGGAACTGGATTCCGTGGAAGAGAATCTCGAAGTGTTGCGACAACAAGGAAGAGACATCTCCCGTGGGATGCTCAAAGGACTGGAAAAACGCAAGCAGACACTGGAAGCAAAGCTGCAGAACATACAGGACAGCATCGCAGAGCGTAAGGACGATGCCGTGGACTTCAAGATGATGGGTATTGACCACCTCTTTGTCGATGAGAGCCACCAATTCAAGAACCTGATGTTCAACACCCGCCATGACAGGGTGTCGGGCTTGGGCAATCCTGATGGCTCACAGCGTGCCTTAAACATGCTCTTTGCCATTCGTACCATACAAGAGAGGTCCGGCAAGGATTTGGGAGCCACTTTCCTTTCGGGAACGACTATTTCCAACAGTCTGACAGAATTGTTTTTGCTCTTCAAATACCTCCGTCCGCAGGCTTTGGAGAAGCAGGGTATCAACAGCTTTGACGCATGGGCAGCCGTCTTTGCCAAGAAATCTACCGACTACGAGTTCTCCATCACAAACGACATCATTCAGAAAGAGCGGTTTAGGACGTTCATCAAAGTGCCCGAACTTGCCGCCTTCTATGCGGAGATATGCGATTTCCGTACAGCCAAGGACATCGGTATTGACCGTCCGGAGAAGAACGAGATACTACACAACATACCGCCTACGCCCGAACAGGAGGTTTTTATCGGCAAGCTGATGGAGTTTGCTAAGAGTGGCGATGCCACGCTTTTGGGACGAGCACCTCTGAGTGAGAGCGAGGAAAAGGCAAAGATGCTTATTGCAACCGATTATGCCCGCAAGATGAGCCTTGATTTACGCATGATTGATGAAAATGGGTACTCAGACCATATAGACAACAAGGCAAGCCACTGTGCCAAGATGCTCAATGACTATTATCGAAAGTACGATGCACAGAAAGGTACACAGTTTGTTTTCTCTGACTTGGGTACTTACAAGCCCGGCGGAGACTTCAACATCTATTCGGAAATCAAGAGAAAGTTGGTAGAGGATTATCATATTCCATCCTATGAAATACGCTTCATTCAGGAATGCAAGAATGAGAAAGCCAAGAAAGCAATGGTGGATGCCATGAACCGAGGCGACATCCGTATCATCTTCGGTTCTACTTCCATGTTGGGCACAGGTGTGAACGCACAGCAGCGGGCAGT
>NZ_BAIX01000104.1 GCF_000613405.1 Hoylesella enoeca JCM 12259 | reverse complement strand
GAGGTCAAGGTCGGGAAACGTCTGGTGCGTACCGTCAAAGTTGGGTCGCACGAAACAGTTGAAAAGACGATTATAACGGTCAGAGAGCTGTTGTTTGAAGGTATCGGGTGTACGTCCGAGCCAATCGACAAAGCCCTGCCTGATTTCCTCAATCTTGGCATTTGCCATCTGTATGGCATGTCCGTCCCTTACTTTGATGGTCTTGGTCTCTCCCGTAACCTTATCTGTCACCTCCTTGCTCTTGTTGATGTCGGGAATGGTATTGTGCAGGGCGTGCTTCAGGAGATTGATGCCGTCATAGCGGCGGAACTCACCCTGTACGGCATACTTGTGCCAGATATTGGCATTCTTATGGTCGCAAACAATGCTGTACTCGTCCATGTTGGAATGGTAGGATACACCAATATCCGTCCCGAAAAACTCTGAGGCAAACCTACCATAGACTTTGGCAGGTATCCAACGTTCACCGAGGTTGAAGTCAAGGTCTGCAAAAGGAATGGGTGTTGGCGTGGCTGCACGCAAGGCAGCAAGGCTCTGCTTTGCCTCTTCGTGGTCGGGATGGTCCAAGAGCCACGACTCGATACGCTCCGCCTTTTCTATTACATTGCCCGAAATGAACTTGTCCGCTACCTCGTAAGCATTCTCTTCGGGATTGAAATAGATACGACCTTCCAAGGAAGAAATAATGTCGTTTTCTTCCATATCAGGTAAAAGCGAACTCATGTAGTCAAGTTCCACCGTACCGTACTTGTTGAGTGATGCACCCAGTGCCTCCATCGGGTCTGTGGCAACGGTCAGTTCCGTGGTAGAAAATGCCGTTGGATGGTTGAAGATGTCCGCCTTGACGTACCTGCCGTTCTCGGAGCGTTCCAAGAAGAGCATTTCCACGCCTGTGGCATCCATCTTGATGATGTCGGTGTTCGCCTTCTGATTGAAGTAGCCCCAACGTGCAACATAGTCATCATATAGGTGGTTGAGCCTGCTGCGGTCTTCCCTGTCTTCTGCATGGTTCTCCGCCTCGTAGTCATAGAGACGATGATAGCACTCCCGTATCTCGATATAGGCTTTGAGACGGGAAAGCTGTGCATACGGCAAGTCCATCGGGTTGAAGGTCGGATGTCGCTTCAGGTCAGAAAGAAACCCCACCTGACCTTTCTGCACGACAATGGAGCCGTCTCTCAGATGAGAGTCCGGCGAAGAGAGAAAAGGGCGCGGTGAAGCGTCAAACTCCTTTCTGACTTCCGCTATCGGCTGCGGCTTGCGCTCTTCGGCTTCGTTCATGAAGTCGAAAAGGGATGGCTCACGTAGGGAGGTAGAAGCTGCTTTCCTGCTACTACGGGTACGACGTTGAGGAGAGGTTACTGACTTTTGTATCTTGGACTCCGATGGTTTCTGGGGAGCAGTTTGAGTTATAGGACGGCGTGCCTGTGAAGTTCCTGACTTATCCTTGATTTCATTGTTTACACGGCTTACCTCTCTTGTCCAAAGGCTGTATTCCTCCGGGGCAAACAGTGACAGTTGCTCCGGTTGTCCGATGTCTTCCAT
>NZ_BAIX01000105.1 GCF_000613405.1 Hoylesella enoeca JCM 12259 | reverse complement strand
TGCTTATCACGACTCGTGATAATCACTACTACGATGAGGACGATATAGAGGTGGGTAAGGCTGTTTCTTGCCAAGTAGCCGTTAATCACATTGTGGAACTCACAGAGGAAGAAAAAGCCGAAGCAAGGCAGGAAGCCATTAAGCAATATCAGCGTGAGGAACTTGCCAAGTTACAGAGCCGTAACGCACGAGTGAAAAAGACTGAGAACGCAGCAACCCAAGTACAACCATCACTATTCGATTTTTAAGCCTATGAAACCGAGAAACAAATTTGAAAAGGCGGTTTTGGAACAAAGCAAGCATCTTCGCCCGATAACCAAGCAACAAAGTAAGTGGGCATTCCGTGAGTGTATTGACCACTTCGCCTACCGCTTGCCAAAAGGTCGCACTACTTGTATGGATTGTGGGCATAGTTGGGTAATGAACAAACAGAGAAAAACTTGTACTTGCCCTCATTGCAGGGCAAAGTTGCAGGTCAAGGAAACCTACGAGCGCAAGTTGCAGCAGAAGCAGTATTTCACCATACTTACTACTTGTGGAGAGTTTCAAGTATTGCGTATGTTCCTACTTATTGTGGGTATGGAGAAAGGTTACAAAGCACAGACTTCTATAATTGAGATTGGGCAATATTGGTGGAATATGCAGGGACGAAAAGCTGTGGTTGCCATACAGAGGGTATTGGGACACTATGTTGATACCTTTTCCTATTATAGTCCTATGGCGATACGCAACGATAATGAAGCCTATCAGCATATTGCCTACTCACCGATATATCCGAAGTTCAAGGTTACAGACATACTTCGTAGAAATGGTTTTAAGGATAATTTCTATGGCATCGTACCTACCCAGCTTATTCCTGCATTACTTACAGACAGCCGAGTGGAAACATTGCTAAAAGCAGGTCGCACAGAGCATTTACGTTACTTTCTTGGCAACAAGAGAACTTTTGAAGAACTATGGCAATCTTACAAGATTGCAGTCCGTAACGGCTATGAGATTGTGGATATTTCCCTTTGGAGTGATTATGTAGATATACTTAGAAGATTAGGAAAGGATATTCATAATCCAAAATATTTATGCCCAACAGACCTTAAAGGCGAACACGACCGCAGACACGAGGAGCTTCTCAGAGTGCGTGAAAGGGAGGAGATAGAACAGAAGCAAAAGAAGGCAATGGAAGACGAAAAGCGTTTCAAGGAACTCAAATCCAAGTTTTTCGGTATCTGTTTTACAGATGGCACTATTCAAGTCCACGTATTAGAGAGCGTGCAGGAGCATTTGGAAGAAGGTGTATCAATGCACCATTGCGTATTATGTAAACCTTTACAT
>NZ_BAIX01000106.1 GCF_000613405.1 Hoylesella enoeca JCM 12259 | reverse complement strand
AATACATAAATCAGCATAATACTGCTCTATTTGTAAAGGGCAGAAATATGCAGATTTAGGCAGAAGTTCAGTTACCAGAGTGTTACCTTGTTTTGATGTTGGTAACGATGGAGAAGAAATAGGTAACTGAATTATTATCGTTCGTGTGGCTATTGCTTCGGTCGGCAGTTTTCTGCGTAAGTGAGGAACGCTTTAATTCGGGTAATTTTGCCCACAAATATTAAAGCGTATGAAAACAGAGAAGATGAAGGTGTTGCTCTACCTTAAAAAGAGCGGTTTGGACAAGTCGGGCAAGGCTCCGATTATGGGGCGTATTACCATTGGGCGCTCCATTGCCCAGTTCAGTTGTAAACTTTCCTGCAATCCCGACTTGTGGAATCCTCGTGAGAGCAGGATGGACGGCAAGAGCCGCGAGGCGGTGGAGGTAAATGGGAGATTGGAGAATTTGTTGCTTTCCATTCAATCTGCCTATCAGTCGTTGATTGCCAAAGGGCAGCCATTTGATGCAACCGATGTAAAGGAGCTGTTTCAAGGCAGCGTACAGGCAAGATGCAGGCTCATCGAGAGATTGGATATGCTTATCAAGGAGAAAGAAAACCATATCGGTATAGACATCAAGGAAGAGTCTATGTGTGCTTATCATTCCACTCGAAAGCGATTGCAGGAGTTCATTCAGAAGAAATACCATATTTCGGACTTGGCTTTCTCACTGTTGACAGAAAACTTCATCTACGAATTGCAGACGTTCTGTCTCGGTGAACTCGGTCATCAGCAAAGCACATTCTTCAGAGTTGCTGCGGATTTGAAGACCGTCTGCAGGCTGGCTTATCGTGAGGGGCTGGCTGATACGCTTCTGTTTGATAAAGTACATATAGAACGAGGAGACAAGAAAGCACCTAAAGCTCTTGACCAAGAAGCATTGGACAAGTTGAAGGCACTCCGCTTTGATGAATTGGAAAAAGAAATGGAAACTGCTCGTGATGTGTTTCTCTTCGCCTGTTATATCGGTGCAGCCTATTGTGATTTGATGGAGCTAAGCAAGAAGCACCTTGTCCGTGATGATGCAGGTAGTTTGTGGTTGAAGTTCAACAGACAAAAGACGGGTGTGCTTTGTCGTATCAAACTGTTGCCGGGAGCAGTTCGATTAATTGAGAAAATGCACAGCGATGAAAGGGAAACACTGCTCCCCCATATCAAATATCCCACTTATCAGTCCTGTCTTAAAGCCTTGCGATTACGGGCCGGTATTTCTTTTCCCTTTAC
>NZ_BAIX01000107.1 GCF_000613405.1 Hoylesella enoeca JCM 12259 | reverse complement strand
CGGATATAATCACGGAGGATGAGCGTTTCGATGATATTGGCTCTTGTAGCAGGTGTGCCAATACCGCATTCCGCCATTGCCTTCTTGCTTTCTGCATCCTCCACTTCCTTGCCTGCGTTCTCCATAGCGGAGAGCAGGGTGGCTTCGGTATAGAGCGGTTTCGATTTGGTCTTGTGTTCGGTAATCTCGGCATTGAGAAGTGGTAGGAGTTCACCCTCTGTTAAATTGGGCAATGTGGCAAGTAACTCTTCCTCGTCATCTGATTTGACTTCTTTCTGCACGGCTTTCCAGCCCAAGGAGATTTGTCGGCATGCTTTCCAAGTAAAGGTGTTGGTGCCGTCCGTGAACAGCACCTGCATACGTTCTTCCTCGGAGTCAGGCGAAAAGGCTTCGATAAAACGGGTTACCACCATATTATATAGGATTGCTTCATCCGTCAATAAGCCGGAAGGTGTTTCTCCCGTGGGGATAATAGCGTGGTGGTCGGTTATCTTAGCGTTGTCCACCGAGTGGCGGTTAAGCGGATTGGATAGGGGCTTACCTATCTTGTGGAGCAGGGCGGGTACTTCCTCAAAGACGTCCTCGCTGATGTATCGGCTGCCTGTTCGGGGATAGGTCGTGATTTTCTTCTCATAGAGGCTCTGAGCAATTGAGAGGGTCTTGTCTGCTGAAAAGCCGTGGCGTCTGTTGGCTTCCTTCTGCAAGGCAGTAAGGTCGTACAAGAGTGGTGGCGATGTATGCGTTACCTTTCTTGCGACCGATTCAACTTTAAGCCGGCTCTGACTGCGAAGCGTAGCGAGGGCAGTCTGTGCCGATGCTTCACTCTCATAGTCGGTAATGCCAATGGCTTTCAGCGACACGCCCTCTTTCTCCATCAGGGCGGAGAGTTTCCAATAAGGCACGGAAGAAAAATCACGGTTCTCTATGTACCGACGGCAGACCATAGCGAGGGTTGGAGTCTGTACCCGTCCCAACGAATAGCCTCCTGCGGGCAATGGAAAGGGCACGGCTCGCATTGATTCCCACGAGCCAGTCGGCTTCGCTTCTTGCCTTGGCGGAATAATAGAGACTGTCGTAATGGTTCCCTGACTTGAGATTTGCCATGCCCTCACGGATAGCTTTGTCCGTGAGCGAGGAAATCCAAAGGCGGTAGAAAGGCTTTCGGCAACCTAGATGTGCATAAATCCATCTGAATATCAGTTCACCCTCCCTGCCTGCATCGGTGGC
>NZ_BAIX01000108.1 GCF_000613405.1 Hoylesella enoeca JCM 12259 | reverse complement strand
GAACAAGAATTTTAATGCTGCTGATAGGCACCGTCCTTTTATTCAGCGGAAAGGCCCATGCACAGTGGGTGGTAACCGATCCCGGTAACTTCGCCGGCAACATCGTCAATTCAGTCAAGGAGATTGCCACCGCCTCCAAGACGGTGAAGAACACCTTGGACGGGTTCAAGGAAGTGGAGAAACTCTACAACGACACCAAGAAGTATTATGACGCGCTAAAGAAGGTGAACAACCTCATTGGGGATGCCTACAAGGTCAAGGAGTGTATTCTCATGGTGGGCGACATCTCGGAGATTTACGTCACCTCGTATAAGAAAATGCTCTCGGACAAGAACTTCCGCCCTTCAGAACTTGCTGCAATGGCTTCGGGCTATGCCAAGCTTCTGGAGCAGAGCGGTGAGAGTCTCAAGGAACTAAAGTCCATTGTCAAGAGTAATGTTTTCTCGATGAACGATCACGAGCGCATGCAGGCTATCGACCGCATCTACACCACGCTGAGGGAAAATCGCTCGCTTGTATCGTATTACACAAGGAAAAACATCTCCGTAAGCTACGTGCGCGCAAGGGAGAAGAACAACCTTGCCTCCGTTAAGGCGCTCTATGGTAATACGGCAAGCAGATATTGGTAAATCCACAGACAAAAAAGAACTTGAAAGAACTTTCATAAAAACACTTTTGCTTATGGATTTTGCCAGTTTACATGAGTTGCTACGCTCAACCTATGACGAGATGATGCCGCTCTGCGCACAGATGACAGGGATCGCCAAGGGCATAGCAGGCTTGGGTGCGCTTTTTTACATTGCCCTTCGGGTATGGGCTTCCATTGCCCGTGCCGAGGCGATAGACGTTTTTCCGCTTCTCCGTCCCTTCGTGCTGGGCTTCTGCATCATGTTCTTCCCGACAGTCGTACTGGGTACGATGAATGCCGTTCTCTCGCCCGTAGTGCAGGGAACGGAGATGATGGTACACCAGCAGGAGGGGAACCTTGCCGAACTTACAGCCAAGCGGGACAAGCTGCAAGAGGAAGCCTACCTTAGGAATCCTGAAACAGCCTACCTTGTCTCCAACGAGAAGTTCGACCAGAAAATTGAGGAGATGGGTATCATCGGCCCCGAAGACGCTCTTACCATTGCCGGGATGTATGCCGAGCGTGCTGCCTATCAGACCAAGCAGTGGGTGATGAAGA
>NZ_BAIX01000109.1 GCF_000613405.1 Hoylesella enoeca JCM 12259 | reverse complement strand
AAACAAGAATTTTAATGCTGCTGATGGGCACCGTCCTTTTATTCAGCGGAAAAGCCCACGCACAGTGGGTAGTAACCGATCCCGGTAACTTCGCGGGCAACATCGTCAATTCGGTCAAGGAGATTGCCACCGCCTCCAAGACGGTGAAGAACACCTTGGACGGGTTCAAGGAAGTGGAGAAACTCTACAACGACACCAAGAAGTATTACGATGCGCTGAAGAAGGTGAACAACCTCATCGGCGATGCCTACAAAGTCAAGGAGTGCATCCTGATGGTGGGCGATATCTCGGAGATTTACGTCACCTCGTATAAGAAGATGCTCTCGGACAAGAACTTCCGCCCTTCGGAACTCGCTGCGATGGCTTCGGGCTATGCCAAACTTCTGGAGCAGAGCGGTGAGAGTCTCAAGGAACTAAAGTCCATTGTCAAGAGTAATGTTTTCTCGATGAACGACCACGAGCGCATGCAGGCCATCGACCGTATTTATACCACACTGAGGGAAAACCGCTCGCTCGTGTCGTACTACACAAGAAAGAACATTTCCGTGAGCTACGTGCGTGCAAGAGAAAAGAACAACCTTGCCTCCGTCAAAGCACTCTACGGCAATACGGCAAGCAGGTATTGGTAATCAGTCATTGGTGATTCATACATCTAAACACACTTGCTTATGGATTTTGCCAGTTTACACGAGCTGCTACGCTCAACCTATGACGAGATGATGCCGCTTTGTGCCCAGATGACAGGCATCGCCAAAGGTATAGCGGGCTTGGGAACGCTCTTTTATATTGCCCTTCGGGTATGGGCTTCCATTGCCCGTGCCGAGGCGATAGACGTCTTTCCCCTTCTCCGTCCCTTTGTCTTGGGTTTCTGCATCATGTTCTTCCCGACAGTCGTACTGGGTACGATGAATGCCGTTCTCTCGCCC
>NZ_BAIX01000110.1 GCF_000613405.1 Hoylesella enoeca JCM 12259 | reverse complement strand
TTCGCCACGGTTACTATCACTGGCCCTACACCTGTATACGTGCAATTCACAATGAAACATGTCGGCGCCCGCCTGCGTATGGAATTTATTTGTAAAAAGGATATTCCTAATACTACCACCGTTCTTGAAGCCACGGCTGCTAATGTTGTCCCCGCAAGCATAGCCTATAATCCCACGACAAAGGCTTATACAACAACTAATGGAGCCATGATGCCAGCAACAAGCAATTTGCCAAGCACAGAAGTCAACCCTCCACTTTCACGTGGGGCCAGGATTATGCTTTTAAAACGACCAGTGATTACTTTTATTTCCTCCCCTCAACAGAAGTTTCAAATCTCAAATTCAGTTTCTCTGGAGCAAAAATCTTCTGGGAACCTATCACTGCCGCCCAAAAGTTGAACTTCGCTCTATCAATGCAGGCTAACAAATCATACCTTGTAAAGATCAAACTCAAACCTTTGTATACTTATTTGATGAGCGACGGCACTACCGGCCACTTCAAAGACACTACTTTCGGCGGCGGCAGTAAGACTCCGATAGCTGTAGTATTAGATAAAAATAATCGTATTGCCATTGCTTTGCATGATGCAGGCACTGCAACATCTTGGTGCCCCTATCCTGTGTGGTCAATACAAGCCAACACAAACACAGTTACAACAGCTCAAGATGCTTTGACTACTCACCCAACGAGTGGTTACGATGAGACATGGGATGCCAGCTATAGCACGAGTGCGGTTACAGGCAATAAAGTGAAAGGGTTAAATCCTAACTTTACAGCTTTTAAGTCTGCAGCCGACTACAATCCAGGCGTAGCCTATACCGGTTCGCCCGCTTTGAAATGGTTCTTACCGTCGT
>NZ_BAIX01000111.1 GCF_000613405.1 Hoylesella enoeca JCM 12259 | reverse complement strand
T
Organism: Hoylesella enoeca JCM 12259; assembly: GCF_000613405.1. Taxonomy (GTDB): domain Bacteria; phylum Bacteroidota; class Bacteroidia; order Bacteroidales; family Bacteroidaceae; genus Prevotella; species Prevotella enoeca. The sequence continues at coordinate 844 of NZ_BAIX01000111.1, read as the reverse complement.
ATTTTAGGTCTTCGCCTACGCGCGCGCGTAAGGCGTGGGCTAAACACCAATAAACAAAGGGCTTCTCGGAGTTCCCTTTGTTCCTTTTTTCATGCCCTTTTGCCAACCGAGCAAGGGGGAAATAACGCAGCATTTACTCACTAAAACAACACGAAATAATGAGAAAACAAGTAGAGAGTTTAATGGCTTATCTGAAGCCCGAATGCCACGTCATCGAAGCCACGACAGAGCAATTTGTTTGTACGTCGGTGCGGCCGCACCCTGGTTCGCAAGAAGAGGATTGGGACCCGGACGATGATGTCGACGGAGGAGAATATGAATTTGAGTAATCATCATTAAAAATCAGAAGACAATGAAGAAGTATATATTTTTAAGCGCAGCGTTATTATTATTCACAACGAGTTGCAGCAACGACGAGAATAATGAGCAGAAAGAGCCTACACAAGCCGTGCAATTCAGCTTTACCAACGAAGAGTTTGGTGAGGACGAGACATTAACGAGAGCATCAGAAACAGCAAAGCCACAGATTGTAGACCTGGGCGATTGCGAAGCCGAGATAACGGTAGAGAGTGAACCGACAGCAAAGAAGACGCGCGGCGCATTATCACCGGCTAACGGTCACTACACGATCCGTGCCTATCAGAGTGGTACTTTGAAAGGCGAAATGAAAGGCACGTTCGGCAGCTCTATGTGGGCACCTACATTCACGCCCGACGCCAGCTCAAAAGATAAACTAAGGCTCCCTTATGGCACCTACGATTTCGTTGCGTTTAACGACGATGTAACTGTTAGCGGCACGAACCTAACCACCACACGCGATAAAGCCGAGACGGCACGCATGGGT
>NZ_BAIX01000112.1 GCF_000613405.1 Hoylesella enoeca JCM 12259 | reverse complement strand
CTTTATCTTCGCTTCGTTTCTGCATTTCGACAAGCAGGCTTAGCGCATAATAAGCATTATCGCGCGCGTTGTCGAGCAACTCGAGTTCTTCGGTGCCGTCGAGCACGCGGGGCTGGTTGAGTGCCAAATCTTCCTTAGCCACGGCGGCCGTGAGCGGCCCCAACATAGCCGTTAGTTTCGGCACATTGGCTTCCTTGCAAAGCTGCAGCACGCGGTCAGCAAACTGATAATGCTCCATGTTTTGGAGCCGACTTCTCATAAAATCTTTTAATTTCATAGTTATATTGTTTAGGAAGTTAATATTTATAGTTTATAAAGGGTTTGAAAGGCCGTTTTCTTTGTTTCGAGGTCGGCGTAGGAGTACGACGGCTCCAAATTGCTATTTTCGACCTGTCGTAGAGGTACGCCAGGCTCCCGGCACTGATTTCTGCCTCGCGTACCCCTACGCCGCGCTCTTTTTACTGTTTTCGGCTCGTCGTAGGGATACGCCAGTTTCCCGTCACCGATTTGGGCCCGTCGTACTCCTACGCTGAGATTAATACTTCACGAAGGGGCGGACGCGGTAGTTGCCCATAGCACTTTTATAATTAAATTCCCACATTACAGACCTCTCAAAGGATAAGAAAACAGTTCCGGCCCATTGGTCTTTGATCTCTGAACTCGTCCAATATCCTTTGTAAGGAATAAGTGCTGTTCCACCCACTTGTGTAAATGTACTAGCGAATAAATTACCATACCAGTCATAGTGCTGAAAAACTTGTGGTACTGCCGGTATGTTGGCAAAACCTAAAGAGAATGGCATTTTCCAATCACTAT
>NZ_BAIX01000114.1 GCF_000613405.1 Hoylesella enoeca JCM 12259 | reverse complement strand
GGTCGGGTAGAATATACTAAGGCGTTGAGAGATTCATGGTTAAGGAACTAGGCAAATTGACCCCGTAACTTCGGGATAAGGGGTCCTCATAGCAATATGAGGCGCAGAGAATAGGTCCAGGCAACTGTTTAACAAAAACACAGGGCTGTGCAAACTCGAAAGATGACGTATACAGCCTGACACCTGCCCGGTGCTGGAAGGTTAAGAGGAGATGTCACTAGCAATAGGAAGCATTGAATTGAAGCCCCAGTAAACGGCGGCCGTAACTATAACGGTCCTAAGGTAGCGAAATTCCTTGTCGGGTAAGTTCCGACCTGCACGAATGGTGTAATGATCCGGACGCTGTCTCAACCATGATCTCAGTGAAATTGTAGTATCGGTGAAGATGCCGATTACCCGCGATGGGACGAAAAGACCCCGTGAACCTTTACTACAGCTTAGCATTGACCTTGGTCATCCGATGTGTAGGATAGGCCGGAGGCTTCGAAGCGGGTGCGCCAGCATTCGTGGAGCCATCCTTGAAATACGGCCCTTTGGCTGTCTGAGGTCTAACACACCTATGGTGTGGACACTGCTTGGTGGGTAGTTTGACTGGGGTGGTCGCCTCCAAAAGCGTAACGGAGGCTTCCAAAGGTGCCCTCGGACCGATTGGTAACCGGTCTCATAGAGTGCAATGGCATAAGGCGCTTGACTGGGAGGCAGACATGCCGAGCAGGCAGGAAACTGGGG
>NZ_BAIX01000115.1 GCF_000613405.1 Hoylesella enoeca JCM 12259 | reverse complement strand
ATCTTCGTAATCTTCGCGCCGGAGATTTCGCCCTCGGCGTTATACGGCAAGAAGGTGGCGTAAGCTGCCTTGTGGTCGAGGGTGAAGTGGTATTGGCCACCGCCTACGGGTTTGGTAGCTGTGGCTACACCACAGTCGCCATCTTCGCCGATGTGGCTGGCATCGTTAGGCACAGTTTGTGTCTGGCTCGCCTTGATCGTCACCTTATCTTTTGCTCCGTTCTTGCCCGTGTAGCGCACGGGATAAGAGCTGGCGGTGTAGGTGCCGCTGAACCAGAACTTGGCTTTGGCTGCACGTTGAACACCACCGGGCACGGTGGTGGCAACGAGTTCTGTGTTGATATTGTTCCGGGCGTCTTGTATCAGCGTTCCGTTGTGTACCCATAGGCGGTCGCCGGCTGTCCAATAGAAGTTTAATCCGCTACCGTCGTATTCACCCGTGGTGCGTGTTGCCTGGTCTTCTTCTACGAAACTCGTGAGACCTTCAGTTCCCGGCTCTTGTTCGCTTTGTTTATTCGTTGTGTCGTCGTTTGCGCAGCTAACGAAGAAGGCTAACGCTGCTGCAAATATCAGTTTTGTTTTTGTCATTGTCTTTGTTTGTTTTGTGATTAATTATTTTGTGCGGAAGAATGCTGTGTTGTGCATGATGCATTAAAAATCTTCTTCCTCCTCTTCGTCCTCGTC
>NZ_BAIX01000117.1 GCF_000613405.1 Hoylesella enoeca JCM 12259 | reverse complement strand
AAGAGTCTCCCGTCTTTCGGAGTAAGGCTTTTACTTGGCCTTCCGGTTCTTCGCTTTAGGAGCGTCCTGCTTTTCTTCCCTGACAAAGGCGGTAACCTTTGTGGCGATGTTCTTCAGAACCGTGACGTTCTTACCGTCCTTGGTGTAGTTCTCCGGCTTGAAGAATCCCTCTACCGTAATCTCCTTGCCCTTCTTCAGCAGTTCCAAGGTAGCCGTATCGTCGTTCTTTACCCAAGTTTCAAGGCCTATGATCGAAGAGACCGTAGTGGTCTCGTTGCCTTTGCGTTCTGTGTGTTTGATGATGATACCGAAGCGTGCGATGGCAGCCTTCTCAAAGTTTTTAACTTCTGCATCCTTGCAAACATAACCCGTAACTGTGAAATTGTTCATTGCGTTCATAATTGTAATTTTTTAAGTTGATATTTATTTTACGTGCATGAAGGAGCAGGCAAGAGGAAGGTGTGCAAAGGCAAGGGATGACCGTTATTTTTTTCATCTCCGACCACAGAGTTTTTGGATCAGGAGCAACCGCACCCCAAAAACTTG